>JAHJAA010000022.1 GCA_018814305.1 Pseudomonadota bacterium
AAAACTCGATCCCTTCGACTTCCCAGGGGGGAGTAATACCAAGGGCCACGGCGAACAATGATTCAGGGTTCAAGCGATTATACCTCCAGATTGAGATGAACCATTGTCATACCATTACCCACTTGAAATAGCGAAGAGCCTCTTTTCCCCTACGGTCACGTTGGAGTTTTTCGTGTTCAAATTGCTGTTCTTTAATCTTGTCTGATCTTTCCTTCTCTTTTTTATGCCTGCAAGAGTCAGATAATAAGGTTTCAACAGGAGGTTCTTTTTTCAATATTCAAAATAAATAATTCTTTGCTGACCCTATTTGATTACGTTTTTTCTTCTCCAGAACATAAAGGTATAGCTGTTCCAAATATTCAATTCAGAACTTCTCCAGAAGCAATTGGTATTCGGATGGGGTGATGCCCAGTCAGTGGTATTTACCCTCTAAGTTGTTTCCAGAACTGTGCCCGGTATTTTTTTGCGTTGGTAGTACCTGAGAATTGTTTCATGTGACCTCTCTGGTATTCCTATGGCGGATTTCAAAGATAAATCCGGCAATTTTTCTTCCGTGTTTAAATGGCAGACATTCCACAAAAATATCTGTTGTTCTATTTATTAGATCAATCGTTGGGTCAAGTAGTCGGCTCTTTAAATGCCCCACCAGGAGATACTGTTTTTTAGGGATAGACAACAGATCTCTTATGGTTCATAGGGGAATCTCTCCGGTGGTGCCGCGATATAAATAGGAATAGAAGAAGGCGTAGAGCTTAAAGTGATTATCTTTTTTGAAGTGTCGGATGTTCTCAATTTTGGGTGATGAAAATCATCCGGTCAGGCCAATCAAGAATGGCACCATGTCATCGTCAAGTCGAATATCGACATAAACCAAACCATTATTTCTGTTTAAAATACAAGAATGAATAAGGTTTCGTTTTATCCAGCCATTCTTTTTTTTAATCTTGATATACGATCACATGAGGGCGTCAGTTGCTTTGTCCAGTCGTGCCAGGGCGTTATTGTCAGACTGGAGGGCCGGGAAGAATTCTATCAGCTTTTTGGCGTATATCCTGTAGGTGTGAAGCTGTGTATCTTCCTGGCGAATCAATGAGATTGCTACCGAGAGTATGCGGTGTGCATCTGGCGGAAGGGTGTACGAAGAAGATGCGAATTCATTGCTTCTGACCAAACGGTTTTCTCAGCTTATCTTGCCTATTTCAAATTTATTCATATTTTTATAACATATTGATAATACGATATATTGTATTGAAATATCTCAGGTGTGCAAGTTTTTGTGATACTTTTCTCTCGGCCACTGAAAATCGTGATAATTCCTTCAGTTATTGTGATGGGAGATCTGAAAACTGTGATTTCCAGCCTGAAAAGTGTGATAGATAACAGTCCGAAATGGCTTGGGGATCTGCTTATCGTCCCCCCTAAACGGAATAAACGAATTAAAAGAAGAAACGTTACTGTCAGTTGTTGTTAATGATTTTGTCTAATTCATTACTCATCAGTGCCAACGCCTCCCTCCGCTCATCCATATAATCATAGCGATCGTATATGCCTTCGACTCCCTTCAGTTTATGATTCAGGCATCGTTCAGCGATGTGTCCTGGGATTCCCTTGCTGGCAAGTAAGCTCCGGAATGTCCGGCGAAGATCATGAACAGTAAAATGATCAGTAGTAGGTTGTACGAGGTTTTATGGCTGATGCATCAACGTACCCAGTTTCAAGGCATCTAAATAATCAGCCCACTCTTGCATCATTTTTTTACGCTCAGCTAAATAGAGAGAACGATTGTACGCTCGCGAGGTAGCTGTACCTGTCAAATGGGCTAGTTGAATTTCAATCACATCGTGATTCCAGCCTTGTTCATGCAAGATAGTTGAAGCAGAGCTTCTAAAACCGTGGGTAGACATAACATCAGGCGCATAGCCTAGTGCCCTTAAGCGGTTGGTCATCACATTTTTACTAATTGGGTTATCCACATTCCGCTCACTTGGAAATACATATTGAGAATAACCAGTTACTTTTTGAATTTCTCGAAGCTGTGCGCTGACCTGTTTAGCCATTGGCACAAGGTGCTCTCTTCTTTTTTTCATATCCTCTTCATGGATTCGAATTAAACTTTGATCAAAGTCTACATACTCCCATTTTAAATAGCGGATCTCTTTCGGGCGCAGAAAAACTCGCGGAATCAATTTTAGCGCCTCACATGTGCAGTAACTTCCTGTTTTATTTCCATCAATAGCTGCAATCAGCTCGGCCAGTTCAACAGGATTAACAATGGCTGCCCGATGCTGAACCCTAGGCAAAGGCTTTATAATATCGCTTAAAGGTAGCCCTTGAGCTGGGTTAAATCTGGTTAAACGATGAGCCAGTGCATAACCAAAAATCCTATTGATTACCGACAGAATGACTGGTGCCTTTCTGGGAGAACCGGAAGCTTCAATAGAAATCATCAGCTCTGTAATATGACCTGCATCTATTTCATCTATAGCCAGACCCGAAATAGCCTTAGCATCATTCCTTATCCAACGTCTAACACTTGCAGCATGATCGTCCGACCACGAATCCTTCTGCTGCTCCCACCATTTCAATGCAACCACTCCAAAAGCTCTATCCTCTGGATCACTCGCTTTTTTACGCTCCCTTCTCTCATCCATCGGATTAATACCTTGGGCAAGCTTCACGCGAGCTTCTTCGACCATTTTCCTAACTTGACTCAATGAAATAGTGGGGTATCCACCTAGAGCCATTTCCTGATGTTTTCCTGCATACTTATATCGAAATCTCCACAATTTCGAATTGTTACTTTTTACCAATAAAAACAGACCATTACCATCAGATTTCTTGATCTGATTCTTGTCTGGCGGGCATAAAATACTTTTAATTTCCTGGGCTGTTAACATCATATCTCCAACACAATTGGGGTATTATAGTGGGGTACCAAGCTAAAGTTTACCACAAAATCAACACATCGATTTCATCGATACCCCTCATTATACCCAACAGATTATGCAACTCACGGAAACAGAATGAAACAAGCTGAAATAAAAGTCAAACAAAAAAACCCCGCAGGCCATGGGCCTACGGGGTTTATGAAACGTATTGAGCTTTAGTGAACTGACTACATGATGATTACATCATACCGCCCATTCCGCCCATTCCGCCCATACCACCCATTCCATGAGGCATCCCACCGCCACCACCTGAATTCTCATCAGGTTTGTCAGCAATCATGCATTCGGTGGTCAACAGTAAACCGGCAACGCTGGCCGCATTCTGCAATGCGAATCGAGTTACCTTAGCGGGATCAATAACTCCAGCCTTGATCAGATCTTCATATTCCTCGGTGTCGGCATTAAAGCCAATTGCACCCTTCAGACCTTTAACATGCTCAACAACAACCGAGCCTTCGCGACCTGCATTATTGGCAATCTGGCGGACCGGCTCTTCAAGGGCTCTCATCAGGATCTGCTTACCAAGTTCCTGGGCAGGAGAAAGCTTCAGTGCACCCAAGGCCTTCAAACAGCGAAGATAGGCAACCCCACCACCGGGAACGATCCCTTCTTCGACCGCTGCGCGGGTCGCATTCAGGGCATCCTCAACCCGTGCTTTCTTCTCTTTCATTTCGATTTCGGTGGCTGCACCAACATTGATTACCGCAACCCCGCCAATCAACTTGGCGAGACGTTCCTGAAGCTTTTCACGGTCATAGTCGGAACTGCTATCCTCAATCTGCTTACGAATCTGCTTAACCCGAGCAGCCAGCTTCTTCTTATCTCCGGCTCCGTCAACAATCGTGGTGGCTTCCTTGTCGATGACAATACGCTTGGCTGTTCCCAGGTCATCGATGGTTACGTTTTCAAGTTTGATCCCAAGGTCTTCGGTAATTACCTGACCACCGGTCAGAATAGCGATATCTTCAAGCATGGACTTCCGACGATCACCAAACCCAGGAGCCTTCACCGCTGCTACATTCAAGGTGCCACGCAACTTATTCACCACCAGGGTAGCAAGGGCTTCACCATCAACATCCTCAGCAATAATCAACAGAGGACGGCCCATTTTGGCGATCTGCTCAAGAATAGGCAACAAATCCTTCATATTGCTGATCTTTTTCTCATTGATCAGGATATATGGTTCTTCGACGTTTACCTCCATCTTGTCGGCATCGGTAACAAAGTAAGGAGACAGATAACCACGATCAAATTGCATACCCTCAACAACATCAAGGGTGGTATCCATGCTCTTTGCCTCTTCGACCGTAATAACGCCTTCCTTGCCGACCTTGTCCATGGCCTCAGCAATAATATTACCGATCGTTGCGTCATTATTGGCGGAGATGGTTCCAACCTGGGCAATTTCTTTCTGCTCACGGGTCGGTTTAGCAATCTTCCGTAACTCTTCAACGACGACCTGGACGCTTTTATCAATTCCACGCTTGATATCCATGGGATTGTTGCCTGCGGCAACAAGCTTGGAGCCCTCAGTGAAAATAGCCTGGGCCAGGATGGTTGCGGTGGTGGTTCCATCACCGGCCACATCACTGGTTTTCGAGGCAACCTCTTTCACCATCTGGGCGCCCATGTTTTCAAACTTGTCGGTAAGCTCGATTTCCTTGGCAACACTCACCCCATCCTTGGTAATTGTAGGAGCACCAAAGGACTTATCCAGGAGTACGTTCCGGCCTTTCGGTCCCAGGGTAACTTTGACGGCATCAGCGAGGGTATTAACCCCTTTCAATATGGATTCACGGGCTTTCACGCCGTATTTAAGTTCTTTTCCAGCCATGACAGTTGTTCTCCTTCATCTATTCAAGTTAATAAAAAGCAATTTCTATCATTCCGCGCATACAAAAACATTTAGCCATGAAAATCTTATTCAATAACGCCCAGAATATCATCTTCACGCATAATCAAATAGGACTCGCCGTCCAATTTCACATCGGTCCCTCCATACTTACTGAACAGAACCCGATTACCAGCTTTCAATTCTACCGGGACCCGCGCGCCCTTGTCATTTAACCGACCAGGACCAACCGCCACAACTTCTCCTTCAGCCGGCTTTTCCTTAGCACTATCGGGGATGATAATCCCACCTTTTGTCATCTCTTCTTCTTCAAGCCGCTTCACCAGAACCCGATCATTCAAAGGACGAATCTTCATCATTAAACCTCCAAAAATATGAATTTTCCTAAAATTTTTCCTAAACTCCAAACTGCTCCCAGTACATCCACTTAAAACAAAAACTGATACCCGAAATTATTTTCCAGCAACGAAAACAAAACTCCATAGCAAATCACGATAGAGGAATAAAACAACTTAGAGGTAGATGGAAAAAAATGACGTTTAACCCATATCGGCTAACATAGATTTTTATGGAGCAGAGATCATAAAAAATGCGTTGTACGCCCACTGCCACCCAATCTCAATACATCAATTCAAAACTGTTTGATGCAGAAATCTTGCTCTTTGTAATTTGTTTTGATGCGAGACTATAGTGACGGCTATTTCAAAAATCAAGGGAAAGCAAATCTATTTTTTTAAAACCCAGGACAAACTATGTAACTCTTTGAAATCAAATACAATCAAAGAGCTACACGCCAACCGAAAATATCACCAAGGCTCCCATACTGAATACCTTGAAGTTCACTGAACATCCTTTGAGCCAGAGGTCCGATTTTTTCTCCATGGATAGGATATTCCTTGCCTTGATAATTCAGCGCGCCCACCGGAGATATCGAAGCGGCGGTGCCGCTGGCAAAAATCTCCTGTAACGAATCATCTTCGACTGCCTGCATAACTTCGTCGATACTGACTGGCCTTTCAACGACCGGAACACCCCAATGTTGTGCAAGCTTCATAACTGAGTCTCGGGTAATTCCTGGGAGGATACTTCCAGACAAGGCCGGAGTGACCAGTTCATCATTGATCTTAAAAAAGATATTCGATGTCCCAATTTCTTCAACATAACGCCTTTCAATGCCATCAAGCCATAAAACCTGGGTGTAGCCCTTCTGTTGGGCTTCCAGGGCTGCCATAATACTTGCGGCATAGTTGCCGGCGGTTTTGACTTCACCGACCCCCCCCTTTACTGCCCGGACATACTTGTCGGTAACATAGATCTTAACAGGATTGAATCCCTCTGGGTAATAGGCCCCCACCGGACTCAAAATAATATAAAACAGATACTCTTTGGCTGGCTTTACCCCGAGTCCAGCTTCAGAAGCAATCATTGTCGGTCGGATATAGAGACTTGACCCTGGCGCTTTAGGGATCCACTGTTGATCGATTTCAAGGAGTTTTTTCAAGGCCTCAAGAACATAATCCACCGGTAAAGCCGGCATACACATTCGCTTGGCTGAATCATTCATCCGGCGTAAATTGTCGGCAGGCCGAAACAAATAATTTGCACCATTTGTTCCTCGGTAGGCTTTCAACCCCTCAAAAATAGCCTGACCATAATGAAAAACCATAGCTGCTGGGTCCAAAGAAAAATCGCCATATTTCTTTATGATAGCATCATGCCAGCCTTCCCCGTGGGTATACTTTATGACCAGCATATGATCTGTGAAATACTTCCCGAATCCCAAATGTTTCTCATCTGGTTTATTTTTCAGATCCCTCTCCGGAACCAATTCCAGATCCAATTTCATAACCTTCACCTCTTCACAAAGCTGATAAGACAAAAAGAAAAAGAATACTACCAAATGAAGTATAATTAGAACGCCATCACAACTTATTGCATATCCAGCATAACTTCTTGTATTCTTGGAGGAATATCAAAAAAACCCCCAGCGAAAGCCAAACGAGGAGTAGGTTATTTAGCGGGCCCAAACAGAAGAAGGGTACGCCCTACAATATGCTACAACGCAAAGATCGGCCATTTTGCTAGATCACGGGAACGAATCATCGTAGCATGAAGCAATCATGCCCGAAATCCAATAAAACTTTTAGCCCGAGACAAAAACGGCAAAATGATCACAACCCCAATCCCCGATCCAAACAAGTCCTCTTTAACCTGGAAAAATGATGACATCATAGCTAATTAATGTTTCATTTAAAACCATATTTTACATCTTTGATAAAAAGACTAATACATGAGTCGCCCCTTTTAACTACCAGTATCTCGGAAGACACTCCCCGTTAGTTTCGCCCTCCCCTGAATACTGCTCATTATTACCGTTAACCAACCGAACTAAATACTAATTGGTATGACTGATAAAAAGCCGACCCAAATGGTCCTTAAATATTTCTTGGTTCTCTTTTTAATTTCCATGCTCCTGGTGGGGCGCCTCTTCTGGCCATTCGTGTCTATTCTTATTCTCTCTTTTCTTTTAGCAGGAATCTTTCAACCGCTTTACGCCATAATCAATCGAAAATTTTCCCCATCGTTCTCATCTCTGGCAACCTGCTTCATTATCATCTTGATAGTATTTATTCCTCTCATTTTTTTCGTTTCCGCATTATCCCAAGAGGCCTTGGGACTCTACCATCTCAGCAAGGGAACCAACCTTGCTTTAGCAGTAAAGCAAATAATCACTGAAAGTGCCTTGATGTTGCGACTCCAAGAGGTACTAGCCGGCTACGGAATGCCATTGGAGCCTGATAAGGTCGGCAAAACAATTGCGGATTTATCGAGCAAAGGCGGACTTTTTCTTTTTAATCAGGTCAGTGCCTGGGCCACCAATATCATGCTCTTCGTGTTTGATTTTTTCATCATGATTTTAACAATCTATTTCTTACTGGCGGACCATGAAAGGCTCATTAATTTTATCCTTCGCATTTCCCCCCTCCCTGACGACCAGGAGCGGCAACTCATCCAAAAATTTAAACAAATAGCCGGGGCTGTTCTTATCGGCAATGGCATCTGCGGGATTATCCAAGGTGTTTTGGGAGGACTTGCCTTCTGGTTTTTCGATCTCAATGCCCCTATCCTCTGGGGGGGAATCATGCTCATTCTGGCTTTCCTCCCGATCTTTGGCATTGGACTTGTCCTTGTCCCAGCCGCAGGAGTCTTGTTTCTACAAGGGAACCCAGGCCAAGGCATTATTATGTTAATTTTCTATGCTACCATTTCCTTTTCTGTTGAATATCTCCTGAAGCCTCAAATGGTCGGGAAACAAGTAAAAATGCATACCCTTCTGGTTTTCCTTTCAATTCTTGGTGGCCTCAAATTATTTGGGTTTTTGGGAATTATATATGGCCCTCTCATCATCACCATGTTTATGACCATGGCGGAAATATACATCACAAACTACGATTGGTATGTTACTCACGACTGAAAAAGTGTTTGAATTCGTTGGTCTCAAGCCACGTAATACATATTTGCACTGACGCCCTTAGCGCACTCCTCCCTCAAATCAACTTTTGATTTCCCGGTTACGATGAGTTCAAGATTATTGAAGTGAATTTGGGTCAGTTAACATTCCCCCTGACCGTGATGGCTTGCCAGTAAAATTTAAATACCTCCCTCACACGAAAAAAAAGCCCGGAATCTCCGGGCTTTTTTCAATTACATCGACTTAGCTTCATCAAGCAAAATCTAGCGTATAGAATTGTATCCCTGAATTGGGATCAAACATCCTCCATCGATTCAGTTGAATGTCAAAAATTATTTCTGTCGCGCGTATCTCAAATCATGATCGGTTAAATCATAGTAGGCAAAGTGAATTTTACCATCATTGGCATTATAGACGAGTGAAGATTCGACACCATTGCTCACCCCACCATCATCCACCGGTTGATTCACTTCCGTTGTCAGGGCCTTGACGGCGTAGCAAAAATCAACCATTATCTCTTCCCCGGTATCCGGGACACAATCATTAAAATAACTCATATGAATAAAACCATTGGGATCAATGACTATCGGCACATTCGTCTCTTCGACAATATTTGAAACGAAAATTTCCGATTCAAAAAATCCCCCAGTCCCCAGTTCATTATTCATGAGTTTAATGGTCATGTGGGTCAAATCAAGATACGAGATGTATACGTCACCCTGGTAGAGTGCCAAAGAAGAATATTTACCGATTTCTCCAGTAGTATCGACAGCCCAAACCGTAGCTTGTTCCGGAACATCACTATTGAACAGAGCATATTTCAAATTACCATTTCCATTACCGTCATAGTTATCAATATGAAAATCATAATACGAGACATGCAACTGACCTTGGCTCAAACCGGAGGTATCGTACTCTATTGATGAAAACCGGCCTGGTTGATCATTGATAGAATGGAATTGACCAGCAGCGACATTGGGCTCACCGCTATCGATTATACTATTTGAAAAAATTCCATCGGGTGCACTTGCATTCGTTGCATAGCGCAAAGCCGAATCATAAAAATCATAATAGGTGACATGTGCTTTCCCCGAAGGATCAAGCGTCATTGCCCCATATGCCCTCCCAGTGAATAAAGAAGAATCAACGTTAGCCCAGAACCCTGGGAATACAAGTAAAGTGGGGTCATAACTTGCCCACGTTGCTTCTCTGGTAGAAACTTCGATGATATTATATTGCTGCTCCAATGATACTCCGGCAGCATATATGTCATTTACGGTAAGTCCGGCCGCAGCCAATAACTGCTCCAAAGGAAAGCCACCATCAAGCAAATCCCCTATTGAAACCGCAACATCAAGGTCTGTTAAAGAAAACCCTGCCGCAACCAGATCATTCGTTGTATAACCAACAGCTTCAACCAGTCTGATTAATGTAATCCCGGCATTTAACAATTGTGAAACTGAGAAATCAGAGGAGAGGAGTTGCCCTTGGGTAAATCCAGCAGCGAGGAGTTCTTCTTGAGAAATCCCCCCGCTCACCAGTTGAGCCAAGGAGAACCCAACGACATTCAAAAACTGTTCGAGGGTAACCCCATCCGCCATAGTGGTATTAAGAAGCTCCTGACTACTTCCGGTTCTCGCCTCAACCATGGCATAGTAGTCTGAATTAGACTGCAACCCTCTTAAATTATAAGAATTTTGTCCTTGAGTAGTACCAACAAGGTATTTTTCAGCTCGCAAAGCAGAGGCAGAGACAACACCAGTAATATCATCTTGAGGGGCCAGAAAAACATTATATCGAACATTTAAACCAACACTATTTGCCGCCCCAAGGCTTGAAGCTGCAGGTAACCACGAGATACTTACGTTGGTCCCATCATCGACGGAGGGTTGATTATAGTAGGGCAGGACACCTTTGAAATAATAATCCGTAAGGCTCGAAACAACCCATGGGCCAGCTGGAGTTGCAGAAGTGGCATATCGAAGCTCTCCGGATCTATTTGTATACAGAGCATGATAACCGGACTCATCAACAGATAATGTAATATTGTCGGCCATCACTTGGGTATCGACAGGATTTAAATCGCTGAATAGATTCCCATCCTTACTCCGCGTCATAATAGCGCATGATTCGTTATCCGTATCATAATAAGCGATCACCAAACTCCCATCGGTTGGAGAAATTACAATTGAATTGAAAACTCCGTCAAAATCATTGTGACTACCAGGAGTTGTTGGCTGATCCCAAAAAACTGATTGATCGGTGCCCTCAATCAAAAACGACCAGGTAATATTGCCGAGACTGTTCCCTGCCCGGTCAGTAACTTCGCGGATGGTAACTGTATAAACGGCACCATACGTCAGCATAGTGGTGTCGGGAACAAACGTAACTTTTGTCGTGTCATAACCTGAATATTGACCGGATATTGCGTTACCGTCGCCATCGGTGAGACCGACGGAAACAAATTGTACCGGTTCTGAAAATGTAGCACTAATTTCGGGGGCAGCTTGGACATTTTGCGCCCCATCATGGGGGGAAAGCTCTTGAATGAGAGGCAGGGTCTCATCAGGCTTGCTATAAGATGAGCATCCATAAAAGGTGGTTACCAAACAAAATAATATTCCAAACAATCGTAATGTCTTCATTAAATCTCCCCCGAAATGACAATTTTTCCCCATATATTTGGACACAGTTCCCGTTCAAAGTGACGCAATCGGTTAATATCACACGTAAAGCCATAACCTTTCGTTATAAATATACAATCCTCGATACTAATGATTCACGGGTGCTTTGTCAATCTTTTTCAGGAAACTCCATAACCGATCCACGCCCCAGAAAAAACATAAAATTACCTGAAAAATCAACGAGTAGAGCAGATCATGTTTTCAAAAAACCTTTCCCAGTATCACTGAGCAATGAACCACGAACTGATGATTAAAAAAAAGAGCTACCGGTGAACCGGTAGCTCTTGATAATGAGATGAATATGGTCGGGGCGAGAGGATTCGAACCTCCGACCTCCTGCTCCCAAGGCAGGCGCGCTAACCAGGCTGCGCTACGCCCCGACAATTATATTGAAAAAATTTCAATATAATTTTTTTCTTTAGTACTTTAACCCATGAACCTCTTTAGATTAATAAGTATAATCTAAAACATCCTTTTTACAGCACGAGGACGAATTTTGAGAAATTTGTTTACACGTCACAGGAAAGACAGTCAAGCAAAAAGCCATTTTCCACAACATGCATAACAATTATATTAGGGCACCTAGATAGAATTTAGGACACAACAGAAGAGAATAAGCTATTATCCGAGTCGACCACGAGACCGCAACATAAAAAAAAATGATAGCTTTGCAATTGAAGGGGGGGGGAACTGCCGAATTTAATTCGGTACTACAATCCTTTTTTCCCCTACTAATTTTTCTTACTTGACACTCATACGACAATCAATTATAGAAATTCAACTTTTCAAAATGGATTTGTATTCAGTATGTGATTTGTTCCCGGGTAGCTCAGTTGGTAGAGCAGGTGGCTGTTAACCACCTTGTCGGGGGTTCGAGTCCCTCCCCGGGAGCCAAATAATCCTAATCCATCCTCAACCCAAACCTAATTAGTTTTCATCCAGAAACGGTCTTTTTCGAGAATCTCTGTGTAAAACCGCACAGTTGCTTGTGCGGAGTACCCATGTACGCCTCCGCGCAACTGTTTGTTTTCCTGGACCTTCTAGAAAAATCCTCGTTTCTGAATTGAAAACAACACGTTTCATCATCCGTAAAGTCTGCGACTTTACGGATGGGAACTAATTAATCATGTCCCAACCGACTCCGTACAGACATGATTGTCGCATTAATAGATTCAGCTAAACCCTGCAATGGATCTCCATCTCTTAATCGAATTTTCTTGTCCAAGTCACCACCCCGAATAACAATTAAATCCTGTTCAATTCGAAAAATTGGGCCAGCAATTTTTTGGGGAAGAAATATCGCAATAAGCATCCCACTGACCAAACTAACCAATGAACCTGCAATAACAACCGGTATAAGCAGATCACTCACCCGCCTAATTTTTATGTGGGCATCATAAAATGATTCACCCACTTCCTGATGGGCGTAAAAATAAAGGATCCCGGCAGCGACGATGGAACTTACAAATATCGTTCCGAGGATTCTTACCAAGAGCCACATTTGAAACTTTTTTTCGATCTGAAGATTGAGTTTTTTTCGTTTATATCTCTGCATATTGAACATTCCCCTTATTAAAGGTTCGACAAATTTCTAAGAGTGCGGATCACAACATATCTTTGTGACAACCGACACATAAATCTTTTTTATAGGGCTTGATCATTCTGTCTTGAAGATTTGACGCATGCTTCTCATGACAGGACATACAGGTGATTCTTCCATCAGAAAGGGTAGGATACTCAGGTGGAATAACCATCCCCCTCTTGGGGTACACATTTATCGGGTGAGTCAATATTTCCTTATATTCCCGATGGCATGAATAACAGATTCCAAGGTTTGTGACAACCTCATTGTTGGTTAGAATGTGCTTCATAACTTCCATTCCTCCCGCCCGTCGATCAATCACATTCCTCAATTTTACACCCAGGGCCAACGTAACCTCCTGGGATGGGATTACATTAATCGAGTACTTATTCCCATAACGATAATACTTGATCTCAATCTGGATATCTTCATCTTCGCCCAATCCTCGTCGCCGAGATGAAGCAATGTTTGTTTCAGAAAAAATCGTTTCCGTTGAAAACGTATAAACAGCAGAATCCGACCGGTTACCGAATCTGTCTTCGGAACTAACAGAGTATTGATAAACCTTTTTAGGCTTAATACTCGTCAGGGTAACCAAATGATTTCTTGCCATCTGTGAATCAAATGGCGAATTAATATTTATATTTTTAAGCCCATAGGCAACGCTGGAGGTTGCAGGTTTATCGGTATCCCATCCAATTGTAGCAGTGAAAAATATTCCTCTTCGGACTTCCAGAACTCTCACGTTTGAAATTTTAGGCGGATCATGTTCATTTTCTTGTGACTCAGCTAAATCATCAAGTGCCGGCAAGTCATACTCATGAAAAGACTGCCTGCCCCCCTCCCCCTTCGCCTCAATAACTACAGTATCCTCTCCTGCGTTGGTCTTAAAATCAAACCAATGGGACTTTGCGGCAGTAAAATGCCTCCCGACCCACTTCACCCCATGAGTTAAATCTTCTCCCCCTGCACCGATGTTGGCGGGAGCATCTTTCTGAGCATGGCACCTCTCGCATCTTTTTTCAGCAAAAGGGGGATGTATATATTTCTTCCCAGTTGTCGCATCCCAGATATCATCATGGCACGATACACAATCGTTATCTTTTGAAAATGCGGCTAAAGGGAAGATCCCAGCTGAAACCACGACCATAATGATGGCCAGCAGAATCAAAGTTTTCACCTTATATATATTCATGTGTACCCTTGAGTATCCCTTGCAGCATTGACGATTTTAAACTTAAAATTCAAGACAAGACTTATTTGCACATATTTCGGTGAGTATACCATGAAAAAAACGGTCACATAAAGAATTAATTTCGTTACACTCTGGTGTCAGAGATCAATCACTTTATATTGTGCCGTTCTTCCCCATGGGGAAATAAATTTCAAAAACACTAATGAACATCCTAACATTTTTTTAACAAAAAAAAAGCCCCTGCTTTTAAAGCAGGGGCTGGAATACTTACGCATGGTCAATACAATTTTCCTACCATTCCTTCAAACAACAACTAACAATGCATACACTCATAACAAGTATATGACCCACTAAAAACGAAAAAGCAAACCCCACAATCATTCGACTGTAATAGAGGCCTCTTCTACGATCACATCATAACGATACCCGGAACCAAAGTCCTTATCCGTATACAAAGTCCCTTTCAATAGAACGGTATCACCAACTTTGGCAGAATCCTGCGTTGTTACAACCAGGTCATTGGTTCCTGCACTACCGGTGCCATCTTTGACATGCAACCAATTTTTTCCCATAATACCGGACATATACTTAACAACCTTACCACGCAAGAGAACTTCTTTTTCGTTTAAGGAACCCTTTTCATTAAAAACATTCTCTACCGTTTTGCCACCTTCTGGTTTGACTATCGAACTGAAATCGGTGATATCAGCAGCCGGCGTCACCCCACCAACTCCAGCGGGATGGTCTGCAGGTGCCTGGGATGCAGCCTGATCAAACGACTGATCTGCCCCCCCGACCATAATTGAAGCGGCAAAAATAATTTCTTCGAACTCACGATTCAAGGTATTACTCTTGAAATTGGTCATATGGGAGCCATCTGGAACAAACACCTCATCACCAACCTTAAGCTGGGTCATGGGACCTGCGACCCAAACCTTTTCCCCTCCGGTATCGACAAGAATATAAGTATACCCCGAGGCATTCATTGTTTCCGTGACAGACCCGGAAATGCCACTTTCCGGCTGGACAACCTGCGGCACCTGAGAAACGGTCTGAGGTGACTCAGTATTGCTTGTCGTGGCACTGTTCTTACACCCCGCTGAGAAAACAACCAGAACCCCAAGTGCTATCAAAAAATAATGTTTCACTTGCTAACCTCCTTAACAGATTTGCCCCGGAAGAATGCCCCTCCGGAATAGCTTTATATGTGAATAAGTTTCTTTTTCTTACCAACGAACAATAACCGAACCAAAATCACAGTGGTAATGCAAATCACAGCATTTTTTATGATTATAAAAACTCAAACTATACCAAATATTTCAAAGAATGCTACCAATACAAATTGCACCAGACAAATCATAAACATATTCACGCTGAAGTATTTATTTTGTCGAAATATAAAAATTTCAATATAATATCAAGCTATTGACAAACTGCAACCGGGTCCGCAATGACCCTCTCCAAAAGTCGCTTAGGCCAACCAAAGAGGCTTGGGATTGACAAAAAATTGAAAATTGTTGTATAAATATAATGTTGATTTCATGATAATCTATCTTTGTCTTAATTTTTTTTTCAGGATCAGGTGCTGAAGATGCGTTACTCCTCTAAATTATTCCTTTTTGCAGGAATCACCGTTAGTACCGCTTCCTTTATACTTTCAGCCCCAAATTCAGTTTATGCTGGAGCTTATTTAGACTCTGCCCACGGTGGTTACAATGATGCAAGCAAAACCAAAGGGGTCTTACGCTTAACTGGTCCTGCCCCCGGCAACTGCTCTCATTGCCACGAACAGCATTCCAGCATAGGAGGCTTTGCCGGTTCGTCCTCACCCTTTGTCCTTTTTGATACCTTAAATGGTAACAGTCTCTGTAATACATGCCACGATGCCTCAACGTCCAACGGGGCTGATAATATTGCCGCGCAATATTCGGCCTTTTATACCTTTCAGCATGCGCCAGACTCAGCAATTTATGCCGCCGCAACCAGCGGCACCGACGAGTTGACCTGTGAAAAATGTCATAATTCCCATGTTGCCCAGAGAACAAAACATGCCATTGGCGTAAATACAGCCTCGAGTGTACTCGCTGGCCTAACAGTTAAAACCGTGGCGGCATTTGGCTCTCCCGGGATTCCAGCCTTTGGTTTCGAACAACTCTCATCAACGAGTCTCGGAGTCAATAAACCAATTTCCTATGAATATGAACTCTGCTTACAATGTCATGGAAATACTTTGGTGACGTACGGACTTGAAGATATCGGTAGACAAATTAATCCGAATAATTTTTCGGCACACCCCATTGCTACTTCAGGCTGGAAGAATTCTTTTCTCACATCTTCTTATGCCTCGGCCCTTAAATCTCCATGGAATTCAGCGGCCAATACAAAAATGTACTGCAGCGATTGTCACGGCAGTGGCACTCCCAGCGATCCATGGGGCCCCCATGGATCACAGAATCTCAGCTTGACCAAAGGTTCGTATTTAACTGACAACAACCATGACGCCCTGTGTGTGACCTGCCATGATGTCTCAGTTTCGGCCTGGAATGATGCCGGGAACAACGACCATGATCTCGCAGCTCATCAGTCAACAGTTACTGCTCCTGGTACCGGAACAAATACAAAAGGTTGTCTGGCGTGTCATGGTGGGATCGGTGATATCCAGGAAAGCAGTGTCCATGGTGCCAATTATGTTTGGCCCATGGATGGCGTCAATAATGGAAGGAAGTCTAAGGCTTTTCTCGTCGGTGGAGATATTACCAAGAATTATTACATTGGAACCAATGAAGCCACCGATGATGTGCCGGGAAATCGCTATTGTGCAGCCTCTTGTCATACCGTGGCCTTAGGGATTCCGGGAACAGTTGATTACCCATATTGATTTAGTTCTCCACAACTTTTTCACAATCAATATAAAAGCCGGGCAAAGAAGACCACCTTTGTCCGGCTTTTTATTTCTGAAAATATACCCATCAAAGAAGCGTATTATTAACGATTCATTGCACCACCACTACACCTTGAGGTCTGGCGCCAAGTCCTATCTTGGATATTACTGTATTAGAGGTCAAATCAATCACGGTGACCCCCCCCAAGGCTCCACCAGTACTAACATATAATAAGCGCTGCATTTCAGCCACCGCCATCTCGTGGACCGAATCGCCAACTGGGATGATCTTACTAATGTAAAGTTGGCCACCATGGAGCATAGAAACTTCTCCTCGCTCTTGATTTGTGACATATAGACTTTGACCCACACTCGCGAAACGATATGGGTCAGCTGAAACTGAAATCCGTTGCAACACCTGATGATTACTAAGATCATAAACTGATACGTTGTTAGAAATAGATTCAGCTATATAGAGCAAATTATCAAAAACCAATAATCCCTGGGGAGGGCCACCAAGCCTGATCGTATTTTCAATTGCCAGAGATGTTGCGTTAATAAGATATAAATTCTGATCAAGGGTTGATGATACGGCTAGCTGATCATATGCGTTCAAAGGGATTAAATAGGTAGGTCGCTGACCAATACGAGCCCTACTTTCCATATTCCCGGAATCAATATTTATCCGTATAATACTTCCTGAATTATCGATGAGATAAGCTGATTTAAAATCTTCACTCATCGTCATATAAAAAGGCTCTGAGGCAAAAGGGACTCTTATTTCATCCAAAACATTTCGAGTCGTTAGATCAATTGTGATAATAAACGCTGGTTTCGATGTCAAAACATATAATTTCTTCGCATCTGAATCCGCGACCAAGGAAGTCGGCCCACCACTTACAGCAATTGCGCCTGTCACCCAGTTTTTATCGGTTCGGATAATATAGATCGTATCCTGTGCAGGACAAGAAACATAGGCTAGATTTGCTGTCACCGGTACGCTCTGCTCCATTTTTGCGGTAAAATCAAGATCGGTTAGTCGATTTCCATCAATTGACGTAATCCCATCAAATTCCAGGAAAATGGTTTTCGTATTCTCTTTTGTGACAACCAAAGGCTCCTTGAAAATAATTTCTTTTAAGGGATTACTCACTTCCATTTTTACAGAACGACCGGCAGGATCCTTTTTAACAGCACTATTAACCGTAATTCTCATCCGAGAATATGCGCCGGGGGCAATACTCCGTGAAGCGAGGAAAATCTGCCCTTTGGCAAGTTTTTTACTATCAAAATAAACAGGAGTAGCAAGCAGGGGGATCCAAATTTCATCAGATAAAATTTCGATGGAGGCAACTTGAAGGATTACGAGGGGAATATCTACTTCCACCAGCGACAAAAACATTGAGACCCTGCCCCCATCAGGAAAATCAGGGAGGGACTGGGTATTATGATCGTCAACTGCACGAGGCAATGCAGGCTGACAGGCTGATAATAATAGACAAAGACAAAAACTAATGACTCCGACCACGGTCAATTTATAAATTTTCACAATTATCTTTCCTCCAAGACTCTTCAAGCCTTTCTCCCAAGTTAATATTCAGCCATAACTCTTTGCACAAACAGCTTCCATTAAAATAATAAATATATTTCGCCGATAAATACCAAAGTAACATATCAAGACCAACCAAATTAAAGAGTTTCACTCTATAGCAAGAGACAACAGCTCAAGAAAATACGGTAGGTTTGTCTCTGTTTTACTCTTACTCAAACAAACAGGACATACCTTTTAAAAACACCGACTCTTTCAGTCTCAGCAACTAAGGACCTACTATAATTTGATTATTATTAAGATTACCTTGAAACAGACACTAAGAGCAAATCAATCAAAAAAAAACCCTAGAAAAAACCATCAGGTAATTTTCCTAGGGAAAATAAGGGGAAAATGGACAAGATTTGCTGATAGCCACTCTTGCTCTCGGATAAATATCAATTCTTCAAGGTATGACAATCCCCGCAACCATTATAACCAGCACCAGGCCATGCTTTGTAATTCCAACGCATACTATAATCAAAGGGACTACCGTGGGCACGATGACAGGAGACACAGGTGATTATTGCATCACCAGCCACTTGATAAACGGTCTGCACAACACCCGTAGCCAAGTTTGAGCTGGCAAGAGGAGTAGCTATATTATAATCGTTCACTCCTGTACCACCATAATCAGCAAATTCGCTGCCAGGGAGAGCCGCGGCAGCCGCCATGCTATAATCAACAGGGTGACGAATCCAAGGGGAACTAAATCCTGCAGCACCGGCAATACCGGCAATATTTACATCAGCACTCCCATTATCATTATGAAAATCGCCATGACACCGGGCACAAAAATGACTCATTGAAGTTGTATCAGGATCATTATCGGCGTTTCTTGCCACACCCTTGTACTGATTATGGTTAGAAGGAGATGCGGTAAGCTCTCGATCAGGATCCTCAATACCGGCTATTCCCTCCAGAAATCGATACGCGTTTATAACTTGAATAGGAGAACCATCGGTGGGAACCGGCACATCTGAATGATGGGTTTGAGACATTGATATGGTCTCATTAAGTATTGAAGAGTCACCATGACAACCGTTCTGCCCCGCACAGGTTAAAGGTCGAGAACCATCAAAATATTCAGTACCACCAGGAGCAGTCCTTCCTGCTTGTGAGGCAATACCGTTCACGTTATGTCCCATCAAATCTTTGCTCTCAACAGATACCCAATAAAAATTACCACCGGCCAGAAATTCATTCGAAGGAGACTCTGTACCGATATCATTATAAACAGGGGCTGGTGCTGTCGTTTTCAAGACAAATGGAACACTCCCAGATGAGTTGTTTTGAGAATCACTATGGCAACCATAACAACTATCCTTTAACAAACCACCCTGTGCAAACCCGGTAGCAGTAGCCATTGGATCACCTTTTTGGGAATTATGCATGGTGTGACAGTTGACGCAAAGCTGCTGAATGGCAGCCGATCGGGCAAACGCAAAATTTGTCGTAAATGCCGCAACAACAACTAAAGAAATGATTACGGATCGGTACCACATAATACTCCCCCTACCGGCTAAAAACCTCTACCCGACCGTTACCAGAATCCACCACACACAACCGTCCCCAGGGATCTAACAGGAGGTCCTTAGGATAATACAATCTGCCCAAGTTATGTCCCTTCGCTAAAAAATCATACTTTAAAACGCCTGATTGGTCGAAAACTGAAATATTGGCTTGGTGACTATCCAAAATATAAATCAGTCCTGATTTGTCTATTTCCAAGGCAACCGGAAAACTCAGTGGACCTTTTAATAAAATGGTTCTCTCAAGCTCCCGATTTTGATTAAAACGGAGAACTTTTTTCCCAGGTTTGTCCAACGCCCAGATTGAATGATCCTTGATTACAAAATCAACAAAACCATTCTGACACTCTTTGCATTGAAAACTACCGGAAAATTTTAAAGAGTGATCATACTCGAGAATATCTCCAGACACTTTATCGAGGATATAAAAATTATTACCATTCAGGGCTATTCTATCCGGAAATATTTTTTTTCCATCTCGCTCCAAAGAATTGGTAACTATTTCCTTAGCCTTTAAATCAATTTTAGAAAATGAGTTCCTCCCCCGTTCAACAATCCAAAATATCCCCTCATCATCACGAACAAGATCATAAGGGACTAATAACTTATTGTATGGGTTAAAGGTGTTCAGGTATGTGCCATTTTTCTCAAATGAATGCAAACTGCTTCTAATTGGATCCGTCACATAATATCGTTCTTTTTCTTCATCAACATAAACAGCCGTCGGCATCATCATCTGATCCCCGACTTTTACCATTTTAAGGCTGAATAACCAAGTCCAAGGACTACCACCGGCATTGGCGATTGAACCGATTCCAAGTACATAAAAAAACAAAATCAAACATACTTTAAATTTATTTTTGGGAGTCATAACCGTTCCCCAACATGATTTTATATCAAATGAATTCATGAAAATCCGAGCCGATGACGATATTCAAAACAGTCTATAACAAAATATTCTGTAATCATTATTAGTTAGTATCCCATGTGACATTGGACACATAAATCCTTTTCACCACTCAACTTGAGATTGTATTTATAATCGGTTCCGTGGGGATAATGACATGTCACACAACTCATCTGCAATCCGTTCCGAGGATCATAAATGCCCTCACCCACGGGGTGCGTAAAATCACCCTGGGTTTTATGACAAATGCTGCAGACTTGAATACCATCGCCTTTCAGCATTGCCATCTGACTCGACCCATGAACAGCATGGCAATCACCACAAGATTCTGTGGCCGGATGACTGTATAATTTGTCGACATACCCGGCAAAGGTATCATTGTGACAACTACGGCAGACCTGAGCCTGTTTGTTCCTGAAAAACTTAGGATCATCCGAGGCATGGGGGGAATGACAAACTACGCAACTATTTATCACATTGCCAATCATATGATTCAAAGAACCATATAGCTCGGTCCTGACCTCATCATGACATTCGAAACATTTTTCCGTGCCAACTTCGGTATCACCATCATGGCAATTACTGCAATCCTCCTCATAGGGAGCATGAAGGAAATCACGGATCATTCCCTGCTTATTGCTACCGTGAGGGCTATGACATGTAAGACAAGCCCTTAATTTCTTACCGGGATACCCCTTATGACTTCTGGATAGATCTTCAGCATGACATTTTTCACAAAGTTTTTCCGGAACCACAACTAAAAGTTGATATTGATCAGACTGATGTGGTTGATGACAAGCATTACAATGTCCTTTTGAGTATGGTTCATGTGGATATTCATATTTCTTTACAAGATCAACATGACAATTGTAGCAACTCTCACCCTGATGTTTTTCACTGAGCAATCCCTTGGCAGAAGAAGCGTGGGGAGCATGACAGGCAAGACAGTTTCCTTCTCGAACCGGCTTATGTATCTTGGTTTGATCCTCTTGAGAAATCACCTTGTCATGACACATATTGCACAATTCGCTGGTTTGTTTCTGGAGTAAACCTTCAAAACGAGCCACATGAGGATTATGACAGGATATACATTGGCCCTTCGCGACGGGGACATGAACTACTTTTCCCTGGAAAGCCGATTTTTCATGACATTGAAAACAATCAACAACAGCCTTGGCATAAACGACCGAACTACTTACAAGAAAAAGAGAGATATAACAAATCAATCGGATCATCTTCATTTTGCTCCCTCCCCGGTTTTATGACAGGGAGTACACTTCCCTTGCTTAAAAGGTTGGTGGGCAACCGGATACAACAATCCGTTGCTGATACCTCCATGGGGATCATGGCATTTCACACAAGATTCTCCCGTTGGCGTAATAGAACCATGACTCAGCAAAAAACGCTCATCCTGAGTATGACACTCAGCGCAAATGGTACCTGGTTTATTTATAAGCATCCCTTCAAAATTAGCTCCATGGGCGCCATGACAAATCAAGCAATCTTCTTGGGCTGGTGGATGCGGGACTCCGTCTTCCCAATCCTGGGCTATAACAGAATGGCACGTCAAACAGAGAATCGGACCTTTTTTGATTAAAATTCCAGAGTAATCAGATCCATGCGATCTATGACAAGCATTACAATTAAATTTTTCAACCGGGGCATGTTGAATCTTATTCTTTTGAATCTCAACTTCCGTAGCCTTGTGGCAACCGAAACAAAGATTGCTGGGAGTATCTTTCAAAACATTTTGATTCTCACTGGCATGGGTAGCATGACACAACACACATTTTCCTTTACCAAAAGGAGAATGTTCACCCTGACGAGGCCCAAGATTCATTATTTTGTTATGGCATACAGCACAGAGCTGACCTTGCTGTGTTCCTGCAATTAATAATCCCTTTTCTTCAGCCTGATGCGGACGATGACAACTACTGCATTTCCCCTCATTGAAAGGTCTGTGGACGCTGAATAAACCTTTTTCTTTAACAACTTCAATATGACAAGAACTACACACCTTATCCTCTTGCCCTTTGAGTAAAAGTTTCTCAGATGAGGCATGCGAGGTATGGCATGCCAAGCAATTGCCTTCTTTGGCCGGAAGATGTTGATTCTTATCCCCACCACCGTAACTACCTTGTTCATGACATTCAAAACACAAGATTTTAACATCCCGCTTCAGCAAAGCAGAACCAGATGATGTATGCCCTTGATGACAGTAAAGGCATTGCCCCTCAGAAACAGGTTTATGCCGGCTCTGTTCATTGTCCTGAGGTTTGGCAATCCCCTCATGACAAGCGGCGCAAACCTTTCCAGGAGATTCTTTCATCATCCCTACAAAATTACTGGCATGAACGGCATGACAACTATCACATTGGTTCCCAGCAAAGGGATCATGTGTTTTTTTCCCAGCATTTTCTACCGGCGTAGCATGACACTTCACACATAAGCTATTGACCGGCCCAATAAGAGCTAAAGATCCATCATCTTTTTGTGTGTGGCACCCTGAACACTCACCACTCTGAATTGGTTTGTGAACAATTGTCTTCAGAACCCCTTTCGTCTCGCCGCTATGAGGATCATGACATGAAAGGCAATGTCCGGTGACGACAATGTCAAAGTGTGCGGTTTTTAAAGTCGCACCATCGACAGCATGGCAGGAAGAACAAAGTGCATCACCATCCGCGACAAGGCGACCGGAATAGTCTGAAGCATGGGGGTCATGACACTGGAAACAACCATTACGAAGTGGGGCATGAATATTGGATCGTTTGAAGGGGGTTTCGTCATGACAGGTAAAACAAAGTGCAACACCATTGGCTTTTAACAATTTTCCATTAGGTCCATTATGTACTTCATGACATGTTAAACATTTCCCTTTGCTCACAGGAGCATGAACGATAAGTTTGTTTAAAGAAACCAACTTATCCCTATGGCAGGAAAAACAAAGTTGAGGAGGATCTTGTCGCAAAAACAACCCACCGATCATTCCATGTGGCTGATGGCAAGCCTTGCAATTTCCTTCAGCAACAGGGGCATGGACAACACCCTGACTATAAATACCCCCTAATTCAGGATGACAATCCAAACAGCTCTTCCTTATTCGTTGAGAACCTGTATCCGAAGTTGAAGCGCATGCTGTCAGCAAAACCCCGGCACCCATTGCAACGATTATAAACTTAAATAATTTATTCATGGCTAATCAGCTAATTATGATTATGATTCTTTTAATTTGAGCCACATCTTCTCATTGACATGGATCTGAGAACGAGAGCGTAATTCATCCAAATAATTTTGTTTTTGTTGCTCAAACATCTCATCTTTCAGGGTAGTTAATATCGTTGAACGGACCTTATCTAACGAATCAACTTCTGAAGGAATCTCTTCTAACAATTTCACTATAGCACTCCCCCCCTCATAAGTGAAAGGATTACTAAATTCCCCTCGGGTCAGCTTATTTAAAACATTAAGTACCTCCGAAGAAATTTCCGTTTTTGCCTTGCTTAAGATATCGAATTCTTTATCATATTTTTTAACTGTTTCGTCAAAATCACTACCTAGCAGGAGTCCCGACCACATCTTTTGAATCAATTCCGGCTCATCCGCGATAAGAATATATCGCAACCTCTCCGGCTTACTGTAATCAGCCTTGTGTTCTTGGTAATAAGACTGAATTTCATTTTCATCGATTTTTATCTTATTTTTTATTCCCACCTCAACGGCCAAACGAAGCCGGTTGTCTTGGTAAAATGACCAGATTCCTTTTAAAGGCTCTTCATTTTCATAATGTCGATCAATCGCGGCCTTATCAATGAGTGTTTGAGAAAGTATATTACCTCTAATTATCCCCTTAATATCTAAAGGGCTTAAAGAACCACCCCGGACTTTACTTTCCCGTTTAATATTTGAAATAAAATCTCGAACGGTAACATTCTGATGCACCATAGTTATGACAATTTTATCCAAATAATCATCACTATATTCCTTTTCAGAGTCAATTTCTTCATACAACTCCTCATCAATAACGACTTTGTAAATCTCTGAAAGTCGTTGCAACAGGTCCCTTGTCAATTGATCACGACGTTGTTTATAAATATTATTGAGTATCAATTCCTTTTTTTGTTCAAATTGCTCAAGGGGAGGCGTAGTAATCTCATTCAATCGGATCAGAATTTTGTGCCCATTTTCAACAACAGCAAAAGGCTTTGATATTTCTCCTACAGCCAGATTCCTTACCGTATCCTCCCATGTCGGGCGATTTTTTCGGATAATTTCCGGGGTAACTTGTACTTCATCATAGGCAATAGGCCCCCCTTGCTCCGGAAGTATTCCCTGATAATCAGCAAAAATCAAACGACCGGCTGGGCCAATGCTTTTCAGGGAAAGATCGGCGTAGGCAGCTTCAGCCTTTTCTGAATTTTCAAAAGTAAGAATTTGCAAAAACCATATTGGCGAATAGTTCTGATCAAAATTCGCCTTAAGGTCTTCATCTGAAATATCTATTTTCGAATCAATCTCTTCACGTTTCAACGCCATCAATGAACGAACTTTTAAAAAAACTTGTAACTTTCGGAGGTATTGCGGCTGTTTGTCATACTCCATGGCACGTCCCTGCTGTACCATTAGTTGGAAATTGAGGTAATCCTCAAGGGACTCAGGAAAAGGTGCATCTTTCCCATTATTCCAATAAGTCCACCAACTTTTAAAATCATCAGTTGTATAATCCTGACTGTTTATCGTAATCAAGGGCCCGGACGACCACCAGGCAGCATTGGCAAAATCAGGCAGCCAGACTGTCGCCAGACAAGTTAATATAATAAATAGACTACATGCTACTCTTCGCATCTGATGAGCCCCTCCGTATACCACGTATCCAATATTTCATCTGAAATTCGTTTTGAGAGTTCAGTTACGGAACTCACCATACCAAGATGCATTACAGACCTATACTGTCCTCCTTCACGACGATGATAGGTCGACCAAATCGTCCGTCCGGAATCAGCCTCCAGAATCCTGATGATGACAGCCATAGACGGATCTAGGCTCTTACCCCTGTCATCTTTTTCACGAAGCTCCATAATCGTTCCGTAAACAACAATCTGCACTCCAAGGCGATCAGCCAATGCGCGAATCTGCTCAATTGTTGGCATTTGACCAGGAATGACCTGCATCTGCTGTAATACTTTTCTGGTGTCACCCTCGTGAGCAACCAGATTCGTCCCTGCAACAATCAAGGCATTGGCAAATATTCGTGAAAAAAAGATTCCAGCGCCGGGATAATTTGTTTGATTGTCAAAAGGCAGAACCGCAACCCGACATATTTTCCCCTCATATGGAATTGGTGCCAACTTGACTAATATTGGAGGTTCCTTAACAGAACAAGCGCCCTGGGCGAAAGCCAAAAAGACAAGCGCAAAAAACAAGGTTATTTTTTTCATGAACCCGACCACCCAGCAAACGAACCATCAATGGAGTATGAATAGAGCCTGAAAAACAACGTTGACAGCGGATCTTTTATCCAACATAACTTGGTCAGCCACAAACCATGAAAAGGTATATCAGTGACAAGTGACACATTGATTACGTTCGCACGGAATAACCGAACCAATACGTTCTTGTGTCTGAAAATGGATACCACCTAAATTAATTAGAAACTATCCAGTAGCTATTTCTTCCCGGTAATAAGAGAGAAACAAGCTGATCAAAATTCATCTATCCAGACCGGCGATTCCTTGGGAGGTTGTCGATCTAATTCTTGCTGGTTAGCTAACCCGTTTAAATCAACAATTTTTTCCCTGGAAAAATTTCCCAGGATATCACGCATCACGACAGTCACTTCAACCTTCCTGGTATCCTTGTCCTCAGGAAGTGCCACATCCATCATCAATGGTGCCGCTTCGGCAACCCGTACTACATTTCGTCCAGCGGCAGGAGGCACCAATTGCTCAGCGACTTTAATGACCTTATTTGGAAGAGTCACATCCATTCGATAGGGGAGTTGATCTCCCTCGGCTACCTTAATCAATTCACCGGTTTCAGAGCGCATTTCCATCCGCCAGAAAGCGATAGGTACTTTTCCATCATGATCAAGGTCGACAATCATGTCTCGCCCTTGATTTTTTGCCTCAAGAACCATGGCTGGAGGGGTCCTGGCAACAGCTACAGGCTGGGTCGCCACCGCTAAATTATCGGAACGGTCCCAAACTTGCAAAGTTACCCGGTATATACCTTCAGCGGCAGGCCAACCATCTTTGCCCCGGCCATTCCAAACGAATCTTTTAGGTAATTGCCCATACCCGGTATAACTCATCTGCTCCTGCCCGGCCTCATCCTCAACCTTGAGTTTCCAACGAGCAACCGGCTCCCGCCTTAACATTCTTGGAATAATAATTACCTGGTCCCGAAAGGCCACTGTTCCTTCAAGTTGTACGCCTTTCAACTCCAGAACAAGTTTAGGCGGAGCACTATCAATGGTATAAGCACCCAGAAATGCGACTTTTTTATACCCAGACGGCCAATTTATAACGAGGGTGACCGGATAACGCCCATCACGGTCTGATACCATCCAATCTGACTCATAACCAAAACCATCCTCGGATTGCCGAGCCATGTAGACCCGCCCCGAAACCTTAAAAAAGACCCTGGGCATATCTTCATCGGACCAGCGAGTCCTCAATCGGACATTACAATTAACCTGATCTCCCCTTCGGACATGAACAGGAGTCAAATCTACACTTTCTATTTCCAAGGCATGTTGTTGTTTTTCGACCGTTTCAAACTCAACCGGCCACGAAGTCATAACATTTTGCGCAAGTCGAGGCAGTAACCCTTCCGCTTCCTCCTTCTCACCAACCCCAAGTAAATTCACAATATCTTGCTGACTCAACCCGCCTGACCCGGTCCAGAGGGTCCGAGTATCCTCGGTTCTGACCAAATAAAGAGTCAATCCAAAGGAAGGTGATATCTTTTCCTGCCGCAAAGTCATGGTCCCGAAGAGGATCAAATCTACGCCAAGTTCTTCCCGAGCCAATATTATATGTCTGGTGTCCAAAAAGCCCAACCACCGAACCCGGTTCCGAGCCATAAAAGACATAACCTCATCTTTAGCTACAACATCAAATCCCTTTTGATTCATATCCCAAGAGAGATATTCCGTCATTTCAATATTGACGCCATTTTGACCTTGGCTTAAATCTTCAATCGGAAACACCGCCATGGTCATTGACCAAGCTGGAGCCGCGTGAAAAAAAACCCACGCTAGAAGTATCGGTAACAAATATTGACGCTGCATACGAATACCTCCAACCACCTTAGTGCAAAGCCACCTGCTAAAATCAATTTCAAAACAGATCGAGCGAATTATCTCGAATCCTTAAACAATATATCTCTTTTCTATTATACACTATTTTTGAGCCAAATTCCGCAACATATTACGAATAAGCTTTAGATTCACATGGAAATTGTCCGTAGGAGCAATCCCAAAAATACGCCCTAAAATCGTCTCAGTGGTCCAACGCCCGCTGGCCTGCCAAATAATCATGGAGGCTTGAGCGTCAACCAGTCGAAGGGTCAAAGCGACCTGAGGATATTTCGATGAACCAGCTGCGGTAGAATCGACAAGATCAACCGAGCCAAGAAGAAAGGCCTGAACATTCAAGCGTTGCCCCAGACGTTTCAGATTGATCATATCGACCGGCAAAGTGGGATCGATAACCTCTTCAATCATAACACTGTCAACGACACCACGATCAACGACATCGGCCACTCCCATTGCCAACAACTGGGTAATAGCAATATTTCGTGATCTTTCACTGGCGTATAGATCATTTGAGTTATTCTGAAAAGGCAGGACTGCTATCCTGCTGATTGCCTCAAGATCAACATCCTCTCGAAGAAATTCTTCACTCACAAACCGGCCACTACAACCTGCCATAAGGGCCAGTAATACCAGCCCGTAAATCAAAGAGAAGATCTTCATCCCCAGACTCCTTCTTTAAGAATTAAAATAAATGACCGACAGGTACGACTCTCACCTTGTCATCCCGATGGTTTTCAAAAATCACCCTATTGTAGCGAGCCTTCTGCAAAATGAACATCTGCTCCGATCGGCTAA
This sequence comes from Pseudomonadota bacterium, assembly GCA_018814305.1. Lineage (GTDB taxonomy): Bacteria > Desulfobacterota > Desulfobulbia > Desulfobulbales > JAGXFP01 > JAHJAA01. The sequence continues at coordinate 28,755 of JAHJAA010000022.1, forward strand.
AAATACCCTCTGCGGCGTCTTCATTATGAAATCGTCCTCGCCGTAGCTCTGCTACGCCTTCAGGCGATTTCATAATTCATCCTTGCATAGGATATTTTTCTCTCGATCTCGCTACGACGTTCATTTTGCAATAGGCTCTAGCAATAACCATAATCAGTCCCTGAACGGACTTCAGGCCCAAGCCACCAACGGCCCCATTGGGGACAGAATATATCTATCGGATTGAAAAACGTGCCGAAAGAGTACTGTCAAACCGGAATTCATTCTCCGTCCCATCTCCAAGATTCAGATAAAGCATACCCAGCTTCAGGGATAAATTATTGTTAATACCCCACGCTAAACTCATTTCACCTCGATGATCAATCTGGCTTTGCTCAAAATAATAGTATCGAAGGAACGTCTGGATGTTTCTGCCAACCGCCAGAGAAAATGCCGAGGTCATCGACAAGCTATCATCAGAATCTTTTTGATAGGCATAAGAGGCCGTCCCATTCCAGGAAAAGGCCCGAGAAAGTTGCCAACTCATCGTCAAAGAGGAATTGAGCTGATCAATATTCTTTGCCTGGGTTTTCTGGCGATCATATGACTCATTCAGTGAGAGAACCAATGAAGGCTTCAACCTCGAGGTTATACCAAAGTCAGCGGTATAATTTTCCGTATCATTCTTTGAAAGGAAGTCTTCTCGTTGAGCATATTTAAGTCCAAACTGTGATTGCAAATCCGGATACAGCTGGGCATTGCCATAAAAACTGTACAGATCGGTGGTCGAGATCAGCTCCCCAGCTGTAATATTATCAGATCGCGACCAACCGATGCTCCCAAACAGCGTCGGCAAAAAGGTCTGACTTAGATTGAAACTGAGATTGTTATTTTCATAATCATCACGATCTATCTGATTAACCTGGCTCGATCCTGCGCTCAAAGATCCGCTTGTCCCCCAAACTGGATTTTTATATTGCAGTTTTGATGAATGATACAGTGAGTTTGAATCGATTCCAGGATCAGATTGCTCCTCCGTCACCTGCAGATCATATCCGAGAGAGAAGTTTCTCAAAAATTCGAGATCAAATCCAAAGCTTGTTGCGCTAGATTTCTGTTCTGAATCTGTTGAAACTATAGTACCTGTAGTTTCCCGTTTGACCTGCAGAGCTACAACTTCACTGAAACTGATATCAGGAGCGTTTAACCTCAATTGGACCATGATTTTTAAATAATTATTCTGCAGGTTGCCAATCGGAATAATAAATCGTTTATTTACACTATCATATTGAGCCGACAAAGAACCAAGGGTTTCCTCTCTCCATCCCGAGCCAAGAATATCGGTTGAAAAGAGACGCCAGAGCAAACTTGAAGTGGAGCCTCGGAAGAGCTGATCAGTATATAAATAAATCATCCCCACTTCTTGACCACTGACCCGGATAATTATTGAATTATCACTGGTATTAGAATGAACCGTATAGGCAGGGGTCTCAAGAACGCCATCACGCATACTGTTATTATGAACCGGGTCATCAATCCCATCGGAGGGTGTTGTATCGGTTCCTGTTCGAACTTGTGAGATCAACTGGTCTAGATAAGCAACCCCATACATATCAGTCTTGGCTTCTCTGCTCCCCGCATCGCGTTTAAAATCCTGGGCAACATGGAATTTCAAACGCTTCCCCCAAAGGGAATGACCTGCTGAGATATTTGCTGATTGAGATACCTGGTTTCTTTCGAGTCCGGTGTCGACATTACCTTCCTTATCTGCCCTTAAGGTATACACCAGATTGAAGGCCCGGAGGTTCCAATCTATAGTGGAAAATAAACTATGGGAAAGTGTATTGATTCTCTTCGGAGACAAATGATCACTGGACTCGGATTGGGTCAAAGATGTCCGCAGATTTGGCCAATAGGCCTTCTGCCAAAGGCTGACCCCTTCAAGCTCATACGTGGTGCGTTCAGGGTACGAAGCCACCGACAAGTCACGGACCGTTGAAGCCTTCGCATCGAGAGAGAATATATAATTTTTAATTCTACCTTGAAGATCAGAAGACAACGTTTTGTTAACCTCTTGATGGGTTACCCATCGCTGTCCATAGCGGATAAATTCAACAGTTGAAAGAAATGGGGTAAACTCCTGGCCGGCACCAACAAAGGCAGCCTGATTATACGACTGTATAACCTCACCACTAACCAGCTCATCCGTCTGCCAGGTAACGGAATATCCCATATTCGCCATTACCGGCCTCACCCGAAAAAACAAGGCCGTAATAACCAATAGAAGAATATATACCCAGCACCACTCCTTTGACAGAGCTTTGAGCATAATCGGATTTCCCCCCACGTACTCCCTGCAGAAATCTCTACCACCCAAACCCAACACCAGATCACCAATAAAAACCTATACCCTACAGGAGATAGGATCACCATGTAAAACGAATCTTGAAACACCATGGTGAAAATTAACTACAGGCTACCTTGAATAATGGCCTTTTGGTCCGATCTCTGCGTAATACGAAAAATTTTATCCTCGGAATATCAATTATATGTCTCCGGGATAAATTTTACGCAGGCCTTGATCTCGAACAAAAAAACTCATAATTCCAGATACCCTACAATATCGATGATTCAGTGGAAATTAAGGCCCCCCTAAAGCCCACGCAGGTGGCAGATCACAAAAAGCTGGGATATCCCCCTGAAATTAAAAGGATATCCCAGCAAAATAATTTTCAATGTGCTTTTATCTTCGGAACCTTGCGATCATATGTTTTGGGGGCATGACACCCTACCACACAGGTCCCACCGGTATCGGTTCTGGTAATATTAATAGGATAGGACCATGCCCCAAAAGGAACTTCATATCGGATGTGCTTATCCTGGTTACTGGCATGTGGATCATGACAGGCGGTACAGGTTCTCCCTTTTTCACTATTCACATGAAAGAAGTGAAGGTTATAACTCCCATCTCTAAAATTGGTCAAAGTCTCTGTCGTCTTAGTCTTAGCGATATCTTTATTATGACACCCAAAACAGAGATCATACTTCTGAGGCCCGTATTCACTATAAAATTCAGTCGGGTAATCCCTTACTAATAAGCGACTATAGGTTGAACCATGGGGATTATGACATTCTGTACACGATCCGGTCTGGACTGGACCATGGCGGTTCTTACTTTCCGAGATATAGTCGCCGAGATCGGTATGACAGGAAAGGCACATGGTCTCAAGGGAATCTTTCAACATTGAAGGATAACTGGAGGAGTGGACCCGATGACAATCAACACATCGACCTTCGGCAACTGGTGGATGTTTTACGGTAGCATTATTGATGGTCGCATAAATTTCAGGGGTTGCATCCGCATGACACATGGCGCAAAGCGTACCATCATCTCCCTTCTTTATTAATTGGTACTTATTGGGTGAACTGTGTGGATCATGACACTGACTACAATCTTCCTGTACCGGGGCATGCAGGTACTCCATTTGAAACTCCACTTTTCGATCCTCGTGACACAGGAAGCAGAGTTCGCCCCCGGCTGGAGGGGCAATCAATAGAAAGTTATTCGGTGAAGAATGGGGACGATGGCAGGCGATACAGTCACCCTCCTCGACCGGAGCATGCTGATGATCTTTAGAAAACATCCCTTTTTCATGACAATTATAGCAGAGGGTGCTGACCCGGTCGCCGGTTCCATTCAGCTGATAACGCATATCCGATTCATGGGGATTATGGCATTCAGTACATCCTTCTTCGACCGGGGCATGAAGTACCTTCTGTGAAAATTCTTCTTTTCGAGCCTGATGACAAATAGTACATAATTCCTGTCCGCTTCTCTCCATAAAAGATGGCTCAAAGGAGCCATGGGGGCTGTGGCAGGAGATACAGACCCCGGCGCCAACCGGGCCATGGACATGTTTTGCCTTTCCTTTATCTTCATGACATTTTGTGGTGCAATTTGAGCGAGCCGGCACTAGTTTTTTAAAATCAAATTGCCCCTTGCGTAATCGATGACATTCATTACAAAGCAAGGCGGCTGGTTTGGTATGGACATAAAATCGTTTATAATCCTGGGGAGGTGCTTTCTTTTTCCGATCTTTGGTATAAAATACATTTACTAGTGATTTATCGGAACCCGACTCAAGTCGAATGGTATTTAATCCCTCTTTCAAGGTAATCCCAACCCCAAAAACCCCACCATCGGTTACATTAATCTGCCCTTTTTTAGCATCAGCATCAACCCCACTGATGGCCACATTTTTCTGCCCGTTTGAGACGACGCCTGCCAGAAAAAGATCCCCCTCAATCACCCAAATCTGATCAGGGGGAGAGACGACCCTAATACCAGCATCAGCAGCAAAAGCCTGTCCAGCACTAGTCGCACTTAATATGAGTACAATGAAACCTAGAAAAGTCACAACCCCTTGTGAATATTTACTTCTGTCCATAATTCATTTCTCCTCGCCGTCTGGTTGATCAAAAAAGAACAGTCCCATCCAGCCATGTCGCAAGCCGGTTCATAACAATGACAATCCCCCAATCATCATAAAAATATAAATTGAAAGACTACAAGGATACCCTAGTGATGTCAAGAATAAAGCAGCACTGACAAGAACCGTGACAAGCGGAACTGGATAGCGAAAAGGACAGCGAAGAAGAGAGCCTATTTGTTAAAGTCCAGGATGGGGTCAGCCAAGAAAAACTTAAAATAGCCCTTCCGAATAAGCAGGCATATTCGAAATGCGTTCCTGAAAATTTAAAATAAAAAAAGGAGAACACCTCATCGAGGGGTTCTCCTTTTTATAACTTACTACCTACAGCTCTTATCAAATCAGGTACTGAAGTCCCTGATAATTACATCCCAGCACCGTAGTCATGACAAGACTCACAACCGCCACTATTGGTTGCATCGCCAGCCTGAACCGCAGTATAATCAAAGGAAAGAAGCTTGTCATTAGCACTACCATGGGCCACATGACAAGTAACACACATGATCATATCGGTGGCTGCGCCAGCAGTACCCAAGGGCAGCAGGTCAGTGTCGGCATTAGCGTTATAGTTAGCAACATATCCATACGGCTGAGTGGCGACATCCATCGTGGTCAATGAAACATCGGTAGGATGACGAGTCCAAGCATTCACGGCACCCTGGTTGCTGGCCCCATGAAAAAGACCATGACAAGAACCACACTTGGTATCAAGGGAGGCACTGTCATAAGCATTGGCTGAACGATTAAAACCAACTCCGTAGCAACCATCAGCAGTACCGGTTACACCGGAAAGCAGACGATAGACAGTACCAGCACCACCGTGATGTCCGCCGGAAGCGTCATGGCAATTAGCACAACCGAAGGTACCACCAGCAAGAGCAGCGCCGCCTGGAGGAGTTACACCCAAGTTACCGTCAACGTTCATGCCAGTCAAATCACTGAAAGGATTATGCTGTTTTGCATCAACGGTGTTGTTCTTAACGAAATACCCACCTGAAAGCATACCCGTTGCTGAGTTGTCATCGACCTGAGGGGCTGAGAACGTTGCAAAAGCCTTCACACCAGTGGTGGTGTTATTGCCGCCACCAGTTGCATGACACCCTTCACAAGTACTACCGGCCCGGAGCAGAGTAGCATTAGGTGCAGCACCAACACCGTTGGTACTGGCATGCATGGTATGGCAGTTGACACACTGACCACTGACCACACCGGCATTCGCCATTGCAGGCATAAGAAAAGCACCAGCAATCAGACTTCCAAGGATAACCTTCTTGTTTAACATCTTCTTTCCTCCTTATTGTTGAATATCGTGCGCTACCCGAAGCGCATCCCCTTTAATCCAAAACAAAAGCTAAATACATATCCCCTTTACAATCCAGGATCTCACTGAACAATTTATCACGCTAACAGTTCGTATGTCAAGATGTTTTTTTGCAGACAGGTATCTTTCACCGTACTGCACCTCTTTAACTCAAACCGCCAACAAACTACCTCTTCTCATTGAAATACCAACTGCCAATGAGACCCACAGCGGCCACCGGCCCATAAACGCCCAAGGCTGCAGGAAGTCGCCCCTTGCTTCGTGGCTTGGAAACCACCGGAATATTTTCAAACAGTGCCACTTGCGCCTTAGGCGGCACCTGCGTCTGATGTTCAGAGGCGACAACAACCTCCACCCCACCAAGGCCCAACGGCAGGACAGGCACCTCAATCCCCACGGGAAGGGCAGCTTGGGCAGATGCCGGCAAGATGCTTGGCTGGGGAGCTTCAACAATAACTTCCCCAAAAGATGCCGTATTGCCACCCGGAACGATCGCCGCAACGGCCTCAACGGAAGTCCCGGAAATCTGACCGGTAATAATCTCGGGAAGCGGTTGTCGAACCGACATATTGGTATTCATCACTTGGACCCTTCGATTGAAAAGATCCGAAACCAAAACCCGCCCCTCGTCATCAACCGCAATATCGTTGGGAAAGTTGAACCAAAGGGGAGTCACCCCCCGGCCCCCGAACTCGAAGATGTATTTGCCGGTATCATAATCATAGGCAAGGATGGTGTGTCGCATATAGTCACAGACATACATAACCCGACGATCATAATCAACGGCCAGAGAGATGGGGTTTGACAATTTGCGGTCGGCACCGCCTTTTTCGCCAAAAAGAAAAAGGAACTCTTCCTTGGCATTGTAAACATAACAATGGCTGGTTTCACGACTCAATAAATAGATCCGCCCATTTTTATCGATTTTTACATCGGAAAGAGAGACAGGGAAAAGTTCCTCATCCGGCTCATCGGAGGAGCTATCACGCCCAGCCCCTCGGGCAGGCATGAGCCCGGACGGAAGGTCCAAGCCAAACCCCTCAGCGTCCTCCCCCTCAACCGCACCATTTCCGGAGGAATTCTCGCCATCAGGACCGGATACAGTTTTTTGGGCATTAACACCCATGGCTTCTCTATATTTTTGTTTGTACTCCTCAGTCCTGGTAACGGACCCCAGGGGCCGAATCCAACGACGGAGGGTCCCATCGTTTCCCAGGATCATTACCCCTGAGAGATCTTTATCGATGAGCCCCACCAGATAGATCTCACCAGCTGCATTCAAGGCAATCCGACGGGGCGTATATTTTTCAAGGCCGGGCATATCTTTAAACACAATCTCCCGCACCAGAAAAAAGGCAGGATTAAAAATACTGACCCGAGCCGGGCGGCCTTTACCTGCAGACTGACACACATAAAGATTTCCTTTGGCGTCAAGGGCCATTCCTTGTGGCTCCAAGATGCCACGCCCACTCCCCAACGAGGCAATTGGGAAAAACTTACGGTCATAAACCGTTATTCTGCCGATCGAGGAGACCAGATAGGTTTCTTTTGCCCCTGGATCATAAAAAACTCCGTGGGGGAAACCAATCTCCAACCCGCTATCATCTAATTTTAAAATGGTAACCAACCGGAGCGGTACGATTTCCTCTGCCTGGACAATCGGCGGGGACATGAGCCAACATCCCAGTGAGGTCAATACCAGGAATAAAATCGAGGTACAAACTACCACCTTGAATTGGCGCAATATATTTAAGATTGAAAGAGTTATGTTCATGGGCCTTGCCGAGTTACTTACATTCCCAAGGCATTTTTCTTACTATCATGACACATGACACAAATTCTCCCACCCCGGATATCAGCGATCAATAAATACCGATACGGTGAGCCGTGGGGATTATGGCAACTTGTGCAGGTAAATGCATACCCATCGCGCCGGGGATCTTTTCGACCGGCGATTGGATGCTTTTGGACCGGATGACCGAGTTCAACACCCTGCAGCGCGGAATGACAACTGACACAGAGCTCGTTAATTTCGGAGACCAACTGAAATTTATAATTGGTGGCATGGGGACTATGACAGGCAACACAACCTTGGGCGCTCAAAATCCCATGGACATTGAAACGTCTCTGGCCGGAGTCAAGATACTGTTTTTTATCCACATGGCAGACGACACAGAGCTTTGCCTTGCCATCGGCGGCCAGCTGGTATTGATGCTGGCTCCCATGGGGGTCATGACAAATTGAACAGTCACCAGTCCCAACCGGCCCGTGGATATGAGCCATGGTCGTCCATTTACTTTGATTGACGTGGCACTGAAAGCAAAGCCCTTCAACCTTGCCGGAAGGAATCTGGACGGATTTTTCATCCTGGGGCGCCTGATGGCAGGTTCGGCAGAGCAATCCCGAAGCCGGAAAATGCTTCCACTCGGATTCAACCGCAATTCGACTATGACAGGAATAACACTCAGGTGAAAATTTCCCATAAAGAACCCGGTCAACCTTAGCGCCAGCAGGAAGTTCGTTGGAGTGGCATCCGCCGCAAACATCAGGAATAACTCCATCTTTATGGAATTTGTAGATCCCCTCCTTGGTGAAATCCACGTTCAACAAAGAACTAAGTGGAGAAAATTTCACCTTCAGGGTTTGATTTCCGGGGGTAAGGGTGAAGGTATTCGTCCCTTTCGTTAACGGAAGTCGGTAATGGATGTAATACTCATTTGCTTTTTCATAACGACCGGACGGATCAAAATTACGACCTGTCTTATCGTCCTTAAAATTCATTTGATTGATGTCGCCTTTGTCTTCGACCTTGACCACCACATTGAGAACCCGATTTCTGGATAACAACGTCGTTGACGATTCCTGGGGGGCGATTATCGAAACATTACCGGCAAAGGCAGGCAAAGCCCTTGCCCCCCAAAAGCCCCCGGCTACAATCATTATAGCAAGAGCACGGGACACCTCACCGACAAGCCCTCTTTTCCCCGATAAGGCAACGCTGCCTCTTCCGTTCATTTTCATCCTCACAAATCTTGCCTACCCCGACAATCCCATCAGCTTCCCCGAAGGAGCCCCTGGTAAATCGATCGAGATCGTGCTCTTTCTCACAAAGAAACGGGCATCACATCCCCCAGTCCATTTCCTGTAAGCATTTAATATAGATGGGCCTTAATCAGGTCTCCTGATCCCTAATTCGTGTGCTCCTTTTTTTCAAGGAGTTCATAGGCTTTACGATACTCCTTAGCAGCACCTGTAATATCATTTTTTTCCTCAAGCATAACCCCTAAATAATAATGTAATTCGCTATGCCTTGAATTCCTGAGCATCATGAAATTCAAATCATCAATGGCTTCATCGAGATTTCCCTGAGCAGCCTTGAGTCTTGCCTGACACATCAGCCCAGCAGGCATGTCGGGCTCAAGATCCATCCCTTTTTCCAATTCCGCCTTAGCCTCATCAAGCTTTCCGGCATCAAGCAGCAGGCACCCTAAATAGACATGGGCCGGCCCCATCTCAGGCTCATACTCCAAAGCCTTCACAAATTCACGAATGGCCGACTCGGGTTGTCCCCGTTCAAGCATAGTCTTCCCCAGATGAAAATGGCGATTGGCTCCCTTTTCTTCCTTCGATTTTTCAACCATCTGCGGTCTGAGTTCTTCCTCTACCTGGGCCTGGGTCTTTTCACCCAATAAAATTTCTATCTCGCCTTTCAAACGTTTATGCAGATCGGAACTATATCCCATTCCACTAGTGATTTTCCCATCGGCACCCACCAAGAGTATGGAGGGCATAACAAATATACCCAGACCACCATAGGCCTGGCGATCAACATCACTATAAACCGGCAAGCCAAGCCCGCTTTGGCTGATAACATCATTTATGATGTCCGGGGTGTCTTCCTCCTGAACATCAACGACCAGAGTGGTCACCCCTTTTTCCGCCAGATGCTCTTCCAGTTCATGAATTACCTTCAAGGTTTCGATGGAACGTTCCTTCTTGGTGGCAATGTCCGCTCCGAAAAAAACCGCGATCAACGGTTTTCCCTGAAAGGAATCCAAGGCCACGTTCTGCTGATCCTTAAGATTTTTAATGGTAACTGATGGCAGTGAATCACCCGGATGAACCGAACGAAAGGGGAATGAATTAGCCTCCCCGATCCCAGCAAGGAATATAACAAAAGAGATGGTGATTCCGACAAATACAGTAGTAATATTAACCTTGCGTGCCAATGTCTTTCTCCTCCATGAAACGCGACCCGATCGGGCAAATATACTCACCTCCCCCCCCAGACACCCAGGCAGGGCAGGCCCCCCTCTAAAACTCCTGTGACAAGTAAGGGAACTTAGCATGGAAAAAAATAATTGTCAAAAATTGTTTCCATAGCCGGATTTAAGTAAAAAAATATATTATTCATGTGGCTCGTTTGGGGCATTTATATATATACTACCTTCTGAGTAACAGCAGACCGGAGACTTCAACCTCTTATATTTTAAACGTAATCCTTTACTTTTTGGATGTGGTTACCAAATGTACTTTCTGGCAACATTCCTGATCATGTTCGGTTTCTGGATATTATTGTCCGGAATCTTTGACTTTTTCCATCTCTCCCTTGGGGTTCTTGCCAGTTTGCTGGTAGCGGGACTCTCTTCGGAGCACCTTTTTCGAAACCGCGATCACTCAACCAGGTTGGTTGAAGCCTGGCGCTTTCTTTTGTATATTCCCTGGGTAATCAAAGAAATCATCCTTTCGACGCTCCATGTCGCTTTTTTGGCCCTCCACCCTGACATGATGAAAAAGATCGCACCACGCGTCGTAACCTTTAAAACAAAACTCCATGGAACCGCAGCCAGAGTTACCCTGGCCAACTCGATCACCCTGACTCCCGGGACCATTACCATAAGAATCACTGATGACGTCTATGCCGTCCATGCATTGAGCGATAAAGTCGCGCGGGCTCTCCCTGGTGAAATGGAAGATAGAATTGCAACTATTTTTGGAGAAACCAGGAAATGAGCGATTATTTCACCTGGCTCGGCGTGGTCCTGTGTCTGCTCATGTTGATGGCCCTTTACCGTACCGTTATCGGCCCCACCATTATCGACCGGATCATGGGGGCCAATGTTATTGGCACAAAAACCGTCGTGCTCCTGATTATCATCGGCACCATCTTTGGTCGGGTGGAGATGTTTGTGGATATCGCCTTGGCCTATGCCATGTTGAATTTCATAGTTACTATTGCCGCTTCGAGATACTTCACCCACCATAAAAACATACTCCAGGAAGGCTACGGGCTCCGGCATCGTCCTGGTGGCCCAAAGGATTAAAGCAACCTCCATGCTCAATTCTCTAACCATAGTTCTTACGATCAGTGGCCTTTTTTTCTTCTTTGCTACCACCATGGGCATCCTCCGCTTTCCCGATTTTTATACCCGGATGCATGCTGCGGGCAAAGGTGACACCCTTTCATCCACGTTGATGTTGCTCGGCTTGGCGATTTATCATCTTAATCATTTTTCCATGGGAGATTTTCTGGCGAGTGTAAAAATCATGCTTATCCTGGTTTTCATCTTCCTCGCCAGCCCGACCGCTACCCACGCCATCATTGATGCCGGCTATGAATCCGGAGTCGCCCCTTGGACCAATGATTCTTCCCCGGAGGAGCAAGAGTGATCTGGCAGATTGACCTGTTGATTCTGACCCTTATCGTGATCTGCGGTTTCTGCACCATCGTGGTTAAGGACCTTCTCGGCGCCGCGGTGATTTTCGGGGCGTACAGCTTTCTGATGTGTCTCCTCTGGACCGAAATGGGGGCGGTAGATGTTGCCTTTACCGAGGCCTCGGTTGGGGCAGGAGTCAGTACCGTGCTTTTTTTCGCGGCAGTCCACCGAACGACCAGACATGTCAAGATGAAACCTTCGGGACGTCTCATGGGCAAAACAATCGGCCTGGCGGCAGCAGGCCTGATGGGTTGTGTTCTGCTGTATGCAACGACTGATTTCCCCTCCTGGGCCGATCCCAACTCACCCGCCTCCACCCATGTTTCACCACGCTATATCACCGGGACCATCCCCGACACCTCGGTCCCCAACATGGTTACTTCGGTTCTGGCCGATTACCGGGGTTTTGACACCATGTTCGAAACCGCAGTGATCCTCACGGCCGGTCTGGCGGTGTTGATTATTCTCGGACAGACCGGCAACCGTTCCCCTCTGCCGATCTCCCGCCTGCCCCAGGGACCAATTACCCAAGGCTACGACGATACAATTATCCGCTTTATCACCAGGATTATGACCCCTTTTCTCCAGTTATTCGCCCTCTACGTTATTGCCCATGGCCACCACAGCCCCGGTGGCGGATTCCAAGGCGGGGTCATACTGGGAGCCACCTTTATTCTGATGAGCATCAGTTATGATCTAAGAATGGTGACCAATCGTTTCAACGAACGAACCAATCTGCTCCTCGCCAATACCGGGCTCCTGATTTACTCCGGCATCGGCGCCCTCTGCCTGATCCTTGGCGCCAATTTTCTGGATTACTCCGCGCTGGCCAAGATCCTGCCGGGAACCACGACCATCACCGCCCGCTCCGAAGCCATGCTCGGGGTGGAAATCGGGGTGGCCCTTGCCGTCATGGCCATTGTCATCCTCATTTATAACAATCTGGTCTCCAACGGAACCTACGAAAACGGACTCTAAGATGCTGGAATTCATTCTCGCCAAATATAATTATTGGATCTATATCCTGATCATGATGATCGGCCTCTATGCCATGCTGGCCAAAAACAATCTGATCAAAAAAATCATTGGCATGGGGATCTTCCAGACGGCGATCATCATTTTCTACGTCTCAGCCGGAGCCAAGCGTGGCGGGACGATCCCGATTATTGAACATGCCCACGGAGCGGAGGGTAACGCCGTTGATGTTCTCCATTACATCAACCCTCTACCCCATGTCTTGATGCTCACCGCCATTGTGGTCTCGGTGGGAACCCTGGGCGTCGCCCTGGCCCTGGCCCTGCGCATCTATGGACGGTATAACAGCCTGGAAGAGGATGAAATCCTCGACCGTATCGATCAAGACGAAACGGCCACAGAAACAACGGGAGCGCTCCCCACAACAATGATTCAATCATGATAAATCCAGAACAGTACCCCATCCTCATTGTTATCGTTCCGTTTCTGAGTGCCTTTTTTCTGAGCATCACTGGTTGTTTCAAGCGATCACTCTGCAGACCCATTGCTTTGCTGGCGCTCTTCGGCGCTGCGGCCGCGGCGGTCGGCTCCCTACACCGGGTGATCACCACCGGCATTATCCATTATCGCCTGGGTGGCTGGCCCCCGCCCTTCGGGATTGAATACGTTATCGATCACCTCAACGGCCTGGTCCTGGTGGTCATCACCCTGGTGGCCCTGCTCGCCGCAATCTTTTCCGGGAAGAGTGTAGAACGCGAACTTCCGGGTAAAGAACCCCTTTTCTACGCCCTGTTTTTACTCCTGGTGGTCGGGCTTCTTGGCATGACCATCACCGGCGATGCCTTTAATCTCTATGTTCTTCTGGAGATATCATCATTGACGGCCTATGCCCTGATTGCCATTGGTCAGGACCGTGCCATCCATGCAAGTTTCAACTATCTGATAATCGGAACCATCGGGGCCAGTTTTTATCTTCTTGGCGTCGGCCATCTTTACATTATGACCGGCTCCCTGAACATGGCCGATCTCGCCTCGATTCTGCCCCAGCTCTACGGGTCAAAAGCGATCTTAACCGCCTTCCTGTTAATTCTCATCGGGGTCTGGACCAAGATGGCCTTTTTTCCTCTGCACACTTGGCTGCCAAACAGTTATACCTATGCCCCCACCGCCACCAGTTGCCTGGTAGCACCCCTCATGACCAAGGTGGCGGTCTATATTATGATCCGGATGATGTTTTCGGTCTTCACCCCGGCTTATGTGTTTCACCATCTCGCCATGGCCCCGGTGGTGATCTGGATGGCCATCGCCGCCATTGTCGGGGGCTCGCTCCTGGCTCTCAGCCAAAGAGATTTCAAAAAGATGCTCACCTACCTTATAGTAGCGGAGGTGGGATACATGGTCGGGGGAATCTGGCTGGCCAACCGGTTAGGGATCACCGGGGCCATTCTCCACATTGTCAATGACGCCTTTATGACCCTCTGCCTGTTCCTTGCGGCCGGCACCATCATCCACCGGACCGGAGGCCACCACTTTGATAACCTCAAAGGTCTCTTCCACCAGATGCCCCTGACCATGACCGCTTTTACCATCGGGGCCCTCTCCATGATCGGGGTTCCCCCCACCGCGGGTTTTTTCAGCAAATGGTACTTGATTCTGGGTAGTATCCAGGCCGGCCGCTATGAATTTGTCGCCGCCCTGCTTTTTTCAAGCCTGGTCAACGCGGTGCTTTTCTTCCGGCTCCTTGAAATATCCTATTTTGAAAAACCTCCCCATCAAGAAAATACTGCGCATGGACCTGTCTCCATGGTTGCCGAGGCTCCGCTCACCATGCTGGTTCCACTCCTCGTAAGCGCCATTACCCTGATCGTATTGGGTATCTACAGCGGCGAACTCGTTACCAAAATCATTCAGTTTGCCGTTCCGGCCGGGATCTAATTTCATGACCGATACCGTTACCTCAATCATCCCTCTCCTCGCCGTCCTGGTTTCCCTGGCGGCAGTGGTCCCCATTCTGCTTTCCCGAAAAAGACCCAACCTCAGAGAAGGCTGGACCTTTGCCGCCGGCCTCACCAAACTGGGATTGGTCTATGCCATGGTCGGACCGGTTTTGTCCGGCAAGGTCCTGACCTATCGACTGGTCGAGGTCATGCCTGGTATCTCCGTGGCCTTCCGGGTGGATGCCATGGGGCTGCTTTTCGCCCTGGTCGCCTCCATCCTGTGGCTGGCCACCACGGCTTATGCCATTGGCTATATGCGGGGGCTTAATGAGCACAGCCAAACCAGGTTCTTCAGCTTTTTTGCCGTGGCCCTTTCGGCCACCATCGGGGTGGCCTTTGCGGCCAATCTCTTTACCCTCTATCTCTTCTATGAAATGCTGTCACTGGCCACCTATCCCCTGGTCACCCACCACCAGGATCAAGAGGCCCGGATGTCCGGTCGAAAGTATCTGACCTATATCCTCGGGACCTCTATCGGCCTGGTCCTCCCAGCCATGATCATCACTTACCACCTGACCGGCACCCTGGAATTCAGTCCGGGCGGCATCCTGGCCGGTCACGTTTCCGGGCCGCTGCTCACCATGCTGATCCTGATGTTCGTCCTCGGTTTCGCCAAGGCAGCGATCATGCCGATGCATGGCTGGTTACCTGCCGCCATGGTCGCGCCCACCCCGGTCAGTGCCCTGCTCCATGCCGTGGCCGTGGTCAAGGTCGGGGCCTTCTCCATCTTCCGGGTGATGACCGGGATTTTCGGCACCGGCTTTCTGCTTTCCCAACACCAAAACCAATTGATCATCATTCTGGCCGCCGTGACCGTAATCACCGCCTCCCTGATCGCCCTCACCCAGGACGGCTTGAAACGGCGGCTGGCCTTTTCCACCATCGGCCAACTTTCCTACATCATTCTAGGCGCGGCCCTCTTGTCCCCCAAAGGAATGCTGGGAGGGTTGCTTCATATCGCCATGCACGCCTTCGGCAAGATCACCCTCTTTTTCTGTGCCGGGGCAATTTTCGTGGCCACCGGCAAAAAGAACATCAGCGAGATGGCAGGAATCGGCCGCCGAATGCCGATCACCATGATCGCCTTTCTCATTGGTGCCATGAGCGTCATCGGCCTGCCACCCACCGGTGGGTTTATCAGTAAATGGTATCTGGTTCTAGGCACCCTGGAAGCGGATCAACCGTTGATGCTGGCAGTTCTTCTGGGCAGTTCCCTGTTGAATGCCGCCTACTTTATGCCGGTCTTCTATCGGGCCTTTTTCTGCCCACCCGAGGAATCGGGCTTTGCCGACCGCTTCAATGAGGCCCCGGTCTGGTGCGTGGCTCCCCTGGTCTTCAGCAGCCTCATGTCACTGGGCCTGTTTTTTTACCCGCAACCATTTTTCAATCTGGCTCGCCTGGCCGTCCAGGCCTTTACCGGATAACCGGCCCCAGAAAGCTTTAAGGAATGACCATGTCTCCCGACGAAACCCACCAGGAACTCGAAGAACTAAACCATAAACCAATCCCCGGATACCGACCCGCCTTCTGGATACTACTCGCCATCACCGGCCTGTATCTGGCCCTGATCTTTATTCGTTCAATGTGAGAACGGTCATGACGGAAAAAAAACATCTCTTTGATGAACCCAAAAATGTCCGCCGCCTGCTGCAGGTCTTCTTTGCCGCCCTGGGGGTGTTATTGATCCCGGATTTCATTTTCCATAAGCACACCTACTTTGCCTGGGAAGAATGGCCGGAGTTTTATCCGGTGTTCGGCTTCGTGGCCTGTGTCGTACTGGTGCTGGTGGCCAAGTATATCCTCCGGCCCCTGGTGATGCGGCGGGAGAGTTATTATGACTAATGCTATTCCGCCCGCCGCCGTCTTCATCATCGGGGGCTTGTTGATTCCCTTATTTAAGGGGAAGGCCCGAGCCCTCTGGATGCTGTTCCTGCCGGTGGCCGGGTTTGTTCTCCTGCTCTACACCCCGGTGGACACAGTACTCGACTGCAAATTTCTCGACATGGAGCTAACCCTGTTCCGGGCCGACCGGTTGAGCCTGCTGTTCGGGTATATCTTTCATATTATTTCCCTGATCACCGTCATCTACATCTTAAACTTCAAGGAAACCACCGAGTTCGTCGCCGGTTTCGTCTATGCCGGAGCGGCCATCGGAGCGGTTTTTGCCGGTGACCTCTTTACCTTTTTCGCCTTTTGGGAACTTCTGACCATCGGCAGCGTCATGCTGATCTGGCAGCGACGGACCAAGGCGGCCATGGGGGCTGGATTCCGCTACCTGCTGATCCATGCCTTTGGAGGTCTCGTCCTCCTGGCCGGAATCGTCATGTACACCCAGGAACAAAATTCGATTCACTTCGGAGAAATTGGGCTTTCCGGCCTTTCAACCTGGTTGATCTTTGTCGGTCTTGGAGTCAACTGTGCCTGGCCGCTGCTCCACTCCTGGCTGACCGATGCGTACCCCGAGGCGACCATCGGCGGCACCGTCTTTTTAAGCGCCTTTACCACCAAAACGGCGGTGTATGCCCTGGCCCGGGCTTATCCCGGGGCCGAAGCCCTGATCTGGATCGGGGTGGCCATGGCGGCCTTTCCCATCTTTTATGCAGTGATCGAAAACGATCTCAGGCGGGTTCTGGCATACAGCCTGATCAATCAGGTGGGTTTCATGGTGGTGGGCATCGGCATCGGCACCCATCTTTCAATTAACGGAGCGGTAGCCCATGCCTTTAATGACATCCTTTTCAAGGGGCTGCTCTTCATGTCCATGGGGGCGGTGATCCACCGAACCGGCAAGATCAATGCAACCGATCTGGGCGGACTCTACAAATCCATGCCGTTAACTGCCCTGTTCTGCATTATCGGAGCGGCTTCCATCTCGGCCTTTCCGCTGTTCAGCGGCTTTGTCAGTAAATCAATGGTTATGGAGGCAGCGGCCCATGACAACCTGACCGGGGTCTGGCTGGTTTTGCTCTTTGCCTCGGCCGGGGTCTTTCACCATGCCGGGATCAAGATCCCTTACTTCGCCTTCTTCTCCCACGATGCCGGCCATCGGGTTGAGGAGGCGCCATTGAACATGCTGATCGCCATGGGTATCGCCGCAGTGCTCTGTGTGGGCATAGGTTCCTACCCCGCGCCACTCTACGCCATTCTGCCCTTTACCGACGTGGTCTACAAACCCTACAACTATTCCCACGTCATGAGCCAAACCCAACTCCTCTTCTTCTCGGCCCTGGCCTTTACCATGCTGCTACGGGCCGGAATCTACCCCGCTGAAATAAGAGCAACGAATCTGGACAGCGACTGGTTCTACCGTAAGGGTGGGCGTCTTTTTTTCGCGGGGTCCGATTTGATCTTTAACGGCATGAACCGCTTGGCCGACCTGATTTTCGTGAAGGGGATGACCGCTGCCCTCTGCCGATTCGCCAGAAGGGCTCCAGCCCACCTGACCGGGCTTATCCTGACCCCCTTCTGGCGACTGACCGGTGATCCCCAAACGGCGAAAAAAGAAAAGGCCCGGATGAACCGGAACTTCTCGTCCGGCACCCTGGGCCTTGGGATCATCGGGCTGTCGATCACAGCCTATCTGGTGATTCTGTTTCTGTTAAATGTATAAAGAAAAGCACTGATGTCTCATGAATTTGCATGCGACATCAGATAAATAGAAGGATCGAAGAGCTCACTGTGTTATACTTTTTTTATGGCTGAAGATTACCAAAGGACTCAATGAGCGGGGAGATGTACTCTTCATAATGTTTCCAGCGATTCATCGATGAGGTGTAAATTTTATCACGCACCTGGGTGACACTGGCGGTCAAGACCGACCGGCATGTTTTGTCGAACCTGAGGCAATCATCATGCCACGACAAATCACAAAACTCAAGGAGCTGCCAGCTTACCCTTTCCTGATCCTGCACCAAATCTTCATACTGGATGTTTAGAATGGGGAGCGGCAGTACGTTTTGCCAGTGATGCATAAATTGCTGATACTGCCTGTACATGGCGGCAAGTGTCAGGAAGTCATGTTTAAAAAGGTAGCCGGTTCGAAAATCCGTAAAATAACAGGACAGGCAGGTGTCCATGGCATTACGTTTACAGTGAATGATTTTGGCGTTAGGAAACAGCAGGGCAATGATCCATAACAACGCAAAATTAAATACCATCTTATCGGTCGCCACGTGGTGCCCTGGCGCCCTTTGTTTGATACTGTTTAGGTACTGTTCAGCGAAGCTGGCGGCGCTTTCCTCGGAAAAATTTTGCATACGCCCGAATCCAGAGTGTGGAGAAGGACCGAACATCAGTTCTTGACCGAACTTCGGAATATCCAAGAGCTCCCCTCCTCCGTATACATCGGGATGACTGGCAAGGATCTGTTCCACCAAGGTCGTTCCGGAGCGAGGCATTCCGACGATAAAGATCGGCCGTTCCGTGGTGACACCATAATGTTTTCTGGCTCGGAAAAAGTCGGCATCAAGCCCGGAAAGAACCGGAATCAGAAAAGAGATCATTTCTTGAATGGGGTCACAATAATGATGCAGGACCTTTTTTCGATAGTCATTGGCCTGGGAGAAATGGTGAAAGGCTTTGCAGTAGTCACCTGTTTTGTCAAAAAGGCTGCCGAGAGTAAAATGGAGAGTGCGTTGTGTCTGCGTGGACATTGTCTCTTGATTGGTCACTTTTTCTAATCGTGGGATTAACTCGGCAGGAGGTTGTTGCTTTGATTCAACAAGCATCTTGTAGGCCATCACTTTGCAGTCAATGTTTCGACCAGCAAGTGAAATAATTTTTTCCGAATTTTCTGCAGCCTCTTTAAGTCTGCCTTGTACAAGACAGAGCGCGGCAAGTTGGGAGAGACCGTAGATATTGTCCGGTTGCAGCCGAATTGCCTTCTCGCATGCTCTTAACGCTTCAGGTATCTTCCCCTGCAACCGGTAAAGTGCGGTAAGGTTGATATGGATGACTGGTTCATTGGGAGCTAAACGCAGAGCATCACGGAAATAGTTGTCAGCCTGGTCATATCTTCCGGTATCCCTGCACATCGCGGCAAGATTATTGAGGATGAAAGGATTATCAGGCCTCAGTTGGTTGCTTTTTGAATAATAGGTAAGTGCCGTCTCAAGTTGAGCCATGTCTTCATAAATTTGGCCTAGAGTTACGTAGTAGTCCGGGTTCTCCGGGGCAAGGTGGATGGCTTTGCTGATTAAGTTAATGGCTGTATTTCGGCGACCAATTTGAGAAGAGAGCAATCCCAATAGGTACAGTGCATCGGCGTGGTCAGGCCTTTGGGCCAGGATTTGTCGGTATATATTCTCCGCTTCCGAAAAACGATTATGTCGATGATGGTTTCGTCCCTGCTGGAGAAGCTGTTCTATGATGGAAGCTTTTTTTTCTAATTGGGCTTTCTGAGCTTTCTTGATGATGTTCTTTTTCTTAGCTGAACGCAGGAGTTTTCTATTCATTTTAGGGACCGCAAAAGTATCTCTTGGCAAAGTTGTGAAATATAAAAAGTACCTGCCGGAACGGAAAAGGTACTCCGGGTTATGCCCCAATGTTGAGCGGCAACGTTTTCCGTAAATGTCATCAGGGAATCTTTTATTGAGCCCTGGTGGTGGCGCCGTTTGTAGTAGAAGTCAAAATACTCCTGAGTTCTTTTCTTGCCGCAGCAATCGGATTATAGGCTTTTAAATAGGGTAGGTAACATTGGTGTCCGATTTTTTCAACTTACCCAAAAATATAACCTTTAACTCCTAACTTTCTTTTTCTTTGCCCTCTTTCTCCTTTTCAATCAACTTCGCTGCATTCCCGGAAAGAATGTCCCCAACCGCATAGGGGCCGACCCTGACATAAAATTCCGAATCGGATGATTTAGCGAAATAATCGCTCTTTTCGTCGGGGCGGTCCCAGATCTGGATGCTCACCCGATGATCAACCGTTTTGAGGGTCATTTCCGCCAACGGCTCCCCGGTCGGGCGATCCTTTTCCTCCAGAACCACGGCGGACAAACTCACCTGGCTCACATTTTCCAGGAAGGTATTCAAGGACTCTTTAGCCAGGGGCGTTTCCAACTGATCGGCCAGGTGCCAGCTGTCACCCTCTTCGCCCCGAAGCAAATTGAGTTTCCCCTGGCCGTTGGTGATGGTCACCTCCCGGAGTTGATCCGGAACCACACTGAGATAACGGCTCTGCCACCAAGCGGAGCCATCCGCCGCAGCCTCCCAGGCAGAAAAATCCTTAACCAGATAGACCGGATCTTCACCGCCCCGCCGAACATGGATCGATTTGTAATTGGGGGCCGAGCCCAAGAATACGACCAGCTGCTTGCCATTCTTCAGGGTAAGTTCGATCCGGCGGCTATACTTCGTTTCCCCAACCTTCAGACGATCATGCCCGCCCGCTGTCCTGGTCACCAGACGGGAGGACTTAAGCCCCTGAATCTTTTCCAAAAATGCCTCGATCTTATCCGTATCGGCATCATACATCACTCCCTCGCCGAGACTCACCTGCCAGGGGCCCTTGTCCCGATTGACCTGAAGCGATTTTTCCCCATCATCAGTGATGACGAACCGAGTCACTTCCGCCGTCTGCAACCCTTCAAACAACACGGTTTCAGCGGGAAGGGGATTCCGCCCGGGCCGGGCAATAAAACCGATAATGGCCAACTGAGCCACCAATAACGCCAGCAAAATAGTATTACGCTTATTCATCATCTTCTCTCCGAACAATCAAGGGGTGCTCCGTGGATTTCACCCAATTCTTTACAGGGGGAGTCGGTTTCTTTCCAGCCATAGGGAGCTGCCCTAAATCACAATTACCCTTCCGTTCCGTCTCTGGAAAGCTCCCGTTGCAACGTGGCTGCCCATACAACGTGCAGTCAAATTGCCCCAGAACATCACATAAGCTGCATAGGTTCTTCCCGACGAACCTTCAAGCTACCCAGCGCCCCGACCACGACCAACGCCAACAGGGCAAGACCGTAATTGATCCATTCCCAGAAGGTCTGGGCCTTACGGCTCAATGGTTCAAGGATTCTGGCATGGGCCCCCCGGGAGCGGATAGTCAGCAAATCATCATCCGCCACCGACCAGTCAATCAGGTTCTGAAGGAACCCGAGGCTGTTCATGAATCGATCCTGGCCCATACTCCGGGAGATCCCGAGGACTGTATCATTAATAAATTCAGAGCTGCCAACCACCACCAACCGAGCCGAATCAGCCGACTTCCGGATAATGGGCTCGTTGAGCAAGCTCTCTTTTTCAACCTTAGCCGAATCATCAACCGCCGCACTCTCTTCTCCAGCCGCACTTTCCGGCTCCAATCCTTGCTCCTTCGCCTGACGGGGGTCTTCATGGTCGACATAGTAGCTCTCAAAAACTCCCTGCCCGGACACCGCCAGGACCCTCTCCTCCATGGAATCCCCCTCGGCAAACCCAAGGTCGGGATAACGTTGAAAATCCGGTTGGATATCGGTTGCATCATAGAGCCAGGACTGGGGGCTTGAGGTGAGCAGTGTGGTCCAGCGTTGATCTTGTTGATCACCAGTCGTAAGAGTAAGGGGCGACACCCAGTTCATGGTAACGGCAGGAAGTTTGGCGGTCACCGGATTGTCAACCGCCATCCCGTCACTCCGAACATCAACAAAAAACGGATAATCCAATTTTTTGATCTCCTGAATGGTAAACCCGCCGATATTCCTGGTTACCGGAACCGGGAACGGCTCATTCTGCAGATCCATGACCAGGGCCGAATCGACCTTGACCCCGTACCGGGCCAACATCTCAGCAATACCACCCTCCACCTTTCGGATATTAAGGGAGCGCGACTCAGGGGTCAGATCGAGAACAGCACCACCGGCCAGGGCAATCACCGAGCCGCCCCGCATCAGATACTGATCCACGGCCAACCGCTCCAGATCGCTCATCTCCTGGGGCGCCACCAGCAACAAGGTATCAATGTCGGTACCAATCCGCCCCCCGGTGAGGTCCACCGTCTGGACATTGTAATTCTCCCGGATCACACTCTGAAAAAGCCGATACTGATCTTGATCAGCCGCCTGAGGCTGATACATGGAGATCGGCGAGGGTGGAGCTTTCGGCAGCCAGATGCCGACAGTTTTCAAAAAACCGGCCGAGGTCTTTTTCAAGGCCGCCTCGATCTCTTTGCGGATTTCAGATTTTCCCATCTCGCCGTTCAAATAGATCTGCTCGGTGGTCTCCCCCGAGGTCAACATCAGGTGAAAATAGAAGGTATCCTGAGAAAAAATCGAGGCAGCCAGGGGCTCCACCCCAAATTTTTTGAAGATTCGTTCACGTCCTGAGGCCCCCTCGCTATCCGGATCAATCTCGGTAAAGTTGAGATGCCCCCCGGATTCTTCACCCAGTTCAGCAGCCGCTTCCCGGACCAATCCGGCCATTTCATTCAACCCCTCGGGCAGAGTCCCGGCTGAAGCCACAAAGGTCAAGCCCAGATCCGGACCGGCCTTTTCAAAGATCGAAGACAAACTCTGGAACCCATACACGACCTTTTTAATCGACCGGGTCAGATCATATTCCAGATTGCGGAGTCCAACATCAAGTTGACCATCAGGCCGGGCCTGAACCTCGATCAGATCATTGAAGCCCAGGGTAACATACTGATCTCCGTACTTGATCAAGATATTAAAATAAGAGTTTACCACCGAGGCCTCATAGCGGCCCGCCACCTGAAAGGGAACCGGCTTGATGGCATACTGCTGGTTGGCCTCCATTTCAGCCTCCTCGTCAAAGCGGGGATCCAGGAAGGAAACCTCGATCCGCCCCCCCGAGGCATGACGGTATTCGCTCATCAGATCCTTGATCCGCGGAACCAGGGGAGCCAACAGGGGATGGGTTTTTTCGCTGAAATAGCCGCGCATGACCAACGGTTCCTGGAGATTTTCGATCAGGTCCCGGGTGGTATCTGAAATCGAGTACTCCCGCTGTTCGGTCAAATCAAGCCGCGCCGAAGGCACCCCATGGAGCCAGATATTCAGGCACAAGAGGTTTCCCGCCAGCAGCCAGACCCCGAGGCGCACATTCCGCCGGTAACGGGCGGTATTCTCGCCGTCGCTCCAACCCTTACCGATAAGCGTGGTCACATTGAGAACCAGAAAGAAACCGGTCAACGAGGTATAATAAACCAGATCCCTGAGATCGATCACCCCCCGTTCAATACTGGTGAAACGGCTGCCGGTACCGAGGGCTCGAAAAAACTCCCCGGCATCATTCCCCATAAAATTGGTAATCCCGGTAGAGCCGGCCAGATAAAAGAGGCCGCAGATCATGACCGAGATGATCAGGGCGATAATCTGATTGTCGGTCCGCGACGAAACATAGAGCCCAATGGCGATATAGGTCGAGGCCATCAGCATGGTGGCCAGATACCCACCCATCACCGGCCCCCAGTCAAGATCACCAAGGAATGATACCGTAATCGGCAAGCCCCCGGTCAACAGCAAGGCCACCCCCACCAGGGATAAAACCGCCAGAAACTTACCCAGGACCAGCCGTGAAACCTTGACCGGCAGGGTCAACAGGACCTCCAGGGTCCCCATCTTCTGCTCCTCACTCCACTGACGCATGGTGAGCGCCGCCACCAGAAAGATCATCAGGATCGGCATCCAGCGGAAGAGAGGTCGGATATCGGCGATATTCCGAGCAAAAAATGTTTCCACCCAGAAAAAGGAAAACATGGTGGAGAGCAAAAAGGCGCCGATAAAGATCGCCGCCATGGGCGAACCGAAATAGGCCTTCAACTCCTTGCGGGCCATGGTCACTATCTGAATCATTTCGCACCTCCCGGGGTTCCGGTCAACTGATTGAACACCGCTTCCAGGGTCCGGGTCTCTTGCCTGAGTTCACAGAGTTGCCAGTCGTTTTGCCTGGCCTGCTGGTAGATCGCCGGACAGATATCCCGATCCTGTTCGACCTTGACCCGGAAGAGCACTTTATCTCCGGTAGCACGACTGGCCACCGTAACCAAGCGAACATGGTCCAGAGTGGCAAGGGTCCGGCGAATCCCCTCTTCTTCGCCACTGGCCAGGGTAAGACCGACGACAACGTCTGCCCCGGAGGCCAGATCCGCCAGCCGGGCGTCGGCCTTCACTTCACCGGCCATAATAATAATCGCCCGATCGCAGGTGGCCTCAACCTCGGAGAGGATATGGGTGGACAGGACCACGGTGCAGTGGTCGGCAAGCTTTCTGATCAGATGGCGAACCTCAACGATCTGAGCCGGATCAAGCCCGTTGGTGGGCTCATCCAGAATCAATAATTTAGGGCGATGGAGAATCGCCTGGGCCAGGCCGACCCGCTGGCGATACCCCTTACTCAAGGTGGCAATGGGCCGGGTCAACCGCTCCTCCAACCCCACCGCCCGAATGGCATCGGAAAGACACCCGGCCTGCTGCCCCGCTGGAATCCGACGGAGTTCCGCCATCATCCGCAATTGCGACTGGACAGTCAACTCCGGATAAAGTGGGGCATTTTCCGGCAGATAACCGATCATCTCCTGAACCCGGCCGGATTCAGTCAAGACATCAAGGCCACCCACCGTGACCGTCCCGGCACTGGGATGGAGATATCCGGTCAGAATCTTCATCAAGGTGGTCTTCCCAGCCCCATTGGGGCCGAGCAGCCCGATAATCTCACCGGACTTCACCGAAAAAGAGACCCCGCGCAGCGCCTCCACTCCGTCATAAGCCTTTGTCAGATCATGAACATCAATCATCACGTTTCCCTCATTCCGTCATTCTTCAACAATTGATTTATTCCCAAAAAACCCAAAATATCTCCACAGTTACAAACCCGGAAACCGTTCGCCAATGCCCCGAATGTGCGGGGTTACGATGGTCCGCTATAGTCCACTATGCGGGACGTCGTAATCGCGTGCAGACGGGGTGCTGTCGCCGGAAAACGTTCGCCAGTGCCCCGAATGTGCGGGATTACGATGGTCCGCTATAGTCCACTATGCGGGACGTCGTAATCGCGTGCAGACGGGGTGCTGTCGAACGTTTTCCTAGACGAGCCGAGCCAAGAGACGATAATTCCTCTCCACCATCTGCCGGGTTTCCACCAGCAGACCCGCCTGGATCATGGCATTATCATGGATCTGATAAACCATGTCCCGGGCCAGATCGGTATCACTTTCCCGGAGCCGGTCAAGCCCTGCGATCAGAGGATGAGAGGGATTGATCTCCAGATTTTTGCTGCTTCCCAGATCCGCCTGACCTTCCGCCCGAGAGGCCCGCATGATCCGCTCCATACTGCTGGTCATGAATCCTCCGGGATTGACAATAATCGCCGGACTGTCCACCAACCGATGGGAAACCTTGACCTCCTTGACCCCCTCGCCCAGAATCTCCTTGATCCATTTGGACAAGCCTTCCTGCCGGTCGGCCGCCAGGGCTGGGGTCGCACCCTCAGACTCCAGCTCACCGGCTGCGGTCTCAGGCAACTCGAGATCGGCCCGATCTGCAGAAATAAGCTTCTTGCCATCAAATTCACCCAGATGGCTGAAGACAAAATCATCAATGGGCTCCAGGGTGTAGAGGATCTCAATATCCTTTTTGCGAAAGGCCTCCACGTAAGGGCTGGCCTCGGCAGCCTTCCGACTCGGCCCGTTAATATAATAGATATCAGTCTGCCCTTCCTTCATCCGGGAGACATATTCGGCCAGAGCAATCATCTTTCCCGGTTCAGACTGGGATGATTCGAAACGAAGCAGCCCGGCAATGGCTTCCCGATGGAGAAAATCAGAGGTAGCCCCTTCCTTTAGAAAGAAGCCGAAGGTCTGCCAGAATTTTTCATAATCTTCGGGTGACTCCTTGGCCACCTCTTCAAGATGCTTCAGATACCGTTTGGTCAGGATCTTATTGATCTTGATCACCAGGGCGTTGTCCTGCAGGGCCTGGCGGGAAATGTTCAACGGCATGTCCTCACAGTCAACCACCCCTTTAAGAAACCGCAGCCACTCGGGCAGAATGTTCTTGCTGTGCTGTTCGATCAGGACCTTGCGACAGTAAAGGTTGACCCCCGGGTCCATCCGGCCGAAGCCCAGGGATTCAAAATTCTCCTGGGGGGTAAAGAGCAGGGAGTGGATGGCCAGAGGGGCATCGGTGCTAAAATGAAGGCGGGTCAACGGCTCGTCAACCGCAGTCCCAACAAACTTATAAAACTCGTTATACTCCTCGGCCTTTATCTCATTCTTGTTCCTGGTCCAGAGGGCCTGAACGGTATTGATTTCATCGCCACTGACCTTGATGGGAAAAGGCACAAAGGAAGAGTACTGCTTGATAATCCGCTTGATGGTCTCGGGTTCGGCATACTTTTGGGCATCCTCCTTGAGTTTGAGGATGATCCTGGTGCCCCGGTGGATCCCGGTGGAGGGTGATATCGTATAACTGCCGGTGCCATCAGAGCGCCATTCGTGACCGGTTTCCTCCTTCTCATAGGACCGGGACTGAACCACCACCTCGTCGGCCACCATGAAAGCGGCATAAAAGCCGACCCCGAACTGGCCGATCAGATTGACCTCCTTGCGATCAGCCTCGGCAAGGGTGGTTAAAAAGGTCTTGGAGCCTGAATGGGCAATGGTTCCCAGGTTGGCGATCAATTCTTCCCGGGACATACCGATGCCGGTATCGGTGATGGTCAGGATATGCTCCTTCTCATCGCAGTCGATGGTGACCCCGAGGGAAAGATGGTCATCAAAAACCTCATCACCCATCAACCGCTGGTGCCGGAATTTTTCCAAGGCATCGGCAGAGTTTGAGACCAGCTCCCGCAGGAATATATCCCGCTCGGTATAGAGTGAGTGGATCACAATATCGAGCATCTTTTTGACTTCGGCCTGAAATTCTCGTGTTTCGGTTTTTTCGGTCATAACATTCACCTGTATTTATAAATTATTCAGTTTCTTGTCTGTAATATCCGGATATTTCGCCTAATACCGATCATAGCCAAAAGCTGCGGCATGTGGGGACAACAATTCCCGGACCGGGGCCAAATGGTCCTGGTATTTTTCCCACCGTCCAGCCGCCCTGGTATAGATCTTCTCGGTGACCTGCTGATAACTCGGGGTGAAGATCCGCTCCCGGCTCAGGGCATGACGGTCATAGCCGAGCACCGCCTCATCCCAGTCAACCCCAAGAAAGTTAAGGAGCCTGCGAACCTCCGGCTCAAAATCGGCCACCAAATCTTCATAGCGAATCGAATGAACATCAAGTCCGGGAATCTGTTGAGCGTGTCGCCAAAGGGTCATAACCCGGTCATAACATTGCGCCGCATTCTCCAGGGTATCAAAATTGGCCATGGCGTCATTCAGGGTAAAGAGCTGCATGAAATTACTCAGACAGACATCATAGGGATGACGGATGGCCAGGATTATTTTGGCCTTCGGGAAAAGCATGGCGATTAAACCAAGATGGACCAGGTGCAGCGGATACTTATCGATGATCAGAGCATTCCCTACCCCGGGGACCTGTTTCTCAAGAAGTCTGAGATATTCATCACCCCACCGGGCAAGATCGTCAATCGAACAGGTGGTCATAACTTCGGGATAGCCCTCCGCCTCAGCCTCCATGAGACTGATGACCTGATCCAAAACCGGACTCTCCTCAGCAACCCGCAACCTGGGATGACTGTCCAGAATCTGGTCGATCAGGGTGGTTCCAGACCGGGGGAATCCCACTAAGAATATGGGCTGTTCCGAGCGAATCGTGGATATCATTTCCCGCTTTTCAGCAATACAGGTCGGCGTCATCACCCGATCAATCCTATCCACCAGTTCACTAAATCTCCGGGGATCACAGACCTGGGCCGCTCTGGATCCGGACTGCAGCCGCTTCATCTCGGTAAAACACCGGATAGCCTCACCCGGATTACCGTTTCGATCATAGAGTTTCCCCAATTCAGCGAGAATCTCAGTGGCCAGTTCCGAATTGCCCTCAGGTAAAACTGCCCCCGATAATACAATCAGGGCCTCGCCGAGGTCTCCCCGACGCCGCAGCAAAGTTGCCTTCAACCGTCGCCCGGGCAGATTCTCAGGATCTCCACTCAGGATCTCATCCACCAACCGTTCGGCCTGGTCAAGTCGATTGGATTTTTCAAGTAACTCGGCATAATTGGTCCGGGTCCGCTGGTCTGCCGGAGCCAAGGCCAAGGCCTTCTGATAATACCTTTCAGCCTGATCGAACCGACCCAGTTCACCATAGACCACAGCCAGATTATTCGCTGCATTGGCATGGGTCGGAGCCACTGCCAGCACCTTTAAATAATAGCGTTCGGCCCCAATAAGATCACCACTATCCCTGGCAACAACACCAAGATTATAGTTGATTTCGGGAGAATGGGGATTGGCTGCTAAGGCGCTTCGATAAAGTTCGATGGCCCGTGAAAAATCACCCTGGTCATGAGCAACAAACCCCAACCCGGTCAAGGCGGGGGGAAATCCCGGTATAATTGACAAGGCCTTCTGGAAGGCCTGCTCGGCCAGGTCGAGCCGCCCCTGTTCACGTTGAAGCTGGCCTAGACTGACCAAGGGGTCGGCATACTTATAATCAAGAGAGATTGCCGTCTGGTAACAAAAGATGGCTTCATCCCACCGCCCCAGATCCTTCAAAACCAGCCCTAGGTTATGGTGAAGAGCGGTAAGCTTCGGCGCAACCAGTAGACCCTGACGGTAAATGCTCTCCGCCTCCTGATGCCTGCCTTGGGCCCAGAGGGCGATCCCGAGATTGTTCCAGGCATCAATAAAACCCGGCGCCAAAGCCAGAACTTCACGATAATACCGTTCTGCTTCAGCGGTATTGCCGGCCTCATGAAATCGTAATGCCGTGTCAAAAAGAACCGCCGCCGAGGGAGGAGTTACCCCACCAGACCGACCGGCCTTTTTCTTTCTCAGGGTCTTGCGTTTGATCAATTTTTGGGACATTTCTTTCTAATTTGCATTTCCGTTAAGTTCCCAATAAAACTCGCTTACTTGTACTGCAGGGGCAGACCGGCCTTTTTCCAGGCGGCTATCCCGCCCTTCAGATTATAGACCTCCTGGTACCCCTTGGTTGCATAGAATTGACCGACCCCAAAACTCCGCCCACCCACCGCGCAGATTAAAAGAATAGGCTGATCAGGGAGGGTTTGCTGGCCCCTGGCGATATCCATGAACGGAACCAGTTTCGATCCGGCGATAAAGCCTTCCTTTAATTCCTCAGGACTGCGAACATCGATCAAAAGAAGATCTTTCCGGCTCTTGATCAAGGTCTCGGCCTCCTGGGGACTCACCGTCCGAAACACCGACTGCTTCTCGACGGGAGGAACGTTCGCGGCAAACGGGGTGGTAATCAGTGACGGATTCGACGTGGTGGCGGCGGAATTTTTTTGGGCCTGGACTTCGGGCTTCCGATCTGAAGAACAGGCAGCCACAATGACCAAAGCGCATATCGCCAAAACAAAAACTTGAAACCTTTGCATTACAAACCTCTCTTAAGAACAAATATCAAGGGGAAGACACCGCCGAAGGAAGGGATCCGAAAGGACTTTTGGCAGTGTCCTTCATTTTAATGGTTGACTAATGTAATCATGCCCCGTAAGCATTGCAAGGAAGCTTCTTGATAAATTTTCGATCAATCCATTGCTCCCGGAATCAAACTCCTGGAGTGATTAACCAAAATGAATCCCCACACCCTGCCCATACCAGGCCAGGTCAGACAATACACCCTCAACCTAACCATGGAACAAAGTTACATCTTCCTGATCGCTCTCGCCCTGGCGGTTGACGCCTTTGCTGTGGCCCTGGCCGCAGGGGTTTCTATTCCACAGGTCACCCACCGTCACACCTTCCGCCTGGCCTGGCATTTCGGCCTGTTTCAAGCCGGGATGACCGTTGCGGGCTGGGCTTCCGGGCTGGCCTTTCGGAATGTAATCGAAAGCGTCGATCACTGGTTGGCCTTTATGCTGCTCTTGCTGGTCGGGGCCAAAATGATTGCTGAGTCACGTCAGGCCCCGGAAAAGAAAGAGGCCCGCGACCCCACTCGCGGCCTCACCCTCATCGGATTGGCAGTTGCCACCAGCCTCGACGCACTGGCCGTTGGTTTAAGTTTTTCGTTCTTAACGGTTTCCATCTGGATGCCAGCCCTGACCATCGGCGTAATAGCCCTGGTCCTGACCGGACTGGGCCTCCACCTGGGGCGACTGATCAAGAATGCGGCTCGTCTGGGCGCCCTGGCGGAAATTATCGGGGGGCTCGTGCTGATCGGGATTGGCTTCCGCATTCTTCACGAGCACCAGGTCTTTTAAAAGCATTGACAGGCAAGTCAACCGGCTGTTAAATTTCT
Source organism: Pseudomonadota bacterium (assembly GCA_018814305.1). Lineage (GTDB taxonomy): Bacteria > Desulfobacterota > Desulfobulbia > Desulfobulbales > JAGXFP01 > JAHJAA01. Next base: position 59,573 of record JAHJAA010000022.1, read on the forward strand.
TTTTTTTATATGATTTAAATCCAGGAGAACTGATTCATGAGCATTCGCGAAGACGCCATCAACGGCACCGTTACCCCAATTTTTGAAACATGTGCCGCCAATGAAGGACTTGAGGTCTCTCGGTTGATGGCCGGAGTGGCAGATGGAACCATTGCCATTCCTAAAAACAACAACCATCAGTTTGAACGGATCATGGCCATTGGCAAAGGGACCTCAACCAAGGTCAATGCCAATATCGGCGCCTCCCGTGACTACCCGGAGGTCGAGCAGGAACTTCGCAAACTCTGCGTCTGCCTGAAAGCCGGGGCAGATACGGTTATGGACCTTTCCATGGGCGGCAACCTCAATGAGGTCCGGCAAGAAATTCTCAAAAGTTGCCCCATCCCCCTTGGGACCGTGCCGATCTACCAGTCCATCGCTGAGGTGGTTGAAAAACAGAAAAAGCAGATCGGCGAAGTTACCGTTGACCAAATCTTCAATACCATTGAGCAACAGGCCATTGACGGCGTCGATTTCATGACCGTCCACTGCGGCATCACCAGGTCGACCCTTGAGCGGGTCAAAAATCATGAACGCCTGCTGGGGGTAGTAAGCCGTGGCGGTTCCTTCACCATCGAGTGGATGAGCTACAACAACAAGGAAAATCCCCTCTACGAACGATTCGACGACCTGCTGGCCATCCTCAAGGAACACGAGGTTACCCTGAGCCTGGGTGACGGAATCCGGCCCGGCTGCCTGGCCGACGCCACTGACCGGGGACAGGTCCAGGAACTGATCCACCTGGGCGAACTGACCCAACGGGCCTGGGCCGCAGGGGTTCAGGTCATTATTGAAGGCCCCGGCCACATGCCCATGGACCAGATTGCCGCCAATATTCTCCTGCAGAAACGACTGTGTCATGGAGCCCCGTTTTATGTCTTAGGTCCCTTGGTCACCGACATCGCTCCGGGGTACGACCACATCACCGGCGCAATCGGTGGGGCCATTGCCGCAGCGGCCGGAGCAGATTATCTCTGCTATGTCACTCCGGCGGAACATCTGAAACTACCCAGTGCCGATGATGTTCGCGATGGGGTGATCGCCTCCAGAATTGCCGCCCATGCTGCCGACATTGCCAAAGGACTCCCCGGCGCTCTGGACAAGGACATCGCCATGGCCAAATGCCGTGGGAAATTAGACTGGAAAGGCCAGATCGACCTTTCCATGGATCCGGAAAAAGCCCGGCGCTACCGGGACGAAGGCGGATCCTATAAAGGAGATGCCTGCTCCATGTGCGGTTCATATTGCGCCATCAAGGTCTACCAGCGGGCTACATCACCCAGGCGGGAGAGTAACTAAGGCAAAAACAGTGTGAGTCTACAGCCAACCTGAGCCACTTGGATCAACGGGTTAAAAGCACGTTATTTTTTTCACCCCGCACCCTTGCGGCATCTTGCACGACCGCCACGATGATGGCATAGTATCAATTGAACCATCAATTAAACAAAAATTAATGATCCGAATTATGAAATTGGATTGAAGCATACCGCCCGAGAGAACCTGCCATGCTTGAAACCATCAGCCAGACGTTTGGAACAATTTTCGCTCTGCTCAAAGATTTTTTCGCGATGTTCAAACCGCTCCTCGAGTTTTTCAAGTCCACCAATATCCCCCAGCAAATTAAAGAGGTTGATTACAAAGGACTTTTTACCAATGGCTGGTTTATGATTCCTTATCTCGCCATGATCTGCTGGCATATTTACAAAAAGGACATAAATTTCATCATTGTTATCCTACTCTTCTCCGCTACCTGGGCCTTTTTCGGAACACCCTATATGCGCGAAATCCTGAGCCATGACCAACTTCAACTAGGAGATGTTTTTCCGCTTCTACTAGGTGCCGTAGTGGTCTTGGGCATAATAGTTTATATCTTTGTCTTTAAAAGCGAATAAAGGAAGAGGCGGTTACACTCCCATATTCACCCCTGACCCTCGCCCCTATCCATGGCTCATAAAATTTCAGAAATCTACCAGATCCTGTTTAATCACTACGGCCCACAACATTGGTGGCCCGGGGATACTCCGCTGGAAATCATGATCGGCGCGGTTCTTACCCAGAACACCAATTGGCAGAATGTGGAAAAAGCCATCGATAATCTCAAAGCCGCCAACCTCCTATCCCTCATAGACCTCGCCGAAATTGCCCCCGGCCACCTGGCCGAGTTGATCAGACCCTCAGGGTACTACAATCTCAAGGCGGGCCGACTCAAAAATCTGGTCACGGCCATCACTGATCAATCGGAAACCCTGGACGATTTTTTCGCTGTTGACCGGGAGACCCTCCGAGATCGATTACTGGCCATCAAGGGTATCGGCCCCGAAACAGCCGACTCTATTATCCTCTATGCGGCGGAAAAACCGATATTCGTGGTGGACGCTTACACCCATCGTATTCTTCTCCGCCATGATTTGATCTGGGACGATGCCGACTACAATGAGATCCAGTCCCTGTTCACCGATCAACTGGAGGAAGAAACCCCTCTGTTCAATGAATACCATGCCCTCCTGGTCCAAGTCGGCAAGGACTTCTGCCGGAAAACCAACCCACGCTGCGACTCCTGCCCACTGCTGGGGGTCTGACTCGAATCAGTATGTTCTCTCTACTCACCACCGGCCTACTGCTGGGCCTTTCAGCAGGTCTTGCCCCGGGCCCGCTCATGACCATGGTCATCGCTGAAAGCCTCAATCACGGCCCCCGCGGGGGAATACGAATGGCCCTGGCCCCAGCAATAACCGATCTACCAATCATCCTTTTCACCCTGCTGATCCTGGCCCGACTCGACCATTTTCAATTACTGATGGCCGCTATCTCACTTATCGGGGCGCTGGTCGTCGCTGGATTAGGCATTGACAGCCTTAAAGCACGCCCCCCCGATAGCCCCATGGCGAATCCTCCCAGCAATGCCCTCACCAAGGGAGTCATCATCAATCTCACCAGCCCCCATCCCTATCTCTTCTGGTTCAGTGTCGGTGGGCCAATCTTACTCCGTGCCGATAAAGAACACGGCCTCCTCGCAGCTGCAGGTTTTTTGGCCACCTTTTATGCACTCCTGATCGGAACCAAGATAGGAATCGCCCTGATCAGTGGTCGGGCCGGCAAGGCGCTCTCCGGCCCCTTAATTGGAGGAATCCGAAAAGTCCTCGGCTTGACCCTTATCCTTTTCGCGGCTCTGCTGGTCCGGCATGCCCTCAGTTTATGGGGCCTTTTTTAACCCGGTCCCAATGAATCTATTAACGATGATATCCCCTTTTTATCTCACTAAAGTCAAATCTGGATTATTGAAACCATTCCCAACATCTGCACTTTCCGATTGACGCCAGCCTGTTTTACCCGACATAGTAAGATCATCTCTCTTTCTATTCAGAATTCACGAAGCGCCCCATTACTCATGCACAGGGGACAGATCAGGGAACGTTTATGAGCTCGGAGCAGGGAAAACGCAACACCCTGAACATGGTACAGGGCGGACTCTGCCTTTGCCTCGCCGTACTCATGCTGGCCGGAGCGTGGTCTCTTCCCTTTCTCTACGAATCCACTTCTATCCTCTATAAATTCGGGATGGACAAGGTACTGCTCCGTTCAGGGAAAGTGATGGGGCTGACCGTTGGTGTCTTACTTTTTTTCCAACTGACAGCCGTGTCCCACCTGGCCTTCCTGGAGCGAATCTTTTCCCGGACACCCCTCCTACACTTTCATCAAAACAACGGCCTCGGCCTTACCCTGCTAATTCTTATCCATCCCCTCCTCATCCGGGGTGCCGATAACTTTGCTTCATATCATCTGGAAAAGAAATACTGGCCCGAATTCATCGGGGCAGCCCTCTTCTTGTTGCTCATTCTTTTTGTTTTATCGGCCCGCTTCCGGGCACGACTGCCCCTAAAGTATCAAACCTGGTTAAGGGTACATCGGTTGGGAGCTGTCATCATTCTTGGTCTTTTTTTTATTCATCTCCTCTTTGTCAGTGATACCTTCCACGGTGGGCTCCCCCGGTCCCTGGCCCTGGCCCTTGGAGGCGCTGAGACCTTCTTGTTAATCAAGATTTTCAGCCGGGCTCTCTTTGGCAGCAACAAATAAGACTCCGCTGAATACTCTTTTTTTCAAACGACCAGGCGGTTGATGATTTACAGGACATCCAATCACCCTTACACTCTCCTCAAAGGGCGGACGTAATCGGCCATTAAATGAAAAAGCATCCAAGGAGATCTGACATGAAAAAACTAACATTTTTCGTATTCATGATGTTTTTTTTAACTTCCATCCCGGCCATGGCCCAGCAATGGAAACTGGATCAGGTTCATACCGGTTTTTTGTTTGAGATTGACCATATCTATGCCACAATCCGCGGTCAATTTACCGATTTTACCGGTGATGTGGTCTTCGACCCCGCAGCTCCCGAAAAGAGCAAATTCAATTTCGTGGTCAAAACCGAAAGCATCAATACCAATATCGGTAAACGTGACATCCATCTGCAATCAGACGATTTTTTTGCGGCCCGCACCTTTCCGACCATGACCTACACCTCAACCAAGGTCACCAAGACCGGGGAAAATCGGTACACCGTCGACGGTAAAATAACCATTAAGGACGTGACCAAAGAAATGCCCCTGGAATTCATCTATCACGGACAGAAAGAAAACCCCATGAAACAGGGAGAGGTGGTGACCGGACTTGACTCCCACTTCACGCTGGACCGATTGGCCTTCCATGTGGGAGACGGCAAGTTTTATAAGATGGGTATAGTAGGTAAGGACGTCAAAGTTCTGATCACCCTTGAGATGGTGCGGGATAAATAACAGTTTGCTTTATCCGGCAAGACCTTGAGTTGTATTACAAGTGGAGAGGGCGTCATTGCTTGAGAATGTGTGGGATGAAAAACAAAAGTAGCTTACTCTGTCCACCAAAGCAGTGAAGGATCAAAACTGCGAACATTCGATTGACGAACAGACGAGTTACAAACATCTGAACAGGGGATCATTCCCCCTATCGTCATTCGATTGTTCGTCAATCGAATGCTCGCTTATTAGCTGAGTTTCGTCAGGAGAAACTCAGCTTTTTAATCAAATCCCCATAGACTGACGGAAGCAAGTGGACCCCATCAAGACGAAATTTATTATCGGGGCTTTTTTCTTGGATTATTGAATAGGCATACGCATCCAGTATCGGTATTTGCTTGTTACGTGCATGATCTTTTAATGCCTGGTTAAAAATTGACAGAACTTCATCATATAAATTCTCATCAGCGTCTGAAAAATTCAGATTCATGACTTCTGTCTTCGGAATAGTACATATAATAGGACGTATATTTAGGGTAGCAAATTTTTTAAGCACATAATCAAGATAGTTATCGACCAGTGTAATAATCGACTCAGTCAGGTTCCCATGATTAATTTTATAATTTTTTATTATTCCGTCTTGGATTCGACAATCAATTTCACCAAACATCAATACCGCAGTAGATCCGGGAGGAATTGACTCAACTCTTTTGGCAAACTCATATTTATATGAATTGTTTTCTTTATTGCCTAAATGCCAGGCCTTACAACCAATCACTGTTAATGCTTCCGAGATGTACTCATTCCCATTCATATTCACAAGGGTATTTGCTAATGAAAGGGAGTGGCTATCTCCCAAGACATAGAGAGTAGGTAAATATTCATCTCGTATATACTTTGCAGCATTTTCTGCTCTATATTTAAGAAGTTCCCCTAAGAAACTATGATATGGTGCGGCAAAATCACTATCACCAGAACCGAATTTATGAGCAGATAAATACTCATGGTGATTTTTGCATGCCTCCCAATCACCATTGATCCAGTATATTATTACCAAATATGTGTGAAACCTTGAAGAACTGGAACTAAACTCTATCGCCTTATTAAAATACGCAATAGCTTCTTCTACTCCGCCTTCCCCATTGTTTATAATGCCTAGGCCATAATATGCCTCAGCGTACTCCGGATTTTTTTTCAATACTTTCAGGAAAAGCTCCCCGGCTTCTTTATATCTTCCCTGCTTCTGGCTTGCTAAACCAAGGCTATAAATGGCTCTATAGTATTCTGGGTCAACCGATAGGGCTTTATTAAAACAACTAACGGCTTCTTCATATTTTCTTTGTTTCAGATAAATCAATCCTAAGTTATCTAAGGCAACAGAGCTATTTGGATCAATTGATAATGACTTAAGATAATAATCAGCAGCTTCTTCATAACGCCTTTGTTCAAAATATATTAAACCTAGATTACCCAAAGACTTCGTGAAGTTTTGATCGATGTCTAATGATTTAAGGAAACAATCAACAGCCCCATCAAATCTCCTTTGGCTTAGATAGACCACGCCTAAATCATATAATACGTTCGCCTTGTTTGGCTCGACTGATAAAGACTTAAGAAAACAGTCAGCAGCCTCATCAAATCGTCCAAGATTTTTCAGGATAATACCAAAATTAATATTAGCTTCCAAAAACATTGGGTGAATGGCTAGCGCATGTTGGTAGCAATCAATCGCCTCATCAATTCTACCCAGCTCGGATAAAACAGTTCCGAGATTTGTATAGGCTTCGTGGTAATTTTCCCGTAATTGTAAAGCCTTTTTGAAATTTACAGCAGCATCCTCAAGCTTATTTGTTTTCTTTAATGCAACCCCAAGATTGTTATATGTTTCAGCATTGTTTTGATCCACAGAAAGCGCAGTTTCATAACATTCAATCGCCTTATGAACATCACCTGTTTGTTGATACAGATTTCCTAACGGAACATAAACCATCTTGAGCTCCGGTTTTAACCGCAGAGCCTCCTTGTAACTTTCAATTGCGTCCTTCAAGCTTCCGAGTTTTTCCTGGACAACAGCAAGATTGAAATAGACCTCTGGTGCCGGTTGGATAAAAAGGGCGTCCTTAAAGCACCTTACAGCATCCTCCAGCATATTCTTTTCATAATAGTTGCAGCCGAGCATGTAATAATCCTGAGCAGATTCTGGTTTGCCTGGCGTCTTTCCCCCGACAGGATTGCTTATCTCGCTTTGTTCGCGAATACTTGAAGGCTCAGCTGCTTCATTGGTTTGCCTTTGCTGTGATTCGCTCGATGCAGATTCAACTTTTTCAGGAGTGCCACAACATTTTTTATACTTCATATTGCTGCCACAGGGGCAAGGTTCATTGCGCTTTGTCACTGCCAGTTTCCTTGTTGTTTTGCCTTACACATGAATAAAAATCAGTTGCACTTGAGTAAGGTTCAAAATTTGTGTAGTAACGACGTAAAATAAATGCGTTAAGTTAACTCCGAAAGTTGAGTTAAATAGTTAAGAAACGAGACTCTAACTCATTAGTCACTCGACTGACTCGACTATCAGTGGCCTCATTTTTTAACTACCGATCAACATTCGATCCTCCGAGATGCAGCCACCAACTGGGTGAATCAATGCCCACCGCATCCGCGAAGGAGATGCCAGCGACCTTCCTATCCCTTAAAAAAATCAGCCGAATTGTCCACCGGGGAAACCCCTTGGGCTCGAGCAACGGCCTGGTTAAGAATCCGGCCACGGTGGGTATTGACCCCGGCGAGCAAGGCCGGATCAGCCAGGACGGCAGCGGACAGGCCATGATCGGCAATGTTTTGGATGTAGGGCAGGGTTGCTTGGGTCAGGGCATAAGTTGAGGTGCGGGGTACCGCGCCGGGCATGTTGGCAACGCAGTAATGAAGAATGGAATCAACAATATAGACCGGCTCCCGATGGGTGGTGGCCTGGGAGGTGGCAAAGCAGCCGCCCTGATCAATGGCCACGTCTACCACAACCGATCCCGGCTGCATGGTCTTGAGCATCTTCCGGGTAACCAGCTTCGGGGCGGCACCACCCGGGACCAGCACCGCGCCGATGGTCAGATCTGCCCTACTGAGTTCCTCCTCCAGACGCGACTGTTCATGCCCAAAGGTTTCAAATCTATGGGGGAAACGCTGCCGTAATTCTGCCAACCGTTGGGGATTGCGGCCCATCATCATGACCATTGAGCCCATACCGAGGGCCACTCTGGCGCTGTTTTGACCAACCGTGCCGCTGCCCAGGATAAGTACCCGGCCAGGTTCCACCCCACCAGCTCCCCCCAAAAGAATCCCCTTTCCTCCTCCTTCCTTTTCCAGATAGCGGGCACCCACCTGAACAGCCAGACGCCCGGCCACTTCGCTCATGGGAGCAAGTAAAGGCAGAGAACCGTCAGCCAACTGGACCGTCTCATAGCCCACTGCACTGACTTGGGCCACCAGTAACTGCCCGGTCAGTTCCGGCAAGGGAGCCAGATGGAGATAGGTAAAAAGGATCAGCCCCGGCCTAAAATAACGGTATTCACGGGACAGGGGTTCCTTGACCTTGACGACCATCTCCGCCTTTTTCCAGACGTCAGCGGCGGCCGGGATCATTTCAGCTCCAGCGACCCGATATTCCTCATCACTGACACCACTGCCCTGACCGGCACCCTGTTCGATCAACACCCGATGCCCCGCCTTGGTCAACTGCTTGACCCCGGCCTGGACCATGGCAACCCGATTCTCCTGGGCTTTGATTTCCTTAGGTACTCCGATGATCATCTTAAATCCTTTTGAAAAAAATGAGGAACTGGCAGACAACACCCCATACCCAAAAATCAAATGGGCAGGATATGCATCTCCTTTCTGACCAGATGCCGGCCTTTCAGGAACAAGCCCTTTCGACCGTCAATACTGATCTCGTCGCCGAAGCGAATCACCTGCCCGGCAATCTCGGCCCGCTCCTCACTCTCGTAGACCTTCAATGCATGGCAGCCCACCGCACAGGTTTTTTCCAGCCTCAGGGTAACCACCGAAGCATGGGAGGTCTGCCCGCCCCGGGCAGTAAGCAATCCGTCCACGCGGGCGATATCCTTGATATCTTCGGGTACCGTATCCTGGCGAATCAGAATCAAAGGGGTATCCGGGTCTTCTTCCCGTAATCTGGTGATATTATCCGAGGTGAAAACCGCTCGACCGGCCAGAGCGCTCCCGCTGACTCCAATAGAGTTCCCCAGGAGGAATGGCTTGATATCCCCCTCAAACACCATGAAGCTCTCCTTTTTCTTGATGGTGATCATGTCACGGGTCTGCAGCAGATAGAGATCTTCAGCCCGGGGGCCTTCGAAGGTAAATTCAATCTCCTGGGGATTCCACCGCTTTTCATAGACCAGGTCACGAGAAATGGCAAGAAGCCGCTCATAGACCTCCGGGAATCTATTTTCCAAAGAATTCTCCCCGGACCGGCCATCCAGTTCGGACTGCTCCAAAGAAACGGGATAGGTGGTGACCAGACCACTGACGATATCCTCTCCCTGATCGCCCACGGCATAATCCCCCCACAAGGCAACCCGTCGGACCTTCCGATAGGGATGGGCGGTAAAGACCACTCCACTCCCCGAAGAATCATTGAGATTCCCAAAGACCATGGCCTGAATGATCACTGCGGTGCCCCAATTATCTGAGACATCCATCAAGGACCGATACTCCCGGGTCTTTTCTGTGTCCCACGACTGCAACACCAGTTCGATGGCCCCGGTTAACTGGAGCCAGGGATCCTCGGGCACCGGAATACCCATCTTACGGATATTTTGTTGGTAATCCAGGGCCAGCTCCCGCATTTGACCGGGGGTAAACTGACGCTTCACCTCGACCCCATGCCGCGTCTTGGCAGCATTCATCAGGGCCTGAAATTTTTCGCGGCCAACACCCACGGTCATGGCCCAGGACTGCAGAAACCGGCGGTAATTATCCCAGGTCAGATAATCCTTGCCGGAACTCTTTGAAAAGCCGTCGACAATTTCCTCATTCAAGCCAACATTATGAATCGTTGCCATCATCCCGGGCATGGAAACCGCGGCCCCGCTCCGCACCGACAACAACAATGGATTTTCCGGATCACCAAACCGGGTCCCGGTCAACTGTTCGATCTCGGTCAGCGAATCCCGAATCTGGGCCATAAATTCGTCTCTAGCCCGGCTGAAAGTCCCCACCACCGGCCAACAACGAAAGATCTCGGTAGTAATAATAAATCCCGGCGGAACCGGTATATGGTCAGCGATCAATTGGGTCAGGTTATAGCCCTTATTGCCCAGAAGAATCATATTTCGACTGTAGGAGCTGCGATGGTGGAGCGAACTGATTACCCGGTCAGGGTTATAGGTCATCAAAAGATCAAGAGAGCGCTCGTCCAGGATATCCTTTTGATTCTCCAGGGTCTGGTAGATCCGGGTAATAAAATTATCCAAATGCTGAAGGCCGAAGGTCCCGGCAATCAAATCCCGGAGAAAGGATTCGGACAACCGATGGATACTACCGACCTGATCGTCACCAGTCCATAGAGGTCGATATTTGCCCAGGAGGTTCTCCTCACCCGAGCAGATCTGAGGAACAATGATCGACAGGTTATTCTCATGAATATTGGTGTAATAGGCATAAATCACGTCCTTTACCCCTTCCGATAACCCCCGGAAGATATCCAGATACTGGGTATAGGAAAATCGCTTAATCCCGATGGAACTGGACAACAGGGAAAGATAGGTCTCCAGGCGACGGCTGGTGATCCCATCGATCCGCAGGGCACGGAGATAGATCCTGAGACACTTGATGATCCGGATAAAGGTCGCCCGGGTGATAAACGAGGGGTTGACAGTGTCCGGTAGTTTCTCCAGAAAGATATTGGCCAGATTTTCCAGCCGGAAGGTGAGCCCCAGGGCGTCAAACTTCCGCTCACGGTACCGACCGTACACCGACGGAATGTCAACAGCGATATGCCGTTTGTGATAAATATCCTCCTTGGCCTCGAAGGTTTCTTCACTCAAGATGATGGCTTTGAGCTTCTCCAGTCGATCCAGCAAGCCATTTAAACTTGAGAAAATATCCTTGTCTTCGAGCTCATCCAACAACCCTTCCATCTCGGGAAAACCGCTGTTCACGGCCTGATCAAGCTGCAGACGCAGTTCCTGAAAGTCGAGATTATACTTCTGGTTGACCAATCGGAACATCCGGACCAAAAGTACAAAACGACGCACTTCGGTCTCGGCCAGATCCTCCTGACGGGCCACAAAAGCATTTAACCGACCATCGTCCCAGGCCAGGACCTGCTCCATGGTACTGACCCCCCTCTGGGCCATGAGCCTCTCCATCAGGGCGTGCAGGTCATCGACATATGGTCCCTCCGAGGGGATCTGGTACAAAATCTCTTCGGGAAGGTAGGGGCCGAGACCCTTCTTGTCCAACGACCGCCAAAAATCGAAAATCGCTCGAATAAAATCAACAATGAGATTACTCGACTCCACATGACTCTGCTTCCTGAGAAAATGGATCAGCAGATCCTTCCGTTTATGGATCTCGTCAAGCTCGGTGGAGACTTCTCTGAGGACCCCCTCGGCCCCGATCTCGTTAAAAAAGACCGGCATCAACTTGGCAAACTGCTTGACCGGATTATAGACCGGCTCGATGGGATGGTTGAGCAGGCGACTTATATCACGCTGGAAGAGATCGGTGTCCTTGACACAGGTCCCCGAAAGCTTGAGATTGATGATCAGGGCGGAAAACAAGGTTGAACACCACTTGGGTTCCTGCATGATCAGACTCAGCCAGACCCGGATATTTTCCAGATGGGATGGGTTATAAATGGGCTGCCACTCCTCATCCACCCCGCTGACCTTGGCATACTGGAAACCGAAACGCACCACCTCCCAGAGAAAGGTCTCCACCAGTCGACTGCTTTCCCGTCGGAAGACCTCGGCACCCAAAACCTGGATACACTGCAGTGAGGTATGGGGATAACGCCGGACATTGACCTTCAGGAGTTTAAAGGTGGTCAAAAGAAAGGATTCGATCTCCTCAAAGGTCTGCTGGCGGATCAGTTGAATCAGACTCCGATTGATTTCCCGCAGGGTTTCTTCGTGGATCAGGTAGAGACCGGCGGTGTCCATAATCCGGAACAGAAAGAGCAGTTTACGATTTTCCGCAAACCGATCGTCGGTCTCAGTGGCCGTGCCGTCGGCCTCTTCCGTCAGTCTTCCCGGAATTTCCTTATACAGCCGGACAATATCCATATGGGCCGGGAATTCCAAAAGCTCTCTCAGGGCCTGGCGAGGCTCTTCCTCAATTTCAATCTGATCGATCTTGTCAAGATGAGTGCGGATTTCCTGATGGGATATGGCCTGAAACAACCGTCCCGCCGCCCAGCCCCGACAGAGCTCGCCACATTCGGATACAAACCAGGGCAGAGGATCCTCCTCACCGAGCCAATAAAGATAATTCAATCGAAGAATCTTTTTCATAAGCCCGGTGAGAATCAAAAAATCATAGACCGAATCAGGGCCGGCCTTATCAACCTGCTCCAACATGACCCGGGCAATTTTTTTGATGGGATGATGCCCCTGAACCATGAACAGCATGGTATTTTCGTCCAAATCCTGAAGCCGTGAAAAACAGTTGGCCAATGCCACCTGGTACACTGGATACTCTTCGGGCGAGAGCGAGGAGACCACCTTCTCCAAAAAGGCGAGCAGTGATTCCATCGCCAGCGACAACTGAGTTTCATTTTTTTTGGTCTCGCTCACCGCCTGGAGAAACACCGCACAAAACAGCTCAACCGCTTCCGGGCCCCGGGGGTCCCTCTGGTAATGACCGAGATTTTTCAAAACGAATCCCCGAAACCGAGGCAGAATGATCGACCAGTTGTGAAAGGGATGGCTGATCTCGTAGAGAAGTGAATGGAGGGTTCCGGAAACCCCGCGATAGGCCTTAACAACCTCTAAAAGAAGCTCATAGGCCGGGTCAATGGCAACATCACTGACCGCCGTTTCCAGCAGGTTGGCCTTTAAGGCATCGGATTCTATTACGGATTTTATCTCAGAAGTCATATAATCACCGGGTCTGCCAGATCATTTGGTTTGAGACAACATTGATGGGATGGTGTTTCTGAATACCTGTACCCAGGTCGCCACGTTGAGTGGTGATTATACTCTGGAATCGGCCTGAAAGCATCTGAAAGGATCGGCCTCAACAAATCATCCGAAAGTCAGGCAGTTCCTGCCCTTCTTCTTGCTTTCATAGAGAAGGGTGTCGGCCCGCTTGAGAAAACTGTCAATGGTGTCGTCGTCGTGAAACAAGGTGGCCCCCATGGATATGGTCACCTTGAGTTCTTTACCCTCAACAGCGATATAGGCATGTTCCACCAGCAATCTCATTCGATTGCCGATATGCTCCAGGACCTGCGAAGTAATATTACGGACGATCCCGATGAACTCCTCACCGCCCCAACGCCCATACAGATCAAAGGGCCTCGAGTTGATCACGAAGGTATTGGCAACGCTTTGGAGAACAAGATCGCCGATGTCATGCCCATAACGATCATTGAACTCCTTAAAATGATCGATATCCATGAAAAGAATCCCGAAGGGCAGAGCATTCCTGCGATATTCATCAATCTTTGAGGTGAGTTCCCGTTCAAGATAGTGCCGATTGGCAAGTTGGGTCAGATTATCGAGCAGGGCCAGCTTTTCCAGTTCTTTGACCCGCAGATCATTGGCCGCCATATTGGAAACGTCAGTAAAGAGTTCCACCCCTCCGATGATCTGGCCAAAATCATCCAAGAGCGGACTGGTCCGGACGGAAACCGGAATCCGATGCCCATCCTTGTGATGCATATAGACCGTGGCCTCGCGGAGAATGCCGTCCTCCATGGTCGCGGCCAGAGGACAACCCTCAAGACAAAGGCACGTCCCGTGCTCATCCACATGGGTCAGGATATTATCCGAACAGGCCCGGCCCACCACCTCGGCCGAGCAAAATCCGGAAATCCGCTCGGCCGATTGATTCCAGTAGGTAATCGTTCGCTGTCGATCAACAAAGTAAAGACCGTCATGAAGGGTATTAACAATTTTTTCAAAAGAACTCTTGCCGAGATCCATCCGTTCTCCCTAACAGCTACAAGAGTTTATGGGCATCCATATGCAGAATCAGATCGAGCACCCGATTGGAATACCCCCATTCGTTGTCATACCAGGAAAGCACCTTGACCGTGGACCCGATCACCTTGGTGGACATGGCATCAACCACTGATGAATGGGGATTCCCCTGATAATCGATGGACACCAGGGGTTCATCGGAGTACCCAAGAAAACGATTGGCCGCCTCCTTGAGGGCCTGATTCACCTCCGAGATCGTGGTGTCCCGCTCCACTTCCATCACCGCATCCACCAGGGAAACATTGGGAGTAGGTACCCGGACGGCCAGGCCGTCGAATTTGCCTTTCAATTCAGGGATAACGAGGGATACGGCGGCGGCAGCCCCGGTCTTAGTGGGAATCATCGACAAGGCCGCAGCCCGAGCCCGACGCAGATCGGAGTGGGGAAAATCCAGGATCCGTTGATCATTGGTATAGGCATGGATCGTGGTCATCAAACCCCGCTTGATCCCGAACCGATCAAGAATAACCTTGGCCATGGGCGCTAGACAGTTAGTGGTACAGGAGGCATTGGAGACGATATGATCCGAGGCAGGGTCATACTCGTCCTCATTCACCCCCATGACAATGGTTTTCACCTCACCCTTGGCCGGGGCGGAAATAACCACCTTCTTGGCCCCGGCATCAAGATGGGCCTGGGCCTTGTCCGAATGGGTGAACAGCCCGGTCGATTCCACCACATATTCGACTCCGAGACTACCCCAGGGGATATCGGCCGGATTCCGGTGATTGAAGATCTCCACCGGTTTTCCACCCACGACCAGGCCCTGCTCGTTGGAGGTGACCTCCTTCTTGTAAACCCCCATCACCGAATCATATTTCAACAGGTGAGCCAGGGTTTTATTGTCAGTCAGATCATTAATGGCCACCACCTCAATATCGTGGAAGGCCGGGTCCTGATCAATCGCCCGAAAGATGTTCCTGCCGATCCTGCCAAAACCGTTAATACCTATCCGAACCGTCATTGCCGTTCTCCTTTTTATCATATTGAAAGGAATTTACTGCGGGTCCGTCGGACCCGAAAAAATCATCGTCTTAAATCAAATGGTACCACAGTTAAAGGAGGAATGGGCAAGCAGTTTTTTGGGGAATGTTCGGTTAGAGAGTACCGGGGATTAAACCGTCATAAAATGAGCGAAGGCGAGGCTGCCTGGCAACCCGATCAGCTGAGAAAAACCCACTTTCGGATGGCAACGCTCGTGGAGAAAATATCTTCTGACCAGATCGTTATCCCTAGCGAGCGCGACTCAGTCCCTACTCTTCCGCCCCAGAGTGGTCTGAACCGCTCTAATCAGATCCTCGAACCGATAGGGTTTGGAAATGACCCCGGCAAAACCGTAGTCAGCGTATTTTGACATGATGATATCATCGGAATACCCACTGGAGACAATGGCCGGAGTCTCGGGCGAGAACTCCCTGATTCGGCCAAAGGCCTCATCCCCTCCCATCCCCCCGGGAATGGTGAGATCCAGGATCAACAGATCAAAGGGTTGATTTTCGCCAATGGCCTCCTGAACCCGAAGCACGGCCTCAAGACCATCCGTAACCGTCTCCACTGAAAACCCTGACAATTCAAGCATTTCAGCAACACCCTGCAGGATGTCGGGTTCATCGTCAAGGAGCAGGATGCGCCCCTTGGACCGGGATTGCTCAATCTCATCGGTTGGCTCCTCCACCTTCACATCCCTTCCCGCCTTGGCCGGAAGATAGAGATGAATGGTGGCCCCCTCACCCTCGGCGGAATCAACAAATATCGACCCGTTATTCTTGGTGATTATGGAATAGCACACGGAAAGGCCCAAACCACAGTTGGTCTTCTTGGTCGTAAAGTACGGATCAAAGATTTTCCCTCGAATCGACTCGGGAATTCCACTTCCCTGATCAATAAACGATATTCTCACGTAGGAGCCGGCCAGCAGCCGCGGATCTTCCGGCCCAATAACGACATTTTCCGCCTCTATGGTCAATAAACCACCCTGGGGCATCGCCTCACGCACATTCATCACCAGATTCTGGGTCACCTGACTGATCTGATCCAGATCAATGGTTATGGGCCATAGATCGGCATGAAACGAGGTTTTGAGCCTGACCCGTGACCCGCTCAGGGTGAACCGGGATGAATCGATAATTACTTCCGCCATTGAGGCGGATTTGGTTACCGGGGCGCCGGCCTTGGTAAAGGATAAAAGCTGTTGGGTTAAGCCCTTGGCGCGGAGAGAGGCCTGCTCAGAAGCCAGAAGCTTTTCCAGAAGTTTTTCAGGATTGTCCCGATACAGCCGGGCCAGGGATATATTACTGGTGATCGCCGTCAGGATATTATTAAAATCATGGGCAACCCCACCGGCCATCTGGCCGAGGGAATCAAGTCTGTGAGCCCGGAGGATCTCCTGTTCCAACTTAAGCCGCTCCTCGATCATGCCATTAAATGCCTGCTGGGCCTGGGCCACTTCACCACTGCCTTTAACCTCAAGCGGTTCCACCGATTGATGGAGTCCGAACCGAGTCAAAGAGGTTGTCAAGTCTGACAAGGGCCGGATAAAATAATGGGTGGCCACCAGCGAAACCATCAGCAACAATCCCAGGAAAAACAGGATAAAAACGGCAATCGGGTTCGTCAATTGATGGACCTGGGCGATAATAACGTCTGCCGGCACTTGAACCCCAAGGGTCCAGCCGGTGAGATTCACCCGGGCGGTGGCCCCGTACCAGACCCGACCGTTTTCATTAAATTTAAGCAGTGACACCGGCTTTTGAAGAGACTGGCTGACCAACGGACGGTCGCGGTAGTCCAGATCCTCCAGCTCGAGGAGTTTCAGTTCCCGGGAAGAATGGGCCATCAGGACCCCCTGACGGGTCACTAGAAATACCTCCCAGAAATCCGGCATGGAGTCATTAACGACCGAGTGATACATTGCAGGATTTCGGTCGGCAAAACCAACCGGCGCCGTCAAGACCCCGATAACGTCACCCGTCTCACTCAAAATTGGTGCGGAAAAATGGACACTGATATGATCCCCTTTGGAGACCTGAACCTGGGCGACATACGAACGATGGGTTCGAATCGGCTCTTGAAAATAATCTTTGTCGGAACGATCTTCTCCTATTCTGGTTGGTTTGGAAGGCCGGGACAGCACGCGTCCGTTGCCATCCAGAACCATGTACCAGAGAAAGACCGGATTCCCAAAAACTTCCTCCCGCCCAAAAAAATGATCTATCGTTTCCCGATCCATCGAGCGAATTTCAGGGGCTACGGCCAGCTTCTCCAGCGAATCCATGGCTTCACTGAGATATTGATTCAGTTCGCTGGCTTCATTCTTGGCGTAAATTCTCAGGTCCTGCCCCTCATCTTGGAGGATCTGGCGACTGATAAAAGGATGAATTGCGGCGAAGAAGACCAAAGCAGCCAGCACGATCACGCCACTGACACCCAGCATCATCCTCAGGCGAAGACTATTATTTCCCCATGATTTCATATCGATATTGTTTGAGATAATTTTGTCTGACCAGTTCGGTCCGGCATTGCCTGGCGGTACAAGGCCAAATACTGCTCCATCACCGTATCCCAGCTATAGCGGTCTAAAATTTTTTCCACGGCGGCCCGGCGCATTGCCTTCATTTTGCCCGGGTCGGTTCGATACACCTGGAGGGCTTTCAACATGGCATCCAACAAGGCCACCGAGCTATGTTCAAGGTAGGTGAAGCCAGTATCCCCATCAACCACTTTAACCAAGCCGCCGATATGATGAACAATAGGCAGATTGCCAAACAACTGAGCAATCAGGTCGGTCAGACCGCACGGTTCGTACTGCGACGGCACCAGGAAAAAATCCCCAGCCGCATAAATCCGCAAGGCCAACGCCTGATCATAACCACGGAGCAGACAAATCCGCCCCTGAAACCGTTGATCCTCGGCCAGAGCAACCAGGGCATGCTCAATCTCAACACTCCCTGAACCAAGAATCACCACCTGAACCAGTTCATCCATGGGCAGCAGGATTTCCAGGGCCCCAATTAATTTATCCATTCCCTTCTGTTCACTGAACCTGCCGATAAAGGTCAACAGCGGTTGCCCGGGCGCCGTATCCAGCCAGCCGGTCTGAACCACTCCGGAGGGACAACGATCAAGCAATTCATCGACCAGGTCCTTGCGACAGATCGCTTTCCCGGAAAGATCCTCTTCTGCCGGAGAAAAACCCGCCGCAAGCCCCATTTTTTGGGGTCTAGACGGATCAAACCGGATTGGATCAATCCCGTTGGTCACCCCTTGCAACACAACTCCCCGGAGCAAGAGCTGATGCCCCAACCACCCGGTTAACCGATCATCATCGGTTTCCCGTAACTCACGGGCATAATTTTCGCTGACCGTATTCATCACGCAGTAGGCCGAAGCGGCCAGGAACGGATCGAATTTCCCCTCCAATTGATTGGCCCGGACAATTCTTGCGGGAAGTCCGGTAAGCGCTTCGACAAAGGGCAGATCGGCCACCTCCTGATGATATCCCCACCCGGCATTATGGATGGTCACCACACACCCGGTATGCCTAAAAAAATGACGATAGCCCTCAATTTCCCGGATCATTGCCGGCACCAGGGCAGTGTGCCCATCATGGCAGTGAATCACATCCGGCTTCTCACCCGAGAGAATCATCACCCCAATGGCGGCCTTCTGCAACAGCACGTTCATGGCAAAATAATCATAATGGGACGCCCCCTGGCGATGCCCGGGATTTTCACTCGCCTCCTCGGCGGAATAGGTATAGATCCCCCTTTTCTCGCGATAGCGCTGGGCGTCAACGAACAGGACAGTCACCTTGTTCAAGCGGGCCTTCCAAATCCGAACGGACTCACGCCGATCATTCCCCACATAGTTCATGTCCACGTCAAAACCAAGCTCAGTCAACCGGAAGGAGAGGGCTTTCGGATCCATAAAACCGTACAAGGGCATGATCACGCTGACCTTCTTCCCCCGCCTGGCCAAGGCTTCGGCCAATTGGCGCGAGACATCCTTGACCCCACCGGCTCCGGCCAACCCGTCATACTCCCGGGTCAACATCCAAATATTTTTTACGGCCTGAATCCCCATCATGTCACCTGTAGTCCAATCGCCTGCTGCCTGAGATAATGATCCATCAGGGTCAGGATCACCATGGCCTCGCAAACCGGCAGAATTCTGGGTATAGCAGAAATATCGTGGCGGCCGCCGATCTTGACGGACACCGGATTCCCCGCAGGATCAATGGTGTTCTGTTCCTTGCTAATGGAGGGGATCGGCTTCACCGCCACCCGGGCAACAATATCCTGACCGCTGGAAATCCCGGCCAGAATCCCCCCGGCGTTGTTTCTGACAAAGCCCCCCGGGGTAATGGGGTCGTTGTTCTCCGAACCCAGCATGGTCGCAACCCTGAAGCCAGCGCCGATTTCCACACCTTTCACCGCGCCAATTGACATCAGTGCTCGGGCCAATTCGCCGTCCAGTTTATCGAAGACCGGCTCGCCCAACCCGGCCGGGCAGCCGGTGGCGATGATCTCGACGATGCCGCCCAGGGTATCACCCTCTTTTTTGACGGCAATGATTCGCTCCTCCATCCTTTGTGCCACCCCGCTATCCGGACAGCTTAAGGAATTGTTTCTGATCTCGGCCAGATCCCGACCCACCGCCTCGATACCGCCCAGAGCGATGGTGTAAGCCATGACCGTGATCCCCTTCGCAGCCAGATATTTTCGGGCCACCGCCCCGGCAGCCACCCGGGCTGCGGTCTCCCGGGCCGAGGCCCGACCGCCGCCGCGATGGTCGCGGATACCGTACTTCTTGAGATAGGTGATATCACCATGACCCGGTCGAAAGATATTTTTCAGGTGGTCGTAGGACTTGCTGTGGGCGTCCTTGTTATAAATCACCAGGGTCAGTGGGGTACCGGTGGTCCGTCCTTCAAAGATCCCGGAGAGGAGCTCCACCTGATCCGGCTCCTTACGGGGGGTTCCCGCCACCCCGCCACTCCCCGGCCGTCGCCGGTCAAGATCCTGCTGAATATCCTCTGGGGTAATCGCCATCCCCGGCGGACAGCCGTCGATGGTCACCCCCACTGCCGTGCCGTGGGACTCACCCCAGGTAGTGATCCGAAAAAGCGTGCCGAAACTGTTTCCCGCCATAGTTATCCTTCTCTGTTTTCGGTAAGGGAGGCGCAGCGTCCCAATCATCCCGGAACGACCGCCATCCGTTCGCGACCAGGAGGTCGCGCCAAAACTATTAGTGCAACCCGGCCATGACCAGATCGGTCACCTCGGTCACCATCAGCTCAGAGGGCACCGCCAGGTCCGATCCTCGTCGATATAGAGGCTCCCGCTGGGCCAGCACCTCTTTCACCTCTTCCTCGATAGCGCGGCCAGTGAGAGACGGCCGCTGGCCGCCGCTCACTGGATCCTCAGCCAGTCTTCGGCAGATGGTGGCAACCGAAGCGGTGAGCCACACCACAAACCCGGTCCCGGCCAGTTTTCCCCAGGTCTCCTCGTGGAGAATGGCCCCGCCGCCGGTGGCGATCACCCCTTCCGACAGCGCGATCAAGTCGGTGAGCAAGGCCTCTTCCTTGGCCCGAAAGAAGGGCCAGCCATGAGCCGCCACCACGTCGCGGATCTCGCCGTATCGCTCGACCAGCATGGCATCGGTATCAAAAAAATCCACTCCCAGCCGCCGGGCCAGCACCCGGCCAATGGAACTCTTGCCCGTCGCCCGGTAGCCGGTCAGAATAATCTTGCGAGAATTCTTCGCCATAACCTCTTCAACCCTTGATTGCTCCTAATGGAACCAGGAAAATACCAGAGAACCCGGTTTTTCTGCAAAACAAACTTGCGATCCAGCTCATGAACCCGTTATCTTGTCACGGACCAACGATCATAACTATACGCGTCAAGAACTGATAAAGCCTCAAACAATCATTAATAAATCCCATATATGGTAAGTGATTGCAGGGTACGCAGATTTTGATGATGGCAACTGTCCGCTATAGTTCTACTATGCGGTCTGTTGCCAGCGCCGAAAGCTGCGTGCCCTGTGATTGCTTACCGGAGAACAGCAATGAAACATACCATAGTCCTGGCAACGCGCAATGCTGGAAAGATCAAAGAATTTCAGAGTCTGCTCAAGGATTTCCCCGTAGATATTCTTGGACTCGATGCCTTTGGCCCCATCCCGGAAGTGGTGGAAGACGGCGAGACCTTTGACGACAATGCCTACAAGAAGGCCTCCTTCACCGCTCGCTGCCTGGGGTTCCCGGCAATATCGGACGATTCCGGGCTGGTAGTGGAGGCTCTGAACGGCAAACCTGGGGTCCACTCGGCCCGGTATGCCGGCCCCAAGGCCACCGACCGTGACAATATTGACAAACTGCTCAAAGAGATGGCCGGCAAGTCCGACCGCCGGGCCGCCTTTAAATGCGTGATCTCCTTGACGGTGCCGTCCGGACCGGCCTTGACCTATGAGGGAAGCTGCGAGGGAGAAATTCTTGAAACTCCCAGGGGTGAGGGGGGCTTTGGCTACGATCCGATCTTTTTTTCACCGGAACTGGGCAAGACCTTTGCGGAAAGCGACCTTGCGGAAAAAAATCGCCTCAGCCACCGGGGCCGGGCCCTCGCCGAAATGGCAGCGGAATTCGACAAAATTATAAAGTGGCTTGATCATCGCCTTGTCGAAGAGAAACCTGCCAAACCCGACCACAGCCAATTCGAGGATAACGACTGGTCACAAGAAACCATGGTCCGGAAAAAATAATTAACCGCGACCGACTTCTTCAACCTTAAGGACAACCAGATCTTCAATCATTTCGGTGGAGACCAGAAGATCGATCTCCTGCTCCCCTTCTGGATTCCTTCTGGTGAGGAAAGCCGGGGTCTGCTCAACCTTTTCTCCGGTGGCAAAGGTTTTCCTGATTGATTGACGGATAACACAACCGGAACAATGGATGGTTTTGCCGCATCCTTCCGGCATAGTGGCATGAACACACTCAAAGACGTTACCAGGCCGAAAATCGCCGTCCCTTTCTTTCGGAGGATGTCCCAATTGCTGGGCGGTTTCGTTGGCGATGCGCACCTGATTTTCCCGGTCAACCACGACCACCGGAATTTCTAGTCGATTCAGGAAACGATCCAGAGGAATTCCTAATTTGGCCATCAGTCGATCAGCACAGGCGGGGCAGATCCCATGGCTGATCTTCGCATCGGGATTAGAGTCCACACCGCTTTCACTAAGATCGACTCGACACCAGGCGCAAATCTTTTTCATTCCCTCTATCCTCCACAAAGCACCATCAAAATCGCTTTCAATCCATGATGCCCCCCAAGCCCTCGACCCGTCAAGTCAATTCCACCAGCTCAACCGCACCCCAGGCCCCAAGGTTTTCACCCATGACAATGACCACGCCAAGGATACCTGGGATCTGACTGGCCAGGTTCAGCGCCGTTTCCACGTCACTCTCCCTTTTCACTTCATTGCAGATCCTGGTGGCCACCGCATCGGCAAGTCCAGTGGCAGCGGCAAGCACCGTGACCGCATCAGCTTGCCCGAAACTCAAAGAATGGCCAACGGTAGCGGAAGAGGTGCAGACCCCGAGCGGCATGAACGAATGGGGAATTTTGAGCCCCACCCGATTACTGAGCGGTGATTCTCCGGCAAAAATGGCGATGGTGGCATCTCCGGTCATCTTCAGATAGAGGTCCCCGCCGTTTTCCACCACGATTTCAGTCAAGCCCTGGGTTCGGAGAAGCTCACGACCGACATATTCGGCAATCACCCCCGCCACCGCAGCCATGGGTCCCACCCCAGCCGCTTGACCAGCGGCCAGCATCTCACGAACCACCGGGGGTGCAGTCAAATCCTGGGGCAGAGGAAATAACGAGGTCAGGAAGAGGGGATGCTGCCGCAAATAATTTTCCAGCTGACTGCGGTACTGGATAACCAGATGGGTCGCCGGTTCGGTCAGGTCCTTTTCTGCCACAATGGCCAGATCCGTTTCCCGGACCAGCACCTGACTGACCACATTCCCCTCCCGGGCAAATTGATGGCGATAATCTCGATGGAGGTAGGAAGCCGGGTTTTTTTTTCTTTTGACTGGGCTCATTTCTCAGGTACCCTGTATCGACTTTGAAGAAATTGTTGACGAGTGACTGTCGGACAAAGAATCCCCGGGGCAATACTTTAAAAAATCACAGGAGATGAATGCCTGAATCCGACAAACTTCCGGATATCCAGCGCGGAAGCCATGCCAGGCCCCCGCTCCTTTCCGTCATCATCCCCACCCTGAATGAGGAAGAGAACCTCCTCGCAACCCTGGGCCCATTGCTGAACACCCCCGACCAGGAGATCATCGTGGCCGACGGCGGCAGTACCGACACCACTGTCTCGTTAGCCGAAACAGCCGGGGCCAAGGTGCTCGAGTCACGTCAGGGCAGGGGCGCCCAGATGAACACGGCAGCCCGGGCGGCTGCAGGTGATATCCTGCTGTTCCTCCATGCCGACACCAGAGTTCCGGCGGGGTATGCGACAATGATTCGCCAGACCCTTGCCCGGCCCGGAGTGAGTGGTGGCGCCTTTGCTCTGGATATTGCCGATCCCGGTCGGGCCTTACGGGTTATTGCCCGAACTGCAACCTGGCGCTCCCGTTATTTGCAGTTGCCATACGGAGACCAGGGATTGTTCATGACCGCCGACACCTTCCACGCGGTGGGAGAATATCCAGAAATCCCCATCATGGAAGACTTCGCCCTAGTCGGCAAATTACGAAAACGGGGCCGCATCATCACCCTGCCGACCCCGATCATCACCTCGAACCGGCGCTGGCAGCAGCGGGGTACCCTCACAGTGACCGTGCTCAACCAGCTGATGGTGACCGGTTATTTACTGGGTTTTTCCCCAGCCTCTTTGGCAATCTTGTACCGCAACTCATCAAGGCTCAAGTTCTGATCTCCTTTTCCCTTGGGACGAATCTTTTGGCTCAACTCGTTCTTCATTTCAATCACCATGGAGATAGCCGGTTCACTGGGTCGAAATTTTTCCCTGAGCCCTGGATCCTTAATCAAATAGGCCAAAAACTCCGAGGAACGATTAAAAAACGGATAACTTTTCGACCGCCCCAGAAACGTGGCAGACTCGGAGATCAGTGTCGCCAAGGCCATAAAAAGCAAGGTACAGACAAAGATCCCTTTGCCCAGACCGAAAAGCCCCCCGAAAAAACGATCAACCCAGCCCAGCAGGGCCTTGCTCATCAGATGACGAACAAGCACCCCACCCAGGGTCACCAGAAGATAGGCCACGAGAAACAACACCACAAAGGCCGCCATGAAACGAATCTGGGGCTGGGCGATCACCGGAGAAAGCAGTTCCCCGTAATGGCCGTAATAGTGGCCAGCAACCCAAAACCCAAGGGGGAGAGCCACCAGAAAGGCGGCCTGTCGGACAAGCCCGGTCCAGATCCCCCGCCCGGTCAGGACAAGAATGAGTACAGCAAAAACCAGATCAAGCGCAGTCATGATTTAAAGGTAACCCAAAGGAAAAAGTTAAAGAAAACGTAACTGTTCCGCATCACCACATCTGCTGCGTCCTCAGCCTGTTGACGTGCAGGTGTATTGTTCACAGGCTTCTTCCTTGGATATGAGGCGATGCTAAACAGTTACAGTTCGGGGGCTTTTGTTGTTTACTGATCATTACGCTGAATTGTTACGAGAAATCTTTGGTATTCCACGAAAAAACCGTTATATTTTTTCAAATGATTATAGCAAGATAACGATTATAATGCCATGTATCTAACAAGCCAACTACAAATCCCAGTACCCGCCGAACCCCTCTGCCGTGGGCTGCACCTGACGACCCTTCCCAGGATCACCATGATCGACCTGAACCTCTTGGCCGCGATCCTCAAGGAGGGGAAACTGGAGCTAGAACCACTGCTGACCCAGGAAGAGCAAGCACGGTTGGCCGGATTCACCTATCCCAAAAGGCATCTGGAATGGCTGGGTGGACGACTTGCCGCCAAGGCAGCCCTGGCCAAACTGTCCGCAGAGCCATTCAACCCGCTCGCCTGGCAGGTGGTAAATGCCCCCGACGGCAGACCGAGGTTCCTGCGCTCGGACGGGGCGACCGCAGGTCAATCGATTGAACTCTCCATCTCCCACAGCGATGGACTGGCCACGGCGGTGGTGGATCACCATCCCCTGGGGCTCGATATTCAAAAAATCACTCCGGCAGTAATGCGAGTTCGGGAGAAATTCTGTACTCCTCTTGAAGAAACCAGGCTCCTTGCACTCAATACTTTTTCTGAACCGGTCGCCGCTCTAACCCTGCTCTGGGCGGCCAAGGAGGCCTTGCGCAAGGCCCTGGGCGGCCACCCCCTCACCGGGTTTCTCGCCATGGAACTGACTGGCGGCGAACCGTTGGGAGAGCAAGCACTGATCGTCCAATTGACAACTATCACCAGGACCCCGAGCTTCATCCACCGGGTGCTTACCTTTTTACACCTTGACTACGGATGCGCCGTAGCCGTCATCAACAGGGATACCCCATGGAACTCGTCAAACTCTTAGACACCATCCCCCTTTTTCAAGGCCTGACCCAGGAACAACTGGCCGAACTGGCCATGATTCTTACCGATCAGAAAATCAAACGGGGCCAGACCATTTTCGCTGAGGGCGATCCCGGTCTGGGGTTCTACATCCTGGCCGAAGGACAGGTCAAGATATACAAACTGTCAATGGAAGGCAAGGAGCAGATCCTCCATATCTTCGGCCCAGGTGAACCGTTTGCCGAAGCAGCCGTCTTTGCCGGGCGCTCCTATCCCGCCTATGCCGATACCTTGAAAGACAGTCGTGTCCTGTTCTTTCCCAGGGCCTCCTTCCTGGAACTCATCAGGACCAATCCGGCCGTGGCCATGAACATGCTTGCCGCCCTCTCCCTCCGGTTGAAGAAATTTGCCGGGATGATCGAGGCCCTCTCTTTGAAGGAGGTCCCCGGCCGGTTGGCTTCTCACCTTCTGTTGCTTGCCAGCCAGCAAAACGGCGACACCTTGACCCTGACCATCGGCAAGGCCCAACTGGCCAGTCTCCTGGGCACTATCCCGGAAACCCTTTCCCGGATCTTTAAAAAATTGAACGAGAGTGGCTATATCGCTTCAGAGGGTGGGGAAATTAGGATCATCAACCGGGACGGTCTTGAAGAATTGGCCTCGGGAGAAAAGAGACTTTAAGGGGGGGCGTTGACCAGGCATGCCTGCTGGCTGGACTGTTCTGCTAACCTCCCGCACTTAAACGACGGATCTGTTCCAGTTCCAGTTTGCGGACAAATTTTAAGAGGGCTTCCTCTTCCTGCCTGGTTGGCGAGAACAGGAGACCGGCAAAGTATCGCTTGATCTCTTCTGCCTGAAAAATTCGGACGACCTGACTAATACTAATACAAAGGGCCTCCCCTTTCCTCCCGATTCCCTCGAGGACAAGATTTTCCAACCGATCATTAACTTCCAACTGCCTTTTTTTATGCCCGATCAACATGCCCCCGGCACTGATGTCCTTCGCAAAAAAACCGCTGCACGGCTCCCCTTCCAAAGTAAATGAAACAACGTTGCCGGCAGGAAGCCCGACCCGGTACTGCCTTCGTCTCTGAAGCTGGAAAAAGTCCTGCGGCAGGGTGGTGATGATCGAGTCAGCGGTCAAAGACAGAATCCTGACCTGATAACGATTCTGCAGGTTTCCCTTATCCCTGAACTGAACAATCAAAGATCCGGTAATATTTTTCGGCAGATCCAGGGGACGGTCGATGATCAGCTTGTCCTGATCAAAGTCGACCAGAACCGTGTTTCCGGACTGGTAGCCCTTTTGGGCCAGGCTAAGGAATACCCGCTGCTGTTTAAGGGCAATCAGCGATTGCCGGATAATCACGGGAGATCTGGTTCTCTGATAGCCCAGTTCATCATGAACCCAACCGGAATCCATTTTGCTTTTTTCGTCACGATTCATCGCCAAAACGCATTGCTAGGTTTCATCAAGAGGCACTTTTAGGTTTTATTACCGAGCGACACTATTCAGCCAGACCTTTGAAAATATCCTCCGACCAAAGCGAGGGAGTGTACATGCACCATTTTGCTTACTGATCCAAGGCGTAGTCGTACTCAATACCCGCCTTTTTAAAATGGTTGAGGATGTTTCGTAATCCCAGGAGAGTGTCGACCATGAATTTGACCTCCCAGGCTGATTGGGCCGCCTGCCGATGGGAAAGAAGAATGACCTCCTGGATCCGCATCTCCTCCGGGGCCACCCCCAGCATCATCAAAAACCGATTCCGATTCGGCACCTTCAGAAAGAGCAGAGTCTGTTCCTTCTCCATCCGGGTCTCTTTCAAACGCCAGCGTAATTCCACCACGTCTTCCCGCTGCATCTTCAATTCCTGAATCCGATCACAGTCTTTGCGGTGGACGGAAAGACCCCGAGCGGAAAGAAGACCGATCAAGCCTTTCTCCACCGGGACTGGATGACAACATCGGGAGAATTTGATGGCGGCTGGATCCAGGGTCTCAAGATAAATCAGGTTCAGAGCGCCGGTGGGGGGAGCAAGAATCTCTTTATCCTCATAGAGGTGGGTCCGAATTGACTGAACCACCTCTTTCAAGTTTAAGTTGCCCTTACCGACCTGTTGAAACAGGGTGTCGACATCCGCAACCTGATAGGTCTCACAGACATATTCCATTTCTTCCAGAACAAGCACTTCGATGGGAATCCCATAGCGCTTCAACTCCTGCCGGATGATCGATCGCCCGATTTCCCGGGCCAGGGCACGGTGGCGGAGCCGAAACATCTTTGAAAGTTCCGACCGGGCGCGGGCGGTCTGGCAGAGTTCCAGGATTGCCGGTTCGAAGTCAACCGGCTCCTTCTGGGTAATAATCTTAACCCGATTGCCATCATACAGAGGATCACCCGGACTCAATTTCCGATCACCAGCCATGCCGTACAAACAACGGCGCCCCACCTCGGTGTGCACCTTGAAGGCAAAATCAAGCACTGTGCTATTGGCCGGTAAGCAGACCGAATCCCCCTTCGGGGTGTAGGTATAGATCTCCTTCTTACCGCTAACGGCGATCATGTCCCGGTAGGAGACCCCCTCATCGCTTCCCAGGATATCGAGCAGTTCCTTGATCCCATTTTCAAAGGAACTGGAAACCTTACCGCCGGCGGACCACTCCTTGATAATCCCCGACCGGCCGTCATTGATCATTTCATGGGTGCGGATTTTGAAAAGATATTTCTGTCCCCGAATGATGGCCCGGACATGGAGGCACTGATAGCCGGTGGGCTTTGGATTGGCGATGAAATCCCGGATGGTCCGCGGGATGGGGGGGAATCGCTGATTGACCAAGCCCAAAAGCCGATAACAACTGGGGATATCGTCCACCTCGATCAAAATCTCAAGGGGGGTTTCAATCTCTTTATTCAAAAGTTTGTTGACCGGATCAAAATAGGCCCATAAACCTTTGACCCTAATGGAGATTTCGGCATTAAGCCAAGCCGCCCGGACATCCTCCCGAAGTTCTTCGATGATTGCATGGGTTGCCTCGTCCTGCTCAAGCTGGGCAATAAGATTTTCAACCTTATGGGCCTGGCGGGGAAATCGATAACGGAGCGCAAGATCGTACAGCTCCCGCTTCAAGGAATAAAGACCGACCACTCCAGCCATGGGGGCATAAACGTCCAACGTTTCATCAGCGATCTTCTGTTGTTTATGCTTGGGCATGGATGCCATGGTGCGTAGATTGTGCAACCGATCGGCAAGTTTAATCAGCAGGACCTCAACCCTGGCGGCGGCCCCGGTAAAGAGTTTCCGATGGACCAGTTTATAAAAGGTCTGCCGGTCCCCTTCAAAATTGGCAATCTTGGTAACTCCATCAACAATGGCCTCCACTTCACGGCCGAACATTTCGCCAATAACCTCGGTGGTAACCTCGGGCACATCTTCAACCGTATCATGCAACACCGCTGCCGCCAAGGTTCCCGGATCACGGACTCCCAACTCTCGCACCAGAATCCGGGTAACCTCGCAGGGATGACTGACATAGGCCTCTCCCGATTTCCTTTTCTGATCCTGATGGGCGTGAACCGAATAGGAAAACGCCTCCCAGAACAGGGCGGTTTTACCGTGTTGCCCGCCCAATTCCACTTCCATGTCCTGACAGAACGAGGCTATGTCAAATTGTGTTTCGTTCGACACTGCTATCCTTATACGATGTAATAAATGGTATCAATCAAAGCCGATGCGAGCCCCTGCCATTCCAAAGCCCAAGCACCCTCGGCTTCCGGTAAAGCCTAACCCAGATAAACTGGAAAAGATTAAAACTTGGCGAACAAAGCCCTGGATAAATATCTTATCTGTAGGTTGTTTCGTCGTTTGAATTAAATAGTTATTAAAATCCATGCCATAAAAAACACTAAAAGTAGTGATAAAACACTAAAAGTAGTATGACATTTTGGAAAAAAAAAGGGGCAATTTTATTTGTATATAAAAATCTGCGCTGGAATGAAAAGACATGATACCCTTTTTCAGCTACTATATGATATATCATAACCACGCAGCTTTCTAATATTAAAGCGGCCCGCAGGGCCTCCCGGAAAGCCTTCCTCCACTACAAGAACACTTCCGGAGTATCTCATCCCATGTCAACTCGCAACCGCACCCGTCGCACCCCGGCAGGAAAAAGACACAGAGGTCCCGGCCGTCAATCCGTTGAAGAAAAAAACGGAAAACGCGGTCAAAACCGTTCCCCTCGTCATTCCCGTCATCGTGAAGAGTCCGCCGTTACCGGACCAAGCCGGTCAGACGATATCATCGGATTCATCTATGCCGCTGGCGGCGAAGCCACGGCCAAGGATATTCACCACGCCCTGGCCAGCGAATCCAGGAGCGAGCAGAAAAAGACGGACCTTATCCTGGAGGAGCTTTGCCGCGAGAAAGCCTTAACCTGCCGAAAACGAGTTTATTCGATCCGCAAGGATGGCAACCTCCGGGAGGCCATCTTCCAAGGAAATCCCCGGGGATTCGGCTTTGCCATACCTCCGCCGGTACCTGGCCAGCCCGAATCAATTCCCCATGACCGATCCGGAGATTTTTTCATTCCCCCCGGCGCCGTCGGTCGCGCCGCCCACGGTGATCGAATTCTCATCCGCGTCAGTGCTTCTCGATCAGGAAAAACCGAAGCCCGGGTAATCAGTGTCCTGGCCCGCCAGGCCGCCAAAGTGGTGGGACGTCTAGTTATCAAAGACGGTGACTTCCGAGTTATTCCGGAAGATGATCGCTTAACCTATGCGGTTGAAATTTCACCCGATGGAATTGGCGGGGCGGAAAACGGCATGATCGTGCTGGCTGAGATCATCGAGTTCAACCTGACCCATAAAAATCCCTCGGGACGGGTGATCAAAGTCTTCGGCGATCCCGCCCGGGCCGAAGTCCAGGCAGAAATTGTCATCCACCTCCATCAACTGCCGGACACCTTCAGCAATGAAACCCTGGCCGAGGCCAACAATCTCAGCGGGGTGATCGAACCCGCCGCCGGTCGGGCCGACCTGCGCCAGATCCACCATGTTACCATCGACGGCGAAACCGCCCGCGACTTTGACGACGCCGTTGCGGTCATCTCCACCGGCAAAGGCTTTACCCTCTACGTCTCCATTGCCGATGTCAGCCACTATGTGACCCCGGGTTCAGCCATCGACCGTGACGCCTATCAAAGGGGGACCAGTGTTTATTTTCCCGGAAGGGTGGTACCGATGCTGCCGGAAAGGTTGTCCAACGACCTCTGCAGCCTGGTTCCCGATCAGGACCGTTATGCCTTCACCGCCATCCTTGAGTTCGACCGGGAGGGCAAGCGACTCGGGAAGTCCTTCACCCGTTCAATCATCCGGAGCCACCACCGGTTTACCTATACCACTGTCGCCCAGATCCTCGTGGACCAGGATCCCGAAATCCGCGCTACCCATCAAACCTTTATTGATGACCTGGAACGCATGGGGCAATTGGGAAGAATCCTGGAAAAGGTCCGGATGGCGCGGGGCAGTATCGGCTTCGAATTGCCGGAGGCGGAAATCACCTTGGCTGAAGATGGCTCCATCGCATCGGTCTCCCGGTCACAGCGGAATCTGGCCCATAAATTAATCGAGGAGTTCATGTTGGCCGCCAATGAGGCAGTGGCCAGCACCTTCACTGAAAAAGGCACCAGACAACCGGGTTTTTTGTACCGCATTCATGAGCCGCCCGACCCCCTCAAGGTTGAAGAGTTTGCAGAATTTTCAAGGAGGATCGGGATCATTCTGCCACCGGAGCCGTACAACCCCAGCTGGTTTAACCAAGCGGTGGATTCTGTCCGGGGCACTCCCAAGGAATATATTGTCAACAACCTGCTGCTCCGCACCATGCAACAGGCCCGCTACTCCCCGGAAAATGCCGGCCATTTCGGCCTGGCGGCCAGCGATTACTCCCATTTCACCTCTCCCATCCGGAGGTACCCCGATCTGATGGTACACCGGGCTCTCTCCACCCTGTTGAGCGGCGGGGAACGCCACCGGGCTGGAACACCACCGGGACCGGACACTGACGATGCCGGATTGTTTCTGTCCCAACGGGAGCGGGTAGCGGTGGATGCGGAGCGGGATATCATCGCCCGGCTGCAGGCCTGGTACATGGCGAAACACCTGGGTGAAGAGTTTACCGGCATCATCTCCGGGGTGGCTCCCTTCGGACTTTTTATCGAGCTTCTCGAGTCCATGATCAGCGGCGCCATTCCCATCGGTGATCTCACCGGGGACTCTTACGAATTGGATGACAAGAATCACCGCGTCCTCGGACGGGGCACCCGTCGGGTGCTGCAGGTCGGAGATCTTATTCGAGTCCGGGTCAACGAGGTTGACCTTCAACGCCGCCGCATCAACTTTGTCCTGGTGGAAGAACTGCCATGAGTTATGAAGACGGAACCATTTCCACCCTGCTTGACCAGGTGGCCATCGTTCTGGTTGAACCCAAATATCCGGAAAATATCGGGGCAGCGGCCCGGGTTGCCAAAAACACCGGAATCTCCCGACTGATTGTGGTCAGGCAGGAACCGCCCGACCGGGAAAAGATGTTGAAGATGGCCACCCATAAGGCGGCTGATCTGATCGACCACCTGGAATTCTACCCTGATCTGGCCTCAGCCCTGGCCGATTTCCAGGTGGTGGTTGCAACCACGGCCCGCCAGGGCCGGCAACGTCGCCCCCCCAACACGCCCCGGGTGGTGATGGAAAAGATCCTGCCCCTTCTGACCAACAACAAGACCGCCCTGATGTTCGGTCCGGAACACCGAGGGCTCACCAACGATGACCTCAAGTACTGCCATTTCACTTCCACCATCCCCACCGCCGACTTCTCCTCGTTGAACCTGGCCCAGGCCGTGGGGATCCATTGCCACGAACTCTATCATGCCCTGCTCTACGGCACCGAGGCTCTCAGCGAAGCGGTAAATCCCAAACAGGCCACCACCAGGGAAATGGAAGGAATGTACAGCCACCTGGAAGAACTCCTGACCAGGATCGATTTCCTGAAGGACAATAATGGAGAGAACGATTACTGGATGAACTCCATCCGCAAATTTCTAGGTCGGCTCGGCCTTTTGTCCAAGGAAGTAAAGATGATCCGGGGCTTCTGCCGACAGTTCCTCTGGTACGAGGATCAACAATCCATCAAACCGGAAGAATGACCTCAGGTGTGGAAGCAGCAACCCCTAACCCACACAATTTATTGATCAGGATGATTTGACCGCTCGCTGGCTCATGAAGCTGAACAGGGCAATGAGGAGCAGAAACATCCCAACTCCCAGATAGATAAAACCCTGGTCGCCGAAAACCCCTTCAGCAGAAACAAACTTATCCTGATTGAGAATAAACAGCCAGTAGAGGGAAAAAGCCAGACTGATGAGAAAACAAGTCCGATAGCTTTGAAACAGCATGAGTAGATTGATCAATCCGACAAAATAAATCATCTGGATCGCTGGAATTACGATCTCTTTCTCCTGAAAAAATCCACTAAAATGAGTGATAAAATCCCAAAGCTCCTGCATATCGTTATTCCTTTTTTATAAATTCTCGAATGAAAAACAGCAGCCCTTTCCAATCCAATGTATCAAATCCATCCCCTTTATCGACAAAAAAAGCATTCGACACTTTAGTCGTTGACCGATCAATCCCCATAATCAGTTTATTGAAATTTCTCCATCCTGTCAAAAAAAGCATACCGAATCACCCAGAGAGGACCACGCATTCAGAGTTCAAGCTTCCAATAAACATCCTTGAGCAGGGTCCTTTCCCGGATACTTTTCAAAATCTGGAAAAAAATTATTGCATCTTCCATGCGATTCGATATAGGATATAAAAAATCTTATTTATCTTGTTTGATGTTTCCCTCTTTCAGGCCTAATCGATTATGAGACTGACCCGCGCCGGTGAATATGCAGTCCGTTGTATCCTGTACCTATCGCACAAGGGGCGGGGGCAACTGGTAAGTCGCCTTGAGATTGCCGCCCAGTGTGACATCCCCGACAAATTTCTCGCCAAAATAGCCCAGCAACTCGGCCGAAGCGGGCTCATCGAAATCCGGCAGGGCGCCCGCGGCGGGTACCGATTGATCAAGGATCCTGCCGAGATCAGCCTCCTGGACGTCGTGGAGACAATCATCGGGGAAATCTCCCTAAACGACTGTGTGACCAGCGCCGACACCTGCCGAGCCAGCGCCAACTGCGCAGTTAACCGGATCTGGATCAAGGCCAGAAATCAGTTACGACAAACCCTGGCCGAAGTCTCTTTTGAGGCCCTGTTGCAAGAAGACTCCTGTTTTCTCTTCCCTGGCACCGATATTCTTGACAATCGGAAGAACCTTCCCTGATAATCATTAGTAATCATGACAGAAAATCACCAGAAAATACTCCTGCTTGGTTCCAATGTCCGCATCAGCAGCCTGCCGATCAAGGAGGTCAGTCTCCTCCGGGAAGGCAGCCTTCCGGCCTACGGCTATAATCCGGGTGATTCTCTGGAACTGCTGGCCGGCGAAGTTACCGTTGAACAGGGTCGCCAGGAACAATGCCTCAACTGGCTGAACACCCTGCAGGAACCCACCGGCCACGCCGTCTCTATCCAGACCCTCACCTATGGCGAACAAAAGGAAGTCTATCAACTCTTCCGTCGGCGTAAAATGGCCCCGACCGACCCAACCAGGGGTTGGTTCATGTTTCACCAGATCCTTCCTCGGGAAGGCCGTTGTGAACAGGAATTTCCCCTCATAGTGAGTGATGACCAGACCGAACTCGTCACCGGCAACCAGGGAATCATGATCATCGACGACGGGGGGAGGCCACCCTCGGCGGCCCACCTTCTTAAGCAGAAAAACCCCGGGGCCTGGGTGATTGCCATGGGGATCAGCGTGGCCCACTGGCATGACTGGGCAGAGGAATTCGGTACGGACTTTTGTCTGTTCTGCCGGCTGGCCGATCTGGAAACCACCCGGATGGAGATGGAAAGCGGGCTGATCTGGGAAACCCTGACCGCCATGACCATCCGCGCCCTAAAATCCCCAGAGGTTGGACTCTGGAATGAAGAACAGAGAAGATTCCGGAGCCATATCATCATCGAGATGTTTCCCCACGGCCTGCTCTACGCCGGGCCGGAGGGTATCTTCTTTCGCCATCGCAAAGCCAGCCTGCCGGAAAAAAGTTCGCCGCGCCATCACGGCGCTGTCCCCTGCTACGACACATTGGTCACCTCGATGCTGGCCCTTGACAGTGTTCGCACCGGGCGTCTTCTGGCCTGCCGGAATTACTTTTTCGGGTTTTCTGAACGGGTCCTGGCCAATTGGCAATTTCTCCAATCCAATGGTTATTTCTTCACCGACCGCCTGGTCATGCCGGAACTGGATTTCACCCCGACCTGCTGTGAAGGTGACCAATGCCATTTGGCCCCACCGTTCGATCCCTGCCTGATCGAATTGGACGGAACGACCTCCCAATTCGATACCTTACTTGAGATGGTTTCCCGGCAGAGTTGGACCCGGGAGAAAAAAACCGCCATCCGAGATTTTTTTCCTTATAAAACCGGCTTTCACCCCGCCGTGGCTCTACCCGCCACTCCGGTGGGAATCATTACCGAAGTTCTTCACTATCTAAAAGACGAAGTCAGTTGGAAAAACGGATTTGAGACCTTACGACTCTTCCATGTGGGTCACCTCCGGACCACCGACCCGGTTGAAATCGATGCGGTTACCACCATGCAAACGGTCATGGACAGCTACGTTTCCCGGGATCACTTCCTACGACCTCTCTGCATGGGCGTTTTTGGCCCGCCAGGCTCCGGAAAATCCTTTGCGGTCAAGGAAATCGCCCGGGTTATCGCCCAAAAATTCGAGACCAATCCCTTTGAGTTTTTTGAATTCAATCTGACCCAGTTCGCCGGACCCGACGAGATCAACTCGGCCATTGAACCGATCCGGGCCTCGGTGGCCAAGGGCATGGTGCCCATCGTCTTCTGGGATGAATTCGACTGCCCCTATGGCGGCCATGAGTTCGGCTATGTCCGTTATTTTTTGCCCTCCATGCAGGACGGAGTTACCTATGTCCACGGAATCCCATACAATATCGGCCGGGCCATTTTCGTTTTTGCGGGAGGGGTTAAATCCTGCTGGGAGGACTTGGAGAATCTGCTCTACGCCCAAGATACTGCCCTGACCAAGACCTTGAAAATCCCGGATTTTCTCAGCAGGTTACGGGTTGTACTGGATATTGATGGCATCAATCTCCCCCCGGAAATTCTCTCCGAATCGGCCACCGCCGAACACCTGGCAATGTTACGACGACTCCTCTTGAAACGGGCCTTCATTATTGCCCACCAGATGGATACCCACTGGAAACAGGCGGCCCGCAAAACCTCCGGCCTGTTGCTCCGGCTGCTCCTGGCCAATTACAAGTTCGGAGCCCGCTCCATCGAGGCGGTGATCGAATCCAGCGGTGCGGCCGACCGGCTGGTCTACGGTCTACCCGAGCTGATCGCTCCATCCGCCGCCAGGATCCATGCCGAATGGCGCATTGACCTTGAGCGACAGGTTGATCAGATGCGAAAAGACCAGGGGCTCCGCTCTGTCTGGTAACAAGATAACTAGCTATACCGGGAGACCAGAAGGGGTTTCGATCTCCCGGACCATTAATAAAACAAAAAGGGAAAGAAAAATGTTTGCAGATAACTCTTACATCTGGAGGGAAAAGTGAAATCGACGGAATACAACTACGATATCGTGAGAAGCTTCGTCAACTGGAGCGTTCTCTGGGGACTCGTGGCGGTACTGGTGGGGGTAATTGTCTCCTTCCAGATGGTGGACCCCAGGCTCAATTTTCCGCCATACCTGACCTTTGGCCGCCTGCGCCCGATCCATACCAATGCCGGGATCTACGGCTGGGGGGTTGGGGTGATCTTCGCCACCTTCATCTACATGGTGCAACGGCTCTGTAGAACCCCGCTTTGGAGCCCCAAGTTGGCACGATTCCAACTCTGGTTTTTCAACGCCACCATCATCGCCTCGGCGGTAACCCTGCTGATGGGTTACACCACCAGCAAGGAATACCACGAAATGGAATGGCCCATCGACGTGATGGTGGTCATCCTCTGGGTGGTGTTTGCCCTCAATATCATCATGACCATCATCAAACGCCGGGAGGAGCATATGTATATCTCCCTCTGGTACATGATGGCTTCACTGGTCGGAGTGGCGATCCTTTATCTGGTCAATGCCGCGGCGGTGCCGGTCTCTTTGTTCAAGTCTTATTCGGCCTTTGCCGGCACCAATGACGCCAACGTCCACTGGTGGTTTGGGCACAACGCCGTGGCCATGGCCCTGACCGCCCCGCCCCTGGCCATGTTCTACTACTTCCTGCCGAAATCCACCGGAGTCCCGATTTACAGCCATCGACTCTCAATCATTGCCTTCTGGAGTCTGCTTTTCATGTACCTCTGGACCGGAGCCCATCATTTGCTCTGGACCCCGGTGCCGGACTGGATCCAGACCCTGGCCATGGGCTTCTCGGTCATGCTGATCGCCCCATCCTGGGGATCGGTCATCAACGGGTATCTCTCCATGAACGGGCAATGGCACCAGATGCGGGAGAATTACCTGGTCAAATACCTGATCCTGGGGATTACTTTTTACGGTCTGCAAACCATTCAGGGACCGATGCAGGCAATTCGAACCTTCTCTGCCTTTATCCATTACACCGACTGGGTTCCGGCCCATATTCACATGGGAACCATGGGCTGGGTTTCGATGATCTGCTTTGCCAGCATCTATTATCTGGTGCCAAGAATTTACGGTAAAAAACTCTTCTCCATTCCACTGGCCAATCTTCAGTTCTGGCTGATCCTGGTCGGCCAGCTGACCTGGTCATTTTCACTCTGGATCGCCGGGGTGCTTCAGGCCGGAATGTGGACCGCCATGAATCCGGACGGTAGTCTGACCTATACCTTCATGGAGACCATGGTCGAAATGTACCCATACTGGTGGATCCGCTCCATCGGTGGGCTTATTTATTTTGTTGGGGTTGTTGTCTTCATCTACAATCTTGTCATGACGGTTCGCCATGGAGAAATTGCCTCCACCGAAGCCGCTGCTGAAGGGAGGGCCTGATCATGTGGGAAAAGAAACCGATTCTACTACTGCTTCTGGCCACTGCCGCGATTCTGGTTGGAACAATAATCACCGTGGTACTGCCGTTTGCCTGGGTCAACACCGAGGCCGACCGGATCGAAACCGTCACCCCGTATACCGCCCTGCAACAGGAAGGGCGGGATATCTATATTCGAGAAGGCTGCAATAACTGCCACACCCAGACCGTGCGACCACTGGTTGCCGAAGTCTTACGCTATGGCGATTACTCAAAGAGCGGTGAATTCGTCTACGACCGACCCTTCCTCTGGGGCTCGAAACGAACCGGCCCTGATCTGGCAAGACTTGGCGGCAAGTATCCCGATGCCTGGCATTACAAGCATATGGCCTCACCCCGCGCTATGGTCCCAAAAACCAACATGCCCGACTATGGTTGGTTGTCTGCTAATCAACTGGACCCGACGATGATTAAACGGAAGATGGACGTGCTCGGTTTCCCCTACACCAGTGACGAGCTCTACTCCCTGGCTGATAAAAATGAAATGGATGCCCTGGTCGCCTACATGCAGAAACTCGGCAGCGACATTCCCTGGCGCAATGCAGCGGCAACCACCATTGTCGGGAACCTTAAAAATCCTTACGCTGACAGTGATCATTCTACCTTGGAAGAGTGGGAACCCCTCTACGAGGAGAATTGTGAGGCCTGCCACGGAGAGCATTTCGAAGGAGATATCGGTCCGGAACTGGATGGGGCCTCCATGGAAGACACCGAACTGTTTGAGATCATCTATAACGGCGTTCCCGATAATGGCATGCCCCCCTTCGCCGGCCTCGGGGCCGACAAGGTCTGGCAGGTGGTCACCTTCGTAAAATACTACAATCAAGGGGAGGACCATTAACCAATGGACCTTGCTTCGATCCTCTACCTTGGTGTTACCTTCGGACTCTTTGTAATCTTTGTCCTGATCGTTCTTCGCACGTACAGCAAAAAGCGTAAGGATGAGGGTGAGATTGCCAAGTACCGAATGCTTGATGATGAATAATCGCGCCCGAGCGCTGAATTCATGCCATATAAATCGGAGATTCGACACATGACAACGAAAGATACGTTACCCACCGATCAAAACGAACCCTTTGACGGGATCAAGGAGAACAGGGAAACCAGGCCCCCGGCCTACTTTAACTTCCTGTACTATGGTTTGATCCTCTGGGGCATCATCTTCATGGGCTACTACCTGTTGAGTGGCTGGAGTTCGCACGATGAGTTCCAGGAAAAAATGACCACCCACCAGGAACAGACATCCCAGGGAATGCAAGGCGGCAAAGAATAAATCAGGGTGCTCGGATTTATTCGATTCTCTTGAACACTGAATGGTTTGGAACCGGGCGGGATCACTCCCGCCCGGTTTTTTAAACCTCCGGCAGCAAACGACGGGGAGGTTCAAGATGAATGAAAGATACAGACTCAGCTTTGCTCGCTGTTCATGTTCATGAAAAACCAAACCCATTACATAGGCCCACGTCGCCGCTTGTTTCAATGGACGACCACCGTGATTCTCCTGCTGCTCCCCTGGCTGGAAGTTGACGGAAAAAGCCTGCTGCGCCTCGACATTGCTGGGCAAAAACTCTACCTGTTCGGCCAGATCCTGCGAATTCAGGAACTGTACCTGGTTCTGCTGGCCACCCTGATTTTCGTGCTCAGCTTCCTGCTGGTTACCGTGGTCCTTGGCCGAGTCTGGTGCGGCTGGCTCTGCCCTCAAACAACCTTATCGGACCTGGCCGAATGGACGGCAAGACGCCTCGGGCTCACCGTCAAACACAATCATCTACACGGTCCCCTCTGGCGTAAGATGCTGGTACAGGGGATCTTTCTCTTCCTTGCTTTTGTGGTGGCGGCCAACCTGCTCTGGTATTTTATCCCGCCCCGTCATTTTTTTTCTCTTCTACTAAGCCTTGATCTCCACTATGCTGCCTGGATCACCCTGATCGGAACAGGGTTGGTGGTTTACCTTGACCTGGCCGTGGTGCGACGGCTGATGTGCCGCGAGTTATGCCCCTACGGCCGAGTCCAAACCGCCCTGGTCGACAAGGCGACCCTCTCGCTGCACCTCCCTGGGAGCGAACTTGAACGCTGCCTTGAATGCAACTCCTGCGTGCGGGCCTGCCCCATGGAAATCGACATCCGGGATGGTTATCAGGTGGAGTGCACCAATTGCGGGCGCTGCCTTGATGCCTGCCGCAAGGTGATGACCAAGCAAAATGAACCGGGGTTGATCCGCTACACCTTCGGCCTCCATGGGGAGGGCCTGACCGGACTGCTGAACCCGCGGGTCCTGCTCCCGGTGGTGGCAATTACCGCCCTCCTGGTAACCCTCGGGTTTGCCCTGGTGGACCGACCGGTGGCAACTTTAAAAATCTCCGTCTCCCATACGGCCGCCACCCGTCAGCTGGAGAATGATCAAATCGGGACTTTTTTCAACGCCTGGATCAACAACCGCAGCCAGGCAAAAGCCGTGTATACCATGGAGGCCCGACAAAAGGAGTCCAGTGCCCCCTTGCTCCTCAAAGGCCAGGTCCGGGCCGAGCTTACCGCCGGAGAAAACCGACGCCTGGACTTTTTACTGGTCACCCCAGCCCATGAATTTATTACAGTCGAATTGGTCCTCAAAGACCAGGAAGGGCTTGAACTATCAATCGCCGAAGCCTATATTGGAAAAACTCAAAATGAATAAAGTCATGCCACAATCCAAAACAAAGATGTACCCCGCCATGATCATCCTGCTGATCGGTGGTTTTCTCGTCTTTTCGGCCTGGTCTGCTCGACAGGCCGCCGGGCTCGGGACAAAAGTTACCGATGCGGACTATTACAGCAAAGGCCTGAAATACAATACCTCCCAAGTAGAAAAGCGGGCGGCCGAGGTCCTCGGCTGGAACCTTGAAACCGGGCTCACCGGACGCGCCCTGGACTTTCATCTCACCGACCGGGATGGCAGCGAAGTAAAGCAAGCAAACGGCACCCTCTACCTGGCGATTCCCGGCAGAGCCGAGAATATCCACCTCCCTTTGCAGGAAGCCACCAGCGGCCATTACCAGGTCAACCTTGCTGAGAACATCAGCGGCACGATCCAGGCCCGCCTCGAACTGGAACGCGACGGCGCCCGACTCAACCGGCAACTGCTGCTTAACCTGTAATGTGGCTGGTGATGGCGAAGATACCTTCTCAGGCGCCTAGAAACGGATGCTGCTGCTCTTTTTTATTCAAGAGATTTCCCGTGGAGACATGGTGACAAAAATGGCCCCACGCTTTTCATCGTACAGAACATGCCGAAACCAGTTTTTCTTGAGCACTGCACCAGGGGCTGTTTTTCTTTATTCAGAGCTATCAAAAAAGGGCCAACATGACCAAAAAGAAATTGAACTGCTGGGAGTTTAAAAAATGCGGTCGAGAGCCAGGCGGCCTCAAAACAGCTGAGTTGGGAATTTGTCCGGCAACAACTGAAAACAGGCTTGATGGCGTCCATTCCGGTGAAAATGCGGGCCGGGCCTGCTGGGTAGTGGCCGGCACCTACTGCAAAGGTGAAGTGCAGGGAAGTTTTGCTAAAAAATATACGAACTGCAGTCAGTGTGAATTTCACCAGCTTGTCCAACAGGAGGAGGTCCGCTGTTTTAAGAACTCCATTCTGCTCATTAAGAAATTAAGAGATGATGACACGTAACCGCCTTTGCCTGATCGGTAATTTCTGGGCTGCCGTGTCTCCCCAAATCCCTTGTAACGCCCGAGCCCCAAAGAGACCTCTGACTCTTTATCAACGCCATCCATGATGAACCTCCCTGAAACCTGCATCCACTGCACCCTACC
Source organism: Pseudomonadota bacterium (assembly GCA_018814305.1). GTDB lineage: Bacteria > Desulfobacterota > Desulfobulbia > Desulfobulbales > JAGXFP01 > JAHJAA01. The sequence continues at coordinate 101,152 of JAHJAA010000022.1, forward strand.
GATTCCACCCTCCGCGCGGGTGATCGACCGGGTGGACGATGAAGAATTGCATTTCTGCTGCCAGGGATGCCGGGGGGCATATCTCATCATCACCGGGGCCGGGCTTGATTCATTCTATACCAAAAGAAGCTGGGAGACCCCGGGCATTCCGGAAAACGCCTTTGAAACCATCTACAATGATGAATATTTGGGGGCCTTTACCACGACCAAAGAAAACAGTCGTGAAATTTCAATTATCGTTTCCGGCATCCGTTGTTCGGCCTGCATCTGGCTGATCGAATCCATTCTCGCCAAACGTCCTGGTATTATTGAGGCCGTGATCAACTATGGAACCCACCGCGGCCGCATCCGTTTTGACCCGGACCAAACCTCACCCAGCCAAATTTTTACAGCAATCAGCCGGCTTGGATATGTGCCAAGACCTTTTACTCAGGATGGCGCCCGCCTCCTCCAGGAAAAGGAAAGCCGTTCCCTGCTGATCCGTTTTGGGACCGCAGCCTTCCTTTCCATGCAACTCATGGGCTATACCCTCGCCCTGTACGGCGGCTATTTTAGCGGCATGGACGCCGAAACCCGGCAACTTCTCCAATATTTAGCCGCCCTGGTTGCCACCCCGGTGGTTTTTTACTCCGGGGCTCCCTTTCTCCGGGGGGCCTTTAGAAGTATCGTCAACAAGGCCCCCAATATGGATCTGCTTATTGCCCTGGGAGTCTTGGCCGCCTATCTCTACAGCCTTGGCGCCATGCTGGTCGGCCGGGAGGTTTTTTTTGAAACCTCGGCCATGATCATCTCCCTTATCCTGCTAGGCCGGATCTTTGAAAACAGTGCCCGGAAAGCGGCATACAGCGGGATTGACAAACTGTTGCGCCTCACTCCCGATACCACCCTGCTGCTCCGGGGAGCTGAGACGATTGTGGTCACCAGTGACCAACTGCAGGTTGGCGATACCATCCTGGTCGGACCAGGTGACCGGCTCCCGGTTGACGGGGTCCTGCTGGACCAGGAAACCGAAGTGGACGAGTCCGTCCTCACCGGCGAGGCTGAGCCGGTCCTGAAACGGTTCAACGACACCCTCCTTTCCGGATCAATGAACGTATCGACCTCCGTCCGAGTCCGGGTCAGCCAGCCGGCTGGAAGCTCATTCATGGCCCGCATCACCAGGATGATCGAAGAGGCGCAGAGCCGCAAGGCCCCGGTCCAGGGGCTGGCCGACCGGGTTGCCGGTACATTTATTCCGGCGGTTATCATCATGGCCCTGGCCACGGCCGGATACTGGAGTCTACACAGTGACAATCTGGTTCTGCCGCTCCTGCACGGAATCTCCGTCCTGGTTGTGGCCTGTCCCTGTGCCCTCGGCCTGGCCACTCCCACCGCAATTCTGGTCGCCACCGGCGTTTCAGCCCGCCATGGCATGCTGTTCCGGGGTGGAGATACCCTGGAAGCCGCAGCCCGATTGACAGTGGCTGGTTTCGACAAGACCGGAACCCTGACCGAATCATTTCCCGAGGTTATCTCCATTTCGACAATCGACATCACCCCCCAGACCCTGCTTGCCCTCGCCGCCCGGGCTGAAGCAGGGTCCAGTCATCCCCTGGCCCGGGGCATCCTGGCCAAGGCCCACCAGGAAGGGATCAGAATCTCAGCAGGGGGCGGAACCATCATCGCCGGCAAAGGGGTGCGACTTACGACGGATGAGACCACTTTGCTGGCCGGCAGTCGCCTTTTCATGGAGGAAAATGCCATCTCCCTGCCGAAGAATCTCGAGCCAACGGCGCTGACCGAGGTTTTTATTGCCGAGAATGGCCGACACCGCGGGTGCATCTATCTTGACAGCCAGTTAAGGGAGGGCGCCCGGGCCACTGTGGCAAAGATCTCCAGCCTGGGTCTTTCGACCATGCTGCTGACCGGAGATCATCTCCGTTCCGCCGAGAAGGTGGCAGCTCTTACCGGCATTGATCAGTATCGCGCCAATATGACTCCAGCCGATAAAACCTCCTGGGTCCAACAGCTCCGGGCAGAGCAGGAGGTGGTCCTGATGGTCGGGGATGGGGTCAACGACGCCCCGGCCCTGTCGGCGGCCTCGGTGGGCTGTGCCATGGGCGGCGGAACCGATATTGCCCTGGAAATCTCGGACCTGGTCCTGATGCACAACGACCTGACCCTGCTTCCTGAAGCGATCCGTCTGGCCCGCCAGACCCTGACGATTATCCGCCAGAATCTCTTCTGGGCCTTTACCTATAACCTGGTGGCCATTCCGCTGGCCGCCTCCGGCCACCTGGCGCCGGTCTATGCTGCCGCAGCGATGGCCGCAAGCTCGGTCTGCGTGGTGGCCAACTCCCTTCGGCTCAAGGGATTCCGACCAGAAAAATCGGAACGGCTCGCTCCCACCAACACTGCCCATTTGAGTGAACGCCATGTTTAAATCCATCGTTCTCCTCATGCTCCTTGCCCTCTGCATGGGCACCGCGGCCTGGCTGATCTTTATCTGGTCGGTGAAGAAGGGAGAATATGATGATATTGAGCGGGCCAAGTACCGGATGCTTGAGGATGATGACCAACCACCCGCCACCCAGGACGACAATAAAGGGCAGGAGAAGTCAGATCCATGAGCGAATCATTTTACCTGATGGCCTTTCTGACCGGCTTTCTCGGCTCCGGCCATTGCTTGGGGATGTGCGGCGGGATTGTCTGCGCCCTCTCCCTTTCCGGGCCGGGACGAAAGGGTGGGCTTCTCTTCCATCTTCTCTACAGTTCAGGCCGGCTGGTGACCTATTCTATGATCGGCGCCACCGTCGGCTGGCTCGGCTCGTTGATGGCCTATACCGAAAGTTTTGAAATATACAGCCGTTGGATCCTGGTCGCCTCCGATCTCTTCATCATCGCCATCGGTCTCGGTACCGCCGGGGTCTTCCGCAAGATCAACCTGATGCAGCTCGAGTTCGCCGGGCCAATCAAATCCATGACCCGGGCGGTGCGCCGCCTGCAGCATCTCCCCCGGGGAATCGCCGCCCTGCCTCTGGGTCTGCTCTTCGGCTTTCTCCCCTGCGGCTTTCTCTATGCCATGGCCATCACCGCCGCCCAGACCGCCTCGCCGGTCAAGGGCGGCCTCACCCTGCTGTTCTTCGGTTTCGGCACCGTCCCGGCCCTCTTGACCTTCGGTTCCGCCGCCCACTTCCTCAGCAATCGCGCCCGCACCTGGATGCTCCGTGGCGCCGGGGTCATGGTAGTGCTGATGGGCCTCTACAACCTCGGCCGCCATCTCCAGATCATCGGTATTATGCCCGGTGGCAGTTCGGGGTGTTTCTGCTGAGAAAGACGGGTATCAACTGATTGGTCGTGCTTGTTGTTGGGAGAAAGGGACAAGACAAAGACATGATAACGCTACCGGCGAAACTGCGGAGGCAGCTTGGGAAAACGGGACACCCTTGGCGAACCGTTCTCAGGCTGGTTTTAGCCGGTACCGGTCCACGGATTTGGACAAGAATATGCCGGACAGCCAAAAAAAATCCCACCGCGCCCTGCGGGACGCGGTGGAAAAGGGTCTAAGAGTCAAATATATCAGGGGAAAAGGTCTTCCCCAGAAGATGTTTTTTCTTTTCTCACATCCCGGTCAAGGCAGCGGTGAGGCCCTTGATCATTCCGACGGGACCGCTGGAGATCACGGCGCCGATAAAACAGGTGGCTGCCCAGAGACCAACCATACCGGAGAAGGCGCTCATGACGACGAGGCTTGCCTTGGAAACGGTATCAACCGCAGAAATGGTATTCGCATGAACATTGACATTGGTTTTGGTGATCGTGGCAGTCATTGTGGTTCTCCTTATCATTTTAATCTTCTGAGTTCGTTCGTTTATTGAATCTCTTACATCCCGGTGACAGCAGAAAAGAAACCTTTGATGGTGGCTGCCGGACCGTTGCTGATCAACACACCAACAAAACAGGCTGCTGCCCAGAGGCCGATCAGGGCAGAGGCACCGCCGATCAGACTGATGGTCATTTTGTCAGCAGCAGAAGAGGCATCGACTTTCTGGGTGGTGGCGGTTCTGGTGTTATTGGTTGCGGTGGTCATGGTAGATCTCCTTCTATGGTAAGTTTGGCTTATTGACTGGTTTGTTCCGTTTGATTTTATACTAATGCCAGAACCGTGCCAAAAAACAAAGAGCCGAAATAACAACATGATAGAACGAAAGACTATCCCAGCCGCTGCCACTCTGACATGGGTCTCTGCCAAAATGACACGAGCACTTGGGATGAAAAGCAGAGACTAGCTGTCTCAACCCAGATATTTATTCAAAATACTTCCAAGGGATTTCTTCACCCAAGAATGTGCTTCAACTTGGGCAATACGCTATGCAGAAGGCATGATAGAACTTTCGAGAGGATAACAACGATTATTATGCCGGGGCGATAACCAAAAGATACGATCAGAGTCATGACGCGCCCTGGATGCTTGCCAGGTGCTCCAACGGGTTGATTCTCCTGAGGGTCGTCTCCTTACTTGGAAGAAAACAGGCTGGCAAACTGACCGGCATCATCGAAGGCCCGGGTAATCATCTCGCTGAGCAGGGTTTCATCAATACCGTAGGGTGGATTGGTGGCAGCGCCAATCAATGCGTCACTGCCATCATTTTCTGCTTGATACTTGAGCATGGCAACAAGTTGGACAGCCTGCTCAGCCGGAGATTGATCCCAGGGGAGGTGGTGGGCGCCGATGGCCTGAATCAAATACTCGGGCAACCCCCAGCTCTCGGCCATTAGCGCCCCGACCGCGGCATGGTCAAATCCGAAATGCGCCCGCTCCAGTTCATCGATCCGGGCCTCAGCATCACCATGCCATTTTCGAAAGATGGCCCCATAGAGTTGGGGATTGGTCTGATCCATAACCACCATCCCGATATCCTGCAGGAGCCCGGCGGTGAACGATTCGGCCTGGGTCGCCGCATGGATGTGCTGGGCGAGAAGCCGAGCCAGACAGGCCCGACGGGCGGAACCCCGCCAGAAATCAGCCATGGGCATACAGGCCATGGCCGGGGGGATACTGCCCGCAACGGCAATGGTCAGAACCATGGACTCCAGCCGGGACCTCCCCATGATGGTTACCGCATGCTGGAGATTGCTGACTTTTTTAGCCAGGCCAAATCCTGCCGCGTTAACCATTTTCAAGACCTTGACATGCATCCCGGGATCCATTTCAATCTGACTGGCAATTTCGCTGATGGTTGATTCCGGATCGCGAAGCATCTCAAGAACATTCATAACCGCAGCAGGAAAACTGATCAGTTCAAAATTCCCCACCAGCCCCTTCAGCTCATCCAGAGGATTTTTCTTTTTACGCTTGAAAAAGTCGAACATGGCAGCCTTACTCCCCCCTCCTGGCCATCTTATTGGTAAAAATCGAGAGCAACCCGCCCAACAGCATATACCCGATCATCACTTCAATAATGGCAATAATCCTGGCTGGATATGTTGCAGGGACGATATCGCCGTATCCCAGGGTGGACAAGGTAACCACACTGAAATAGAAAGGGGCAATCCAGTCAGGGTATTTTCCGTAATCAAGACCGACCATGGCGTAAAGCCCGGTAAACAATAGAGTGACCAGAGTGATCAGCAGGCACCAGCGACTCAGACTCCGACCGCAATCACTGGTCAATAACCAAATGAGATAGATCCAGCGGTTAAGGCGGCCCAGGCTGCGAAATTCCAGCAGATAATTTTGATCAACAACGAAACGCCGTAACCGGTAGGCCCCAGCAAAGTTGATATCCCTAATATCAACTCCGATCCATTCTGCCCCTTCAAATCCGGTCATCTGCCGCAAGCGCGCTTCCCTAAGGTCGGCATTATTAAAAATTGCCTTTTCAACCCTGCTTCGGGCCAGGTCAACGTGGCGCAGGTTGGCCCCGGTGAAATCGGCGCCCCGAAGATCTGTTTCCCGCATCCGCGCCCCTTCCAGATTGACACAACGGAAATCAGCGTCGGTGAGCGTTGCCTTGGTGAGGGTGGCTCCGGTCAGGATGGCGTTAAACAGCTTGGCCTCCGTTAAAATCGCCATGCCAAGCCCAGCATTATCGGCCCGGGCCTCTTCCAGATTGGCAAAAGTAAGATCAGCCGCAGTCATTTCAGCGCCGCTGAGATCCGCCTTGACCAGACTGGCCCGCCGGAACTTCGTTTTAAAAAATCGGCATCCGGCCAGATTGGTGCCGGAAAGATCGGCTTCGGTAAAATCAGCCCCATTCAAGTTTAATCCACTCAGATCTCGATTCCGGAGCGATACCCCCCGGAAATTCAGCGCATCCGCGGCAATCTTTTCACCACCCCTAAGTCTCTCAAGCAACTCGAGGGCGTTATCACGACTGACCGGAGCCTGTATCGTTCCTTCCATAGTAAATACTCGGGGGTGAGCTTTTGCACTATTGAATCAGAAGATTCTCCCTCATTTCAATGAATAACCCTGTAAGCAATGATTCTATAACAGGGGAAGGGGAGAAAGCAACAGAGATGTATTTTTGGCAAGACTAAAACTGAATTTAGGGGATCAGATAGACACTAGGAAAAAGACAGAGAGAAACATGCTTAAAGAGAGCGCTGCCCAAAAAAGTCCGTCCCCCGCAAGAATAAAGCTTGCGGGGGACGGACATATTCATAAAAAAATCGTTCATCATTTCGTTGTCATTAAAAGCAAGTGCAAGGGTTGGGGGAAAGCCCTTGCTTCATGCTGAGGATCCCACCGGACAGAGGGGTGCCCGGTGGGATGGAACCAATACTTATGGAGCGGTGATTGAGGCCGTTCCGAGCCCGTCACCCAGAGTTGAAGTAACCAGGATGATATTGCCGGTGGAGCAGCTGCCGGTGTACTCCCACCGTTTGGCCCCGGAGTTGTAGGTCATGCTCTGGACCGTTCCTCCATTGATCTGGACCTTGACCGTACCTGCCGCCTGACTGCCGAGATGGTAGTCCTCGGTCAGTTTGGTGTAGGCCGCAATGGCACCGGTCCCACAATCCACACTGGTGATCCGAATCTCATCGGTAATATTCGGGAGATCGGTTCCGAAGACCTTATTGGCAAAAGCCGGTACCGTCACCCAATAGCCTGGAGCGGACGGGGTCCATTGGTTGTAAGGAACGTTCTGATAGCCGCAGAAATTCCAGGTAGTCCCGTAGCTATCGGTATAGCTGGAGTTACAGCTTGCATAGTTGTTCGAACCATTGACACTGTCGACACCATTCCCTTTATACGCATTCTGAGGGGCAGAACCACTCTCCGAGTTTTTATTGGAAAGGTAGTACTTCGGATTCCCTGTTTTTAATGCCGGAGAAATAAAATTAAAGAGCACATTAAAGGAACCTACCGGCTTTCCAGCACTCATGATGATGCCGCTGGTGTCGGTAATCCCTCCACGACCGGGATGGTAACGGTAGACCCAATGCCGGTCGTCTTTACAGGCTTCTCCCGAAACATTGTCATAGAGAGCTTTACCCTCCAACGCCCCCGGACTACTACAGCCGGCATTATTTTTGCGCTCAATTGCAGCCTCGTTATAAAACGTTGAGTAATCAAGCGGAATCTGAGGAGTAGTCGTACCCGGATCACTTGCCGGGCCGGTATTTGCAGTCAGAGTATACCCACTGGTCGAATAGGTATCCTGAACCGTTGCCAGGTTGGCCAGCTCACCAATTCCCGAGGCATGATACGGACGCACCGGTTTGGGTGGCTTGGTCGGGGCGCCGATCATGCCACTCATCATATCAGTGGTGTCGTGACAGTTGAAGCAGACCGCCATATCCTGAATTTCAACCGGTGAGCCGGTACCCCCAAGCAGGTTGGGAATGGTGTGGGTGTCCGACAAGGTCGAGGTAAGCGGCGTATTATAATCGGTCGCCGGTACAAAGCTGAAGGTTTTCAACTCGAAGGCGCCGTCATTATTCTTCATCCGCTCATAGTTGATATGACAGTAGGCACAGGCAACTTGCTCCGGGGCCGCATTCCACTTGGTGGTGTCGACTCGGGCCTCACTGTGGCAATGGACACAGTTACCGCCCTGGGCGTTATCGCTATAATGATGATACCAGGTCTTCTTCCGACCAGTTTCGATATTGGTGAACATCATATGGCAACCGCCACAGGTGCCGGCCACGATGGGATCCTTGGTGCCGGAGGTATCCGTGTCATAGGGCATGGTGGCAATCAAGGTCGGCGGCGAGGTATGGCACATGGTGCAATCATTCTTATGCACTTCCACCACCGGATCGCCGCTATGGCAGTTGGCACAGGTCTCGGTGGCCAGGGCCGCAAAGGTAACATGACCCAAAGCCGCATGATCCACCGGTCCGCCACCCGAGGTGTCGGTGACCGCCAAGGTCTTGCTGTCACCACCGGCGGTGGCTGAGTAGACCATAACATTGCCGCCGACAAAGGTCGGAGCCGAATTCCAGGTCAAGGTCAGAGCCCCGGCCGTACAACCCATGGCGGCTGAAGTCGAACCATTATAATCAACAAGATACGTGTTGCCACAGTCGAGCTGGGCAGATTCGGTGGCCGCCACGGTCAAGGTCGAGCCGTCATGATCGGCCTGGGTTACGGTGACCACATCAGTTAAGTTGGTCGCAGCCGAACCAAAGGCAGCATAGGTATCACAAGGAGTACCGGCACCGCTGATCTCAACCGTATTAATGGTGGCGGTATAGGCAATATTGGTAATAGTCGCCTCGTATCGGCTCTGGGCACCGTTCCAGCTCAAGGCCTGTGAACCACTGCCATTATAGGTGGCGGAGTAGGAACAGACCCCGTCGCCATCGGTATGGGTGGCGGTGACGAAGATCGAGCCCAGGGCAGCGCCATTGCCGTTGTTAGTCCAGGCGGCTGAGGTAATGGTTACCGCATCGTCAACGGTCGGGGTCGAATCAGACACCGAGTTGTAGGTGACGGAATCACCACCCAGACTGGCACAATGGACGGTTACCGAGCTGTTGAAGCCCGGATCAAGACTAACATCGGCATCAACCAGCTCAAGCTGGGTACCGGTCCAGTTCATCGGGTAGTCGGTCGAGTTATAGGTCGCATAGTAAGCACAACTCCCGTACGGGTTGTCGCCGGCCTCGGTCGCCACCACATTCAACAGCTTGGTGGAATTGTCATAATCCGCAGAAGAGACCGTAACCACATCGGAAAGATCAGTGACCGTATAGAGCTGGTTGTCACCAACGGCCGTCGGATCCCAGACCCGAAGGGCACCAGGGGTGGTGTTCAGGGTCAAGCCCTCAAAGGCGACACCCTGGCTCAACCACTTGGACTGGATACCGTTCCAGGTCAGCGGCTCATTAGTCAGGGTCTGATACGTCACGGTATAGGTCGGTTCACTCAGACTGTTATCCACCGTAGCGGTCACGATCAAGGTCCCGGTTGCCGCCCCATCACCGCTGGTCACCCAGTCGGAGGTGACCACAGACAGGCTGTTGGGAGCCGGACCACCGGCACCTTGAGCGTCATTGACCGCCACAGTCACCGGCAGAGTATTCCCCGCACTAGAGGTAATCGTGATCGTGTCACCTGAGGTCCAGGTCGCACTGCCACAATCAATATAGTGTTTGCTGATCGTATCCCAGAGCAAGTTGCCGCTGCAGCCGGTCCCGTCGTAGTTCGAGATAGACAGGGTCGCAGCACCAGCCAAGCTATTGGTTGCCTCAATGCTGAGGGTGGTGCCGTCAAACTGCGCCATGACCACCTTGATCACGTCGCCACTGGCCACATCGGCCCAGCGGGGAACCTCGGTGTAGTTGCCATCGTTACACCAGCCCATCCCGCCAACACAGGGGACGGTAAAGGACAGACTGTAATTCTTGTTGCTCCAGGGCGCCCCGCCCTTGGCCATTAAAACATCCAGACCGCCACCAAGGTCCTCGTTGCCAGGAACCATTTTAAACCCGCCATCATGTCCGATGTTTTCAGTATCCTTATTGCCTCCATCGGTATTAGGATTCAGAATGGCGCCAGGGGTTTGATACAGTCGCTGGTTATTGGAACCCTTCCGAACCACCATTGCATCATTGAACCGTCGAATGCCGGAGGAACCGGTGGCATCCCAGATACCCGGGCCCGGATGGTAATACTGATAGAGCCACGGCATTTCCAGGGCGGAATTAATATCGTCAAGCCCGTTATTGTAAGCGGCAGGAGCAACCAGACCGAGACCGGGCAACTGGCCGGCGCCAGCATACAGATAGCCCTTGGTCCAATCCCCGGGATAGCCGTGGAAGGGCTTGATCACCGGCGCAGTATCTGCATTGGGATTCTCACCGGAATGACACTCAAGACAGAAGCGGTAGTCATAGATCGAAATCGAAGAAACCCCCGGCTCGTAGACGATGGTATGGCTCGCAACCACTCCAACATAGGGATCGGTCGGATTAGCGGCGTTCAGCTGGGTCAGGTCATAGGCCAAGACCTCCAACTGTGAACCGGTATCGTTAATATGGCAGGATACGCAGTTCAGCTGCTTGGGGGCCACCATCATGTCCACTGAACCTGAGGCATCATGGCAGGTATCGCAACGGCCAAGCTGGGCCGCCTCGGTCTTGTGATGATGGAGCTTATGATCCGGAGTGGCATCTGTGTGACACGCAGTGCAGAGATGCGGCTTGGTACCACCCATGGAATCCCAGGTCGGGATAACATTGGCCGCGCTGCCGATCAGCACGTGATTGGCGGATCCACCCTGGACCGACTCATGGCAGGTCCCACAGCTGCCGGGATGAACCGTACCGACCACATCGATGGAATGGCAGTTCTGGCAGATCGCCGGGGCAGAGAAATCACCGGTGACATGACCGCCATGATCCAGGTTCGGCACCTTATCGGTATGACAGGTCCGGCAATTTTCGCCAGGAACCGGCCCGTTGGCAATCCCTGCAGAGGCGGCAACATCATCAACCGTATTGAAATCACCGTTGGTGCCGTCGTAGTCATGGCAACGGACACAGCCGTTGGTCAAGGTCTGGCCGGCGTCATGCTCCTGCTTAATCGCTGCCCAGTTGGCCAGATTGGTCCCGGCGTCATTGTGACAACCGGCAGTACCACAACCCTGCTGGCCGGACTGGGCAGTATCGCCTCCGGCCTCGTCATAGGTGATGCCGGTATGGGTATTGCCGTAGGTATGGTACTGGAAGTAACCGACCCCATGACAGGTGGTGCAGTTGGACTGGACCCCGATGGTATGCAGGGTCGCATTCCCGAAGGAACCGGCCCGCAGGGAACCATCATTGACCGGATCCACATGGCAGTTATCACAGGTGTTGATAGAATGGATGGTATCGCGAACCGCAGTGCCGTTGGCCGCGGTATGGCAATTATCACAGTCCTTACTGGGAGTGCCGTTCTGATTCCAGTTGGCCAGTTTAGCGTCATGGGTGTCGGTGGCATGGTTACCGAAATCGGCGGCATGGTCGACATGGCAGACCAGACAATTGGAGGTCCCGGCAAAGTTATGGTTGAGTGCCCAGCTTTTCAGGGTACCATCGGTGCCTCCGGCCACCACTGTATCGGTATGGCAGTTGTCACAGGTTCCCTTGTGAATGGTGGGAATAATGTTGACGATTCCATGACAGTTGGTGCACTTGGCCGCGCCACTGGTAGACAGTTCATTATGATCCGAAAGCCCCACGATATCATGGGCGCCGGCAAAGTCACTAGAGAAGGCGGGATGACAGGTGATACAGCCGCTCTCCTGCCCGACCACGTGGTTGGAAATAGTGGCAATGGCGGTATCAGCCACGAAACGACCGTCAGTGGTCGGAGTGGTGGTATCAAGGTGACAGAGATCACAAACACTGACCGGAGTGCCGTCATCATGGATGTCCAAGATGATATCCAGGGTTCCGGCCGGATCATGGCAGGTCGTGCACTTGGCCGACCCAAGACCGGTCAACCGGGCGCTATGGGTCTCACTGGTATGGGCCGTAAAGTCGGAACTTAAGGCTACGTGACAGTTGACACAGTCACTGGGCGAACCGACCGTATGATTGGCCCCGGCGCTGCCGATCAACGTCCCGTTGGTCGTACCGTAACTGGCATTGTGGCAGGTAGTGCAGGTGGCCGAGGCCCCGGTCCCATGGATATCAACCAGAATATCCTTGGTCCCGGCCGGATCGTGGCAATCAGTACACTTAGCTGAGCTAATCCCGGTGATATTGCTTGCGTGGTTGGCGTCCCGGGTGGTTGTGTTATGGGCCGTGAAGTTGGCCGCAATGGCACTATGACACTGGGTACAGTCCTGGGCAACCCCCTTGACATGGGCCGAAGCCGAGTTGATCAGGGTGCCGTCAGAGGCAGTATTATGGCAGTTCTGGCACCCCAGGCCACCAGCATGCACCACGGTCTGGACGTTGCCCTGATGACACGGAGCCGTCGTACAATTGGTGTTACCCAACAATTTGGCAACGTGAGTTTCGGTGCCGGCAGTGGCATGGACCGTGGTGGTCCCGTTGAACTCCGAGGTGGCACCGTTATGGCAACCCGTACAGGTGTCAGTGGTTCCGTAAGTATGGTTGGCGGAACTGGCGCCCGCCTTCATCAGATACCCTGCCCCGCTGTCATGACAGCCGGAACAACCGATGGCCGAATGGATCACCGACTGGATCTCGGTCCCAAGCGTGTTGGCATGGCAGTCGAGACACTCGGTCTGGTTGCCCAATTGATCATGATCCTTGACGTTATGGGCGCCTGAGACCCCCGCAGCATAAGGGGTATGACAGGTACCACAGATGCCGCCGTGACCACCGTTGATGCCCTCATAGTTGACATTGTCTCCCAAGGTGCTGCCGCCGCCAGAGTAATCATGCAGCTGGCCGCCGCCGCTGGGGCTGAGGTGACAGATACCGCAGTTGTTCGCACCGGTGGGATTCAAGGTGGCATCATTGATGTCGTGGATCGAGTAGATATGGAAATCATTACTCTTGGCCCCGGTCTGTCCATAATGGCACGGGGTACAGCTGGTGTCATTATCCACCGCATCAAAGGTATCAAGATCGGGATCATAGTTAGTATGGTCAATGTTGCCATGGCCGGTACTTGGGGTCTTTTCCTCATGGCAGGTATCACAGCTGACCGAGGGATCCGGAGTGCTGGGGGCGGTTGCGATTACGTTGCCCACGCTGGTATAGCCAGTTGAGATGTTGACCGTCCTATTGGATTTATGGCAGGTGTTGCATGGTCCGAAACCGTTGGTGACCACATCATGCTCATCGCGGATGCCGTTCCAGGTCGTGAGATCAAAGGCATTATGACAGCCGCCGATACCGCAACCCTGTTGCGCCGCCTGGGCCGTGTCATTGTCACCGGTGGTGCCAGCGGAACCGTCAAGACCGTTTGGCAGATACCCCACCGTATGGCTCACATAACCGGCATCGGTTCCATGGACATGACTATCAAAATAATCCGAACCATGACACCAACTACAGTCACCGCCGTTGGCGGGAATATTACCGGTTCCCCCAGGAGCAACCACCGCTTTCCGGGTACCATCACCATTATGACAGCCGCCGCAGGAATCATGGACCTTATCGTCGCTACTATTCACCAGAGAGGCAATCTGCCCGACGCCGAAACCGCCGGTGGCGGTATGGCAGACTCCGGTACAGGCCCCACGCACGGCAACCTCCTGAGAATGATCCACCGCGGCACTAGCACTATGGATGGTTTCCCAGGTTGAGGTATTGGTATGACAACCGGTGCAGGCGCCGGCCACGACCTGATCGGCCTTGGTCAGACCGCTGGACCGCATGGAGCCATCGGTATTATGACAGGTGGCGCAATTGGCATGAACTTGACCAATATATGGTGTGGTGGTCACGGTATGACACCCATCACAGGTGGCAGTGGTGACCTTGGTGGCATGGCTGACCCCGGCGGCACCGGTATGGATGGAGGCCCACGTCGCATTGTGGCAATCGGCACATTCATAGACCCCGTCACCGCCGTTACCGTTGGTGGCACTGCCCTGAAGGGCGCCGCCGTTGGCCAGATCATGGCAGGTGGCACAGCCCAGGGTTTCATGCACTTCATTGTTCCCGGTAAAGGGAATGAGTCCGGCAATCCGTGCCGTCCCGGCGCCGCCATAGGCTGTATCATGGCAGGAGGCGGTGGCACAAGAGGTGGTTACCGATATGGTCGAGGTGGTCACGGTATGATGGCTATGACCGTTAAAGGCAACATGACAGTCCGCACAGGCCCCGGCGCCGCCGGTGGCATCACCGTTGGGGCCGGACTGCAGGGTACCGTCGGTCTGATGACAGGCTGAACAGCCGGTCCCATGGACCTCACCAACCCCGACAAACGGGGTATTGATGGTATTGGGAGCCGTGGTATTGGTGCCCGGATCACCGTCATGGCAGGCCACACAAAGGGTAGTCGTCAGAACGCGTGCAGCATGATCCACGGTATGGCTGGCAAAGCTGCTGTTGCGGGTAGGATGACAGTCGGCACAAGCCGCGCCTACCCCGTTGCCGATGCTGGCATTGGTCCCGGCCGTGGCATCAGAGACCGCGTCAAGCCACGGAAATCCGTTAACCGAATCATGACATTTATAACAGGCATTGGGGATATCGGAAATATTGACCTTATGGGTAACCGGGATCACCTCGGAACCGGTAGCCACATTATGACAACCCAAGCCGCCAACCCCAGTGGTACAACCACCAGTGTTACGAACAGGAATATACGACCCATTGGTTATGGAGTGATCCACAATCCCATGGGTCATCGCGATGATTGCCGCCGGTTTGCTTTGATGACATTCATCACATTCAATCGGCGTAAACAGGGCATCACTGACCACCCGGCTCGAACCATCCTGCAAACGACTTGAACCATTCCAGGAGTAAATAGCATTGTCGGTCAGAGAATCATAAACCGTCCGTCCAGACTCATTGGCGATAACATTGGTATTGATCGCAGCTTCGACCCCATGGCAGGTGGAACAGCCATTGGCATGACTGGTGGGATCGGCCACAATTGTTCCATGACATGTCGCACAGACTGTGCCGCTAGCCACATCGCCGATAAAGGCGCTGCCATGGCCGGTGGCCTTGAAACCTTCAGGGGCGGTATGACACTGGTTACAATCGGAGCCGTAATGGGTTGGAACCGCACCGGGAGCCGCCGTAAAAACAGTGGTGGCTGTATGACAGACCTGACAAAGTCCGACCGGGGCTTCCGTGCCGGCTTCCACGGTTGGACGCCGGTCGACGAGTCCGCCGTATTCACCGCCAAGGGTCGGGTTGGGGGTAAAAAATTTGATATCCCGATACCCGTTGCCATGGGCATTCCACATATAAGAGCGGATCGAGTCACCATAGATGACCCCGAAGGTCACGCCGCTGGACGCGCCGGTCATATTCCCCTTGACCTTGATCACATTCCCGGACACCCCGATAATCTCGTAGGTCTCCCTGGGGCCGCTATCAGGAAACGCCAAAATGAGCCCGCGCGAACCATCGGTCGCCTTGGCCTCATCGGCATTGCCGCTTTTATTATACCAACTGGCTGGAATGTTGAAATCTGGATCATTGGCAACTACAGAGCCGAAACCAATGGTGGTGTAGTTCCCGCCGATATTATAATCCAAGGCGCCCAGCCCGGTATTAAAGTCGCCGGTGGCAAGATACAGGTTGGGATCAGTGAGCCAGTCCAGTTGCCCCTGATAATGGGGATCATGACATTCGGTACACTGGGTACTCCAGGTGCCATGACTGGTGTCGGTGGTGGAACTGGCATGAACCGCCTTGGCTGGTCCCTTCAGGGGAGTCACCGAAGCCGGATCATGACAGCCGAGACAGATCGCGTTGTGGGTGGTCGCATCCGGATTGGTTGGGTCATCCGGATCCTGCAGGTTGGTCCACCACCAGGCTGAATTAGTATGGCAGGTATAGCAATAGATACCGTTGCTTTCATTATGCGGAGCATCTAAATAATATGCTCCGACTGCAGAGCGCGGTAGAAAGAAAATCGCAACAATGACCGTTGCCAGTAGGAACGGGTAACGCTGGTTCATCATAATCCCCCTCTCAAGTTATGATGAGTAGTCTGGACTGGCAGATAAAACTTATTTATCTGTTGTCATATTATGGTTCTCCATTTTTTCGTTGGCAGTTTTTTTTCATTTACACCCGGGCAAAATCCCATTTCGGCTTTCCCCGGCAGAGATGGAATTTCCCCCAATCCCAATTTTAACTGATTAATATAGCTCTATAGTATCAATGGCCCCCATAGCTTGTCAAGAACAATACTCAAAAAAAGAACGCAAAAGCAATATGTTGGCACCATGATGGAGCAATTTACTACTGCTGAAGGAATTACCTGCTTACCCCTAAATTCAAGCTATAAAGACAACGATTACTACTTACCGTAATTGGTCGTTTTCCAAGTCACAATAACGGCCTTCCAATACAGTACAAGCGTCCATACATGTTACACAACGCCTTCTATACAGGCGATCAAGATATCGATATAATTAAATAAATACGCAAAATAAACCGGATTTACCAAAACCAGACGACCGCCGCGACCCATAGAAATTCAGCCCAAAAGCAAATATATTGAGATTAAAAAAATAAACACGGGGTGATACGGGATTTCGAGGGGCTACAAAAACCCGCGCCTAGTCTCCCAATGGGGTTTTTAAAAAAAATATTATCCCCTTTCAAATCGCTCCAAATGGCGTTTTGAGTCTATGAGCTGAGAATCTCGGGGCGTTTAGTTGGTAGGCAACATCCAATGAGGAATACAGGGAGAGTTGATTACACACCTCCATATTCTTTCGATCATAAAAATCCGGCTTGCGTTTTGGTCTACAGATCAGCACCTCTGTACCCATCTCATCCCAAAGGCATTGATCCGGGAGAAGATCTCCTACCTTCCATGCTCTTTCTCCGCTAAAAACAAAAGGTTTTGACGAGCTTCTTCAAAATCAGGTCTGATCCGTAACGTTTCCTGGAAATGATACCTGGCCCGGATAAAGTCGCCTTGACGGGCATAGGTAAGCGCCAGATTGTTATGGGTTAGAAAATCATCCGGATTGATCCTGAGCGCCTCCTGGAAATGGCCGACAGCTTCATCCAGGCGTCCGTACATGGCGAGAATAATGCCAGCATTATTATGGACATCGGGATCACTGTCCAAAGGTTGGTTTTGATGGGACAGGTCTAGGTGAGCCAGGGCCTCTTCAACCCGTCCCCGGCGGCCCAAATGAGTACCGAGATTGTAGTGGGTCCCCGCATTCAGGCGGTCGAAGGAGAGGACATGACGATAGACCTGCTCCGCATCATGGAGATCGCCCGCCTTCTCCAGGGCCAGGCCAAGATTGTTGTAGGCCGTGACATACAACTCATCATGGGCAATCGCTTCCCGATAATGCTCCATGGCATCCGCTACCCGCCCTTTTTCCTCCAGGGCCTGACCAAGATTATTGTGGATCCTGGCTTGGTCGTGACATTTAACCAGGCAATCCAGCCAGAAATCAACTTTATCGGCCCAGACCCGATTTCGCTGAAACGTCCAAATAGACAAGACAATCATGATGGAGACCAGAACCACTCGCTTTATTCGATCATTGGTCAACACCTTCCGCAACGTCAGGACCAACAGTAAAGACAGAAACATGGAGGGAAGATAGGTCCGATGTTCATAAATTATCTCCAGACCGATGATGGAGGACTCAATGACCAGATTGCCCAAAAACCACAGTAAACAGAACGCCCAGAGTCGATGCCGGCGAATCAACCAGAACGCCGAAAAAGTAAGAGCCAGTAATGTGATTAATGACAGGAGAGTGGTGATGGGTTCAAGGAGAGAGGTCGAAGCAGGGAAATCATGGAGCAAGGTCAAGCGACTGGGATATGGAAAGAGAAAAAGAGAGATATAAAATACGATGACCCGCCACTGGGTGATAAAGCGCTGGCCCATGGTAAAATCCCGGAGACCATAGCCGGCCTGGAGGCGCTCCCAGGGATTATCACCCAGGTAAAAATAGACTAAAGCCAGGCCAAGGACTAAACCGATCACCAGGTTTCGACCATTGCGTTTCAACCACTGTCGATCAAGTCTCTGAAAAAAGAACCACTCGTATATCCAGAGCATAAAGGGTAAGGTCGCCGCGATTTCCTTGGAACCAAAGGCCAACAATCCGCTGGCCAGACATCCCGACCCCCAAAGCCACTTTTCACGGCTTTTTTCGGACAGGCGGCCTTGAATATAGCACAGCATCGCCAACAGGTAAAACATCGCGGCCATGCTGTTCATCCGTTGGACAATATAGGTCACCGACTGGATATGCAGGGGATGGACCAACCAGATCACAGCGGCAAAATAAGCGCTTTCCCAGACCCCAAACCCTTCACGTGACCCATTGCCCTGAAAAATTTTCAAGGTCCTGCCAACCAGCAGAAACAACAGGAATCCATTGATGCCATGGATCAGGATGTTGATCAACCGGTAAACCGCCGGATCATATTGCCCCCAGAGATAGTTGAGGGCGAAGGAGAGATTGGCCACCGGTCGATTGTGGAGGTGCGCACCGGAAACGACCCGCTTGAGACCGGCCACGCTGAACTCTTTCAACTGAAGGTGGGGATTGTTGATTATGTTGGAGGTATCATCGAAATAAAACGGGTAGTCCAGGGTCTGCTCATAGACCGCCAGCAAGAGGAGCGGCAAGAGCAACAGCAATGACTTTTGCCACCATGGCCGTTTTCCCCCTGTCGTTTCAGGGGCGCCACGGATCTCCTGATTATCCCTGTCTGGAATCGCTGGTAGTGCCTGGAGCTTCGAACGCGACGCCTTCCTTCTCTTTTTTCTGCCTGTATCCAAGCCACCCCCGCTGTGAATCGGCCAGTTGTTGAGTCATTCCCCTGAACCTATTGTTACCATCTTTCCCCGGAGCTTCCAATTCTTTCCTAGGGCTCAGCCAAACGGCAGGTGTCAGTCCCTCCCAAGAGAGATTCACCCCAAACAAAATCTTTAATACGTAAAAACAAACAAAGCCTGGAATTGCAAATCGCCACCGTGCACAATCCCAGCAAGAGACCTGAGTTTCGATCAGCTACACTCATTTAATAATTTCTCCCAACCAAGACGCCCCATTAGTTCTTCCCCTGGAGTCTCGATACCGTTATGATGAAAAAAAAGATCTGCAGCGCTGTCCCCAGAGGGCCAATTTAGCCCAAAGAATCTTTTGTTTATAACGTCATGGGGCAACGTGATGCTTCAAGGAGCTGGAGCGACCGATCTTTTCCTCTAAGAAGGTCCTTTAAGCCGGGTGAATACGTTATGAAAAAAACAATCCTGCTCATCATTGTTTTATCCATCCTCTGGCTGGTCCCTCCGGTCTCATCCCAGACCCCCAGGCTAAATCAGCCCCCAATCGGAACCCTGAAAGGGCAGATTTTTCTCAATGATCTGCCCCAGAAAAATGTTCTGGTGTCGTTTTTTGTTACCCAAAAGGGCCTTCCTCCCGTCGATGGTGGCAAACGGCGAGTGCCGGAGGTTATCGCTTTTACCGATGCCGAGGGGATGTTTACGATAAATCTCATTGCTGCCGAATACTATCTCGGGATGCTCAAAAGAGACCGGCCCTCTCCCGGCCCACCCCGCCCCGGGGAAAAATATTATTTCGCCACCGCCGGCCAAGGAGTTCTGCAAACCTTTGCCATTCAAGCCCATGAAACTCTTGAGGCCGGAAGGATCAATGGTGCCCCGCCGGATTTTTTTGCCGACACCTCCGATTCCATTACGGTTACCGGTGTTGTCCGGGATGAGCAGGGCAATCCATTCCCCGGAGTCATCGTCCTCGGGAAGTCCCAACTCAGTTCGCCGAAACCGGAATTCATCTCGCAACAAACTGATGCCGAAGGACGGTACACCCTGAAGTTCCCCCCAGGCATTCCTTTTTATCTGATCGCCCGGCAATCAATTATCGATGCCCGGCCCTTGCCAGGAACCTCTATAGGCACCTATGGCATTAAATCCAACACCGGATATGCGGCCCCCTCAATTTATCGAATCGCCAGTCCGCCGCCGGGAGTTTTGGAAAATAAAGAGGGCGGAGAGGCACAATCAGTTTCCGGTCAAGCCGGCGAGACCATAAGCGGGATCGATATAGACATGTACAAGATTCCAAATCCAGAATCGATCAAGGTCTCGATCCAAGGCAGCCAGGATGCCCCCAAATTTTCCCAGGGGGCAACCCTCAAAAATATCCATTTTGACTTGGACAGTCACCTTTTGAACCCCGATTCTTCGTCGGAACTCGACCAATGGCTGGACTTTCTTCGCGGTCAACCAGGGCTGAGCTTTGAATTGAATGGGCACACCGACAACTCCGGTTCCCGGACCTACAACCTGGAACTCTCCCTGAAAAGGGCACAGGCCGTTGCCGACTATCTTGCTCAACAAGGGATTTCCTCGTCCAGGATGAAAATCCAGGGTTTTGGGCCGGACCAACCAAGGAAAAAAAATGATAGCCCGGAAAACCGCCGTAAAAACCGACGGGTAGAAATCAAGTTCACCGCCAAACCCTGACTCCATCTCTGCCACTTCTTCGAGCAACGGAAAAGGATACTTTTCCGTTGCTTGCCTGACCATACTCTGATGGGTAGACACCTCCTGGGCCTTCAGCTAACAGAAACGGGATAAATCATTCCGCTGGCTGTCAAGAAAAAGACCAGGCCTCATTTCCACAATACATACCAACCCCCCCACCCACCCAAAAAAATAATAGGAATTACTCCCACTAATAAAAATAATCGGGTAGATTCAAGGAGTAAGTTCTTTTAATTCATTTTTTTGGTGCCATCCTGGATAATCCGATTATCCGAAGCAACCCTTATCAAATTTATATAAGGAGAACCGGAAATGAAAAAAATGATTCTTTTGGCAGGTGTCCTGGCAGTTGCTTCAGCCGCCCTTTCAGGCTGCAGTGGGGGCGGGGGGGGTGACAACACTCCGCCAACCTCCACCGGACAGCCGGATCTTGATGTAAAGGCGGCCCGGATCGAGTTCGGCAACGTGACCCAGGGAGCCACGACCAGCAACTCCCTGACCATCACCAATAACGGCACCGGGGAGCTAACCATCAGCGGCATCTCGGCCCCCAGTTCGCCTTTTTCAATCTCCAGTGACCAGTGCACCGGGACCGTGGCGGCCGGGGGAAATTGCACGGTCACAGTGGCCTATACCCCAAGTACCACCGGGAGTCACACCTCGGCCATGATCATCAGTTCCGATGATGCGGATTACAGTTCCCTGAGTGTCGACCTGCTCGGCAGCGCCGGAGATCTGACCCTGGTCAATATGCCGGGGACCCAGCCCGGCAAGGCCGGGGCCATTGAGGGTGTTGCCCAATGTCTCTCCTGCCATGGCGGGGTCGACAGCGGGGTGGGTGGCGTGCCGGACGGCATTGCCGAAGGCCCCTATGATACCTGGAAAACATCCATGATGTCCATGGCGGCCAAGGACCCCCTCTACTGGGCGCTGGTGGCGGTTGAAAACAAATTATTTGCCAGTAAAGGCGTAGCCATCGGTGACTATTGTCTCCGTTGTCATGTTCCCAAAGGCTGGCTCGAAGAACGCTCGGAACCGGCCACCGGTTCCGCCTTTTTACCCGATGATCTCAATGGGGTGCTCTGTGATGTGTGCCACCGCATGGTGGATCCGACCTCAACGGAGGGCCTCGCCTTGACCGAGGAGGATGTGGAGACCTACCGGAACGCCCAATACGTGGTGGCTTCTCCGGTAAGCGGCAAAGATGTTAAACGTGGCCCCTATGAAGTTACTACTTTCAACGGTAAGCACGACACCGCCAAATCAGACTTTCATCTCACCTCCGAATTTTGTGGCACCTGTCACGAGATCACCAACCCTTTCTACAACAACACGGTCATGGTGGAAAAAACCTATACCGAGTGGAAAAACTCATCGTATCCCGCGGAAGGCACCCAGTGCCAGACCTGCCATATGCCTCGGGTAACCGGTTATGCCTCGGTTTTCTTAAATCCCCTCAGGGACGATATCGGGTTACATAATTTTTCCGGCGGTAATACCTGGGCGCCTTACGCTGTAGCCGCCTTTGACCCCAGTATGCCTGCCTCCTATGCGACCACCTCCAGCGCCCGAGCCCAGAGCATGCTGGAGACAGCCGCCACCCTGGAGGGTTCTTCCGACGGGACCACGCTCACCATCAAAGTAACGAACAACTCCGGCCATAAACTACCCACCGGGTTTACGGAAGGGCGACGTATGTGGATCAATGTCAAATTTTATGACACCAGTGGAGTCATGGTTTCAGAACTTGGAGGGTATGACGAAACCACCGCCACCCTCTCCTCGGCAGGCACCACCGTTTATGAAGCCAACCCCGGCACCAAGGACATAGACGGTTTCGCCGATGAACCGAGTTTCCACTTTGCCTTGAACAACCATATGTACAAAGACAACCGGATCCCGCCCAAGGGTTTTACCAACAGCGGTTTTGAGGCCAACGGAGCGCACATCGTCGGAGCGACCTATGCCGACGGACAGAACTTCGATACCGTAACCTATACCGTACCGGCAAATGCAAAGACGGCGGAGGTCTCTTTAAAATATCAGACCACCTCCAAGGAATTTATTGAATTCCTGCGGGATGAAAACCTCAACAATCCATACGACGTCAAGAATGCCGGTGCCCAGATCTATACCATCTGGGAAAATACCGGGAAAGCGACTCCGGCCACCATGGGGACCATTACCGTTAATCTCTAGCCCGCCTGAGCGGTCTGGGGTTACCCCTGGGTTCTCTTTCCAGCCCGCCGCGCAATAGGTTGCGCGGCGGGCAGTTCTTTTTTACTTCCCCCTCTCTGACGCTCCTATTCCAGCTAAACCTCGTCTTTCAAACTGTCGAGGGCACTCTGCAGATACGGCGGCACCATGACTCCGGCCCGGCTGATATTGGCATAGGCCTGCAAGAGATCTGCCTTGGGAATACCGGTTCGTTGCCAGTAAGCCACCGGGTCCTTCACAAAGGAGGCAATAATCTCCAGCACCTCCTCATAGTTTTTGACGATGTGGCAAAAATTAATGACCCAGGCCGGGGCCAACCGCACGCTATGACCGTCGATCTTTTTCTCGGTGGTAGCCGTTTTCAACTGCTCATAGGTACACTGCCAGAAATGGGAGCCGTCCTGCCCCAGACCGAACGGGTCGACAAAGATATGCGGCGCCGGCAGACACTCGAACAGCTTGAGATTGGTGATGGCGATGAGCAACTCTTCCAGGGTGCCCATGCCGCCTATGTTGTAAATTTTAAAAAGCGATGTCCGATCAAGGATGTTCTGCCGCATGTGCCGGGCGGAATTTTTAAAATTCAGAATCACCGGGGGACTCAAGTTGGCCCGCTGGCCGATTTTTTCACTGTCGATACCAATCCCGATCCGCAGGATCCCCTCGGCGGTAGCGGCTTCATCGGCGATCTTCATCACCCCGGGGCCACTGCCGTGGCAGATGGCAAATTGCCCGTTCACCCTGGGAACACCTTTTAATTTCTGAATAAAGCGGTGGATCTGTTCGGTCAATACCTTGGCGGTTCCCTCCACGTGGGAACCGTACATGGCCACCCTGGTATGGGCCTGATCCAGCTTCTCCTTCCCTTCCTCAGTGACCCAGAAGCCCCGATAAAATTCCCGTAGATGGGTCTCGCCGGCCCCATTAAAGAGCATGTAAAAGAGAACCCCTTCCCGACAGGCCAGATCACAGAAACTCTCATAGGTGGTCTGGCCGAAGTAGAGGTTGGGCTGTGACATCACCTCCACGCCTCCACCGCCCATCATACCCTCTTCAAGTCTGATATTTCTGGCAATAAACACCCCGACATTATTGCGCTTGAGCACCCGCAGGGTATCGGTGGAAGGAAACTCATGGGTTACGCAGACCCGACGGATGTTCTGATCACCACCAACCAGGCCGAGACTATCAACGAACCCTCGATGCTCCGGCGCAATCTGCTCTCCACTTCGTACTCCGGAGGTGATATTGCCCCGGACCACTTCATAGAGGATTCTATTTTGAGCTGATTCGTGCCATTCATTTTCCGGGAGCTCTCGAGGGATCTCAATGGATTTGTTGCGGCCCAGAATTCGGCCGAAGCACCCTCGCATGGTCGGCTCAGGACTGATCCCATCAAAGAGCGGTTCATAAACCTCCTGCTTGAAAATACCGGTGGCTTCGGCAAAGGCGACACCCTCACGCAGGATCTTTTCCTTCCGGTTTTCCAAAAAAACCCGGGCGGCCATCCTGGTAGTAAGAGGATCGGCCTGATAGAGGCGAATATTGATCAGGAGCTCCTGCAACGACACCGGCTTATCACTGCCATTATAAATCTCCACCTGCCGGGGAACGTTAATACCGCTGGTTCTTACGGCATCAAGCAGACGGGCCGCCAGATGGAAGACCCCAGGGGTACTGGTTTCTCGATCAATCAGGGCACAACAGCGTCCCAAGGAGATATGGATGGCGCCACATAAAAACGTGCCCGGCTCAAGCTGTTCCGGCAATCCCCCCAGGGACGGATACTGGATAAGGCTCAAACCTTCCTTGCTCTGCAACAGGACCAACTGGGCATTCTGGCCAGCGGTTAACAAGGTATTGGACAGCAGATACCGCCGATCTTCCAGGGGAATAGTAATCCCGCCCCGGGAATCGATTTTGGCGCCGGAAGGCAACAGGAGTTCATGTTGCTCGATGAGCGCCTGGATTTCCTTTTTTTTCAGGGCCGGACCCTGGGGGATCAGGAGTCGACCGATGGTCAAACGCCGATTGCCATCCAGCAGGGTCTTGATCTCGGCAAAGAGCGTATCGGGGATATCCCGGTTGAGAGAATACAACTCCACCGGAATATCCACCCGGTGCCGCATGGTGTTGATCTCAGGTTCGCCCTGGCCCAAACAGATATCAAGACCAATCTGGGAATGGCCGCTCCGACCGATCAGACTGCATTGGTCCCGGAACCTGCCTGCGACGACAAGATCCTTCAAGACACCCCGCAGGCTATCGCTGGTATTTTCAAGACGCATACTGCCACAAATTTTCGGGACCCTCAACGGCTCATCAAGGATCGGTTCCACCACTGAATCCAGCGTGAGAAAGCCGTCATCGGTCAGCATGGGCGGGCGATGCATACTACCTCCTTCATAACATTTATCACTCTTGGAATGACCACTCGGCATAACTGCTCAATGCAACCATACACATAGCATATCCTGCTTGTTTATCATTGTTTTTTCATGTCTTTACTGACTTTATGCCTGGCACGCAACCTAACCCCCATCAGAATCCCAACTTTTATTCGGTTCCTCCCCCAACATTTTTTTAAGATCATTTGACAACAGATCATTTTAAATCATACCATGAATGTTATTCAATGTTCGTACTCCTTGTAAATGGCCTGGAGAATACCGTTTGCACGGAGGGGGGGTAACCCAACAAAACCTACAACGGAGGTGTACACATGAGTATACTGGGGATAAGAGTCCACAAATTCATTATCGCAGGCAGCCTGATTTCCGCCGCCTTACTTGGCGGATGTGGAAGTGACGGCAGTAATGGTGCAGCCGGGACCAACGGCTTAAGCGCCTACGAGGTAGCCGTCGAGAACGGCTACACTGGCACAGAGACCGAATGGTTGGCCGATATGGCTCCCACCGCTGCTGCCTCGGTCGAGTTGGAATCGTGTGTGGTTTGTCATAAAGACGCCGGTAGCGATCATCAGGCGGAATATGACGAATTGTATCAGGACGGCGTTATTCAGATTACCGATTTTGCATACACCTATGCTGTCGACACCGCCATCCTGACCTTCAAAATGACCCAGGATGGCGAAGCCTTTGACTGTACCAAGGCCGATTCAATGGGGAGTTATTTTGCGGCGTATGACGGCACAGGATTCCCCAGCAATCTGTCTTTAGCCGGCACACGAACCTATGATGCAGCAACCAACGTCTGCACCAGCACCAAGACCATCACCGGCGCCGAAGACCTGAGCCTGAAGGATGGTATCATCACCCTGTACGGCAGCGATGAGATCCTGTATATCAACAGCGCCAAACACATTTCAAGCCCTAAATACCCGTATGCCGCCTTATTGGAAACCGGCAATGGGGTTGATTACGTTTCCACCGCCAATGTCACCGGCTGTGAACGATGTCACACCAAGCCGTATCTCAAACACACCTATATTTACGGCGATGTCGGCGGCGATGAGTTCTATACCTGTAAGGGATGTCACTATGATACCCGGACCGGCGGTCATGTGGACTGGCAGGTCTTGGTGGACAACCCTGCACGATATGCAGATATCGTCAATACTCCTCTAACCGATGACGAGAAAACCCAATACGCTTACATCGCCAAGCTGATGAATGACGTGCATATGTCCCATGCCATGGAATTCGGCTATCCCCAGTCCATGGCCAACTGTGCAACCTGCCATGAAGGCAAGCTTGATCGAACAACGACGGATGCTAATTTTACCGCCGAGACCTGTAAGAGCTGTCACCCCATTACCGGTCCTGCTGATGGGACTGCAGCAAACAGAGCCCCGGCCCTGACCACCATCTGGACCGATGCAGGAGTCGACAGTTTTCATAGCATTACCGCAACATGTAATGACTGTCATAAGGTCGGCGGCAGCGGTAAAGTCTTCAGCGCCATTCATACCGGCTACAACTCAATGATCTATGCTGACACGGCTGGCACGAAGTATTCTGATGCCATTACTGCTTCTGTAGATTCCGCATCTTTAAGCGCTAATGTTCTCACTATTTCCTTTGGTGCGACCGGCAGTGCTGGCGGGCTTACGGCTGCAGATATTACCCCCACCGTGCTGATCAGCTTATACGGCTACGACACCAAAGACTTCCTCGTTTCGTGCCACGGTCGTAGTTTTGACGATAATGGCGATGGGAGTATTAACAGCAGCGACAATAGAGACCTGGAATATGCCATCGGTGTGGCTGGAGATTCAACCACCCGCTTCTCGACAGTCTCGAATGCAGACGGCAGTTGGGTCGTCACCGCCGACCTAACAGCATGGGCTGATTTGATCGCAGATGGCTCCGTAAAGAGAGCGGAAATCGCTCTTCAGCCGACTTTGATTGATGCTAATGATGTGAAAGTTGCACTTGATGCTCCCTCCAGAACCTTTGACATTGCTGCCAATGCTTTTGACGACACCTTCTTCAGCCCCATCGTCAAGGTTGCAGACGGCTGCAACAGCTGCCATGATGCCCTGGCAACCACCTTCCATTCGGCTGACCGAGGTGGCAACATCGTGGTCTGCAGGATGTGTCACACGGTTGCCAGTGGTGGCTCCCATCTTGAGATGCAGTCACGGTCGATCGATTCCTATGTCCATGCAATCCATTCCTTCCAGCCGTTTGACATAGGCGACATTGACTTCACCGATCCGGTGGAAGCGGTGCATTATGAGCATCACATTGAGTCCGATTACCCAACCTTCGGAATTCAAAACTGTGAGTCCTGTCATAATACCGGGACCTATGATGTGCCGGATCAGTCCAAGTCGATGCCGGGTAAACTTTCCGGCTCTGATACGGTTGCCGGCAGAAATATCGGCACCGTGGCCAGCGTAGTCACCGGTCCCGGATCAAGGGCCTGTGGTTCCTGTCACCGGGCGAAGATGATCAATGAAGATAAGGCCGGCGAACTTGCCGCCTTTAATCAGCACACCAAGACCAATGGGTATATGGTTGCGGATGACGATGATGTTTTCGACACAGTCGTTAAAACCATCATGGGAATGTTTCTTTAAATGAGGTGACGAGGTGGGCTTCGGCCCACCTCGTGATTCTTTTATTCATTTACGTACCTTGAAAACAAAGGAGGCGAGCAGAATTTGCTCGCCTCCTTTACATTTATGGAACTGATCCTGCCGAGTTTCTCTTCCAGAAATATTTATTCTTCAAGGAACCTACCATACTCGCTCATCGCATAATGGATGTTGCGCGCTCCTTCCCTGACAATCCACTCTTACACCCAAACTCTAAAACTGCCTGCCCCATGCTATTCTGCCAGACCGATTCTTCTGGTTTTACCACGAACATGCGGTGAAACCATATTCTCAACCCTAACAGGCGATCGAATAACTTAAGTGGTCGGCCGCTCTCTTTTTGAAGTTCGGTTCATTGCTTGTACACCTGCCTCAAGTTTGATGGCTAGGCAAAATGTCTAATCTCCCTGCGTTGTAGGATTTTTTTCGTTCGACATACCACATGTATAGCCTCTCTCTCAAAAAATCCTACTCCATGCTTATCAAACTTTTAGCATAGGCCATCCCGTGACTTTTCGAAGTCTGCGCTATCTGCGAGGTCCGCAAATTTCAGCACCACTTGAAACAGCCTTTTATCATCCTGCCCCAAGAGAGTTTTAAGCTAAAGCATGGCCTGATTATTGATCCTCTTTCAAACAAAAAAAACCCCCGCCGAAGCGGGGGCTATAAAACATTGTACTTAAAAAATTAATATTTAATGGTTACTCATTCGGGTCGGTGGGAAGTGCCCTGAATTGAATGAGGTTGTGGGTTTCAGTTAGATCGACAATTCTTCCCGGACCATGACAGACCACACATTGCTGAGTCGGAACATCCGTCGCACCGGTGGTGCCACCATTCTGTGCCATGTGCTGGGCAGCAGCAACTTCGGCCATGACACGATCGGGATCCGCAGTCGGATAACCTTCTGGAGTCGCTGTCGTGTCGATTCCATGACAACCACCGCAAGCCACCATGGTAGGTGTTTCCCAGACCGGGGTATCGGCGTCGGCATTGGTGTGGCAAGTGGTGCAATTATTGGCCGGGCGCGGGAAGGTCACTTCTGACCAATCAACGCCATGACCGTCGCCTGTTATAGAAGCGCGATGGACTGCGTGGACCCGATTGCCGATGTAGTCACCATAATTACCGGAGAAGTCATGGCAACCCAAGCAGTGGTCGGTATCGAATGCGGCATTATGCGGATGGGCTCCCTGAACGTGCATGCGGGTGTCGCCATGGCAATCAAGACAGGCCGAGCCGGAAAGTTTTGCCTCAACATCCGCGGTTCCAACCTGAAAGTTAATAACAGCAGTTGATGAGGTGACGTAATCGGTTGCGGAGATTGCGGCATAGTCGCCACCTTCAAAACGAACCATATAGGTCCCCGGATCCATGTCCGCAGAAATGGGCAGCAGCTGATAGGAGAACCCGGCAGCTGATGAGGTCACCTGGGCATCAGAACCTACGAAGAGCTTATGCCCCTGGGTCGGTGGCGCCACATAGGCCGGGTCCTGCATAGTATCAACAGCCAAAACCGGAACGGCGTGGGCGCGTGGGCCGTAGACGTACATGTTGGCAGTATTGAGCATGCCGTCCCGGGTGCCTTTAGAATCTGCGGCGGCGGTGTAATCTACTGCAGGACCACCATCCGCACTTGCCAGGGTGACGGTTACAACAGGGGCCTCGCCAGCGACGTAATGTGTACCGTTCGCAGGGGCGGTCATACTGATCGTGACATCAAACTCAGGAGTATCAATGGCTGCTGGAGCCGGGCTGTGGTAGACATTCTCAATATTGGCTGCGCTATGGCAGGCAGAGCAAGCCGCATCATCAGCATAAGGACCACCAGCATGATTCGTTCCCAGCTCGAAATCGACGTTGGTATGACAGGACCCACAGTTGCTGCGGGTCGGGTTTGAATAAGCCAGAGATGCATTGGCGCCGTCATGACACTTGCTGCAGTTATTGATCTCCTGCGGATAGGTTACCTCGGTAAAATCTCCGAGACCTTCAATGTTTGTGGCAGCATGGATTCCATGGATCATGAACGCAAAGTCGGCTTCCAATGGATCACCTTCTGCAGCCATATAATTCAGGTTGTGACAATTGTTACAGGTTTTAACCTGGGTGTAACCACCACCATGACCCACATCGCCGATGCGGGCACCATGACAGGATTCGCAAGCTGCGGTGGTAACCATGTCAGCTCCGGAGGCAACTGCGGTCCCGGGGTCAGCCTGGAGGAAGTCATACGAGGCATTGACCGGATTGGCAACAACGATATAGGTGTTGTTGGCGTCACGGAAACGGAACCGAGCACGCATTGTCACTCGGGTGACATTGGTGGACGCAGCCAGGGTTGCAGCGGCGAGATAGGTGTATTCGCCGGTCTCTGCATCAACAAGCGTCAAAGTTCCAGGCATGGCCGAACCTGCGGCAGGGGTACCCCGTTCGCTGATCAGCTGGGTCCAAGCCGGGCCAGGATTGTCTGTTCCAGAAGCAGGGAGCAACTCGGATACGTAAAGACGAATCTCGTAAGGTTCAGTGGTAACATCGATTCCATCACCATCTTCATCGGTAAGGAAAAAGTGAACCGTCATAGCGCCGGTCGCGGCATCTAAGGAAACTGTCTTGCTAAGATCAAGGGTAGGATTCATTGCTACGACGTCATCCGAAAAGACGAGGCCAAGGTTTGCTAAATCTTGAATCGTGACATCGGCACCACTGGCTCCATCAACACCTGGCGCGCCGTCAACACCTGGCGCTCCGGCTAACCCCGCGGACCCATCATCACCTGAACATCCGGCCAGGCCTAAACTCAGGGCCATCAGACCACCTAACAGTACTAATTTCAATTTCTTCATCTCTACTATCTCCCTATGCTTGTGATTTTCCCCCATAGCCACCATTTTTGATGGCCTCTAATAACATCCTTCTATTGCTTGTGTGACAGCTACCTTTTAGAAACTCCGTTAATACTACCCAAATTTGTGCTCATTCGGTGAGAGGAAGCTGATAAAAAATCGCTTTTCCCAACGATCACAAAAACTGGGGCGAGCATCATTGCCGCCCCAAAACCATCTTCATTCCTGACCAATTATTTTATTCTATGGGTATCTGAAGACCAGAGTCAAGAAAAAATCCATATGCGAAAATTTTTTGCATACTATTTCGAGGAGAGTGATTTCTGATAACCGAGGGGAGTTATATTTGCTCGATGTGCGGGGTAAGAGTGGGGATCAGTAATTGCATTGTGGTATCACCTTCCTTGTGTTTTGGAAATGCAGGGAGTATGAACAGCTCGAAAGTCATTGAGAGGATTGGGAGGAATTGAATAGTTTTAAAGCCCGTCTCGGGAACCGATACTATTTTTATCCACCTGAAATCATTCAATTGTTTGACGGACCATCCCCTTACCAAACGAAGACTGCCAGCGAATATCACCGGAAAGTTCTCCGGCAACAACCTCCCGACTCATCTGAATGACAACCTCGGTTCGTCCGGTTTTAAGATTTCGCAACAACCACTTGACCTCACCATGCTCCGAGTCCTTTTTCTGCAACCGAGGCTGTGATGAGACAATGGTTACTCCCTCGGGAATCTTCTGCATGACGATCACCACCGGCGGTGGCGGGCTTTTGATGTCGATGGCGATCCGAATTTTGTTCCCAGTCCGGTTCAGATACCAGGCGTGAACTCCCTCCTCGGCCAAAGCCGACCCCGGACAGAGCATCCCGACCAGGATGAGACAACTGATACCAGCCCAATAGTGACGGATTCTTGTATTCATCAATCTTTCTCCATTGAGTACTTATTGCTCAGAATCACGGCATTTGTCCCTTCACGCCGGGTCTGTCCTGGGGAATAAATGCCCCGCTCTGCTCATCCCGACGGTACCCTTCCGCCGCCCACAGGTCATCCACCAGATCCCGATGATAATCAAAATCAGGGAGCTCACTAAAGAGATCATAGACCTTAAGGATCTCCTCGTCATCAATCCGCATATCGCCATTACCATCCGCCCAGTGGACACTTCCGATGGTCATCCGGGTCCCACCAACCACGGTCACCGGCGTAGCCTTACCCGGCAGGATCCGGCCGGAAAAAACTAATTGGTCGCCGAGAACCGCCTCAGCAGGACTTTGGACCAGATAGGCAAAGGTGCTGAGCCCTCCCTGCTGGCGAGCGACCCATTTGATGATACCATCTTTACGGTTATAAACCCCGGCAGCGGGTACACTGATATTAAAGATACAG
Organism: Pseudomonadota bacterium; assembly: GCA_018814305.1. GTDB lineage: Bacteria > Desulfobacterota > Desulfobulbia > Desulfobulbales > JAGXFP01 > JAHJAA01. The sequence continues at coordinate 133,260 of JAHJAA010000022.1, forward strand.
TCTGGCGGTAGGGTCTCACTGATGATGATGGAAATATCACTGCCCGGATCGGAGGTTACCTGAAGCAAAACGGGAAAGAGTTGGCCCGGGGCCACCTGGGCGGGCAGAAAACGCTCGGCGGCAAAACCCTGAACGATTGGGGCGCGGGGGGAGTGATCAAAAAACAGGAACACGGCAAGCAATAATACAACTGCCCCAGTGAAAAGCAACGGCCAGCGGGGATGATGCCTCACCGGGGCAGACAACTCAAGCGGCGGAGGTTCAAGAATATCCACCGGGGCAACATTTTCCGACGGAGGGAGATCTTCCTCCGCCCCATCCAGGAAATCGGCCAACTCCACAGTCAGGGCCTGGGCAAGTTTTTCGGCGTTCTCCCGTTTGATCGACGGATAGCGACGATTCTCCCAGCGGGAGATAGTATCGGTGGTCACCTCAACCACGGTGGCCACATAGAGCTGGGTCAGCCCCTGCTGCTCCCGGATCTCCTTGACTCGAGCCCCGTTGATCCGGACCATGGGAGGTCCGCCGCTAGATAGTTCGTTCATACCGATGACTCTACCCACCCCATCCGGCCACTGCAAGTTCAAAATAGCCCAAGACGAATAATACTAACTTACCGGAATCATTGGCATGTCGGGTAGACATCGCCCCATATCGGCTTTTCGCCGCCCCCGATTGGACCTATGATCAACTCAAAGCTTACCGCGTTTATTCATCATCAACCAAAGGAGAATATCATGGAGAAAAGAACCAAACTGGCCCTGACCGTGACCCTGATCTGTGGACTTGCTTCCGGTCTGGCCCTGGCGGCTGGCGGACTCACCGTTCCCACTGACGATATCACCATTGCCGGCAAAAAACCGGTGCGCTTCCCCCATAGCACCCATCTGGAACTGGGCCTCGACTGCGGAAGCTGTCACCACGATGGGAACCATCAGCCCCGCACCGCCGAGGATATCGGGGGCCTGGTGAGTGTTGATCAACTGCGCTGTGTCAGCTGCCATAACGACGATTTTCAGAACAAAGAACTGCAGAAGGAAAAGGATATCTTCCATGCCCGCTGCAAGGAATGTCACGCCCAGGGGATCAACGGCAAGAAAGGCCCGACCAAGTGCAGCGACTGCCACATTAAGAAGAATAAGGCCGTGGAAGGGTGTTAAACGATTCGCGCCCCACCTGCCCGGGCCGCTGATTGCTGAACCGAAAGGTGGGGACAACTAAAACCGAGGAGAAAAACCATGAACAACCCACGAGAAACCGCCCCCCTTCGTTTAACAAAAACGAACATCTACAGGATCTCGGTGATCATCCTTGCCCTCCTTCTGGCCTGCAGCGTGCGAGCAGAGGCCCATGGGAACAATCATCTGGATGGTCTGCTGCTGGGAGCCGGCGGGGGAGCGATTGTCGGACAGATCCTTACTCATAGTGCGGAAGGAGTCCTGGTGGGCTCGGTCATCGGCACTACCCTGGGCCTGCTGATCGGCGCGGAAAACAACCACCTGGTGGTGATCAATCCACCCCGGATTATCAGATACTCCAATCATCGGGAGCCTCGGTATGATCGCCGGGACCATGGCGATCATCACCGGAATGACTGGCGGGGACACAACGCCCGGGAACGGCAGAGACGATAATAGCTGGGACAGATAAAAAAAGGGGCGGAATCCAGGTTGGATCCCGCCCCTTTTTATTGTTGCCGTTCCGGAAGGAAGAACCTAAAAAATCGCCCTCGGTCAGTTGACGCTCCAGACATGGATCACCGGCTTGGAGCCATCGGCCTGCCGTTCCAGGACATACAAAAAGCCCCGCGCCCGGTCGTAGGCCGGTTCACCCAGGCGGTAGCGGCGCTGGTCACCGCTCCCGTGGAGGATCGGGTCGTCCGTCGGCCCGAGGATCAGGTGCTCGTCGATATCCAGGATGGCGTAAGGCTGGGGCTCGTACGGCTGCATCGTTCCGGCCGCCACGGCGGCCAGATCATCCGGATTATAGAAGATCATCTGGGCATCGAATCGTGAATTCCACCAGCCCCGACTCTCGGGACTATGCCCATCACAATAGCCCCGCAGCTCGGCTGAACAGACCGTCCCGTCGGGATTATAACAGTTGACCATGTCGGTAATATAGTCAGCCACACAGGGCACTCCATCTCCGGCCGGGCTGAAAAAGCCGTACCAGGTGTATCCAGAACCCTTGGTGCCCACGAAAACCACGGCCGATTTCGACCCACTGCTCAACCAGGCGCCACCCTCCCACTCATCGGAATGTTTATAATCAGTTAACGTGTAATCGGTGGTATCATCGCCCCGGGTGTTCGAGTACTGGAGCAGAGGAACGTAGCTGAGACTTGCTCCCGCAGATGGAGGTGCCCCGTCGAGCCAGGGGCCGATCGCATAGAGTGACGGCCCCTTCCCCGACCACCCGCCATCGCGGAACCGGCCGGTCCCGAGCATCCTGCCCCCCACGTGGGCAGCCGCCCAATCCGAAGGAATTGCAAACATGTACGCATTGACACTATAGAGCATATCCGCGTCGCCAACCCACCAGGAGCCCATGGTATTGGGCTTGGACAGATCCAGATCACACCAGGCATGGGAAGGGATCATGGTTGTGGCATTGTCCTGAAAATGCTGCCCCCAGGACAGATACAGCTTGGCCGATGACTGCCCCGCCTGTTGCGGAAGAACCTCCATGCCCATCCGGGGAATTTCATCAAAGGCCTCAAAATACCCACTCCGGATGTCGGTGAGCCCCTGCAGGGTTCCAGCCACATTCAGGTCATCAAGGTTTTTCGACACCACCGGGGCCGGGATGCTGATCTCGGCAACGTAATTATCGCTCTGCAGTCCCGCCGCGAAAAGGGAGCCGGGGTAGCCGTCCCCGCTGTCACTAGGATCACCATCAGGATTATAGGCAAGCCCCTCACCCGACCACTCCCACCCCTGGGCATCCGGCGCCCCCGGAGCTCTTTCCGGCAAACGAAAGGCCCCCAGATAGATCAAATCGCCCGGACTTAACAGTTCACCTGAAAGTAGAGTTGTCGAGGTCGTTGAGCCTATGGTTGTGGTTGTACCGACCGCTGCTGAGGTCGAGGTCGTCGACGCACCCGAGGTGGTCGTGTCGATAACAGTTGTGGTCGAAGTCGCCTCGACACTGGTTGTGGTTGTCGCGGTAGCCCCACCACCGCCTCCGCCACAGCTTGTGGAGAGAAAACAGCTCGCCAGAATCATAGCCCTCCCAAGAAGCTTCTTCCAATCCATACCCTCACCTCGTTATCCAATTTTATTGAATGAACCTGTCTAACCCTCACCAGACAGCACCCTTGCATCATCCGCCCCTCTCCGGGTTATTATCATGCTCAGGATTGGGGGATTGGCATGTTCCAGACTGCAAAACAAATTATGATCTGCTATGGTGCATTATCGCTTGAATCAATCTAATTGTGCAAGGATGCCCTGCTATGTCCGGGAAGAAAAAACGTAAAACAATTCCCCCCCTTCCCGAGGACCTCGACCTGCACCGGGTGTTTGGCGAGGAACCGGAGGTACCATCACCTCCCCCTGATTTTATTCAGGCGCTGACCTCCATCCCCGAAGAGAAGCTCCCGGAGCTGGCTGAAATCCTTGGTGAAAAAAAGCACAAGCCCGAGAAAAAGCATTCCCTGCGCGAACGTCTGAAGAGCTACCCGCCCCCCCGGGAGACCCTGGATCTTCACGGCTTGACCGGGCCGGAAGCGGCCCTCAAAACCGAATCATTCCTGAAGAACAGTCGCTTTCAACAACTGCTCACCGTTCGCATCATTACCGGTAAGGGCCTCCACTCTCCCGGCGGCGCCGTTCTCCCTGATGTGGTTGAAGAGAGGCTTAAAAAGCTCAAGGACCAGGGTCAGATCCTCACCTTCCACTGGGACCACCACCAAAAGAAACAAAGCGGCTCGGTGATCGTCTACCTCCCTTAAGACCTGAAAGAAACTCCGCTCATAAGGCGAATACTCAAATGACGAGGTGGGGAGAGGTTCCCCTGTTCGAATGTTCGTAACTCGTTTGTTCGTAAATCGAAGGTTCGCTGTTTCAAAGGACATACTTGCTCAGAATAAAAATCCATATCCAGGTCCTTCTCGAAGAGGCGGAGTCTGTTCTACTGAATTTGATTTGCAGGCACTAAAAATTTTTTCGTCGTTAACTCCCCTCTCAATTTTCATGTTTCTTTAATTTTCCGACAATTTTCCAGCTTGACCAGACTTTCTCCATCCCCATAGAATAAGAAAAACTTCATGAGGATACTTTGAGTTTTGGTTCTTAAAGCCCAGCTCCAGGTGCAGGAATATTTACCGGAGAGACGAAGGATTCCGGGCCTACTGCTCATGCCTGCTGGTGATCGACACGTGCACCTGAAGGATCCATCTGAAAGGGGGTTGAACATGGCCTACGACAAAGAGATCAACGTGACCGGCAAGGCATGCCCCATGCCGCTGATCACCCTGGCCCGGGAGGTCCGTACTCTGGAGAAAGGCCAAACGGTGCAGATCACCGGCAACGACCCCATTTTTGAAGAATCCATTGTTGAATTCTGCCGTGAAGGATGTCACGAAATTCTAGAGACAACCCGTGAGGGAAGAACCATCAGCATGGCGATCAAGGTTTGACCGGAGCGAAAATTTTACTGCTGAGAGGACCAGATGGCCAACAAAAAAGCGACGATTCTGCTGCAGAGCGGCGAACTCGATAAGGCGTTGAGTGCCTTTATTTTTGCCAACGGATACGCCTCTTTGGGGATTGAAGTGAAGATGTGGTTCATGATCTGGGGGTACAACTGTCTCAAAAAACGAAAGAGCTGGTTCTCGTTCCGGCGTAAATATGACCCGGTGCGGGAAAGTGGTTACCGGGTATTGGAGACCGACAATATCCTCCAGCCCATGGTCGAGATGCTCAACCGCGGCGGGGTCAATCATCTGCCCATGTCCCGCCTTAACCTGCTGGGACTTGGCCCGATCCTGTTCAACAAGATGCTGAAGAGAAAAGGCATTATGGGGCTGGAGGAACTGATCAGGAGCGCCGAGGATCTTGGGGTCAAATTCAAAATGTGCCAGATCTGCTTTGATGCCCTGGGCATAAGTGTTGATGACTTGATCGTGCCGAATGTCGAGGTCAAGGGGGTCGCCGAGTACGCAAGAGACACTATGGAAGCCCACGTCAATTTGTTCATCTGAACACCGGAACTCACCCCATGGATCAACCCGATCGATTGAACTCTGCCGAGACCATTGCCCGCCTGCAGGAAGAGAACCGCAAGCTGCGGGACGCCTTGGAAACCAGCGATTGCGGCAGGGCACTGCTCCGGCAAGAGGAAGAATTTTCGCGCCTGTTATCGGTCAGCAAAAGGATTGTTTCCGAACTGGATGTGGCCAAGGTCTTTGAGCTGGTGGCCGACAACGCCCGCCAGATCGTTGATGCCGATCTGGTAATCGTGCCAATGCTTAACGAAAATCGTGACCGATATACCTATGTTGCGGCATCAGGGGTGGATGGGGAGTTGGTCTGCGGCACCAGTCACAAGACCACTGTCGGCATGTGCGGGTGGGTCCTGCAGCATGAACGGAGTTTACTTTTTGGCGAAAAAAGCCCGCACTGGATGGAGGAGAAGACCCCCTGGGAGGCCGGTCAACAATCGGCGGTCCTCGTTCCCCTTTTTGGTCGGGAAGGGATTATCGGCGGTTTATCAGCCCTTGGCAAACAAGGGGGGGGCGCCTTTACCCTCCATGATCTTGATCTGCTGACGATCTTTGCCAATCAGGTAAGCAATGCTATTGAAAATGCACTCCTGTTCCAGCAGCGCCTGCTGTTCGAGCAGGGGCTTCAGGAAATCAATGAATGCTTCCTGTCGTTTGGGGTTGACCCCCTGGAAAATATCAAGGCCATCACCCAAACAACCGGAAAGATCCTGAATGCCGACTGCGCCCTCTATAATAGGAAAGATGGCGATCTGCTGAGGACCATGGCCGGCTGGCATCTGCTGCCGGACATGCCGCTCCTGGACACCGGTAAAGGCCACCTCTGTTTTGATGCGATCAAACGGGGGGGGAACCAGCCGATGATTGTGGAAAATCTGCAGGATACCCACTATGCCGACAGCGACCCCAATGTAAAAAAATACGGATTGAACCTCTATGTCGGTTATCCGGTGGGCTCTGCCGGTCAACCACCAATGGCCTCGCTCTGCGCGGTCTTTCAGCAAACAACAGAAATCACCTCCTATCAACTCAGTCTGTTCCGCGTGCTGGGTAAGGCTGCGGCGGTGGAAGAGGAACGTTTCCAGGCTGACCTTGCCTTACGAGCCTCTGAAACACGCTTCCGGACCATGATCGAGAATGCGTCCATCGGCATCCTCGCCTCCAATAGCCTCACCGGCCAATTTCACTATGCCAATCAGGTCATCTGCCGGATGCTCGGATACCAGGAAAGCGAGCTCCTGGCGAAGGATATCCGGGCCATTCATCCGGAAGAGGAGTTGGCAAAGGTCGAACGGGCCTTTGCCGGGCAAGAGGAGATTCAGACTCGATGCCTGCGCCGGGACGGAACCCAATTCTCCGTCGATATCAAACCCATCGAGATGAACCTGGATGGGATCCCCTGTCTGGTGGGATTCTTTACCGATATCACCGAACGGCATCTTTTAGAGGTGGAGCGCCTCAAAACCCAGAAGCTTGAGGCGGTGGGCAAACTGGCCGGTGGCATCGCCCATGATTTCAACAATCTCCTCCAGGCGATCTTTGGATTTATCTACATGGCCAAAGTAAGCATGGACCCCAAGGAAAACGCCTTTGCCATGCTCGAACAGGCTGAGAGTTCGCTCAAACAATCGGTGAGCCTGACCACCCAGCTCCTGACCTTTTCCAAGGGAGGAAAACCGGTCAAAAAGCTGATGAAACTACAGCCGGTAATTGAGAATTCCACCAGATTCATGCTGAGCGGGTCCCGATCCGAATTCCAGGTGAACATCCCAGCGGATCTCTGGTTGACCGAAGTGGATGAAGGACAGCTCGGCCAGGTAATCCAGAACATCGTGCTCAATGCGGATCAGGCCATGCCCAAGGGGGGCTCGGTCATTGTTACGGCAGAGAATGTGGCTGGAAACGGCCTCGATTACCCCCCCGGGCTTTCCCCTGGTGATTATGTCATGATCTCGATTGCCGACACCGGGAGCGGCATTCCGCAAGAGCATATCGACCGGATCTTTGACCCCTATTTCACCACCAAGGAAAAAGGCAACGGCCTGGGTCTGGCAACCTCCTTCTCCGTTGCCAGAAACCATGGCGGCACCATCACCGTCGTCTCGAAACCGGGAGAGGGCAGCACCTTCCGGATCTATCTGCCCGCCAGCCCCGAAGCGCCCCGGACAGTGACTGCACCCGAGCCTGTAACGATGCCACAGAAATCCGGCACGGTATTGCGGGTACTGGTGATGGACGATGAGGAATCCTTAAGGAACCTGTGTAGCCGACTACTCACCTTGCTCGGCCATGGGGCGGAAATGACCTGCCATGGCCAGGAAACCCTGGACACCTATCAGGCAGCCAAGGCTGCCGGAACCCCATTCGATATTGTCATTCTGGATCTCACGATCCGGGGCGGTATGGGAGGCTTGGAAACCCTCCAAAAACTCCTGGAAATCGACCCTGACGTCAAGGCGGTGGTCTCCAGTGGATATTCAGACGATGATGCAATGGCAGAACATCTTACCCATGGTTTCAAGGCATGTCTGATGAAACCCTATGGCCTGAAAGAATTACGGGACACCCTGAATTCCTTGATGGAATAGCCTGTCCCGGCGCTCCTGATTAACCTGTTGGAATACATTATGAAAATTCTCATCATTGACGATAGCCGTTCTGTTCGCGGTGCCCTACGGAGTACCCTCGAGAAAAAAGGGTATGAGGTTATCGAGGCCCGGGACGGCCAGGAAGGAGTTGCGCTTTGCCGTGACTCGATGCCCGATCTGATTACCATGGATGTACAGATGCCGAACATGGATGGATTTGAAGCCGCCGCCGAGATTCGGAAACTCGAGGGCGGCACCGTTCCCCCGATCATTTTTGTCACCGGCAAGGATTCCATGGAGGACCGGGAGCGAGGGTTCAGCCTGGGCGCGGCCGACTTTATTTCCAAGAATACCCCCACGCCCTGGCTGGAAGTGGGTCACGTCGTTGACCGGATTCTACGCTTCGACCACCAGTTTACCGGTCGGTCTGTTCTGGTGTTCACCCCCGACCAGCTGACTGCCATGACGGTCAACACTATCCTCAATCAAAAAGACATGAAGGTCATCTCCGTTGCCCTGGCGGCAGACGTCTTACCAACGGCAGCCAACATCAACCAGGAGATCGATCTGGTGCTTCTTGACCTCCGGGGCGGGATCTCAGTTGTAACCGGCCTGATCAAATCTCTCCGGCAGAAGGCCGGGCTCGGCCTTATCCCCTTTATTATCCTCTGCCAGCCCGAAGACCGGCCAAATCTGCTTGAATTCTTCCGAATCGGCGCTTCCGACTATATCACCATCCCCTTTGCCAAAGAAGAACTACTGGCCCGGGTCAGGGGTCATCTGGACCGGATTGCCATGGTGAGAGAGCTGGGAATGAATGTGCAGGAGCTTGAGCGCCTAAGCAAGCTTCGTGATGAATTCCTCGCCGTCACCTCCCATGACCTCAAGTCACCCTTGACCGCAATCTTGGGATGCTGCCAACTCCTGCAGTTGGAACAAACCATTACGGGAACGAACCGGGAGTGTCTGACCAACATCTTCTCTTCATCACAGTTCATGCTGCAACTTATCAACGATATCGTTGAGGTCGGGCGTAACGCCGCCGGCAACAGCGAGGTTGAACCCATCCCGCTCCACTTAACCCCTCTCCTCCAATTTGCAATTTCCAGTCAGATGCTCAGCGCGCAACAGAAAGGGATCAACCTAGATACAGGTAAAGTCACGGGGGAGCCGATGATTGCCGGCGACCGCAATCATTTGCTGCGAATCTTCAACAACCTGCTCTCCAATGCGGTCAAGTTCACCCTGCCAGGCGGCACCGTGACAATAGCGGTGCAGGACCACGACGGGGAGGTCGACATCATTATTCGCGATACCGGGATCGGGATACCCGCCGCCATGCTGCCATCCCTCTTCGACCAATTCTCAAAAACTTCCAGGCGTGGAACCGCCGGGGAGCCCGGCACCGGTCTAGGCCTGTCCATTGTCAAGCAACTGGTTGAAAGGCATAACGGCACCATCGCTGTAGAAAGCGAAGTGGAAAAAGGAACCACCTTCCGAGTATGCTTTCCATTATACCGCTCCACTTGATCGAAAAATATTTTCAGTGATGGAATTTTATTTTGGGTTGTGAACCCATGAGAGTAACAGCCAATTGTATCTCCCCCCGCAGGTGACTATGATTCTCCTCGCCAAGGTCAGTTTCCCGCAAACCAGTGTAAAAAAAGCAGCGCAAGCATATAGCAGCCTGCCGAAACTACCTGCCACCGTCCACAGAATCGGACCATTTTTCAAAGTTGAGCCGGACCAGGATATTGAAGTAATTACCATCTATGAGGCCCAGGGTACGATCTGGCCTGAATTGAAAAAATACATTGATAAACGGTTCCAGACCTTCGCCGATATTCCAGGATTTTCGCTCACCCTGACGAAGGGTCTGAAAATGGACAAAGCCATTGAGCAATTCAATGCCATCCAGCGTCAAGCCCAAAAGGACACAACCTTATCGAATTATGCTGAGTGAGGACCGTGCCGATCTCTTCCATGAGGGTATTACGCTTCAGCCCAATATGATTGAGAAACATCAATTGTTTCACGAGATTTTTTTGGGTTACGCAAATACGAATATAGAGTAATAGTAACAATTACCGATTGCACCATAAGAAATATTCCATCTTAAGTCCAAAATACACCTCCCCCGTGGGGAAAAACCCTCCATGCAAAAATTGCTCAAACTTTTTGACTCTTCACCACAAGGGACAATTTTCACCAATCATCTGGATCTCATTATTCGGTGGAACCCTGCCGCCGAAGCTATTTTTGGCATACCCAGCCAAGAGGCCCTGGGCAGAAAGCTCTCGGACATCATAGCGAAACAGGGAATGGGCATCATTGACCGCTGGGAGAAAGGGCTCGAAGAGAGCGATTTTCATTTATTGGGGGAGATCGTCAGCCGGAGTGGAGAACGCCATCTGATTGAGTTTATAATCAGCCATGGCGTTGATGAACATGGCGATGGATTCAAAATCGTCTTTGCCAACGATATTTCTCACCATTGGTTCCGCAATGGTCAGTTACAAAAGGTCGTAAGCCTGGAAACAACCATTAATATCGTGAATACGATCCTGCAAGTGACCATGCAGGATACTGCTTTCAAGCAGAAACTAGAGATGGTCTTGGATCTGATCCTTACCATCCCACGCCTGAAAATCCTTCCCATGGGTGCGATCCTCCTGGCCGGAAAAAACCCCTTTCATTTAAAATTGAAAGTTCATAAGGGCCTGACGATGGAACATGTGGAAGCCTGCAGTATAGTTCCGGAAAACACCTGCTATTGCGGAAAAGCCGCTGCTGAAGAACGGGTAACCTATGAGGGGAATTTTCTCCTCCCGCCGGGGTGGGATGATGCCCCCTGTCGCAAACTGTATCCGGAGGCTGTCCATTACTCCGTCCCGATCAAATCCTCGTTTCGCCTGATGGGCGTTCTGGTCCTCTTTCTAGAACGCCCACTGACCAAGGACCACCCGGAAATTGAGACCATGATGGCCTTGGCGAATATCCTCAGTGGTGTCATCGAGAGAGAAGAGTTGCTTAGGGAGCAGGAAGACCTTATTACCCACCTGAAGGGGGTCAATACCAGTCTTCAAGATGAAAAAAAGTTTTCCGAATCGGTTATTTCCAGCCTGATCATCGGGTTACTGATCCTTGATCCCACGGAAAAAATAATCGCCTGCAACCCAACAGGTCGACAAATTCTCAGTAAATTTTTCCCCGTTGAACTCGAAGGGAAAACCATATCCGAAATTGTGGGAGAAGAGCTGGCCGAAGCCTTTCTGGGCAATCAAGTCGCCATTGCCCAGGACACAGCACCCCGCAAGAGTGTAAATTTTATCAGCCCGACCGGGGAAATCAGGCTCATCGAATATATTTCGTTCCCCCGCTGGGACAGTGCCGGCAATTCATTAGGGACGATCATCTGTTTCACCGATATTACCGAAGCGGATCGACTCCATAAAAAACTGGAGAAAATGAATCGTTTCAGTACCATTGCGGAAATTGCCTCAGCCGTTGCCCATGAGGTCCGGAATCCCCTGGCGGGGATAAAAGCCCTGGCCCAAGGTGTCGAAGCCGGCCTTGATCCTCAAGACAATAAACGAGAACCTCTCGGTCGAATATCCAAACAAGTTGATCGACTGAATACCCTCTTATCCGACTTTTTCACCTATGCTCGACCGCCAAAACCCCGGAAAAAGTTAATCGACCTGACTGAAATCATTGAAAATGTTACTCATTTAATCCACTCCAGGGCTCAGAAAATCAATGTTTCAATCAAGAATATGCTGCCCTTGGCACTTCCGGAGGTTTCCGTGGACGCCCATCAGATGCAGCAGGTATTTCTCAATATTTTCCTGAATGCGCTGGATGCCTTAAACGGACCGGGGACTATTGAGATCACCGCCGAGGAAACCGCTCTTAACCCAGGCAACTACAGCCGAGAGCGCTTTCCGGGGATCAACGAAGAGGAACCCTTACTGGCCCTAAAAATCAGTGATTCCGGTCCGGGAATCGCCCCCGAGATCCTGGAGAACCTTTTTGAACCTTTTTTTACAACCAAGACAACGGGATCAGGGCTTGGGCTCTCCATCGTCCTCCGCATCATGAAGGGACATCAGGCAAACATCTATGTGGAATCCATCGTGAACCAGGGATCCAATTTTTTCCTTTTTTTCAAAATTGACCAGTCACTCAAATAAAAGATTAATCCAGACACCTTTTCGGAGGACTTGATGGGCAAAAAAAAACGCTTACAAAATATCCTGATCGTCGATGACGAGGAAACTATCCTCTGGTCGCTAAATGAGTATCTGGTCAATGATCAACTCTCAGCCAAGGTAATCACGGCTTCTTCCGGAGAAGATGCCCTGGCAACCCTTGCTCGCCTGCGAATTGATCTGGTCATTACCGATATCAAAATGCCAGGGATCAGTGGAATCGAACTTTTAATGGAAATCAAAAATCGGTTCCCCCAAATTCCAGTTATTGTGATGACCGCGTTCCCGTCTTCGGAATTCAAACGTGAAGTTACCCTCAAGGGAGGGCTCTCTTTCGTTGAAAAACCTTTTGACATCAATGATCTGCGCCATACCGTTATCAATGCCTTACGCGAAGAGAACCAGTTCCGCGGCACCTTGACCGGCATCAGCCTTGGCGATGTCATCCAGATTAAATGCATGTCAGGAGTAACCGCAGCTCTCCGGGTCAGTGAAGGTGACCGTCAAGGAATCATTTTCTTTCAGAAGGGTGAAATAATTCATGCCCTCTGTGACCAACTGGATGGAGAGGAGGCCTTTTATGAGATCATGTCTTTCAGCCATGGCATTCTTGATACGGTTCAATTAACTGAAATGCCGGAGCAGACCATTTCAATGCCCTGTACCGCCCTTTTAATGGAAGGGTCGCGTCGCCAGGATGAAAAACAGCATCGTGAGCAAAATGACGATAATCCAGAACAAACGAAGGCACCTGAGGAGACTGAAAAATCGGCGGGAATAGAAAAGAACGACCAGACGGACGGGTCGCTTTTAGGTACTGCCCTGGAAAGATTTAAAACCATCAAAGGCTATCAAGCCTCAGTGATTATGGAGAGTACCGGGACAATTATCACAAGGGACGATCCTGCTGCTGGCTACGATTTGGACTTGGTTGGCACGACGATAAATGATTTCTTCCGCTCGGCTCATTCCCGTTTGGAAAAAACCCCGATGGGAGGATGTCGTGAAATTGTCCTGCAACTGACCAAAGAAACGATATTATTGCGTTGTCAGTCTCCTGAAAAGGAAACCTCTTATCTGGTGATTGCTCTCTTCAGCACCCTGGCAAACCTGGCAATGGCTAAAATTTCCATTAAGAAAGTGGTCGAGGATTTAGCGAAATAAGATAGTAAATCGTCCCTTGCTCTGAACATTCCTGCGATCTCAACACTCCAAAAGGAACATATTTATTTTTTGATAAAAATAATTTTTGCTTTTTCCCGAAAGCAATTCATACAATAAATAAAAGGAATCTGAATCACACCACATAGCATTATCACTTGCCGACCGCTCTGCATATGGAGGAAACATGCCTGTTCTGAGTTACGTCGCCATTCCCCGATCCGGGTCAAAACAAGAACTGCTTGCGAGTCTGAACGCCATGCAATTCTGTGAAGCCTTTCCCGCCGACAATCAAGATATCCTGGTTCTGGTTACCGACACCCCGGACCAGAGCACCGAAAAAACCCTCCAAGCGCAATTGAAAGCCCTGAACACTCTGGAATCATTGAGTATGACCTTTGGCTATAGCGATGAACAACCTTTGGGAGAAGGAGATGGTTATGAAGATCAATAGAAGATCCTTTATCAAAACTGCTGCCGCGTCAAGTGCGATGGCTGCTGCAGCATCTCTCTTTCCGGGAATCAGTTTCGCCGGGTGGGACCAGCTGGAGGGAGCCTCCGGGATGATCACCTGGCAAAAGGCCCCCTGTCGGTTCTGCGGCACAGGTTGTGGCGTTCTGGTCGGGGTTTCCGGAGATCGGGCGGTTGCCGTCAAAGGGGATCCGAACTGCAGTGTGAATAAAGGGCTCTGTTGTGTAAAGGGGTATCATTCTGTCCAGGCCCTTTACGGCAAAGACCGAATAACCAAGGCCAAGGTCCGTAAAAACGGCGCCATGGTGGAGGTGCCGATCAAGGAGGCCCTTGATCTGATTGCCGCAAAAATCAGCGAAACCATCAAGGCGCATGGCAAAGATTCCGTGGCCATGTACGGCTCTGGGCAGTGGACCATCCCGGACGGCTATGTGGCCTCCAAACTGTTCAAGGGCTGCCTGGGCACCAATAATGTGGAGGCCAACGCCCGCCTCTGCATGGCCAGTGCGGTCACCGGCTTCATGACCTCCTTCGGGATCGATGAACCCATGGGCTGCTATGAAGATATCGAACATGCCGATGTCATGGTGACCTGGGGAAATAATATGGCGGAAATGCACCCGGTCCTCTTTTCCCGAATGCTGGCCAGCCGTAAGCGCAAAAAGAATGTAACCATCATCGACTTTGCCACCCGGACCACCAGAACCAGCCAGGCCGCCGACAAATCGATTCTCTTCAAGCCCAATACCGATCTGGCCGTTGCCAATGCCATCTGTTACGAGATCATTCGCAATGACTGGGTCAACGAATCATTCGTTAATGACCATACCACCTTCCACAAGGGTAAAACCAATATCGGCTATGGTACCGAGGACCATTTCGCCTTCACCGACAAGCCCGAGGATATATCTTTTGAGGAGTATAAAACCTTCCTGAAGGACTACACCCCCGAGAAGGTGGAAAAAATCTCCGGGGTCTCGGCCAAGGATATCAAATACCTGGCCTCCCTCTATGGTGATCCGGCCAAGAAGGTGACCTCCTTCTGGTGCATGGGCATGAACCAGCATGTCCGGGGAACCTGGATCAATAACCTGGTCTACAACATCCATCTGCTCACTGGTAAGATCTCCACCCCGGGCAACAGTCCCTTCTCCCTGACCGGGCAACCCAGTGCCTGCGGCACGGTCCGCGAGGTCGGCACCCTCACCCACAAGCTGCCCCACGGCGTGGTGACGAACGAGCAAGACCGGCAGCTGGCCGCCAAAATCTGGGATGTGCCGGTGACCAATATCGATCCCAAACCCACCTACCATACGGTGGAGATGTTCCGAGCCCTTGACCGGGGCGATATCCGGTTCATGTGGATCCAGGTGACCAACCCGATGATCACCATGCCGAACCTCACCCGCTACCGAAACGGCGCCCTCAAAGATGACCGCTTCGTGGTGGTCTCCGATGTCTATCCCACTCCGACCACCGAGGTTGCCGATGTTATCCTCCCTGCCGCCATGTGGATTGAGCAAGAAGGGATGTTCGGCAACTCCGAACGCCGCACCCAGCATTTCGACCAGATCGTCCCACCGCCCGGCGAGGCCATGTCCGACACCTGGCAGATCATCGAGGTTGCCAGAAGGCTTGGCTTTACCAAGCAATTCCCCTGGAGTGAAGAGGAGTATATCGGTAAGATCTGGGAGGAGTACCGCCTCTTCCATGATAATCCGAAACACAATATGGCACCCTACACGGTGCTCAAAGAGCGGGCCGGGGTCCAATGGCCCTTTGTCAACGGCAAGGAGACCCGCTGGCGCTTCAACCCCAAGTACGATCCGGCCTGCAAGCCGGGAACGGATTTTGACTTTTACGGTAAAAAGGACGGCAAGGCGTGGATCTGGGCCCGACCCTATGAGCCGGCGGCCGAATCTCCGGATGCGGAGTATAATTTCTGGCTCAACACCGGCCGGGTTATCGAACACTGGCACACCGGCTCCATGACCCGTCGAGTGCCTATTCTGCACCAGGCCATGCCCGAATCCTATGTGGAGATCAATCCTGAAGATGCCATGGATCTCGGGGTGGTCAACGGCGAAAAGGTAAAGATTATTTCCCGACGTGGTTCGGTGACCATGAAGGCCTCGATCAACGGTCGCGGCGTTCCCCCGCGGGGCATGGTCTTTGTGCCGTTTTTTGATGAAAGCTACAAGATCAACGAAGTAACCCTTGATGCTTTTTGTCCGATCTCAAAGCAGCCGGATTATAAAAAATGCGCAGTCCGTCTGGAGAAGGCATGATGAACAGGAAAAATAGAATACGCTCCCCACAGCGGGGGCTATCGCATGCTCCCTCCCCTGCCGCCGGGAGCTTCAAAAAGATATTCGGCAGCGTTATGCTCGTGCTTACCGCCGGGTGCATCTCGGGCATCTTCATGGCCCTGCCGGCCCTCGCTGCACCGGATATTCCCCCGGGTTTTGACTCCGGGGGAGAAAAGATCTTCAACCGCTTCACCGAAACCCCGCTGGCGGCCATGACCGGGACCGATGGAACCAGAAACCTGAACAGCTTTTACGAACTCCGGCAATACCCAGGATCACCGCCCCGCATCCCCCATTCCGTGCCATTTTTCTTCCGGGATGATACCGCCGACTGCCTCGCCTGCCATGGTAAGGGAGGATACGATGCCCGGCAGAATACCTATATCCCGGTCACCCCCCATCCGGAGAATGAAAATTGTCTCCAATGCCATATGCCCCGGCGGACGGATACACTTTTTGTGGAAACCGACTGGCAGTCCATCAGTCCCCCGAAACTGGGGAGATCTCAGCTGGGTGGTTCGCCGCCGCCAATCCCCCATAGCTTGCAGCTCCGAGAAGATTGCATCGCCTGTCACACCGGCCCAGGGGCGGTTGCTGAAATCCGGGTAGAACATGCTTCTCGCGGCAATTGCCGCCAATGTCATGTCCCAATGGTTGCCACGGAACCTTTAAGTACGTTCCAGCGAAACAACGAACCAGGACACTAATACAGCCATGAAAAAACTCGCCTATCGCTCAGGTCTGTTTCCCTTCATGCTGGGAACGATCCTGATGACCAGTACATTTGTGCTGGCAGAACAAGGATCGGTGCTCGAGAGGATCCAGGCCGCAGACCAACCGTTCAAACCCTTGCAGATCGAGTCCGCCCATGAGCTCACTTCCACCACGGTCATAGCCCAAGAGTCATACCAGGGGGGCAGCTTCAGGGTCCTTGCCCGCAAAGAGTTCATCGGTCGTTTTCGATGCAGCGTCTGCCATAGTGACAAGCCGATGTTGGGGCAGGATGGTGTTCTCTTCACCCATGGTGACATCACCATCAACCACGGACAAAAGGGCGCCTCATTGATCTGTAGCGATTGCCATCATGACACGGAGCGCGACTTTCTCTCCGATACCCAAGGGCGGAAAATAGATTTCGATCATAGCTATCAACTTTGTGGGCAATGCCATTTTCGCCAAAAACGCGATTGGGTGGGCGGCGCCCATGGCAAACGTGAATCGTTCTGGGCGGGGGAGCGGGTGGTGAAAAACTGCACTAGTTGCCACAACCCACACGCACCGGCCTTTGCCAAAAAAATGCCGGAAACGTATTCTCTGCCCCTAGCCGAATAGGTCTTGTTATGGATGACAGGAACAAAAAAGAAGACCGGAAGAATAAGAAGACCCCGCCTAAAACCACCCGCCGGACATTCTTGAAGGGGCTGTCCATTGCCGCCGCGGCCGGTTCCGCAGGGCTGGTCACCGGTGGATGTGTCGGCTCACCACCCACCGAGGAAATGGGCCTGAAATGGGAGGAATTCTTCAAGAAGAACTACCGTTTGATGACCCACGAAGAAAAAAATGAGACCGTCGCCAGGCTCGAGAGACTGGCCAAGATCCGCTATGATCTGGACATTCAGGTTGCCAACCAGGAACCTTTGGAGCAAGTGCTCTACGGCTATGCCTTCAATATTTCCCGTTGCAAGGGCTATATGGACTGTGTAGAGGCGTGTGTCAAAGAAAACAATCTCGATCGCCGATCCAAGACCCAGTATATCCGCCTTTTTGAAATGGACCCCGGTCAACTGGACCCGACTTCCGGGGAAGGTAAATACTTCCATGAAGTCCCGGTGGAGCGAAAATTCTACATGGGGGTGCAATGTTTCCATTGCGAAAATGCCCCGTGCATCAAGGCTTGCCCGACCAAGGCCACCTGGCGCGAGCCGGACGGGATCGTTGTGGTGGATTATGACTGGTGCATCGGCTGCCGTTATTGCCTGGCGGCCTGTCCCTATTGGGGGCGACGTTTCAACTGGGGTGCTCCTCAAGTGCCCCGGGGGGAGATCAATCCCAAGCAGCATTATCTAGGAAATCGCATGCGGATGAAAGGGGTGATGGAAAAATGTACCTTCTGCATCCAGAGAACCCGTCAGGGGAAACTCCCGGCCTGCGCCGACGCCTGCCCCACCGGCTCCAGAGTCTTCGGCAATCTGCTGGATCCGGACAGTGAGATTCGTTTTGTCCTCGCGAATAAAAAAGTTTTCCGCTTCAAAGAGGATTTAGGTACGGATCCAAAATTCTGGTATTTCATGGATTGATGAGTGAAGGGGTGCCCAATGACTGCACGACAGAATAAAGGAATGGCAGCTTTCGTCGCAGATTGCCTGCGCTGGTCACTGGCCGGGGGCATTATCTTTAAGATCTATCTCGCCTCCCTTTTAGTGGTGATGGGGGCCGGTGCCGTGGCCTATGGCAAGCAATTCCAGGAAGGTCTGATCCTGACCGGCATGTCGAATATCGTCAGTTGGGGTTTGTATATTTCGAATTTCACTTTTTTTGTCGGGGTTGCCGCCGCCGCAGTAATGTTGATTCTGCCTGCGTATGTCTATAAGGATAAAGACCTCCACGAAGTGGTCATCATCGGTGAATGTGTGGCCGTTGGAGCCCTGGTGATGTGCCTGATGTTCATCACCGTCGACATGGGTGGCCCCCTCAAGGTCTGGCACATGATCCCAGGCATCGGACTCTTCAACTGGCCATCATCCATTCTCACCTGGGACGTTCTGGTCTTAAACGGGTATCTGGCCTTAAACACCCTGGTCCCACTGTATATTCTTTACTGCAATTACCATAACCGGGCCCCGGTCGGCTGGAAATACCGGCCCTTTGTCTTCCTCTCCATCTTCTGGGCGGTTTCCATCCATATGATCACGGCTTTTCTCTACCAGGGTTTACCCGCTCGCCCCTTCTGGAACAACCCCCTCCTGGGGCCCAGATTTCTCGCCTCAGCCTTTGCGGCCGGACCTGCGGTAATCATGATGGTCCTGATCGCAATCAAGGAGTGGACCCCATACCCGCTGGATGACAAAATCTTTCTGAAACTCAAAAGAATTATTGTTGTTGCTGCGGTGATCAATCTGGTCATGCTGTTTTCAGAGGTGTTTAAAGAATTTTACACCTTTACCCACCACAGTCTCTCCGCCCAGTATCTATTCTTCGGGCTGGAAGGCCATACCTCGCTGGTCCCGTGGATCTGGACCGCAATCACTCTCAATATTTTCGGAACATTACTCTTTGCGTTTGATCCGAGCAAAGGCCGGTCATGGTATCTGATGATCGCCGCCATCTGTTTATTTACCGGGATCTGGATCGAAAAAGGGTTTGGCCTGATCATCCCCGGGTTCGTCCCTTCGCCCATGGGTGAGGTGGTTGATTACACCCCGACGTCTAATGAAATTCTCATTACTTTGGGGGTTCTGGCTACCGGAGCTTTAGTGGTGACAATCCTGATCAAGCCGGCCCTGCAGATCCTGCTCAACTATAAAAATAGCACCGTTAGAAGGAGCGACCGTTAAGGATGGTCATTTCTACCGGCTGAAAAAATCCACTCCACTCGCTTCCCTCGTCAAGATCACGGCTCCTGCCAGGGGAGTTCATCCCCCCTGGGTGCCGCCGCCCGCCACTCGTTCACGATCGCTGCGGCCCGTTGCAGGTCATCCTCCGGCACCATCAGCGCTCCCCAACCATACTGGTTCTGAAAGATGCCGTCGTAGGCCGAATCACGATAGGAATGAAGCATTCCCGGGATGCCATGATCCTCAAGCAATTTTTTGAGGGCAAGGGCCTCGGCCTCGTTTTCCGGGATCAGCAGTTTTTTCATCGCAAACCTCTCCTCAGGTCCTATCGGGTGATCGATAATTACAGGGGCGGAGCGATGGTCACCAGAATCCGCATATCCGTGGTGGCCCGAACTCCGTGGGGTTCCCGGATATCGCAGACCAGGATATCACCGGCCTTGGCTGGAATGGCGCTGTCGTCACGGCCCAGATACTCCCCTTCACCCTCCATGACCTGGATGGAAAGCTGACCATCCAGGTCATGGGAATGAACCGGAAAGGTCAGACCGGCGGATAGATTAAAATTGATGATCCGGAACCACTCGGAATCATGAATGGTGAACCGCTTCATAACTTTGGGATCAAATTCCCTGGTTTCTGAAAAATGAGCTACTTTCATGGGACTCCTCCTTTTCATTTTATTGATAAAAAAAGGATATCAGATAAACCAGAGAGAGTCCTTGATTCAAATCAAGCTTTTTGATTTCTTTTCAGAATTAACCGAATCCAGTTCTCCGGGAGAGTGACGCCCCCCCCACAGGAGCGAACGAAACGTGGAGACCGCTTTTTTTCAATTGAAGATTCCCCACCCTTCTGGCATGCTTGAGTTGAACTGATCAATCCCTCTATTCAGAGAGCACGAAAATGCCTCCTCTCCCCGATGTCACTCAGATGACCCGGGATCTTGTCCAGATCCCCAGTGAATCTTCAGATCCAGTGGCCACTCTGGCCGCCTCTCCAGAACGCCATGTTCTGGAATATCTGGAGTCGGTCTGCCGGGTGGCCGACCTGGATCATTTCACCATGGAAGCCCTGCCCGGCCGCCACAATCTCGTGGTCCGACTCCCCAATCCGGGCGCCCCCCGGATCTTGATCGTCGCCCATATGGATACGGTCAGCGGCCGGGGGATGGACAACCCCTTTCTCGCCGTGGAACACGATGGAATGATCAGTGGCCGGGGTACCTGTGATGATAAAGGCCCCCTGGCGGCAGGTCTTTCTGCAATCCTGTCAATTCATCAGCAGAAGATCACCCCCGCCTTTGATATCACCTTTGCCGCCTCGGTTGACGAGGAATGTTCCATGGCCGGGGCGGAACGGCTGGCCGAACAACTACCCGGCTGGGATCTCTGCCTGGCCATGGAACCGACCAAGCTGCAGATCATCCGGGCCCATAAAGGAGTCTACCGCTGCCGGGTGACCACCTCCGGTCGGGCTGCCCACTCCTCCCACCCCGAGAAAGGAATCAATGCAATCAACGCCATGCTGCCGGTGATCAACGACCTTTTGGCCCTGGGCACTGACCTTTCCCGGCCCGAACATCCAGACTTGGGCCGGGCCACCCTGGCGGTAACCCGAATCATGGGGGGCTCGTCACCAAATACCATTCCGGACCGCTGCGAGGTCACCGTGGATATCCGACTGCTGCCGGATATGACCCCCCAATTCATCGCCCGGAAAATCAAGGATTATGTAGGAAACAGGGGAGCGATTGACGAGATCTATCTGGGAGACGGTATTGCCACCGACATGGACAATCCGCTGATCCAGCGCCTCAAGGAGACCATCCACAACGCCGGAGCCGATCCCGGGCCAATTACCGCCGCCTACGCCACCGACTGTTCCCGCCTCCATCATCGGGGCCCCTGCCTGGTCTGGGGGCCGGGTAATATCGACCTGGCCCACCAGGCCGATGAGCATATCCCGGTTGCCGAACTGATCAAGGGTGAGGCCATCCTCCGTGCCTTCCTGACCAATGAAGCCCACCATGAATGACCACCACCCAACCTGGTGCTTGTTCGATTTCGGCGGGGTCCTGGCCGAAGAGGGCTTTACCAATGGGCTCATCGCCATTGCCCAAAATCACGGACTTCCACCGAACAACTTTGTGCGGATGGTCACCGAGATCATTTACGATTGCGGATATGTCACCGGGAAGGCCACTGAAACCGAGTTCTGGAACGAGGTCCGAAAGGCCTTCACCATCTCCGACAACGACCGGAACCTGACTAACGAGATCCACAGCCGTTTTATCCTGCGCCCCGCCATGATGACCCGGATCAAAGCCCTGAAAACAATGGGGGTACAGACCGCTATTCTCAGCGACCAGACCGACTGGCTGGAGCAACTGGACCGCCGGGACCATTTTCTCCACAAGTTCGATCCGGTTCTGAACAGTTATCACCTGGGGATGACCAAACGTGATCCGGCCATCTTTCTCCGGGCGGCGAAAATCCTCGCGGCCCCACCGGCAACAATCCTCTTCATTGATGACAATACCGGTCATATAGAACGCGCCGCCGCTCAGGGCCTGCAGACCCACCATTTCACCGACGAAACGACCTTCTTCAAAGATCTGGCCCTTCGCGGTCTCACCTGAAGAACAGAGAAAATCCATGCAAAACTGGTTGCTCGCCTCCCTGGTTGCCCTCTTCCTCTACGGTTTCTGGGGATTTTTTCCAAAACTCGCCGTCACCTATCTCGACGCCCGCAGTTCCGTGGTGTATGAGGTGATGGGGGCAATGCTTGTGGGACTTCTCGTATTGCTCTCCCTCCGCTTCCAACCGGATACCCAGCCCCGAGGCATCTTCTTTGCGCTCCTGACCGGCATCACCGGGATGGCCGGAACCCTCTGCTATTTCTACGCAGCCGGCCGGGGTCGAATTTCCCTGGTGGTCAGCATCACCGCCCTCTACCCGCTGATCACCATCCTCCTGGCCGCCCTGTTCCTCAAAGAACCCATCACCTTGAAACATCTGGCCGGAATGCTTTGCGCGGCCATCGCCATCGTGCTCCTGTCGAGTTGATCCTCGATGAGGCCAACACCCTGATCATTGCCACGGCCAAACCCTTGCGTTGGGAGGTAAATCATGACCGATGACCGCATCAACCTGATCGAAGCCGACATCACCACCCTGGCGGTGGATGCCATTGTCAATGCCGCCAACCCCTCGCTCCTGGGTGGTGGCGGGGTGGACGGCGCCATCCACCGGACCGCCGGCCCGGAACTGCTCGCCGCATGCCGCACCATTGGCGGTTGCCCCACAGGAGAGGCCCGCATCACCAAGGGATACCGATTGCCCGCCCGTTTCGTGATCCATACGGTGGGTCCAATCTGGCATGGTGGCACCAGGGGGGAACCGGAATTGCTTGCCGCTTGCTACCGTAACTGTTTTATCCTCGCGCACACCCACCACCTCAACACCCTGGCCTTTCCGGCTATCAGCACCGGGGTATACGGCTACCCCAAGGACCAGGCCGCAGTCATCGCCATCCAGGAAACCAGAGTGGCCCTGGAGAAAAATCAAGCCCTCCGTAAAGTCCTGATGGTCTGCTTCAACCAGGAAACCCGGCTTGCCTATGAAGCAGCCCTGGGAAGCAGTACATCCTAAAACGGTAGGAAGGGCCGGCTCAGCAAGAAAGCGGTTTAACTCTGCTCAATACAGACATGCCAACCTGCTTTATCCCAAATACCAGCCTCACTCTTCATTTCACCCATACCTATTTATTGTGATACCTTTTCAAGAAAGCTTTTGAGGGAAATCTTCAAGGAGGCCTCGGGGGCGCCCCAAGGAATCGAACTTTTCCGACACGCACAAAACCCGATTGAAACGCCAGACACGGCCTCCTCCTCCCGAGGCCAAAGAGCAATCCGCTTGCCAGACGATTCTTCAATGTATTTTTTTACTTGATTTACATCGGTCTCTCGATGCTAGAATTGTATATGCCACTTTGTATGAGTTTCCAGAAATGGTGATTGTCAAATCTGCTCGGTAGATGCTTATGGGGATCGAATCCCTGAACCACCGGGACGAGGGAACGTTTACCGCTGTTTAAAACACTTCAAGGAGGAGAGGAAGAGATGAAAAAAACATTATTGGTTCTTTTGACTATCTTACTGCTGGCCGGGCTAGCCGGCACTGCCAACGCCAGTGGAGATGTCATCAGTTGCTGGTTCCCGCCGGATTGGAAAAGCAAGGCACCCCAGGCTAAAGCCATCACCACCGCGCTCAGTGAACATTCCGGGCTTAACATTCAACCGCGGATCGCCAAGAGCTATCCCGAGATTTTTGCGGCCTTCAGCGCAGATGCCAATAACATGGTCTATGTCGGATCCTTTGTCCAGGCCATTATCAAGGCTCAGGATATCGGTACCCCCCTAGTCCAGAACGTCAATGGCAAGGAGCATTATTCCGGGGTTCTGATCTACCCCAAAGGTGAGAATCCCCAGACCCTGCTGGCCGAAAACCCTGCGGCAGTCGCCTATGCTGTTGGAGCCTCTTCCGGCGAGTCCAGCGCCAAGGCAGCAACCGGAGGCAAGGCGGCCGTTCCTACCCCCAATCATGGGGCGTCAATTGCCGCCGTCAAGGCCGACAAGGCCAAAACGGCCGTGGTGAAAAACTGGTGGTGGGAAAGCAACAGAGAAAAGTACCCGGAGATGGCCATGTATGAGATCCCCGGCATTTCCTTGATTAAAAATCCCGACAATGTCCTGACCGTATCCAAAAAAATGGCCCCGGAAGTCCAGGAAAAAATCAAGAATGCCGCCATTGCCAGCAAAGATGCCTTCGGAGCCCCTGAAATGCGCCCCCTGGCCGACAATGACCTGGATTTCAGTCTGTCCCTGATGAAAAAAGGCGGGATCGACCCGTTGACCTACTCCTGGTAATTAACCCTTCAGGTGGAAAGAAGGAGACAAACATGACCCTTACCAAGAAACTACTGGTGGGTGTGGTAACGATCATGGCCCTGGCCCTGGTGTTGATTTCCGTTCTGATCAACATCGGGGCGGTCAATAACAACCGACAGTTGATCAGCGATGTCCTGGCCCAGATCCAAGCCAACCAGCAACGCTCCCTGGCCGCATTGGATGAAAGCTCAGGGTCTATTGCCACTGAGCTGGACACCGCCGATCAAGTGGTTCGTAAAATTGTCCTCGATCTCTATGAATCCTCCTACCAGACCCTGGTCCGGGCCCTGGCCAATCAGATCTTTCCGATGATCGAAGGCTTTGATTTCGCCGGGGCCGGAGAGGTCATCCAAAAAATGCTGGAGAATGCCCCGGCGGTCAAATGGGTGCAATTCACCACCAGCGAAACCCCAACCGCCACCGACACCTATACCTTTGGCACCAAGATCGAGAGCGAAAACCTGATCTTTTCCCACAAGATCAAAGGCGATTTTGCCTATCTCACCATTAAGCTCCAGGTAAGTCTGGCGGAAATGGCCGCCATCCAGGATGTCAGTGATACCTTCAATACAATCAACGGATTAAATGCCCAACTCGCCGATCAGGTAAGAACCGGGGGAAGCGCCTTTCTCAAAGAAACCGAGAAATTTGCCCAGGAAACCTCGCACGCTGGCAACAACCAATTGATCCTGCGAACCTGTCTACTGGTTATGGTCTCTCTGCTGGTGACGGCCGGGATATTAATCTTCTTCCTGAAGAGGTGGGTCGTAACCCCCATCGGCAATACCGTTAACGGACTAAGCACGTCCTCGGACCTGGTCACCGGAGCTTCCAGATCGATCTCCGAGGCTGGCCGCTTGATTGCCGATGCCACCCGGGACCAGGCGGCATCTCTGGAGGAGACCTCCGCCTCCCTTGAAGAAACGTCGGCCATGACCAACCAAAATGCCGACAACGCCAAATCGGCCAACCTTTTAATGACCAAGGCCAGCAACACTGTCCAGGCGGCGGCTCACGCCATGGAGCAACTCTCCCAGAAGATGGCAAGTATCGTCAGGGTCAGCGAAGAGACCTCCAAAATCAACAGAACCATTGATGACATCTCATTCCAAACCAATCTGCTGGCACTCAACGCCGCGGTGGAAGCGGCCCGGGCGGGAGAAGCAGGCGCCGGTTTTGCAGTGGTTGCCGATGAGGTAAGAAATCTTGCCATGCGGGCCGCCGAGGCCGCCAAAAGTTCGGAGGAGCTGATCGGCGGCACAGCCAAAGCAGTTCAGGAAGGGGTTGCCATGGTCCGCGATACCAATCAAACCTTCAATGACCTCGCCGATATCGTCACCCAGGTAGCAACCCTGGTGGGAGAAATCAGCGTAGCCTCCAGCGAACAAGCCAAAGGAATTACCCAGATCAGTCAGGCCGTTTCCCAGCAGGACAAACTCATTCAGCAAAATGCCGCTGAATCAGATCAATTTGAAGTCAATGCAAACAATATCATGGATGAGGCCATCACCCTCAATCAGATGATCGAGGAACTGGGCAGATTGATTGGCGTTCAACAACAGACCACATCATCGCAGAAAGCTTCGAGGAGCACCAGACTTCAACTGCCACCGGCCGGACCTTGACCAGAATCAACTGATCTAAAGAGACCAGGAGTCTGTGATTAAATACCCAACCCAAGGGGTCATCAGCGGCACATCTTTTACCCATTGTTAACCGCCTGGCCCCTTCGCCCCCTAAAAAATTCAGCAAATATTGACAACCCCAACATCCAACCTGCATCATGGGGTATGCGTACGAGAACAGACCAAAAACGGACCAGACTCCATATGGAATGCGGGCAGGTGGCTCCCTTTTTCCTCAATTCCATCCTGCACCTCAACTTAAAAAAATTGACCAACCAACTGACCGGAGCCCTGAGCAAATACCACAACCGCCCCTATGTCGTCTTTTACGACAGGTATCACCCCTTGATGGAGAGAATCCACAATAATGCCGGGACCGTCCCGACCCCAGACCAGAGCTGCATCGATACCCTCCTGGGCCATGACCGCTTCTCGGCCAAGCTGGCCAGTGGTGCCTTTTATCTGCTGGAGGATTGGGCCCGCCGCGGGGAGTACATCACCCTGAAAAAACAGAAGATGTCATGACCGACCAACCCCGTCACAATGAACCAGCCCCCCAAGCCCCCGAAGAAAGGGTCAGAAAGCTGGCCATGGACAAGTCATACCTGCAACTGGTCATCCAGCTGATGAACCGGATCAGTGCCGCCTCCGGCCTGGAAGAGACCATCAAAACATTGCTGGGAATCACCGCAGAAGCAATCGGCGGGACCAATACTATCCTTTACTACCCCATGGGCCGAAAAATCTTCCGGGCTGATGTCTCTGGGGACCGAAGGGCCGTAGAGGTCATTGATGACCCCTTTGACGGCAAGAGACACCGGTTCCGGCATCCCCCTCGAACTTCAGGAAAGGATCTTTGAACCGTATTTCACCACCAAGGCAAAAGGTGAAGGGGTATATCACCGTTACCAGTATGCCCGACCGCGGAACTACCTTTCATATCTATCTGCCGATTATTGAGCCCGGGGAGGAAAAGGCAAGGGTGGAGAGTATTATGGAGCGGCAACCAACCACCGGCACCGAATGTATCCTGCTGGTGGATGACGAAGGGACTATTCTGGACCTGCAACGGCAGATTCTTCTCGGCCTGGGCTACTCGGTTACCACCTGTGCCTCAAGTATCGATGCCCTCAAGGTGTTTCGAGAACAACCTTCACTCTTTGATCTGGTCATCACCGATATGACTATGCCCCACATGACCGGAGTACAGCTTACTGAAAAACTACTGGAAATCCGGCCTGATATCCCCATCATTATCTGCACCGGCTACAGTGATCAACTCAATGAGCAAAAGACCAGAGCGCTGGGGATCAGAAAATATCTGATGAAGCCGGTCAGCAGAGACGGTCTGGCGTCTGCAATCCGCTCCTGCCTCGATTACCGGTAAAAGGCCGGAGACACCACATCTTTGCACGTTTGAGTCGACCCGCAGAGAAGACTCTAGCGGACCGACTCAAACGCACAAACCTGCGGTGCCTCCAGCCTTTTACCCATCTCTTCTTTGTTTTTCTTATCCCGCACCCTTAATCAAAAAAAAACCTGCTCCACATCATCTCCCGTTGGGTTCTCATTTTTTTTATCTCAAAGATTATGCCTCGAACCTCCTTGTCTTTCCACAACGGTTTGCATTCCTGCCAAGTCAACTCTTTTTTAATCGATAACCACTTGAAACATTTGGGGTTTTTATTTAAGCGCCCAACATTTTCTGCCGATATATCTTATGAAGGCGATTTGTTCAACAAACCGCACCACGGAGGATAAGAACCATGCAGCAGCAGGTCGGCAGAGCACGGAATTGAATCCGAAACTGCTTGAGGTTCCGCGTATTCAGCCGTTTCTGTCCTTACGCCATTCATACATAAAAGGGGAAACACTATGGACGAATGCGACCGACTTCGATTACTGGCTGAATTGACCACGGCACATTGCGAATTGAACCACGGACCCGGGACCCGGAATAACGATTATCCGGCGGAGAACTTTATTGTCCTGCCGGTGGGTTACGAAGAGGAGAATGACCTGGAAGTTACGGCCCGGGAGCTGGTAATCCCGATCTGCGTCGAATGTGCCGAGGCTCTGACCGGCGATGAATGGACCCTGCTCTACTGCTTCGAATGCGGTGAAAACCGCTGGGTTGCCCGGGAATTAGCGAAAAACCGCTACCGCCACCATATCCTCTGGTTGAGAGGTTGCCCGGAGTGCAGTAACCAATTCGGCGGGCTTTATTTTGGAGATCTGGAGGAACAGGTCACTTTTAGACCGACGGGAACCCGACACCCTTCTTATATTGTCCTATAGAGAGACTCTCCCAGGACGGGCAGATCCTTCCCCGTATAATCGGCAAAACGGAGTCGCGAACGTTGGAGTTGCCGATGCCTTCCTTCCTCCGGCGGGGAACAGATCTGCCTCCCTTTTGGATGAATAGCCCGATTCACAACCAGAAACAAGTTCATACCCGCTCAACCCACGCTCCCCCCGTGATTCCTTACGCCAGAACCTCCTGCCGAATATCATCAATCCCCACCCGCTCCACAAACCGGGCGGTCCTTTCCCGCTTTTTGCCGTGCTTTCGATAACAGTTCACCAACTTCTTGACCAGATCAACGGCCTGGGCCAGAGAGAGATCAGCGGCGATTTCGTCAGCCACCCGAGGATGGGCGCCACCATTACCGCCGAAGGTGACCAGCCAGCCATTTTTCTTGCCGATCAGACCGATATCCCGGAGATAACTCTCGGCACAGCACATGGAACAGCCGGACACCCCGATCTTCATCTTGGCCGGGGTCTCGACGCTAATGAGCATCTTTTCCAGATCACGGCCCAAGCCAAGGGAATCCTGGGTCCCAAACTTGCACACCGCATTCCCCGGACAGGCCTGAACGTAATGGAGGCAAAGCTCGGTGGCCCGGCCGACGCCGGTGCCAAGGGACGCCCAGATCGCCTCCACATCCTCGGGTTTGATCCCGACCAGGGCAAGTCGCTGGCCCGAAGTGATCTTGGTGATGGGGATCTTATATTCCCGGATCACCTTGGCCAAGCCCTCCAAGGTCTCCGGGGTGAGAAGCCCAACCGGGATGCGGGGCACGATGGCCACGGTTTTTTTATCGCGTTGAAGAATGGCTCCGTCGGGTATTTCAGTCATTGCTTCCTCCTTGCATGGTATGAATCCGCGCCAACAGAGGCGGGTGAGAATAATGCAAAAAGACATAAAAGGGATGCGGCGTCAAGTTTGATAGATTATGCACCGACAATTTTTTCAGGGCCAGGATCATCGCCCCCGAATCACCGGTCTTGTCCACGGCAAAACGGTCGGCCTCGAACTCATTATGCCGGGAAAGCAGATTCATCAACGGTCCCAGCACCATCTCCATGGGGGTAAAGAGCAACCCGAAAAAGATCAGCCCGCAGTAAACCGAGGGTTGGGCCAGCTGAAAGGCATCGAATAACCCCGGTTTGCTGACAAAGAGGGAGAGGAGGAAGAGCATCACCCCGGTATGAAGGATGCTGATCATAAGTCCCTGCAGAATATGTTTTTTCTGATAATGGCCGATCTCATGGGCCAGAATGGCAACCAGCTCCGCCACCGGGTGGCCTTCGATCAGGGTGTCGAACAGGGCGATCCGCTTATGTTTACCAAAACCGGTGAAGAAGGCGTTTGACTTGCTGGATCGCTTTGACCCGTCCATAACGAAGACGTTGTCCAGGGGAAAGCCCACCGAACGGGCAAATTTGAAAATAGCCTCCCGCAACTCACCATCCCCAAGCGGGGTGAATTTATTGAAGAGCGGCATGATCCAGGTGGGGGCAATAAACTGGACCACCAGGGTGAAAACGGTCACCGCCAGCCAACAATAAAGCCAGGCCAGAGGACCACCATACTGGAAGATGGCCAGAATAACCGCGAGCAACGGCCCGCCCAGCAGCACTCCCAGCACTATCCCCTTGACCATATCGAGGACAAAGGTCGCCGGCGTGGTCCGATTAAACCCGAACCGCGCCTCGATGACAAAGGTGGAATAAATTTTGAGCGGCAAGGACAGCACCCCCTTGGCCAGAATGAGGAGTCCGGTGAAAATCAGGCCGGTGACCACTATCCCGAAGCCCCAGCCCCGCACCATTCCATCAAGATGGGGAAAGCCACCGACCTGCCAGAAAACCAGCAGCAGCAAAAGATCAAAGGTTGCCGCAAGATTGCCGAACCGGGTCCGAACCCGGGTGTACTCCTGGGAACGGGCATACTTCTCCTGATCGTACAGACCGGAAAACTCTTCCGGCACTTGGGGATCCAGGGCCTTGAGATTGAGCCGATTAGCGAAAAACTCCAACAAAAAATTACCCAGCAGGGCAACCAGGATAATGATGCCGTAGATATTCATGAAAATCCTTCGTTAAAAGATTGAGGGACCGTCCCCAGCCAAACCGTTCAGGGATGAATAATCGGAGATCAGATCTCTGTCAAGGTGCGTGCCGACCGTCATTGTCAAAACCGGTCGAGGCCGGTATGATACCGGGCATGGACGCCAAACTCATTGCCTTTAATGGCCGCTATATCCACTCCTGCCTCGCCCTCTATTACCTGCGGGAGGAACTCCACCGCCATCTGCCGGGGTTCGAGATGGAACTCAACCAATTCACCATCAACGATCCCTATTATGCTACCCTGCAGAAGATCTGCCGAGACCAACCCCGCCTGCTCTTTTTTTCCAGCTATATCTGGAACAGTGCTCTTCTGGAACGACTGCTGACCGACCTTCCCTTGATCCTGCCTGAGACCAGGCTGGTGATCGGCGGTCCCCAGGCCGGGGTTTTGAGCCGGCTGCCACTCCCGGAGACCTGCACCTTTGTCTTGGGCGAAATTGAAGGAATCGAGCCGGATTTCTATCACGACCTCAAGCACCTCTCTCCGAAAAGGATCTACCAATGCCGTCCGGCAACCGACTTTCCTTCGCCATATCACGATAGTGATCTTCTCAGTGATCTGGCCAAACGCCACATTTACTACGAGTCCACCCGGGGCTGTCCCTTTGCCTGTAGCTACTGCTTGTCGTCAATCTCCAGAGGAGTCCGGCGCAAGGAACTGGACCAGGTCAAAGCGGAACTGACCCGAATTCTGGCCCATGGCCCCAGACTCATCAAATTCGTTGATCGAACCTTCAATGCCGATCCGGAGCGGACCCTGGCCATCTGGCGGTTCCTGGCCGAGACCGGGGGAGAAACCCTCTTTCATTTTGAAATGGCGCCGGACCTGTTCACCGAAGAGATGTTTACCTTTCTGGCCACCCTGCCACCGGGCCACTTTCAATTTGAGCTGGGCATCCAATCCACCAACCAGGAGACCCTGAAGGCGGTCAACCGGGTGATGGATCTTGCCAAGGTGGGGGAAAACATCCGCCGCTTAGCCGCCCTGGACACCATCCACCTCCACGCCGACCTGATCCTGGGCCTGCCCCGGGAGACCGAAACCTCTTTCCGGCAGGCGATCAACGAGGTTTTTGCCATGGCACCTCACCATATCCAGATGGGCCTCCTGAAGGTCCTGCCGGATACCCCGATCCACACCACCCAGGGCCTATCATCTTGCCAACGGCCCCCCTATGAGATCCTCGCCACCGATCGACTCACCCCGGTAACCATCGCCCAACTTTTCTGGCTGGGCGAGACCATCGAGGCCTTCCATAACAACCGCTATTTCCCAACCCTGTTCCACTATCTGCGGGAACAGCAGGAACCCGCGGATCTCTTTTTCGAAGGGTTGCTGGCCGTCTGCCTCCACCACGACTTTTTCAGCCAGTCCCCAACCCAGGAGCTGTTGAATCGGATGCTGGTCAACCATGCCGGTCTCAGGGCGGATACCGAACTGATCCACGAGTTCCTGGCCTTTGATTGGCTTCATTATGGTCATCGCTTTCTGCCGAACCACCTGCCTCCCCGCGACTTTGCCACAACCCGCCAACGAATGAAACGCATCCTGGGCCAGAATCTTCCCCCGTTGTTTGACCATCGCAACCGGGATGAATTTTTCAAACAGGGCCTTTTTGCCGAATTCTCAGCTGAGTCCCTGTCCTTCACCAGTATAGAACACCAGGGGCGCTCCGGAGTGGTCTGCTTCCGTCCGGAACGACAACCCGGAATCCATCCCTACCAACAGACCCTCTTCTTCCCTCTCTGATGAATCCCCAAAATAAAAGGGGCAGAAACAAAAGTTCATGCCCCTTTTCCATGGCAAACCGATAACAGCCCCAGTCTATTGACAGGGCTGGGGAACAGCCCCGACATTGATGCTCCCTGAAGTGGTACCGGTCACGGTATAGGGGACACCGTTATAGGTTAAAGACAAGATTGACCAGTCATAAAGACCATACTGGTAAATGGTTGCAGCAAGGGCCGCCTTAAGGGTGGCATCCAGAGTGGCAGTTATAAAGTGGGTAGACATGCCGGTCTGGGTATAACCCACGGTCAGAATCGAACCGGCCATAGCATTCTGGAAGGTCAGGGCAAAACAGAGCTCACTGAAACCAGAGTAATGGATGTAACCGGTGGAAACCCCCGACACAGCCGCTTGGCTTCGGGTCGTGGTCGTAGTGGTGGCCGTGGTGGTGGTCGTCGGAGCCGGGGTGGTGGTTGTGGATGTGGTGGTGGTCGTTGGGGCCGGAGTGGTGGTGGTTGACTGCTCGGTCGTGGTGGTAGAGGGATCAGTGGTGGTGGTGGATTGAGCAACACAGGTCACCGGTAGATTGATGACCAGATTCTCGCTATAGCGAATATCACCGGTCGGACCGATAAGCGAAAAAACCCCCTCGTGTTGTGTCCTGAAATTCAATGAAATCGCCCCGGTCCCTGGAGTACTGTCACACCGGTAATTCAGATTGACCGAATCGAATGCAGCCACCCCTCCCATAACATCGACTACCACCTTGCCGGGACCAATCAAGGTATCAAGCTGACTGTTCAGGTTGCTGTCCTGCAGGACCTTCCCGCTCGTGGCACTGTTAATATCCTCCAGGGTTGATTTGCGAATATCGAAGAACCCGTCGTCGGCACCCCTGCCATGGGCCAACCGCGCCTCAACTCCAAACTGGGCACCCACATCCTGGGTCGGTTCATAACTGGCGGAGAGGACGATGACATTGTCCGGTGAAGATACCCGCAAGGTAGAAAAATGGGCAAGGTCGGCATCGATCACCAGCGCGGTAGTTCCGTCACTATTCCCCTGGACCGTGACGTTGTCGATCACTTCCACGGTCCCATCGGAGCTTTCCAGGGACACCAGAACATTTGAAACGGTGTTCTGGAGATCCATTTCCTGGCCATCTGCCCCCAGTAAACGACTGAGATTCTCCTGATTGACATTAAGGGTCAGATCGGCCGGGGGATTAAACACCAGCCCGTCAGGTTCCAGCCGATAGACGGCCCGTTCCGGCTCACTAAGCGGAGTTACCGTAATGGAGGTATCCTGCGTAATGGCGTTGGGTGGCACCTCCATGACCAATCCCTGATCGGAGGTGGCCACGGTCCCACCCAACAGGGCACTGATCAACTCGGTAACCGCAGTCTGGGCAGAGGACCCTCCTCCCCCCCCTCCTCCGCAGGAGACGATTAAGCCAAGTATGCCGCTGGCAATCAACAGGGTCCCGACGATGAAGATATTTTTAAGATTTTTCATTTTGTCCCTCCTGACTTTGCAATTAATCATACTTCATTCGGTTTTAGGAAGTGGATACCTTTATCTTACAGAAAAACCATTCTGTTTCAAATTATAATACGATTCCGGACAACGACGACATCGACCGGGACCGTCAGCCGATGCCTGCAATGAACCATCCCCCGTCTCCCCGTTTTTGTTACAATTACCACAACCCTTCATTGACAAAAATATCGTTGGGATACAGATATTCAGGTATATTGATGGTGATATAAATCAGATCGTAAATTCAAATCCCCTGGGATCATCAACCATGCAACCAAACGGTAAAAGAAAAGTCTTCCTCGTTCTTGTTCTGTTCGCTGTGGCCCTCCTGGGCTGGGCTGTTTTTAACCGATTACCCAAGACCCAGAAAGCATCCGGACCGGGACGGACCTCCCGGCCCGCCCCGGTTGAAGTGGCCCCCATCGTATCGGGCCCCATCGAATTGCGGCGGATCTTCAGCGGTGCCCTGGAGGCACGAGCTGAGTTCATCGTCGCCCCCAAGGTCAGCGGTCATCTCGAACGCCTCCACGTCCATCTGGCCGATACCATCCACCGGGGCCAACCGGTGGCCGAACTGGATGACGACGAGTATATCCAGAACGTCAACCAGGCCAAGGCCGATCTGGCGGTGGCCGCGGCCAATCTGGCCGAGGCAGAAAGTGCCTTGGAGATTGCTGAACGCGAATTCCAACGGGTCAGTACCCTCCGTCAAAGTGGGGTAACCTCCGACTCCAGATTTGATGAAACAGCTGCCGCCAGATCTGCCAAAAAGGCCCGGCTGGAGGTAACCCGCGCCCAGGTGACCCGCGCTGAGGCCGCTCTGGAGACAGCTAAAATCCATCTCGGCTATACCCGAATCAAGGCCGACTGGAGCGGGGGGAGCGACTCCCGGGTGGTGGCCGAACGGTTTGTCGATGAAGGCCAGACCGTCTCCGCCAACGCCGAGCTCCTACGCATCATTGAACTGGACCCCATTACCGGGGTCATCTTCGTTACCGAAAAGGATTATGCCCACCTGCAGAATGGCCAGAAGGCCTCCTTGACCACCGATGCCTATCCTGGGGAAATATTTACCGGCCATATCGAGCGGATTGCCCCGGTCTTCCGCCAGGCCACCCGCCAGGCCAGGGTCGAACTGACCATCGCCAACCCGGAATTACGGCTCAAACCGGGGATGTTCATCCGGGCCACCGTGGTCCTTGATCGCCAGGAGCAGGCAACCATTGTTCCGGAACAGGCCCTCACCGTTCGTAACGATCAAGACGGCGTTTTTATGGTCAATGAAACCGAGCGAACGGTTCGATGGCAACCAGTCCGGATCGGCATCCGCCAGGACGGGCGAGTTCAGCTCCTGGGAGAAGAAAGGCTGGGTCTGGTGGTCATTCTCGGACAACAACTGATTGATCATGGTTCTTCCATTACCATTCCCGGGGAAGGCAGCAAATGAATCTGCCTCGGTTCAGCGTCCGCCGCCCCATCTTCACCACCATGGTGACCCTGATTATCATCATCCTCGGCGGGGTCTCCTTAAGCCGCCTGCGCATTGACCTGTTACCCACCATTGAACTGCCGACCCTGACTATCCGGACCCAATATGGAGGGGCCAGCCCGGAGGTCATGGAACGGTTGGTCACCCGGATCATCGAAGAGATCGTGGCCACCGTCCCGGGGGTTGAGGAGATGACCTCAACCTCGTCCGAGGGCAACAGCACAATCCGGGTCAGTTTTGCCTGGGGCACCGATATCGACACCGCTGGCCTCGATGTCCTGGCCACCCTGGAAAACGAAATCAACGAACTACCAGATGACGTGGTCCGCCCCCGGGTGGCCAAATTTGATATCGACAGCTTTCCCGTGGTTATGCTGGGCATCTCCAGCGAACTTGATCCGATCGAAATGACCCAGTTGATCGAAGATCAGATCCGCTACCGCTTCGCTCATATTCCCGGGGTGGCCCAGGTTGATCTCTGGGGCGGCTTCAACCGGGAGGTCAGGATCGAACTGGATCCCGACCGGATCAACGCTCTGGGCCTGCCGCTTGATCGAATCATCTCGGCGATTCGTGATGCCAACCTGGACCTGCCAACGGGTAAGATCGAGCAGGGCAGCTACCAGGTGACCCTGCGGGCGCCGGCCGAATTTATCAATCTGGACCAGATCCGTTCCACCGTGATCTATGGGAAGGACGGCTCGACGGTCCAACTGGGACAGATCGCCGAGGTCAAAGACACCTACGAAAAATTGCGCCGCATTGTCCGGGTCAACGGCGAGCGCGGCCTCCGGGTTGCCATCCGTAAGCAGGCCGACGCCAATACGGTGGAAGTTTCCAAACGAGTCCTGGCCGAGATTGAGGCCTCCAATGCGGCCTTCCCCCAGATAAAAATCGTCCCGGTTACCAACCAGGGCAACTTCATCGAACGCTCCATCACCAACGTTGCCCAGTCGGTCATGTATGGCGGTGGGCTGGCCATTATCGTCCTGCTCTTCTTCCTCCGTAACATCCGTAGCACCCTGGTCATCTCCCTGGCCATTCCCATTTCGGTGATCGCCACCTTCGCCCTGATCTACTTCTGCGGCTTCACCCTCAACCTGATGACCCTTGGCGGTCTGGCCCTGGGGGTCGGCATGATGGTGGACAGCTCCATCGTTGTGCTGGAAAATATCTTCCGTCGCCGCACCGAAAACCAGGAACTCCCGGCTGAGGCCTCGGTGACCGGAACCCTGGAGGTTGGCCCTGCCATCGTCGCCTCCACCATCACCACCCTGGTGATCTTTCTCCCCCTGATCTTTGTCCGCGGCGTCTCCGGGATCCTCTTCCGGGAACTGGCCTACGTCATCATGTTCTCGCTGATCTGCTCCCTGCTGGTCTCCTTCAGCCTGGTGCCGATGCTCGCCTCCAAACTGCTGCAATCCTCCCGGCCCCGGGAACAACGGAAAGCCTCATGGAGAGAGCGCCCCGCCGCCTGGGCCGAACGACTTTACACCGGGCTCGAAAACAGTTACCGCGATCTGCTCCGTCGGGCCTTGGCCCACCGGCTGATAACCGTGATTGCCTCCCTGGCCATCCTCGGTTTATCCCTGCTGCTCGTACCGTTCATCGGGACCGAATTTCTCCCCCCCAGCGATGAGGGCGAGGTCCGGGTCACCGGCGCCATGGAGGTCGGCAGTCTGCTGGAGCTGGTTGATCGCCAAACCCAGGTTATGGAGGGAATCATCACCACGGCAGTGCCGGAGATGATCTCGTCGGTGGTCAGTATCGGCTCTTCACATGCATCGGCGGCCACCCAGGGGCAGATCAACCTGTCGCTGGTCCCCTCCGCCAATCGCGAGCGCTCCAATCTGGAGATTGCCGCCGACCTCAGACGACGCCTGACCGGGATAATTCCCGGCATGAAGGTCACGACCCGAGCGCCCCAGGGTCAATTTCTGCTGGAACGGCTGCTGGGCGGCGACCAGGGGTTGACCATTGAAATCCGCGGGTTCGATCTCGCCACCTTAGACGCCCTGGCGGTCCGCGCCGGTCGTGCCATTGCCGATATCCCCGGGATCACCGATCTCGATACCGATACCGATACAGGCACTCCACAGCAGGAAATCCAGATTGATCGCGATAAAATCGCCGACCTCGGACTTTCCGTACGCGATGTCACCGAGGTTCTGGAAACGGCGGTGGCCGGGACTAAGGCCGGAGAGTTCCGCGCCCAGGGCAATTCCTACCGGATTCTGGTCCAGCTTAAAGATGCGGAGAAACGCTCACTGGATGAGATCCTCAACCTGACCCTGACCACGGCCGGGGGCGAACAGGTGGCCCTGCGCAACCTGGTGGCCAGTCAGGCGACCAAGGGCCCCATCGTTATCAACCGCAAGGATCAGCAACGATTGGTCCGGATCCAGGCCAACATCGCTGACCGTGATCTCGGCTCGGTTGCCAAGGACGTTCAGGCCCGGTTGGCCCTGATTCCCCGCCCGGAGGGCTACAGTTTTCAGGTGGCGGGCAGTTTCGAGGAGCAGCAGGAGGCCTTCGGTGAATTAATGGTCTCGTTCATCCTGGCCCTGGTCCTGGTGTATATGGTCTTGGCCTGCCAGTATGAATCCTTAAAAAGCCCGGTGGTGGTCATGATTTCGGTTCCCCTGGCGGCGGTCGGGGTGCTCCTCATCCTGTTTTTGACCAGGACCACCATGAATCTCCAGTCCTCTATCGGCTGTATTATGCTGGGGGGAATTGTGGTCAATAACGCCATCCTGCTGGTGGATCAAACCGGTCAACTCGTTGAACTCGGTCGCAGTGTCCACGATTCGCTGATCGAGGCCGGTCGTCGCCGCCTGCGCCCGATCCTGATGACCACCCTGACCACCATTCTTGCCCTCTTACCGCTGGCCTTTGGCATCGGGGAAGGCGCCGATGCCCAGGCGCCGTTGGCCCGGGCGGTGGTCGGTGGCCTCACCGGCTCCACCCTGATCACCCTGGTGCTGATCCCGGTGGTCTATTCCCTGTTTTACCCGGAGAAAAATGAATCCTGAAAGGAAGAGTATCGAGCTGCATCTCCCGGTAACCCGGAAAAGCCGAGCGGTAGACCTGCTGGCCGAAGCCAGTAATCTCCCCAGGGCGCGTCTGAAGGATGCCATGATCAAAGGAGCGGTCCGGCTGAATCCGGGTCGAGGTCGTACCCGGAGGCTACGCCGGGCCACCACCGAGGTCTGGCCGGGTGATACCCTGCATCTCTACTATGATGAGAAAATCTTGACCGCCCCGGTTCCTGTCCCGACGTGCATTAGAGATGAGCGTTCTTTTTCCATCTGGTTCAAACCCATCGGCTTATTGGCCCAGGGGACCGACTTCGGTGATTTCTGCTCCCTGCTCCGCCAGGTGGAACTCCATTTTGAGCAAAAACGCAAGGTCTATCCGGTACACCGGCTGGATCGGGAGGTGTCGGGCCTGGTCCTGGTGGCCCACGATCCCAAAACCGCCGGGAAACTCGGGCGGCGGTTCGCTGAACGCCAGGTTGCTAAAACCTATCTTGCCGGAATTCAGGGCAGGATCGCAAAAGATGAGGAGCTGCTCCTTGATGGAGACCTGGACGGCAAACCAGCAGTTACCCGCTGCCTTGGTTTGAGGTATGATCTGGAACGAAACGAGAG
The DNA here is from genome assembly GCA_018814305.1 of Pseudomonadota bacterium. Taxonomy (GTDB): domain Bacteria; phylum Desulfobacterota; class Desulfobulbia; order Desulfobulbales; family JAGXFP01; genus JAHJAA01. The sequence goes on from JAHJAA010000022.1 coordinate 172,183, forward strand.
CCTGGTTCTGGCAAGTCCGGAAACCGGCCGGCTCCACCAGATCCGCCGGCATCTGGCTGGGCACGGCACGCCCATTCTTGGCGACCCCCGGTATGGTGAATCCAGCAAAGGCCCCATGCGACTATGCGCCGTTCGGTTGGTTTTCGCACCAGACCAAAACGGTGGTGTCCTGGACCTCATCCTGCCCGAACAGTACCAGCCGGAGTGGGCAACCACCATGCAGCTCCCCCTTGACGATGGGTTCCCCGTGCTGGTGGGGGTGGACTGAAATGGATCGGAATACATCGCACTATTGAGCCGAATTGCCGAACTAGGCGAGATAACAACCTGGGAACAAAAGTCAGGGGAGGTGAAGAGCCTTGCCGATTAAACACCCTCTGCTTTCTTTTTTGGCCGGGAATCAAGGACTTCTCGGACCACCCCAAAAAGCTCACTGAGATTAACCGGCTTTTGGAGAAACCGACTGATTCCGGCCTGTTCAGCCTTGGCCGCATCCATCTGCTGATTGAAGCCGGTACAGAGAATCACCGGCACCTCGGGACGGATGGCGAGGATCCGTCGCGCCAGTTCCTCCCCGGTCATTCCCGGCATGGTCATATCGGTGATCACCAGATCAAACTGCTCGGGATTCTGTTCAAAGGCAGCCAGTGCCTCCGAACTTACTGTAAAACTTGAGGGCTGATACCCCAAGGATTTCAGGCCTCTCCCCAGCAGTTTAACGATTACCGGCTCATCGTCAACCAATAGAATCCGTTCACTGCCCTGGGGATGAGTGCTGATCTCGCCCCGCTTTTTCATTACCAGTTCAGGGGAAGGAACCACGGGAAAGAATATCCGAAACGTTGCCCCCTTCCCCGGTTCCGACTCGACCGTAATGACCCCTCCCAGACTCTGCAAAATGCCGTGAACCACAGCAAGCCCGAGCCCGGTGCCCTCTCCCTTCTCCTTGGTGGTGAAATACGGTTCAAAAATTCTTTCCCGAACCTCTTCAGTCATCCCGCATCCGGTATCACATACTTCAAGAATAACGTACCGCCCAGGCCCCAGAGCCAGTTCAGCAGGAAGCTCGGCTGCAGCCGATTCGACGGTCCGAAGGGTTACCTCAAGCTCTCCACTGCCATCGCCCATGGCGTGATAGGCATTGGTACAAAGATTCATGACAACTTGATGGACCTGACTGGGGTCGGCCAGGACCTGATCACAGTCTGGATCGATCTGCTGCCGGATACTCAGGGTGGTCGGTAGTGAGGAGCGGAGAAGTTTCAACGCCTCTTTGACGATTAATTGAAGTTGCAGGGGCTGCAGCTCCTGCTCCCCTTTCCGGCTGAAGGTGAGGATCTGTTTGACCAGTTCCCCGGCCCGGTGGCCACTATGAATGATTTCCGCCAGATCGGCTTTTAACAGCTCAGGTTTACCGGAATCGAAAACCGCCATTTCCGCATACCCCAGGATCGCGGTGAGAATATTATTGAAATCATGGGCGATCCCCCCCGCCAGGGTCCCGATGGACTCCATTTTCTGCGCCTGACGCAAGTCCTTTTCCAGTTCCTTGCGTTGGGTGATATCCCGGACAATGGCCTGCAGCAAATCCGTTTCTCCCACGGCAATGGCATTCAAGCTGACTTCGGCAAAAAAAGGCTTCCCATCATAGGTCTGGTAAAGCCATTCAAAAAACTGGGTCTCTCCATGGAGGGCCGCCTCAATTTTTTCTCTGACCTTTAATTCTGAGGTCTTTCCATCCGGCTGGCTGAACGGAGAAAACCGCAGGGGGGTCTGATGGATGAGCTGTTCCCGACTGCAACCGAACATTTCCAGGGATTTGGCATTACAATCAACGAACACGTCTTTATCCATAAGAAAAATACCGTCGCCGGCCGTCTCGAAGAGATTACGGTATTTACGTTCGGATTCCTTGAGCTGTTCCATTAAACCTTGGAGCTCCTCACGGCTTTTCATTAAATCCTCTTCTGCCTTGCTCCGGACGACTATTTCCTCTTCAAGTTCTCCCGTCCGCTCTTTAACCCGTTGCTCCAGGTTGACATTCAACAGACGAATCTCTTCCTCGGCCTGCTGATGATCCTCAATTTTATGGTTCAGGGCCGTGGTCCGTTTCAGCACCGTCCGCCGCAGGGAAAGGCTCCAGAGCAGAATCGCCCCGACACCGAATAAAGCAAAGGCAACCAAAATGGCCAGAATCTGCATCCGATTGAGCTGCCACGGTTTTCGGACAGGAATCCATCGATTAAGGATCTGCTGTCTTTCAGTCTGGGAAATGGAGGCAATTCCCTGATTGATGATTTTTTCCAGTTCCGGCCAATCCGCTCGAATGCCGATCCCCCACTGGTAGTTAAATGGGGTGTCACCGGCGGGACGGACGTTGGAGATGGCGGATTCCTGGAGATAATAGGTGGCGGTGGCCAGATTTTCGACAAAGGCGTCCACCGTTCCGAATGAGACCATGGACAGCCCCGTTGTGGTATTAGGGACGACCTCAAGAAGAATATCGGGATAGGCACGGGTCATGATATCATGGGCCGTGTAATTGGAGACCACGGCAACCTTGAGACCGGTCAGATCCGCAAAAGACAGCGAGGTATCCACAATATTGCGAACCATGATGGCACCCGGCACCTTCAGCAGCGGTTCGCTGATCCGCATGAAGGTCCGCCGATGGGGAGTGGAAACGATGGCGCCTAAGGCATCAACTTCATGATTTCTAAATTTCTCCATCACCTCATCCCAATTCCGACATTTGACGATGGTGAAGGAGAATCCCAGTTTTTTTTCCAGGAGTTGAATCATATCCGCCGCAACCCCCTGGTAACGGCCATTACGGTCAAATAATTCAATGGGCGCAAATTCGGGGTCCGGGGCCAGGCGAATGGAGGGATGCCCATTGAGCCAGGCCCGATCAGCGATATCAAGCTGCAGAGAAACGTCAGCGGCCCAAACCGATCCTCCTAAAAACAGGAGGACCAGAATAATCCGGAACGGAACCCACACCGCCCTCACCCCAAAGAGAAGAGACTGAAATTTAAAGTATTCTTGAACTTGCTTACCCATGGCCCACCAGGAAAAAGGAGCAGTCGAAAAACTGTACGAATTATTTTCCCACAGGACGTTAGGCTTTGTCAAACTTTGGCTCTTTTGAGATCAACTTCTTATTTATTCGAGTGAAATTTCTCAGCTCAGGGGCCAGCCCCTCCCTCTTCATAAAAAAATCCATCCGTCTTCCAGGGCGTATTGGTTTGATTCGTGGTGGATTGAAAAGCTTTATTGCATAGCAAACCGAAGACGATTTTTCATTTTTTCCTTTTTTCAAAGAGTTGCCCCATGATACAAGAAGAGAGAGACCATTTATGAAAGAGAAACCTGAATCCCGGTTAACCGGACGGAGGTACACCATGACGGATCAACAAGAGATGGGACACGATCAACAGAAAAAAGACTCCCATGAAGAACAGTCCAACCTTTATGACCAACTGGCCGAGCGGGCTCGGGAACTCTTTGCCGCCGGCCGCGACAAAACCAGCGAGGCCCTGGAATCTGCTGTGGAAACCGCCCGCAAACAACTCACCGAAGCTGGTACCTTCTCAGCTGAAAAAGGCAAAGCTCTGAAAGAATACCTCCTCAAGGATATGAACCGTCTTGCAACCTACAGCCGTGATCTGGGGGAAGAGGCCAAGGAAAAACTGGAGCCATCCCGCCTTGGAGCCGGAGCCCTTTCATCACTCTCTTCCCTCCTGCACCTGGCCGGGGATGCATTCCTGGGTTTGGCTGCAAAAACAGACCAGGCACTATCTTGCCGAACCGGAGAAATCACCACTGCTGGCAGCTTGACCTGTAAGCAATGCGGAAAGACTATCCATCTAAAAAAATCAGGCCACATTCCACCCTGTCCCCAATGCTCGGGAACCCAATTCAAAAAAGGGTATTAAGGAGACGGAAAACTGAGGAGTCGTTGACACCACTTCCGATGCCGGTTAAAGAATGACTATCGAGGCCCGATCACCGATCAACAGGCCCCGCGATAGAGCAGCATCATGCGGTAATCCCATACAACAGCCAAGGACCTCCGGATGCATCCGCCCCAATTCCTGACCACCACCGGAATCTTTACAGGCACCCTTTTTCTCGGCGCCTCCTTGGTCCTCCACCTGCGGGCCGGACGAAACATTCCGCCGGAGATTCGCCCTCAATGGCGTCTTCTCACCGGCCTGATGGCCTTTTTTCTGGTAGGCTACCTGCTCTTCCTGTTCATCCAGGTCGAGCAATTTCTCTTTCCCATAGAACTCCTGATCTCGGCCATCTTTTTTGGCGGAGGTCTCTTCGTCCTGGTGGTAACCAGAATCACCCTCAGAACCCTCCGTCAAATCGGAGAACATGAGCAACAGCTCAGCCAGATCAACCAGGAACTGTTGACCAAGAACAGTGACCTGGAAAAGGAGATCAACCTCCGCATGGAGGCGGAAGAGCAAGCCATGGCCAGACTCAGCCACCTGACCTCTCTGCATGACATCGACACCATCATCTCAGCAAGCCTTGATCTTGGCGTGACTCTGAAGGTAATCCTCGATCAGTTGATCCCTTATCTAACCATCGATGCCGCCGCTGTCCTGCTGTTCAACCCACAGACTCAAACCGTTGAATATGCCGCCGGCAAAGGTTTTCGCGGTCAGGCGGTGACCCGTTCACGGGAACGACTAGGAGAAGGTAGCGCCGGCAAGGCAGCCTTGGCTAGAAAGACCCGGATGATCAGCGATCTGCGCGAGGACGCTCACGACTTTATTCGTTCGGACCTGGTGCAGGAAGAAGGAGTCGTTGCCTACTGCGCCCTGCCACTCATTGCCAAGGGCACCATCCAGGGGGTCCTTGAAATCTACCGACGCCAAACATTTCACCCCGATCCGGAATGGCTGGAGTTTTTGGAATCCCTGGCCATTCGCGCCGCCATCGCCATTGAAAATGCCGCCCTCTTCAATGAGTTGCAGCGCAGCAACTCCGAATTGATCCTGGCCTATGATACCACCATCGAGGGTTGGTCCCGCGCCATGGAACTCCGCGACCGGGAGACCCTGGGACATACCCAGCGAGTGGTCCACATGACCCTGGAAATTGCCCGCCGCTTCGAGCTACGGGAGGAGCAACTTGCCCATCTCACCCGAGGCGCCCTCCTGCACGATATCGGCAAGATGGCCATCCCGGACACCATCCTGATGAAGGACGGCCCTTTGACCGAGGAGGAAAGAGAACTGATGCACCTCCATCCGGTCCGGGCCATGGAGATGCTCTCACCCATCGCCTACCTGCAACCCGCGCTGGATATTCCCTACTGCCACCATGAACGGTGGGACGGCACCGGATATCCTCGGGGACTCAAAGGAGAACAAATCCCCCTGGCAGCCCGAATCTTTGCCATCGCCGACACCTGGGACGCCCTGATAAACGCCCGCCGCTATCATGAGGCCTGGACCCTGGATAAGGTTTGCACCCACATTGAAGAGCGGGCCGGCAGCCACTTCGATCCGGAGGTGGTCAAGGTCTTTCTGGAGATGGAGTGGTGCCGGGATGGGGCCTGCGAGGTTCCTGGGGCATGCTGAACCGGACAGCAGTGCTCGAACATTTCAAGCGGATCAGCCAAATTCCCCGTTGTTCGAAACAGGAAGAAAAGATCTGTAAATATCTTCTGGATTGGGCCAAGGATCGGGGACTGGCAGCTTATACTGACCCCACCGGTAATCTCCTGATCCAGATTCCGGCCACCCCGCAGCGAGAAAACTCACCCGGGATAGTACTCCAGGCCCATCTTGACATGGTCTGTGAAAAAAACCCTGAAAGCCCCCATGATTTCAACCACGACCCGATTCAACTGATAGAGGAGGGAGACTGGCTCAAGGCCAAGGGTACCACTCTGGGGGCGGATAACGGCATCGGCATCGCCCTGGCTCTGGCCCTGGCCGAAGATCCGAAAATCAGCCGTCCTCCTCTGGAACTTCTTTTCACCGTCGACGAAGAGACCGGACTCACCGGAGCTCGGGGTCTGGAACCGGGCTTCTTTTCAGGTCGAACCCTGATCAACCTTGACTCAGAGGACGATGGCGTGCTGACCATCGGCTGTGCCGGGGGCCGGGACTGCGAACTTAGGCTCCCCCTGGCCCGGCAAACCACCCCCGACGAGTACCGACATTACCGCCTCACCGTAAGTGGGCTCCGGGGGGGACACTCCGGGGTCGATATCCATGAACAGCGCGGGAATGCCAATGTGATCCTCGCCCAAGTCCTCCACAAGCTAACAGCGTCTTTTGACTTCCAGCTGGCCGGACTCCAAGGCGGCAGCGCCCATAATGCCATCCCCCGCGCGGCCGAGGCTATTCTCGCTCTCCCGCCCGGGTCGGAGCCAACGCTTATGGCCGAGATCGTCTCCCTGACTACCGAACTGCGTAAAACCGAAAGCCAGGAACCAACCCTCGTTCTTGAACTGGCCGAGACCTCGGAAAAGGCAAGAACCTGCACCCAAGAATGCACCTTGAAAATCATCGACCTGCTGCTGACCGCACCCCATGGCGTCATTGCCCACTCAAGTACAGTGGCTGGTCTGGTCGAAACCTCCCTGAACTTCGCCACCATCAAAGAACGTGACGATCACCTGGTTCTGCTTTTCAGCCTGCGGAGCGACCGTCCCGCAGGACTATCCGCATTGACCGACCGGTTGGCCGCCCTGGCCCGCCTGTCAGGAGCAACCTTTACCGCCTCCCCGGGATATCCCGGTTGGCAGCCGGATTACAACTCCCCCCTATTGGCCCGGGCCTCTCAGGTTTACCAAACCCTGTACGGCATCCCCCCCAAAATCGAGGTAATCCACGCCGGTCTTGAGTGCGGCCTGATCGGAGCGGCCAATCCCGGGATGGACATGATTTCCCTTGGACCAACTATAAAAAATCCCCATTCACCAGAAGAAAAGCTGGACCTTCCCTCACTCGATCGGTTTTGTCGTTTTCTCTCGGCTTTGTTTGGTTGAGAAACTTCACAAGTGCATTTCACGGACAACACCCATAAATCTAATGCCAGTCCCGAACAACACTGACTCAAGGTGTTTTTGACCCAGAAATGAGTTGAAAACGCTGAATAGTTACCCTTAAAGAGATATCCCCTTGGGTTCACCTATGCTCCATAAGCCGTTCAATCCCCTACGAAATCATTGAGATCTGCAACGGGGCGGGAGCACCGTTACCGTGAGCCATCTGATATACATTACATTTCCGGCAATTGGCAATTTTTTCGTGATATGATCCTTGTTCTCTACCACCGCACTGGGTTCCGGTGACAATCCAGCAAGTGTTGCCCTGCTCAGGGTAAGCCGGACAGAGATCACGTCGACCACTGGGGCAGTTTTTTATTTCCCAGCATCTGATAGCAGCAGTTGTCGCCTCTGAAACCAGAGAATCTCCGGAGTCGTGGGCGGCTATAAACACGTTACACTTGCTACAGTTGGTTATCTTGTCATGGTACGAACCCTGCTCTTTCCCGCCACACTGGGTCCCGGTGACCGTCCAGCACGCACTGCCCTGGTCGGGGTACGCCGGGCAAAGATCGCGGCGGTCGCCTGGACAATTCTTCATCTCCCAGCAGGATATGTCGCTCCGGGTCGTGGTGATTGCCTTGATTTGATGACGACGACCAAAGACCAAGGTCATGAGATGGGTCACCATAACCCCCATCTCTTCAGCCTGACCGGTAAGACTGCTGGCCGCTTTTGCCACACTTGCCGCCTCTAAGGAAAGAGACTGGGTCACCTGGTCGATATCAATGGAGGCCTTGGCAATCTCATCAAGCCCCTCGCTCTGGTGCAGAGTAGCCTTGGTGATGGCTGTAGTCTTATCTCCAATATTGGTAGCAGTGCTTACGATCACGTCGAAATCGTTATTAATCTGCTTGAGCGATTCAGCGCTGGCGATCACCTGATTTATGGTATTATCCAGAAGAGTTTCCGTGTTTTTCGCTGCCTCAGCGGTCCGTGACGCCAGGGTTTTGACCTCGGCGGCCACCACCGAAAAACCTGCCCCGGCTGCACCGGCCCGGGCCGCTTCAACGGCTGCATTCAAGGCGAGGAGGTTGGTCTGGAAGGCGATGGCATCGATGGTATTTATGATCTTTCTGATCTGACCGCTTTCCTCCTCAATCTGGGTCATATTCCGGGTCAAATTCACCAGGGCCTTGAGTGACTGTCCGGATTTTTCAATATTTTTATTCATCAGTTTTTCCGAGCCTGCGGTCAGTTCGGCGGTTTCACGACTGATGGTCGCAATCTCTTCCAACGCAGCACCGGTTTCCTGGACCGTGTTGGTCTGCTTAGTCGCATTATTGGTAAGACCCCTACTGATTCTGGTCATATCATTGGCGGCCTGGGCGATGGCTCGAGCACTCAATTCGATCCCCTCGGCAACCCGGGCCATGAGCAATCTGATGTCACGATAATTGAAATAGGCCACCAATAAGGCCCCGACCACCGCTGTGATCATCGCCAGCATGGCGATCTGCAGAGGGGAACCCCCGGCCAAACCGGCACCACCAGTTGCCATAACGGCCATATTCAAACGATTGATTTCCACTAAACAGAAAAACCCGAATGCAATCATCATGGCCATGACCAGGCCGTATCCCGCCAGGATCTTTTGCCCAATGGTCAGATTCTTAAATGTGATCATGTTTCTTCCCCCTTCATCCCCGTGAGTGGCCACTGAAAGAACAGCCGAATCAGCGAGCACCCACCCAATGACCCGAACCGATTGAGACAAAAACGTCTACTCTCACCCCCTACCGATGGTGAACAAGGTATTCAGTTTAAGTTCAAGAAAAAGCTCATGGAGATGCGGCGCCAGATTCCACACCTGAAGATGACCGTTGTTTACCCCAAGATGCTTATAGAAAAGAAGAAGCTTCCCGATAGCCGAACTCCCCATAATCTCAACCCCGCCCAGATCCACCACAACCTCCTTGACCTTGGCAAGATCAAATGAGGCAAAGGCTTTCTTCATTTCTTCCGCACCGAACTCATCCAGATTGCCATTGATCTTCATGACAGCCTTTTCACCATGCAACTCAATTTTAATATTCATTACGGTAACTCCCTGGATATTTCCCTCATGCGAATATTTTCCCTGAAGGGGTGGATTTATAATGGTGATTTCGCAACACCCCTAAACTATTTTAAAACCATCACCGACCAAGAAATTTCCACAGATCGACAACCGGCACCGATTGCCCACCATTACCGGTCTGAGCAATGATCCGATGGTCGGCGATACTCCCGATCAAATGACGGCCATGGTCGCGCCATCTGAGCCATGAAACAAGCTTCCTGATAATATAAATCCCCCTGCCGGAATTTTTTTCAATATTTTCACCCACAGTGGGATCAACGACCTTTTCCGGATCAAAACCCGCCCCCCGATCAATAACCTCGAAATTAAAATCATTGCCAAGGTGCCAGCGAACCAGAATATCTTGCCCCGAACGACCTCCATTGCCATGTCTCCAGGCATTGACCAGGGCCTCATTAACGGCCATACGCAGACTGATGGGATTTGCGGGAAAATCCTTTTCCTTCAAGAAACAAACCATCCGGTCCACCACCTTTTCCACCTGACCGGGAAGTTCACTTTCATCAGCAGGACAGAAAACTTCCTCGACATAGTCAGCTCCTTCCAGCTCAAGCGCCAGAACTGAAATATCATCGTCGGTATCATTATATTTGAAATCGCCGCCATCCCGATGGTGAATGGCATCCATCACCTTTTGGGCCAACAACGCCACCCTGATTCCGGGAGTCTCAGTGCAAATGGACCGGACCTGATCCGCCAACTCCTGATTGGTCAACGGGCGCTGGTTATGGCGGGTCGGCATGGCTGTCAGACCGTCTGTGAACAAGATGATCCGGTCGCCCAATTTCAGCTTCACCTTATCACTCACAAAGACCTGGTCAGCCGTAACACAAAAGGGCAGGTTCGCCCCCGCATTGCCTCCAGCAGGGATAAGGCGTACCCGATTATCGCGGATCAGGATCATAGGGGGATGACCGGCAGCGATGAATTTCAAAGTCAATGTTGTATGGTCAAGTTCGAGATTGATCCCAGTGAAAAAATCATCTTCAAGAAAAGAACCGCTGTTCACCACCGCATGATTAAGGAGGGTGGCCTGCCCCCCCGGGCCGGCATCCGGGTGTTGTCTAATAATCGCATTATGGTAAAGATCACAGGCAATGCTCCTCAGCACACAATTAACTTTGTGCCCGGACTGATCCTTGAGGCTGACCACTGTACGGCGCCGACCATTATGGGTAAAGGTACGAACCAGAAAATGATCCCCCCCCTGTTGATAACAGGGTTGGCTTATAACCTTGACAAAAAAGGTACGGCCATCAGCAAGGTCGATATACCGTGGGATACTGCCATTAATCAAACGCAGCAGAGTGTGGGCCAGGTTGATGTCAATCTCCTGTTCACGCACTGTCTTTTCAAGCAGGAGATTCTGTCGGGCGAGGGACTCCCGGCTTTTTTTCAATTCAAGATGCGTGCGAACCCGCTCTCTGATCTCAGCCGACTCGTAGGGTTTGGGGACATAATCCACCGCCCCGGCTTGAAAAGCCCTCGCCACGCTATTGGGATCGGTGTTCCCGGTGAGAAAGATCACCGGAATCTCCCGACTTTCAGGCATGGACCGCAAGGCCTCACAGACCGCAAACCCGTCCATTGCCGGCATATTGACATCAAGCAGAATAAGATCGGGGGAGACGCTCAGGGCAAGATCAATGGCAGTGCGGCCATCATTGGCGCAATACACCTCGCATTCAGTCAAAATCCTTGACAGAATTTCGGTCTGCAGGACCTCATCGTCTACCACCAAGACTTTTCCTGCACTGATCTTTTGCAATGGATTGCGAGCTCCGCATGAAGAACAATTCAGCGTCCGGATCATCTAAGAAACAATCCCAACTGACTTTTATCACCATACTACATTGTATTAGAGTCTCCATACCATAATCAAATACAAAATCACTCCTCCGGTTAATTCACGGCCTCCCATCTTTTCAATGGAACCTACCCCCCCTTTAAACCCCTCAAGAGATTATCAAAGGGACCAGTTTTTGACAGGAATCAAACCAATTATTTCATCCGTTTTTTGGGTCTTTTAGGTGTTTTGCTTCAGACGGAATCGGTAAATCCGAGGTCCATTGTTAGTTCACAAAGCATTCATTCCATGAACAGCCTTGTTTGATGTTTAATAGCTCTTTAGCTTGAGCCCCGCCGGAGGCAAGGGGCGGTTGTAAGCCGCT
>JAHJAA010000023.1 GCA_018814305.1 Pseudomonadota bacterium
CAGGCGTAGCAGCAGACACCGCTGTCGCTGTTACGGCGAGGATTTCGGAGTCTCGATTCCTCGCTTACCTGCGATTGAGGCGCGACCCAAGATGGCCCGAAGGCGGGATGCGTTATGGTATATCAGCATTTTCTGAGCCCCGAAGGTGCTTATTCCCGGTTTGTCAGGATTTGGTTTCGGACGGAATGGGTTTTGGGGTTTTTCTTTGATTCAGGTAGAATAGCGGTAGTGGCATATATTCTGGATCATTTTCGCTCAATAGGGGAGGTTCCATGTCTGACACACTGAAAACCGGACCGACGATCAGCGATGAGCAGGGGCGTGTCTTGGTGCAGTTGGCCCGGCATATCATCCGGCGGAAACTGGGACTTCCTGACGATGACGTCGACGGTTCGAAGGAGGGACTGCAGGATGCAGCCCTGCAGGAAAAATGCGGGGTGTTCGTTACCTTGCATAAGGCAGGGCAACTCAGAGGCTGTATCGGTTCTCTGTCCGGTGACGAGGTCATCATCGACGGGGTTCGGAAAAACGCCTGCCATGCCGCGTTTAATGATTATCGCTTCCAGCCCCTGACCAGTGATGAAATCGATCAGATCGATATCGAGGTCAGTGTGCTCAGTTCTCCTGTGCCCCTGGCTTATGAGTGCGGGGAGGAGTTGGTAGTAAAACTCCGTCCGGGAATTGACGGGGTGATCCTTCGTTCGGGCAGCCATTCAGCAACCTTTCTTCCCCAGGTATGGGAACAGTTACCCGAGCCTGAGATTTTTCTCTCCCATCTTTGCCAGAAAGCAGGGCTCTCTCCCAGTGAGTGGCGCGATGGTTCGCTTGTCGTCCTGACCTACCAGGTCCAGTATTTTTCCGAGAAGCACTGATATGGCCTTCCCCGACACTTCGGAAAACGCACCTCTTATTCGCCAGGCCACCATTGCTTCAATTTTTGTGGCTCTCATCCTGATCTGCGCCAAGGCTATTGCCTGGCAGAAAACCGGCTCATTAAGTATCATGGCCTCCATGGTTGATTCATTGCTCGATGCCGCCGCCTCAACCATCAATTTTTTTGCTGTGAGTTATTCTCTCCGGTCGGCTGATGATGATCATCGGTTTGGGCACGGTAAGGCCGAGTATCTGGCTGGTCTTGGCCAGGCCCTCTTTATTGGAGCATCAGCGCTCTTTATTATTGCCCGGGCAATTGATCGGGTGCTCCACCCCCAACCTCTTGAGACCACCAGCGTAGGGATAGCGGTGATGCTTTTTGCCGTAGTTCTCACCGCGTTATTGGTTCTCTTTCAACGTCATGCGGTCAAACAAACCGGTTCCACTGCCATCAAGGCGGATTCTCTCCACTATGCCACGGATCTTTTCACCAATCTCGGGACCATTGGGGCCCTTGTTTTGGCTGGGATGGGGTGGTCGGGTTGGGATCCCTTTATCGGCATGGCTATTGCTTTGCTTGTTCTCTATAGTGCCTGGCAGATTGCCACCGAGGCTTTGCAGAACCTGATGGACAGTCGGTTGCCGTTTGAGATCGAGGAGCAGGTCAGAAATTTGGCCTTGGCCAATCCCAGAGTGCTTGGCGTCCATGATATTAGGACCCGCCGGTCGGGTCAGGTGCAGATGATCCAGCTCCATCTGGAACTGGCAGGGGAAACCTCGCTTGAGCAGGCCCACCGGACCGCCAAGGAGGTTGAGGTGGCGATCCGAGAAGTACTACCCATGGCGGATCTGATCATCCACCAGGATCCGGTGATCACCAGCGATAATCGCTTAGAAGTACCTGTGGAAAAAATCTGAACAAGAAGTTACTCTGATCGTTTTCTTCAATGCTCAATGTTTTGATGATTGAACTTTACGAACCTGCGTGCTATAAAAACCTACTTTTGAATCGTTTTTCTAAAGTGCCTGGGTGGCGGAACTGGTAGACGCAAGGGACTTAAAATCCCTCGGGCCTTGTGCCTGTACGAGTTCGATTCTCGTCCTAGGTACCAATTTATAGTCCGGAGAAATCCGGTGGTGTCTAGAAAGCCCTGAGAAATCAGGGCTTTCTCTTTTGTTGTTGTCCTGGTGTGTCCAGATATAGTAAAATCCAAAGGTTTTAGGGGTATTTTTAGGGGTATATTGAGGTCTCCTCAAATGATATACCCCCAAAAATTACTATATGGAGGAAATCCCATGCCCAGGCGCGTCTTACCTCTCACCCCCCTGCAGATCCGTAATGCCAAGCCAAAAGCCAAGGATTATAAGCTCACCGATGGTGGGGGCCTCTATCTGTTTGTAGCCAAAGGTGGTGGAAAGCTGTGGCGGCTCAAATATCGTTTTGGGGGTAGGGAAAAACTTTTATCCCTTGGAGTATACCCCCAAATATCCCTAGCGGATGCCAGGCAAAAGAGAGAAGAGGCCAAGGGTATAGTCGCCAAAGGAATTGATCCCGGTGAAGTCAGGAAAGAACAGCAGGCGGATACACAGAGGGAAAGTGAAACCTTCGAGGAGGTTGCACGGGAGTGGCACTCAAAATTTATATCACAATGGGAACCGGTAACCGCCAAGAAAATATTAGAGATGTTTGAGCGTGATGTTTTTGGCGACTTTGGCAATACACCTTTTGTTGAAATCAATACCCCTGTGTTGCTTGCAATGTTGCGTCGAATCGAGGCGAGAGGGGCAATTTATTCCGCCCATCGAGTTCGTGGTTTATGCAGTCAGGTATTTAAGTATGCAAAGTCGACCGGGCGTTGCGAGAATAACCCTGCTGCGGACTTACAAGCCGCACTGACCCCTGTCAAGACCACCAATCGTCCAGCGACCACCGACCCGAAGGAATTAGCTCCTCTTCTGCGAATGCTTGATAGTTATCAAGGCTCTGTCGTGGTTTGTTGCGCTTTGCGGTTACTCCCCATGCTCTTTGTTCGCCCCGGAGAGTTGCGGGCAATGAAATGGGCCGATATCGATCTTGAACGTGGCGAATGGTCATATGTAGTCACTAAGACCAAGACACCCCATATTGTCCCTTTGGCAAAACAAGCATTAGCCGTTCTTCGGGAAATTAAGCCTGTCACTGATCAGAGTGGTTTTGTTTTCCCCTCGGCTAGATCAATGAAAAGTCCGATGTCAGATATGGCAATCAATGCAGCCATGCGCAGAATGGGGATAGACACAAGGACAGAAATAACCGGGCACGGTTTTCGAGCAGTGGCCCGGACTATACTTGATGAGGTTTTAGGCTTCCGGCCTGACTTTATAGAGCATCAACTGGCTCATGCCGTGCGTGATCCCAACGGCTGGGCATACAATCGGACAGCCCATCTGGACGAGCGGAAGAAGATGATGCAAGCCTGGGCGGATTACCTCGATGCGATCAAGGAGGGAGCTGAAATTATTCCGATTCGTACAGCGAGATGATATTTGTAGCCTTGATAGGGGGGAGTTTTCAGAGATATCTTGATTTCTCGTCTGGCAAGAATGTCAAAATGTCAAGCCTGACCCGCCACACGTGACCCGCCACATTCCGCCACACGTTCCGCCCAGTGATTTTGGCTTGTTCCCGCCCGAGTCGTGAACCATTAAAGGGTTGGTTTAAACCATGAGATTTGTGATTGTTATATCTGATTGGACACGACGAGGAACCGCTGATTTTCTGAGGTGGTCGGGGTTAGTGAGACAACCTGAGGAGTGAAATAAGCAATGCCCATTGGTTGTTGTTACAGTCAGCTTCAGGCGGCCGATTTAAGATTCTCAAGTTTCTGGAAGTACACCTCATCGGGGCTAAGTTTTGAAAG
>JAHJAA010000024.1 GCA_018814305.1 Pseudomonadota bacterium
GGCCAGAGTGTTAGCATTAATGACATAGAATCGATCCGCGCCGGACAGCATGATCTTGCTATCATCCTGAGTCCAGGTTGAGCGGAAGGTAATGGTCGCATCCAGGGGACCTGAACTGTCACCGGTTACCGTCCCGTAGGTCGTGCCGGAAGAAGCCAGGGTCGGAGTGGCATTGGCCACGCTATCGGCATCAAGCATATAAAGGTGGGTTGTCCCACCGGCTATAGGCATTTCATTAAATGTTACCAGGAACTTGGACCGATCCGTGCTGGTAGAACCATGGATGTAGTAATAGTCAAGATCGCCGATAATACTATCAAGGAAGACATTGGTAGTTGTAGAAACCCCACCGCCACCGGTATTACCGCTGACCGTCGTGGTGGTCGCGGTACCCACCGTGGTGGTGGTAGCTGAGTTGGCCGTGGTGGTTGTAACGGTTGAGCTGTCATTGTCACTGCCGCAACCCTGTAAATAAAGCATGGAAGCAGACATCAGAAATACTGACGCACCCGCAGCTAACAATTTGTAGTTGAAATTCTTTTTCATAGTTGCTCCTTAAATTGTATCTTTTTTAACTGGCGAGGTGGATAATAACGCCGGTTCTTTCCTTGCCATAGGTGGCCATGGTGGCCAGAGTTACCTCCTGCTGTTCGGTCTTTATTCCTTGTCACCTCCCGTTGCAATTAATCGGAATTGCCTGGCAAAACTCTTGTTCATGCGAAATACTTGCAACCGGTTAACACCAAAAAACAAGCAGATGCCTCCCAAGTCACACCCCACGATTTCACATACCACAAAGTCACACCACTGGCTATCACAATGTGGTACCAAAATTAACACATGCGGCAAATTGTCGCACTAAAATTTATTTTTTTTTTAAAGCTCACCAAAAGCCATAAATAAAGGAACGGAGATTTGGTTAATTAGAAGCATATTTTTCTGACCGAAGCGTTTGAATAGAGCAATCAGGACGCCTACCCGTCGGCAGATAAGATGAATATTCCAATCCTGACTACAGTTCGCCTGGGGGGATCCCCATCTCGAATAAAAAAATCAATTCCAACGCCATCCTTGTCTCTACCCAACAACATCAGTATTCTTGACTGTCATGGTGAAATTGGTACGGTGAGAATATCAATTGGCTAAAAAAGCTGAGTCAGATAGCTGATGGAGAGCAGCAATTGCAGAAACATACAAAGTTCAAGGCTTATGGCGGTTTTTTAAGAGTGGTTGTGAGTCTTAGTCTTCTAAGTGCCATTGCCTTTGTTTTCAGAGGCACCTTGTCGGCCGTTTTCTCCTGCCTACAGAACGTTTCGTTACCATTATTCCTGGCCTCCCTGGCTGTTTTTAGTGGGGTTGTCGCCTGTAATGCCCGCCGTCTAACTCTTTTCCTTCATTTCCATTCCATTAATATTTCATATATCCAGGTCTTTTCTTTCAACCTCCTTGCCCTCTTTGTAAATATTTTTGTGCCCTCAAGCATAAGCGGCGATGCGGTAAAGGCTTATCGAATTCATCAAATGAGCGGACGCCAGGAGGTCTATGGTCTCGTGATTTTAGACCGGTTCTTTGGCCTGCTCTGCTTGGTTGCCTTAAGCAGCACAATCCTGCTTTTTTCAGGGGTAGCAGATTTTCCCGGGAATATCCGATTAACCATCTTTGTCCTGGCCGCTATGACTTCATTTTCCGTCATAGTTTTGCTCCATCCTGGGATCGCCAGAGCAATTGACCGGTTTCAATCTTCAAAGATACCCCGCCATTTTTCCATGCAGTTGAGCATCATCTACACGGCGATGCAACTTCATCGATACCCAGGCAAGATCGTGCTGAAGGCGTTTTGTTTTTCCCTTGGCGCCCAATGTTTTTATATTTTGAACTACTACCTGATTTCAAAAAGTCTCGACCTCGATCTGCCACTCACCTTTTTTGTTTTTTTTGTGCCGATCAATGTTCTGCTGGGGTTGGCTCCGTCAATGAATGGCCTCGGAGTTCGAGAAGCCGCTTATCTGTTTTATGCTACCACGTACATTGGGCCCGATGAGGCCTTGGCCCTTTCCTTGTTGAGCACCTTCACTTTGATCCTTGCCGGTTGCCTGGGTGGGGTGGCCAATGTCGTATCCAAGAATCACTGGTCAGGAGCGGATAAAGTGAAATTTCAGCTAAAATAACTTCCATTTTCTACCACTCTGTAGTATTTTTTTTGACCAAATAAGATATTCTTGGCAGTCAAATCGTTTTATGCAATCTGAAGAAAATTTGAGCAAAAAAAATGGGAGGAAGGAACTGTATGAATCTCAAAAAATTTCGGGGAACTGGTCTAAACAATCGGAGCATCGGTAAATACTGTACTCCATTTCTGGCACTTGCCTTGCTTGCCTGTCCTGTGCTGAATGAAGCTCAGGCCGGTCCGACAATCGAGTTCGGAGAGAATGGTGAGGGCATCTTAAAGATTGATTACAAGGCGCAAGCCCAGATCATGAACCGGGACACCGGCTCCGGCTTGAATAACGAAGAGGACACCAACACCATGCGGTTTCGCCGTAACCGTTTAGCATTCATGGGTGCCTGGGGCGAAATGTACGGCATCTACGTCCAGGCTGATTATTTCGACAACAACGCGATCAAGTCTCTCTCTGTTGATAACAATTACTCCAGCGCCTCCCCAGGGAGTTTTTCATTACTTGATTATCAGATTCGGATTAAATTCAATGATATGGCCCAGATGAAGATTGGAAAATTCAAGGCCAATTTTGCCCGAGAGAACCTGGAAGATTGTTACCAGCCCTTGACCCTGGATCGATCCCTTTTCCTTGGTGACCCTTTTGTCATTTCCCGTGATGTCGGAGTCGCCTTATGGGGCAACCTGGTTGACGACAAACTTCAGTACCGAGTTGATTTCCTGGAAGGGAAATCGGCTGATCGAGGGACGGATACCATTGCCTCCGATTACCGATTCTCGGGCCGGGTCCATCTTACTCTGTTAGATCCCGAGAAAGGGTATGGGTATCGCGGGACCTATCGAGGCACCAAAAAGGTATTGACCATCGGTGCAGCCCTCCAGCATGAGCCGAATGTGGTTTATCTTGACAGCAGAACCAAGACAGGCGATGAGGATTACTGGGCTGCCACCGCTGACATCTATGCTGAAATCCCCATGACCGGCGTTGGAACGGTGACCCTTTCTGCCGCTTACATGGACTATGATTATGGTGATCGTCCTTCCAATTACACTGCGGACTCGAATGCCTCCGGCGAGAAAGGTGAACGAGAAGGTTATTATGTCAAGGCCGCCTATATGCTCCCCAATCTGCCACTACAGTTCTTTGGCCGGATGGAGAATTGGACCTTTGCCGAGCTGAACGGGGTAATAGACCATGAACTTGATTGGATGGGAGTTGGCTTGAACTATTACATCAAGGATCAGTCGGTGAAGATGACCTTGGAATATTCAACCGTGGGTTTTGATGAGCGAGATACTGCGCATGAAGATTTTGCCACCGTTGTTACTCAGTTCCAGTACATTTTCTAATTATTTTTGAAACACCGCCACTCTCCGCAGAGTGGTCAGCGAAGGCGAAGGATTCTGTTTAGGATCCTTCGCCTTTTTTTATAGGATTCCTGGAAGTTAACGTCCGTAGAAAATTTCTGGCAAGATCGCAGGATGCTCAGGTTCGGGGAATCACGCCTGCCACCCCAGGAGGTGATGCGGTAGACTGGGCGGACATAACCGCAAGCCCGGTGAGCCCTTACTCCCGCAGTAAAGCGATTTTATTATAGAGCCATCCGAGAAAGCCGCCGCAGATGTTTCCCACCGCAAAGCCGTAGACAAAGCCGATGAGACTGCCGACAAAACTGACCCGATACCCGACAAAATATTGCCCGAGGAGTTTAAGATTTTGACCAACATGCGCCCCTCCCTTGATCACCAGCCAATTGGTGGCGATAAAGAGACCGACACCGCAGACCAGCCCAAGGACCAACCCGAGGACCTTGGCGTTAAGCAGTAACAGACCGCTGAACAGTTTTTCTTCGTTTAACGAATTCAGTTCATCGTTTTCCATGGTATCCCTCGTCTTACAAATGGTCCATCAAGTCCCGCAAGGACCTCATTTCAGACTTTTTCTTAATCCGATAAAGGTACAGGACCAAAAACAGATTTCTGAGATAGGCAATAGCCCAGCCAAACAGAAATGCGGAAAAAAAGGCATAGGCAAAGGCGATAAAGGCCCCTGCCACAGTGACCTTGTAGCCGATAAAGTATTGGCCAATCAGCCTCAAATGCTGACCGACGTTAGCGCCTCCCTTGACAATCAACCAGATGGTTGCCAGAAAAATAATCAGTCCGGCCAAGGTGCCCGAGGCAGTTGCAAAGGCCAGTTCATCGATCCGGGCAAATGATTTTCGCAAGATCTTTTCCACCAGGGTGGAGTTGACCAGCGGGGTCTGTTCCTCTTCCAGATACGATTCATCTTCGTTGATCTGCCAGAGGTTGTACTGGTCGCCGCAAACATTTTTGGCGGCCAGAATTCCGGTCTGCATGGAATGATCCATATTGTTATACCGATGCATCCCATTACGACCCACGGTCTGTAAATTACTGAACGTCTCGAGAAAGGTGCGGATAACGGCCAGATTGTCACTATAATTTTGGTCATAAACCGGATAGGCCAGGGGTTGCCTGATCACAGTCCCGTCAATTATATCGGTCATTTGCGCCAAACCAAGTTCAGCAAGTTCTGCTGCCGCCCTCTCTATCAAGGTATCGTCGGTCATCTGCCAGGTGGAATCACCAATGGTACAAAAATATTCCATCCCAATGCTGCTGGTGGGCCCTTCCGGGACCATGGCCTTGCTCCAGTTCTCAAAATTCTGAATCCGACCAACCTGGACGTGGGGGCTATGGATATAGATCCATTGATCCGAAAAAAGTCCTTTTTTATTGATGATCAACACCACGATCAGAAAGGATCGGTAGGACAGATCATCAGCGGCATCCGACACCGGTTTGGGCGGAGGCGGATCCAGGATCTTGACCAACCTGCTGATTGGAATACTTGAGATTATTTGCGCGACAGGAAGAGTTTCCAGCCCGGCTTCTCCCCGATCATATGTTACGGAGGTGATTCTCCCGTTTTCATGGGAGATCCCCGTTGCCCGGCAGTTCAAGTTGACTTCGCCGCCATTTTTCTCGATATGATCCTTGAAACGATCCCACATCATACCCGGCCCCCGAGTCGGGTAATTGAAGCTGTCAATGAGACTCTTGACCTTACTGCTTCCGAACATGGCATTTATAACCGCGCTCTTCAGCGACAACCCTTTGATCCGTTGAGCGGCCCAGTCCGCCTGAATTTGCTGGCAGGGCATCCCCCAGACCTTTTCCGTATACGTTTTAAAGAACGTCTGGTAGAGCCGCCAGCCAAAACGATTGGCCACCCATTGCTCAAAATTGTCTTCCGGAAATTGTGGGGAGATCTGGGCCTGGATATAACTCAGGAGAATGCGCACGCTCTCAATGGGGCCAAGATTCAAAAAGGCATTGGTCATCTTCAGCGGGTAATCGTAAAATTTGCCTCGGTAATAGATCCGCGATTGCCGGGAGACTGTCAGGAAATCGTCGCCCATCATCTCCCGCCAGAGGTGGTCGATATTCGCCATCTGAGTAAAAAACCGATGCCCGCCAATGTCAAAGAGATACTCTTTATAGGCCTCGGTCCGGGATATCCCTCCGACCATCGAACCCATCTCAAATACGATAGGCCGCACCTTGTAGTGGAGGCATTCATGGGCTGCGGAAAGTCCGGCAGGACCTCCGCCAAGAATGATAACCGTGGATTCAGGACACAATTTATTACCCTCTTTTAAGTCGGAAGAGGATGGAACCATACAAAAAGGCGATGCCGCTATAGAAGAAATAAAACCAATGCCAGGGTATGACCAGCAAGGCAAAGCCCAGGCCTCTTTTTTGGTAGAAGAAGCGATAGCATCCCCAGTTGATCAGAAGCAATGCGGCCATGAGCATAACGATGAC
The DNA here is from genome assembly GCA_018814305.1 of Pseudomonadota bacterium. Classification (GTDB taxonomy): domain Bacteria; phylum Desulfobacterota; class Desulfobulbia; order Desulfobulbales; family JAGXFP01; genus JAHJAA01. The sequence continues at coordinate 6,032 of JAHJAA010000024.1, forward strand.
CACCCCACTGGGCAATCCCACCAAAAGAGTGAACCAACAGAAGACCAGCGCAAAGGTGAGCATAACACTGAGGCGGCTTTCTTTTTTTATATTCAAATCATTAACCATTCGCCCCTTGGTCAGGAGCAATTCCGTCCAGGGCAAGGCCCGATAAAAAAAATCCGTTTTCAGTAGAGAGTGCCAATTCCAATATTTCAGATGTTTGACCTGTAATTCGCGCACCAGATGAATCTGATGACCGGCCTCTTTCATCCGGTATCCCAACTCAACGTCCTCGATGGTACCTGGGCACGCCCCAGCCGTAGGCCGACACCGTTGTTCGGCAAATCCATTCATCCCCCGAAAAACCCCGGTCCGAACCGCTCCACACCCACTCCAGAATGTGGAGGCGTCACGATTGCCGGTCTGATGGGTATAGTGATGAAAGAGATTCTTGTATTGAGAAAGAAAATTGGGCGCCGACGGCTGGTCATCATACGACCCCATGATGGCGCTTACGTCCGGATGATCTTGAAAATACTCCCGGACCTTTCCGATGGTATCCGTTGGGATGGTGATATCGGCATCGATAAAGAGCAGGATTTCTCCCGTAGCGATTTCAGCCCCAAGATTTCTGGCCCGACCCGGCCCTGATGGTTCAGGAACCAGGACAATCCGGGTTGGGAAGTCCCGGGCCAAGCGCCAGTTTCCATCACTCTCCCCGTCTGCCACCACGATGATTTCATCAGCTGCCGGCTGGGTGGCATTAATGGAGCGAAGACATTTGCCGAAAGCCTCCCCCCCGTTATGAACGGGAATAATCACCGAGACCGTTGGCAACATCACCCCTCCCCTGTTCCCTTATACCGATGGAAGAGGTCACGCTTGAGCCAGAGCCAGAGCAGGCTTTTAAGTCCCTGAAACGCGGCCCGAATATCCTGGGCGTTGCGTAATTTCAATAATCGTTTGAACATATAACTTGGCCGACCATAGAACCTCTTAAAGGCCAACTGTCGAAGGGTCTGGATCTCTTCCCGGGTCATGGTGAAGGGAACAAAAGCGGCACCCTGGTAGGTGAAATCGGTGAGATCCTCCGAGATCGTTCCGTATTTTTCAATATTGTCATAGAGTTCCGTGCCGGGAAACGGGGTAATGGCATGAAAATTTGCTATATCCGGGTTGAGCCGACAGGCAAAATCGATGGTTTCAAGGCCATCGGCAAAGGTCTGGCCCGGAATTCCGAAGAGAAACGGGGTGTAAACAGTGAGTCCCACCTCCTTGGCGGCCTTGACCGCTTTTTCGATCTGGGGGACGGTCGTTCCTTTGCGGATGGCATTGAGATTTTTCTGCACCCCGCTTTCCGCCCCGAACAGAATGGCCCAACAGCCAGCCTCTTTAAAAGCCTTCAAGAGTTTTTTATCAACCTGATTGACACAGGCCGAGACGAACCAGGTAAAATCCAGGCCGCGACGCTTAATTTCCAAGGCAATTTCCATGGCCCGATCATAGTCTGCCGCCAGAGTGTCATCGATGAATTTTATCTCCCGATACCCCTGCTGCAAAACCAGTTCAATCTCCTCCATAACATTTGAAATACTGCGGTAGCGGATGCCGCTCTTTCTGGTTTTATCAATCTGGAAACAGTAGAGACATCTGCGATTGCATCCCCGTGAGGTCATGATCACCGCCACCGGCTTACGGCGATAGGTGGCCGGTGGCGGGATATAGCGCTCATTATCCCCCAGGAGCTCCCGGGCCGGAAACGGGATACTGTCAAGATCCACAATCAGGGGACGGGGAGAATTTTTGGTAATGACTCCATGGTCCCGGAAAACAAGCCCCTTGACCTCGTGCAGCGGTTGAGCTTTTGCCAGATGAACCAGGAGCTCCTGCATGGTTAACTCACCTTCACCGGTGACCACTCCATCGATATCCGGGCAGGCCTCGAGACATTCCTCTTGCACCGCCACGGCATAAGGCCCCCCCACCACCACAAAAATCCTAGGGTCCAGGGCCTTGATGGTGGCCGCGGTCTTCATGGCTCGATCCCAGCCAAAGGTGGTTGAATAAAGACCCACAACCTCTGGACGGATCTCGGCAAGTTTTGCCATGATCGCATCGTGGGTGATGAAGGCGCCGTTTAAAAACGCCACCTGGTGGCCGGCCTGAAGGAGAGCAGAGGCGACGTACAGGGTGCCAAGGGGTTGCCAGTAATTGATCTGGGAGCCCGCCGTTTTCTGGGAAAAAATATCCTCCGGCAACCAGGCCGGTACGACAATGGCGCAATTCATTTTTTTAATCATCATCATTCATAATAGAGAGTAGCGAAGGTTGTATAGCGAAATAATCCAGTGTTTTGCTTAAATGCTTTCATTTGATGGTAATGAGAAACCCTCTCCAAGAGAGCTGGGGGCAAATGTGGAGGACCCGACGAAATCACCACCAGCGGAGTCCGATTATCGGTACCCTCGGGCGGCGGCTGATAGAAATCAGGGAGCTTCTGCTCCCAACTGAACCGGAAAGAGGAGGTCAGCTCAAGAGGGGGCGATTTTTCCTCTGCCGAGGGAATCAGTGAGTATAGCCTCTTGCTGGTGAAGAGGTCAAGAAGCGGGATATTGATCTTCAGATTCGCCTGTTTGGCGTTCTGGGGGGTCGTATACACAGCGATATCATCAGCTGCGAGAGTATCCAGAAACCGTCCACACTCCTTTATGTTTGCGATGCTAAGCTGTTTGGCGTACGGAAGATAGGCCCCAAAGGTCAGGGTCAAGGAGGCCCCAAGTGAAGAGAGAACCAGAAATTTCCGGAGCCGTTGGCTGGACAATTGACGAATTCCGTAGGCCGCAGCAATGGCAACCAACGGGAAAATCGGCATGAGATACCGGATTCTTTTGACCTGTAAGATGAGTACCAGGAGCACAATCAGATAGGCGGGGATCAGGATTTTTTTGTCTCTTTTAAAGAGACCGATTCCTAAACCAGAAAGAGCGGCGATCATCACCAGCGGATGGGTCTGAAAAAAGAAGGTGGAGATAAAACTTTCCGACCATCGCTTCAACCCCGGGCGTTGATACTCGATAAGCAACTTCAGTTGCCCATCAATCACCTCCCAGAGACCAATGAGCAGAGGAAGGATCAAGAGCAGGGCCAGCGCCATGGTCTGCAGTGCCACCCCTCGGGTTTTCCGGGGATTACCAGAGGTATGCACCAGAAAAATTACGGGGAGAACGGTGAGCAGGATCCAGCTGGAGTATTTAACCCAGAACAGGCAGAATATTGCCAGGGCCGCCATAAAGATCGACCAACGGCTCCCCTGGAGCAAGGCCCGGTAAAAAGTGTAGACCGTCAGGATCAGAAAAAACATGGTGGGAAGATCCACCATCATCAAAGGAACATGGAGCAGGAGATAGGGGTAACAGAGGAGCAACAGCCCAGCCAGCAGGCCGGTTTCTTCATCCCAGAGGTCACGGGCAAAGAGATAGGTGAGGAGCACCGAACCGATAAAGATCAAGGTGGTAAAGACCTGGATATAAAGCCTTGATTCGCCGACCCCGGAGAGGATAAGCCCATAGAAAAATGGCAGTAACGGCAAATCCGTCCAGGCGGAGATCTCCCCTCCCCACTGGCGCCAGAACGCCTCCACCCCATGGATCTTCAGATATTTAGCCTGGGTAAAATAGCGCGAGGTGTCCATGATAATCTCCGGCTCGCCCCATAACGCTATCCCCACAAGCAGGGCAACCACCCCCAGGAAGAGCGGTTTATTCCTGGGCATCGAACAGCTTGAAAGGAGCAAAGCGCCACCGCTTATCACAACAGTAATCCCGAATAAGATCAGGGGTGGGCCGTCTGCAAAGACCCAGTTCCAGCGGCAGAGCGAATTATCATCCAGGAAACGGAAGTAATACAGAATAACCGGGAGAACAAGGGCGAAGAGGAACCCCGGAAGGATCGATGGCAGGGAGTCGTTTTTCAAGAATTACGCCGAAAGAGTGAGGGCTCAAGTCGAGGCTTCAGAGAGTTCGTCCCCCTCAGTGGTTCCCGCCTGAAAAAAGTCCATGGTTAAGCTCATGAGGGGTGATCAATAATCAACATGGCTGAATATAGCATTAACATCTTGTTTTAAAAAGGTTTGTTTTGTGATTTACCGATCAGGCAAGAGGCTCCTATACCACAGAGACCAAAGCCCAGTCCGACCCACAAAAAAAACTCCAAGCTTTTCTTGCAGTGACATTGACCGCATGGCAAATCCACAATAATTTTTTAGAATCAAACTCTTATCATCAAGCAAAATCCACAAGAGTTCAGCGGCTCCTCAAACGGACCCAATTCCTTCCCCTGCCCACCACTTGAACGTCCTATCCTTTTTACAGAATACGCCCACTAAAATTGTTGACCGAAAATGGACACAGCCAATCGGATAATGATACCCTACGAACAGAGAGTCCCTCGACAACCGGAAATTCCTTGTCGGGGTCAGCGGCATGCCAAGAATGGAAATATTAAAGGAGGGTATGCGTTAAACCTCCTTTGAAAGAGATAGCCCTCTAATGAATTATTGAGAAGTAATTATGAAAGACTCCGTTTCCTCCTTTGATATATCCCCAGGGATGGCTCCTACAGATGCCGAGCGAATCGCAGTTCAAAAAACCGTTGCTGCATTCATGGCCGCCTTGAGAAATTACGCTGTATTCCCTCCCGAGCATCCCAGCACCCTGAACATGATCTCCAGCATCCACCAGGGCCTGACCAGGCATCTTGAACAATACGAGACCCTCCCCCTCCGGATTGAGAAGGAAATGATTCTCTACGGAGATGAACGGGTTTTTGATGGGGCCGATTCCGATGAAAATCCGGTTCTGATCCTCTACCGTGACGGGATCCGCCACCTTGAAATAAGCAAGGGCATAGATTTAGCGGAACTCCTCACCTTCTTTAAAATATTCAGTCATTACAGGGTCCTCACCGAAGAATCGGAAGACGACCTGGTCACTGCTTTGTGGCGGGCTGACCTGCAGCATATCCATTATCAGGCGGCCGACGAATTATGGGATGAGGAACCGGTGCTGGATTTTTCGGTCCTTCAGGCGGTCGACCCGGAACAGCAAGAAGAAGATGAACCGGAAGATCAAACTGAGGAAACCGAGTCGGATTTCATTCGCCCAAATGACAATCAAAATGCCGATTTCACCATCTCCTCCGTTACCGCAGACCATGAGCTTTGGAGAATTTCCCCGGATGAAAAAAAACATTTGGACAAGATGATCCGCGACTGTGTTGCTAAAGATCACAGTGAAGAGATCGTAAGACTCATGCTCCTGATCCTTCACATCGAAAATGATCCCCAGATTTTTGTGGCTATTCTCAGTTTTCTCAAAGAAGAATTTCAGCTCGCGTTAGCCAAGAAAGATTTCAGGGTGGCAAACATTTTATTGCAGGAATTGACCAGCGCCCGAGATAAAACCGATCCGTCCTGCCTATGGGCCGTTGAGGCTCTTGAGCTCTATTTTGCCGGGATCGCAGAGCCCCTGGTCTTACATCCGCTCCAAACAGTCTGGGATGAATTGACCGGATATGGGCCTGACGAGATGAAAAATTTCACAACGCTCCTGCAGAAACTCCCAGCCAGGGCTGGGGCGACTCTGGCCCCCATGCTGGATCATATCAAGTCCGAGAATGTCCGGGTCCTGCTAATTGAAATCATTGCCACCTATGCCCTTCGTGATCATCAAACGTTCGCCGAATTAATATCCCGTCCTGAAGAGGATCTGATCTTAAGACTGTTGCACCTGGTCAAAACCATGACCGACCGACAGGAAGCGCGATCCCTGTTACATATAGCGGCCCAACACCCCAGCAAAAAGGTCAGGACCGAAATTGACAGAATAATTAATCAACCCACCGCCACTGATCATGCCCCCAGTGCTCTTCAACAAAAAGCATCCCAGGAGAACACCAAGGGAACGAGGAAACCATGATGACCGATGATACCGACCAACCCAAGGCAAGCGGCCAGAGTGACCTGTTGCCGGGAGAGATATTTCTCTCCTCAGTACTCAGTCTCTTGCATACAGCGAGGATCTACCAGGCAGACAACCCCCAAGTGGACGCCACTGTGAAAACATTTTTAGAGTCGATCAGTCGATTGCTGGTGGGACACGAAGAGCTCATTCTGCATCTCGAAAACGGTCGTTTCTATCTTCAAGAGGAACGGTTGCCCCGGAGAAAAGGGAACGAATTCATCCTCAATAACATGCTCAGCTATTTCATGGATAGAGGGATAACCGGATTAAAAATCTTTCCGTCAATCATCCTCACCAGTCCCGAAAAAATTCTTTATTTCGCCAACACCTTAAACGCATCTATCCGCCAGGAACTCCCGGTGAACTGGATGGAACAACGCTTCACCACCTCGCGCATTGATTGGGTTGAGCTTTCCCAGGAAGGACGCGAATCCGCTGATGACCAGCCTGAACCCACCTCTCCCGAAAAAAACCGACCCCGTAAGGTCTATGCCTATGCCCTGAAATCGGTCAAGGAAGTTGCTGGAAAGATATCAACCAACCAACGAGTTGGCATTCGGAAAGCGGCCCGAATGGCCCAGACCATGGTTGAAGAGGTTTTAGTCCATGAACAACCGCTCCTCATGGCCATGGGCACCATCAGAGCCTTTGATGACTATACCTTTACCCATTCGGTAAACGTGGCAATCATGTCGCTCTATATTGGGAAGGAAATCGGACTGCCGAAAAACCACCTGGAACGTCTGGGCATCTGCGGACTCTTCCATGATCTGGGCAAGGTGATTCTGCCCCGCGGTCTCCTCAACAAACCAGCACGACTCAGCGAAGACGAGTTTTCGGAACTCAGCAAGCATTCGTTGGACAGTACCCGACTCATTATCAAATTGTTATCCTCTCCGGCAAAACGCAAAGCAGAATTTCTTCTGGCACCATTCGAGCACCATCTAAAATTTGACCTGTCCGGGTATCCCGATATCGGTTGGAATTATCCGATCAGTTTATTTGGCAGAATCATCGCCATCGCCGATGTATACGACGCTTTGACCTCAGCCCGGGTCTATCGGAAAGAGGCCTTAAGTCCTGATCGGGCCCTGGGCATGATGCTGAAAGAGTCCGGGGTTGTTTTTGACCCCGTCCTGCTCAAGGTCTTTATCAATATGCTCGGAGTGTATCCCGTCGGCACAGTTCTGGAACTGGACACCGGCGAAAAGGCCCTTGTCTCCAAGCCACCCTCGGGAAAGAACATGGATCGACCATGGGTTGTCACTCTCACCCCCGATGGCCGAGGAGGGTATATCCGAGGTCAAGAAATCAATCTGGCCGACCAGGAGTCTTCAGGAAAATTCCACTATAACGTCAAAAGTAGTTCCCATCCGGCCCGCTTCAACATCCAACCGGCACAATTTCTGTCGTGATATACCGGGCCAGCAGATCTCGCCCCCTGTCGTTGATTTGCCGCCATCTTCTGCTTTTCCTCCGGCATTTTAAACGTAACGCCCCCTCTTCAGACCATCAAATACATAGGAGATGGAATTTCCTGTTTTTCTGATTCAAAAAGCCCTCCACTCCAAAATCAACTGAGGGCCTTCTACCTGTATTATTCAACTATCCAACGTATAGCCACTTCGAGTTGACAAAAGGATTTCACCTTCGAATGGTCACTCCATGTTTCTTGACTCGCACTGTCTGTTGAAGAAGGGTACATTCGAAAAAGATTTTTCATAAGGGATCCTCTGATTTTCCATGAAACCGTATTTTTTAGCAGGAGGTAGTATTCATGAAATGGTGGTTACTGTTGGTCTGTTCCCTGGCTCTTGCAAGTTGTCAATCGCTGGATCAATCGCTTAAAAACGTCGACAGCGCCCTTGCCGTGGTAAACAGCGGAACGGCAAGAAATATTGCCGCCATAGCAACCAGCAAGGACCCCAGTGCCGCATTGAAAGACACCCTGCAACAACGCTCCGAATACTATAGACTCCATCCCGAGGCGATTACTGCCGACATCCGTACGGTTAAAAAGGACTTCGACAAACTCATGGCCTTATTGCAGGGTAAGGCAGGAGAAAAATGGGGCAAGCAGGAAGTGAAAGTCCCCACCCAGACCCAGTACGTCAAATATACCCAGAATTACCAGAGCCGGGCGGTGGTTGACTTTGATCGAGGGAAAGTGATGGTTGAAACCCTTGATGAACGTGACCCTAATCGAAGTTTACGGAATGCCATAGTCACCACCCTGCTTACCCCGGATGATCCCCGCTCGGTGGACCTGTTCAGTGACCAAGCAGTTACTCTCACCGGTGGTGAGGAACCTTATCTGAAAGACCTGGTGGTTGACCACAAAGGCAAGAGTATATCCAATCCGACCGGTGCCGAAGCATTCGCGGATTACCTGATTCAGAAAAAGAAGCAACAGCGTACTATTGATGTCGATGGAACCAGTAAAGACTCAACGTATGTCACCATTGCCATGGTGCGCAATTTCAGCAACACACAGGCGCAAAAATACAGCAAGATGGTAAACAGATTTGCCGATCAATATGAGGTCAGCCCCAGTCTGGTGTATGCGGTAATCCGCACGGAAAGTAATTTCAATCCCTACGCAGTGAGTTCGGCACCCGCTTATGGCTTGATGCAACTGGTGCCGACAAGCGGTGGGCGGGATGCCTATCGGCGGGTAACGGGGAACGATGGTGTTCCCACCAAGGAATATCTGTTCGACGCCAATAACAATATCGAATTGGGTTCAGCCTATCTGAACGTGCTTACGTACAAGCAACTTGACAAGATCAGAAGTGAAGTGTCTCGGGAATACTGCGTCATCTCTGCGTACAATACCGGGGCGGGGAATGTCCTCAAGACGTTTTCCAAGAACCGTACTGAGGCGGTCAACACCATTAATCGGAAATCCCCTTCCGAAGTGTATGCCAAATTGCGCTCAGACCTGCCCTATGAAGAAACGCGTAATTACCTGGCAAAGGTCGTGGACTTCCGTAAGGAGTTCGTTGTACCGGTGAATTGATCGATGAGCAGTGAGTGGTGAGTGGGGTCAAGTGGTGAGTGGAGTCAGAGTGGGGTCATTGAGTGTGAGTGGGGTCATGAGTGGGGTCAGGCTTGACTTCTTGACATTTCATGAGTGGGGTCAGGCTTGACTTCTTGACATTTGATGTAATTTTTTTCGAATCAATATCAGTTTGTCGGAGATTTCTACACCCTCCGCAACCCGTTCACGAATCCTGCCTGCAGCCCTACTGAGTGCTGACAAATCACGCCGGACAAGATTACCCAGATCCGTTAATGAACGATTTTCTTCTTCCTGTACTAGATAGGCAACGATTGCCCGTGCCATCGCCGCCGGTTGTTTTTTTCCCGGGACCGAAAGTAATTCAGGATTTATTTCATAGACCAAACACACAGAGTCAATTATTTGTTTCAACGAATATCGGGAAGATCTTTTCTCTTCAGCCAAAGCAAGGGCACTTTCGCTAAAGGTTTCATCACCTACAATCCTCCCCTCAAAAATTCCGACATGAAATTCCTGTCGGCGTGCTTCGAAGATTTCTGACTGTACAAAATCATGATAAAGTTTCTGTGCCTTTTCAGGGAGGGTGGCAAATTGACTAAGTACAAACTGGATCGTCAGCCAAGGAATAGTGTTTTTGCCAAGATACGCTTGGTGACTGCTCCATCGATATACATCTGGATTTTTAACCAAGCCGGCCCTAACAGGATTACAGTGAATATATCTGACCAGTTCCAAAAGATAGCTGTCGCCATCTATGAGCAGGGCCTTATAGCGTCCCTGAAACAAATGTCCGATTCTTTTCTTTTTCGTATTAATGTAGCGGGTATAGCGAAAACTCAGGTTTTGAATAATGCGAAAGAGCGGAATTGTTTCAACTTCGATAATCAAATGGACATGATTAGCCATCAGGCAATATGCATGAATACGATGACGGTACCGCTCAACCCCTTCCTGCATAAGAAGACAAAAACGGCTGCGATCAGCCGTGGAATAAAATATATTCTGACCGCCATTGCCACGTAGCATGACGTGATAAAAAGCGCCAGGGTAATGTATCCGTGGTTTCCTTGACATGAGTAACACCTTATCATCAAGAATGTCAAAATGTCAAGCCTGACCCCATTCCGATAGTAGTTATCGTCGTTTATTTGGGTAAATTCAACATAACGATCAGATGCGGGATCATCAAGCTGAGCCAGGTAGCGGAGACTTTTATGCCCAAACATTTGTTCAACCTGAACGATCTCCAACGGAAACTCAACAGAATATACGACTGAACCGTTTTCATCCTGGACCTCAAGGACCAATGGCGATTCAGACTCCTTACGGCCCTCGACCAATATAATACCAGCACGATTGTTATTTTTGATCGCATTCAGAAAGTCTGCCGTAAATTCAACCCCATCTGCATCAACGGTTCGGACAGGCAACCTGCCTAAGGTTTTGGCGACCTCAGGATTTTGCAGATACTCGTATGAATTCTCCGCCGTGAGCGTTATTGCAGGAATAAACCCTTCGGCAATCCCAACCGCCGCGTCAGCATCTTTCAAGAGATACCGATACCCTTGTTCCAAGTGAGCGCGGACTCAGAAAATGATGGGAATTTCGGTGATTTTGGACGAGATATGTGAAGGAAGAGAAACGGAGCCCCCTCATGTTTCTTGGCGGAAGCGTTTAGGGGGCTCCTACCCCTAAAAGGTAGAAGAAATAATA
>JAHJAA010000025.1 GCA_018814305.1 Pseudomonadota bacterium
ATTATTTCTTCTACCTTTTAGGGGTAGGAGCCCCCTAAACGCTTCCGCCAAGAAACATGAGGGGGCTCCGTTTCTCTTCCTTCACATATCTCGTCCAAAATCACCGAAATTCCCATCATTTTCTGAGTCCGCGCTCACCAACCTCGATAAGGCACGGAGGCTGCTTTGGCCGATCAAGCAGAAATACGGGAAGAAGATCTCCTGGGCCGATCTTATGATCCTTGCCGGCAACTGCGCGCTGGAGTCGATGGGATTCAAGACCTTCGGTTTCGGAGGTGGGCGTGAGGATGTCTGGGAGCCGGAAGAGGACATCTACTGGGGGACTGAGACAGAGTGGCTTGGCGACAAGCGCTACTCTGGCGACCGTGCACTCGAGAATCCTCTCGCCGCAGTGCAGATGGGCTTGATATATGTCAACCCGGAAGGACCGAACGGAAATCCTGATCCGGTCGCATCGGGCCTTGACGTCCGTGAAACCTTTGGACGGATGGGTATGAACGATGAGGAAACGGTCGCTTTAGTCGCCGGAGGACACACCTTTGGCAAATGCCATGGCGCAGGCCCTGCCTCCCACGTCGGGCCTGAACCCGAAGCCGCCCCTATCAAAGAACAGGGCCTCGGCTGGATAAGCGGCTTCGGCAGCGGCAAAGGCGGCGACACGATCACCAGTGGCATTGAAGGTGCCTGGAAGCCGAATCCAACTCGATGGGACATGGGGTATCTGAAAGTACTGTTCAAATACGAATGGGAGTTGGTCAAAAGTCCGGCCGGCGCGAATCAGTGGCTGGCCAAGGATGTGGCCGAAGAAGACCTGGTGGTTGACGCGCACGAGCCATCGAAGAAGCACCGGCCGATGATGACCACGGCGGACCTCTCGCTCCGCTTCGACCCGATATACGAGCCGATCTCTCGGCGCTTTCTTAAAAATCCAACCGAGTTCGCAGATGCCTTTGCCCGGGCATGGTTCAAGCTAACCCATCGCGACATGGGCCCGCGGGCACGCTATCTCGGGTCTGAGGTTCCGACAGAGGAACTGATCTGGCAAGACCCGGTACCCCCAGTCGATCATAAACTGATCGACATCCAGGATATTGCAGACCTCAAGAGCAAGATCCTGGCCTCTGGCCTCTCTGTCTCCCTGTTGGTCTCAACTGCCTGGGCCTCGGCATCTACTTTCCGTGGCTCCGATAAACGAGGCGGGGCTAACGGGGCACGAATACGTCTCGCCCCGCAGAAGGATTGGGCCGTGAACCAACCGACCCAACTGGAGCCGGTGCTGCAGGCCCTTGAAGGGGTCCAAAAAGAGTTCAACAACGCACAGTCAGGCGGGAAGATGGTTTCGCTTGCCGACTTGATTGTTCTGGGTGGATGCGCCGGGGTCGAGCAGGCTGCCAAAAAAGGTGGCTACGATGTATACATTCCCTTTACACCGGGACGTACAGATACCTCACAAGATCAAACGAACGTAAAGTCGTTTGCCGTCCTCGAACCGGAAGCAGACGGCTTCCGCAACTATCTCAAAGCAAAATACACTGTATCAGCAGAAAAGCTGCTGATTGATAAGGCACAATTACTTACCCTTACTGCTCCAGAGATGACGGTTCTGATCGGCGGGATGCGCGTTTTGAATGTCAATTTCGAACAATCCCAACACGGGGTCTTGACCAAGCAACCAGAGACCCTCAGCAATGACTTCTTCGTAAATCTGCTCGATATGAGCACAAAATGGAAAGCAACCTCGGGTGAAGCCGAGGTATTCGAAGGGTATGATCGTGTAACGAACAAACTCAAGTGGACCGGCACCCGGGTCGACCTCATTTTTGGATCAGACTCCCGCCTTCGAGCCATTGCCGAAGTGTATGGCTGCGAAGACTCCCGAGAACAATTTGTCCATGATTTTGTAGCGGCGTGGAACAAGGTGATGAACCTGGATCGCTTTGACCTTGTCTGAATGTGAAAATTTTGACTATTAATTAATGGAAGTTCCCCTGCTCAGAAAGAATCTCGTTATTGCAGCGTTTGTTAATCAGACACAATAATTGATCCCTTCCAGCATTGGTATTTCATATCGCTATCGATTGATGTGGAATTAGATTTATCCTCTCCCCCCCATTTGATCTGAGCTTTTTGATTATAAAGAGAAAACTGTTTGCTCATCAAAAGGGGGGGTGCTTTATCGCTATATTCAATAGATCCCAGTAAATGATGCCCCATCTCTACTGCTGTTGCATGATACCGATCTTCCCCAAAAGCCCCTTCCGTTTTTTTCTAAGCTGGTTGGAAGTCACAGTATAATTGAAGCTCACCGCGGCAGATAACCGATAGCCTTCGAGCCACGGGGAATTTTCCAATCGGCAATTTTTCGAAAAACACTTCCCATTGGCATATAATACGAATAAAAGATTTAGTTTTGTTCTTCACCTTGACGAAAACATAGGCTCGGAATGTATATCTGGCTCGGCATCATTTTTTGTATTTCCCAATCGGCTCTCTTCTCCGGACTTAACCTTGCAGTATTTAGTGTCAGCCGACTAAGGCTGGAAGTTGAGGTCTCTTCCGGAAACATTGACGCAGAAAAAGTGATCAAACTCCGTGATGATGCAAATTTTCTCTTAACCACGATCCTTTGGGGAAACGTCGGGATTAACGTTTTACTTACCCTCTTATCAAATTCGGTGTTGACCGGGGTCAGTGCCTTCTTTTTTTCTACCCTGGTCATTACCTTTGCCGGAGAAATATTGCCCCAGGCATATTTTTCCAGAAACGCCCTCAAGATGGCGGCAATATTGTACCCGGCCATCCGTTTTTACCAGTACCTTCTTTATCCGATTGCCAAGCCCTCGGCCCTGATGCTTGATGCTCTGCTCGGCAAGGAAACAATTTGGTACATGCAGGAAAAGGATATCCGCAACCTCTTAAAAAAACATATCGCCTCGGACGAAGTTGACATTGACATGCTTGAGGGCATCGGTGCCTTAAATTTTCTTGATATAGATGACATGGTCGTTTCCCGGGAAGGAGAAGTGATTAACCCGGACAGCGTTATTCAGCTACCTGTTCTGGCGGGAAAACCGCAATTCCCCAAGGTTGCTCATGAGCCCACCGATCCTTTTCTGCTCCAGGTCCACAGTTCCGGCAAAAAATGGGCGATAATCACCGATCCCATTGGAACTCCCATATATGTCATGGACATCGACAAACTTATCCGAGATGTTTTTTTCGGGCGTAAACCGATAGTACCAATTACCTACTGCCATCGTCCGATCATGGTGACCGACCCCCATACCCCCCTGGGCAAGGTGATTTCAAGACTCAAGGTTTTCGCCGAACACCCGGGAGACGATGTCATTGACCAGGATATTATTCTGGTCTGGGCTGAGGAGAAAAGGGTAATAACCGGGGCTGACATTCTCGGCAGACTGATGCGGGGTATTTCCAACCGGCAGTCAGTAAAAGACGCATAAGGATTGAAATTCTGAGATGCCCTGAGAGATCTTTATTTGCTCATCGCGGCGCCTAAAGGAGCAACAAAGAGCCCTTGCCCTAGAAGAAAGGAGTCAAGTCGGCTTTAGAAAGGGGTCAAGTCGGCTTTTGACTTTAGTTGCAGTTTGTGCTAAAAAGAAACCATGTCCAGACCATTGCGCATCGAATATTCGGGAGCCTGGTATCATGTAATGAACCGTGGTAGACGAAGCGAGAAAATCTATTTTAACGATGCAGATCGCAATGCATTCGTCAAAGTACTTCAGGAGACGTCCGAGTTATGGAATTTCAGGATATCAGCCTACTGCCTCATGTCGAATCATTATCACCTGTTGATCCAGACACCGGAAGGAAACCTGGCCCGTGGGATGCGTCACATCAACGGTGTTTATACCCAGCGCTTTAACAGACGCCACAACAATGAAGGCCAACTGTTCCGAGGTCGATACAAAGCTGTGCTTGTTGAAGATGACAGCCACCTCCTTGAAGTTCTTCGATATATCCACAGGAATCCGTTGAGAGCAGGCATTGTCAAAGCACTCGGTGATTATCGCTGGAGCAGTCATCAGGGATACCTGTCGCCGGCAAAGAAATGGTCCTGGTTGCACAAGGATGGCTTGCTCACGCGATTGACA
>JAHJAA010000026.1 GCA_018814305.1 Pseudomonadota bacterium
CTTTGCCTCGGTGAGAGCGGCCAAAGCAACCTTGGCCTTGAATTGCGCGCTGTGACGTGCTCGGTTTTGCGACATGAACCTTCTCCTTTTTAAGTGTGGTTCATTGCTTACACACATGTCTCAAAAACCGCCACCACTTCATTCAGCTAAATATACTTTCTTCTCAGCAGCAATTTTCTGGACGCATCTTCGGGTTAATCACAACTCAATCGGAATGAATCATCAAGATCCAGCGGCAAGACCAGGGTCCGAAAATTTCGGCTGATGACATCAGTACACAGGGCCGTTTGGTCGCTCTGATAACTGCTCGCGTATTCGGCGTTGAACACCGGTTTCCCGGCTGCAATAAATGGGGCCAGGGCATCACACTCGTTGAATTCATGGCATTGTTCATTAACGCTGAAATCAAAATGATCAACCAGTTAGGGAATCTGATCCAGATCGTTTTTCAGGCCCACAGAGAGTCCTCGCTGATGGGCGGCCTCGGCGATAACGATATTAAAATCAAGCTGATCCGCAGCGGTCAGGGGAAAACCTGAGCCCTGCAGGTACCCATCCATATTATCCGGTTCCACCCCGTCGCAACCCTTAGCCACCGCCAGATCAAGACGGGTGAGCATGGTCTGCCGGACGGTGGCGGAGCGGATATCAAGCCATCGTTCATTGGCCCAGCCATCCAGAGTGGTTCCCAGGGCAACCGAGGGAAAGCTCCCGCTATCGCTTCGCCAATCTTCGTAGGAACCAGCTGAGAAATAACAGATCACCCGTTTACCCGAATCCTTGAGCGAGGCAATTGTTGAAACCGGGGTATCAAAAAGATCGATATCATAGAGATCAACGGAATAGCCGGTATTAACCGTGCCCAAAAGCTGCCACTGCCAGGTGGTTGTAACTGCGGGACGATACCAGCTTCCAGTTAAAGGATCAGGCTGGTTTCCCGCGTCGGGCAGCACATCCCCCGATTGGTCGTCGGCGAGCCCGTCAGAACCGCCTCCCCCCCCGCCACAGGAGAGCAGAAAAACAGTAAGAAATAACATCAACAAAAGGACTAAGCAATTTTTCACAACTCCACCCTCAAGAGAAGTATTAAAACCTCTTTTATCTTTAATGCTTATGGTTAAACCATGAAAACAAATCTAAACCCAGGAGACTGACATGACCGAGCACACAACAATATGCCCAACCTGTGAAGGAAAAAAAGTAATCCATGGAGTCTGCTCCTGCAATATGGAATGGCGGGGCAACAAACATGGTGAAGACTGGGAAGACTGCCAATGCACCCCGGATATCAAGTGTCCGGCCTACAGTGGGACCGGCTCAACCACCGGACAGAAAACCTGCCATTAAAGAGTGGAGAGAGGACAACCTCTCAGGTTGATTACCCGGCTCTTGATGCAATAAATACGTGGTTTGGGTGAAGAGGAATCAGAACGTGTACCGTAATAGGTCACTTTTGCTTGGGTACTTCGGCATACTTTTCCAGCCGATAAATCAGGACATGGCGGGGAATTTTCAATAACCTGGCCGCTTCTGATCGGTTGCCTCCGCTCTTCGCCATCGCCTTGCGGATGAGTTCGCGTTCGACTTCCTCAAGGGAAATTCCTTCATCCGGAATCTCAAGGGAGAGCGCTCCATCGTCTCCGGTGGGAGTGTTGTTTTTAGCCAACCCTGGCAAGCCTAAATCATATTCGGTGATGGCATCCTCCCGCCGCAGGATATAGCCCCGCTCCACGGCATTCTGTAACTCTCGAATGTTCCCAGGCCAAGGGTAGGCCTTCATCCGGGCCAGGGCCTGGAGGCTAAATGAGACCCCCCTAGGGGCCTGTAATTTTTTCAGGAAATGAATGGCCAATCCTTCAATATCCTCGGACCTTTCCCGCAGGGCCGGAATATGCAGCAGGATAACCCCGAGCCGATAGTATAGATCCTCTCGAAACGTTCCGTCGGCGGTCATCTGCTTGAGATCGCGATTGGTGGCGGCAACAATTCGGACATCGACCTTTTCCGGACGATCCGCCCCAACGGCCTCCACTTCTTTTTCCTGGATCACCCGTAACAACTTGGCCTGCATCTCCATGGGCAATTCCCCTATTTCGTCAAGGAACAGGGTGCCGCCGGAGGCGGTCTGAAAGCGCCCTTTACGATTGGCCACTGCCCCGGTAAACGAGCCCTTAAGATGGCCGAAAAGTTCGCTTTCGATCAAATTTTCTGGGATAGCAGCACAGTTGACCGCGACCATGGGGCCTTTTTTTCTACCGCTGCGGCCATGGATCAGACGGGCCAGAACCTCTTTCCCAGTGCCCGACTCCCCAGTAATAAGGACCGTTGCCTCACTCTCCGCAACCCGTAAGGCTACTCCCAGGAGCTCAGCCATGGCCGGATTGGCAGTCTCCATCCCCTCCACCCCGGTAAGACGATCAACCTCTTCGGTCAGGAGCAGATTTTGAGATTTCAACGCCCGCATCTCCAAACCCTTGAGACAGGAGACCCGCAGGGTTTCTCGATCAAAGGGTTTGGTAATAAAATTGAAGGCACCCTTACCCATGGCCTTTACCGCCATATCAATGGTCCCGTAGGCGGTAATCACTATCACCGGGACCTCAGGGGCTTCTTCCCTGATCCGGGCCAGAATATCCAGGCCATTCATGTCACCCAACTCCACATCGGTGACCACCAGATCCGGTTGGGACTTGTGAAAATAGCCCAACCCCTCGCTCCCGGAGGCAGCCGTGGTCACTTCAAATCCGGACGCGCTCAGGTTATACTCCGTTACCCGCCGCAGGCTATCGTCATCATCAATCAATAGAATCCGTTGTGACATTACGCTTCCTCTTTTTCTGCCCGGGGGGCCACCGCTGAGCCTACCTCATTTTTTTTAAGATCGGACAAACCCGTCCACCCCGGCCGGTTCTCGGGGAGAATGATGGTAAAACAGGCCCCGCCAAGTCCACTGACGGAGAGCCCGAGTCGCCCGCCGTAACTTTCCACGATCCGCGAACTGATCGACAACCCCAACCCGGTTCCATGTGGCTTATCACTGACAAAGGGTTTAAAAATTTCCCGCTCACGGCCAGGGGTTACGCCGGGACCATTATCACAGATGGTCACATTCAAGCCGTCATCAACCGTTCCGGCCTTGACCACAATGAGGCCGTTCATCGTCGGCAGTACATCGATAGCATTCAGGATGATATTTAAAAAGACCTGGGTCATCTTACCGCCGTTTACCAGAAAGGCTTCCACCGACGGCTCCAGATTCACTTGGTAGGTTACTGATTTTTTGCGCAGATGGGTCTCCAGCAGCCGTCCGACCCTGCCCAGAACATCGGCCAAAGGTTCCAGCACCACCTCCCCATTTTCCGGTGATTGCCCTCGTGAATATTGCAGGATCTCATTGACGGTCAGATTCAACCGATCCACCTCTTTCAGGAGGATCTCAACAAATTCACGTTTGGGATGATGTTCGGGAAAATCATCTAGCAGGATCTCGGCGGTACCCCGAATCGAACTCAGGGGGTTTTTGATTTCATGGGCCAATGAGGCCGACAACTCACCCAGAGCAGACAATTTCTGACTGGCTCCGAGCTGTTCCTCTACCTCAAGCAACAAGGCGCTCTCCTGATGGAGTTTGTCGTAAGACTCCTCCAACTGCTCGGACAGAAGACGATACTTCTCCCGGAGCCGGGACTCCCGGCTGGCGATAAAGCCGGTAACCGTTCCGGCCAGGAGATAGAGGATAACCTCCATCAACTCATTGAGATAGATCCGGGGATCATCTCCGATATAGAGCAATAGATGAGGAATAAAGGCGAACGAGGAAAGCACCGCCAGGATCAGGCCACCCCAGACCCCGAACCAGATGGCGCCGATGACGATGGGAAAATAGCTGAGCCGGCGATAGGTGGCATGGTAGACCCCCAGGTCGCCGGGAGTGATAAAATGGAGGACCCCGATCCCAATGACAAGCAGGAGCAAAAAGATCATCAAGAGTTTTCGAATCAGGGATCGCTTCATCAACCGCTCATCTCCCACCTTCCACCAAACCGCCATTTTCCAACCAACCCGCCATATGACCCTGGAGGGAAAATACCGCTTTAAACCCGGAAATTTTTAAAAAAAATCCTGCCAGCCCCGCCCGAGGCCCATGGGCACAATAAACCACCACAGCCCGGGCCTTGTCGCCATCGGCAACTTCAGACAACCGAAACGGTAGAGACCAGACCGAAATATGACGGGCCAGTGGAATATGGCCCCGATTATATTCCGTTTCTGAACGGACGTCGATAATCACCGGTCTGATTGCCGGATTTTCCCGCATCTCTCCCAAACCATCCCGACTTAACGAGGCCGCACAGCCGCCAAGGAGAAACAGGATCCCAATCAGTACATGGATTTTGATGATTCGCACCTGGAGGGAGCACTCCTTTTTCGCGATCCCGTTTAGAGGCTCCACGATCACTCTTCAGCGTACCTTGGATTCGCGGCAAACAAAATAGTTACCAGGAGGATACAGAGGATAAAGTTTTTTGACTCTTCAATTCAGGGTGAGACAGGTTCCGGGGCTGATGGTTCATTTTCCGGCTTGATCTTAAACCGCTGCTGGATTTTTTGCAGAGAGACCAAACGCCCGGCCCTGGAAGAGGGGGTCAGAAACGATTTTAATTTAATTTCCAGGAGACGGGGATTCATTTCACTGCCGATGGCGATCACCCCTTCCATAATTATCTTCTGCAGCAGCAGCTCCTGGTTGGTCCGATCATGGAGACGGACAGCAAAGGGCGTGAAAATAAAGTTAGCAAAAATAATCCCGTACAGGGTCGAGGTCAAGGCAATGGGTACCGTTGACAATATCACCGCAGTATCACCAACGCCTGCGATCATCCCGATCAGACCGACCACACTGCCAATGATTCCGAAAGAGGGAAAGAGATCGGCCATGGTCCGCAAAATCCGTTCCGAATCGTCTCGCCGCATCCTGAAAAAATACATCTCCGTTCCCAGGATATCCCGCAACTGCTGCTCGTTATGACCATCTACCAAGTACCCTAAGGCATTACGCAGGGCCATGAGGGAGGTCTCTTCCTCATCCTGCTGCAAAGAGAGAAGGCCTTTAAATCGAGATTTAACCGAGAGATCCACCAGAATCTCGACGATATCCGCCGCATCCTTCTGGGGTCGATGAAAGGACTGCCGCAGGACCTTATAAACAATCAAGAGGCGATCCAAGGGGTAACAGATCAGAATCGCCCCCATCACCCCTCCAATCACGATCAATAACCCGGAGATATTGAAATAGAGCCCCACATTCCCCTTATTGGCGAACCCGGACAGGAATACCAGGCTGAAAAGGATCAATCCGGCAAGACTCCGATGATCTGTTCTTTTAGTGTCCATATTCTGCCAACTACCGAGCTATGGTTTATCCTTCATCAGGATGATTTCGACCCGACGGTTCACCGCCCGATTGGCTTCGGTGTCGTTGGGGCGCAGCGGTTCGGATGCGGCATGCCCTGTCACAAAAAAACGTTGCTGGGGCAGATGTGCTTCATCCATGAGAAAGCGGGCCACAGCTGTGGCCCTTAATACCGAGAGTTCCCAGTTTGAAGAGAAACGGTCGGTATGGATTGGGAGTGAATCGGTGTGCCCAACCACATTGATTGCATAGGGGGTTTGGCGAAGTATTTCAGCCAACCCACTGAGAACCGAACGGGCCTCTTGGCGAAGAACCGCTTCCCCGGAGCCGAAAAGTAGGTCGTTGGCCAGGGTAAAGCGTACCGTTTCGTCCGGGGTCAAGGTGACCTCGGCTACATCCTCTAATCTTCCGGCCCGGATAACCTCCCGGCTCCGATTAATGATCGCATCCTCGGCTGACAGATTGCCACCAACCGAGCCCCCTGGCCCCGCCCCAACCAGGCCGGAACCGCTCCCCGGGGATGGTGGTTGCCAATTTTCGTGTAATCCCCGGTTTTCCAATTGATAGATATAGAGCACCGCAAAAAAGATGAACATGGTCATCATCAAGTCCGACCAAGCCACCGACCAGTGGGTCCCTCTTGGCCGAAAAGGCTGACGCAAGATATCCTCATCCTGATATACCCGAAGCGGTTCGGCTATCCCCCGAAGCGCTTCACCGGAGGAGAACCCATTTCCCGGCACCCCTTGCCCGCCTTCCGCGGGCGTTTCCGCTCGGTCGGGAGGTGTACCCTCAATCTCGGGCGGACTCAGATTTTCCTCAGCGGGTATCATATCTTTGTCTCATCCTGGTCACATCACTGTGAACAACTTACGATCATTCAATCATGCTTATGATGGCAATACGGATCAAACATAATCAAATTCTTTACAGCCCGTGATAAAGCGGCCAATGGTCAAATAGATCTTCACTACTTCATTTATCGGCCAATCGGATGAATGCTTGAAATTTTCCTTTCGGTCCGGCCCAAAGAAGTTGAGGTTGCCCACTATGAAATACAAATGCCGGCGATAAGGCCGGCAAGAGCAATCCTCGAAGGTCTGAGGGGAAAAATGAGCAAAATCAAGAACGATAATCGGCGTTGATCTTGACGTAATCCAGAGAAAAATCGCAGGTATAATACTCTGCGGAAGAAGATCCGGCCTTAAGATCGATATTGACGGAAAATTCCTTCTGTTTGAGAACCGCAGTGGCCTGGGCCTCAACGGCCCCCCCCTGCCCCAGACCATTCTTGACCATCATAATCCCATCAAAACCTATATCGACTCGATTTGGATCAAACCAGGCCCCGGAGCGGCCCAGAGCGGCAATAATTCTCCCCCAGTTGGCATCCTCCCCAAAAAACGCTGTTTTCACCAAACTGGAATCAGCCACCGTGCCCGCAGCCTGCCGCGCCTCGGTCTCCGAGCGTGCTCCGCTGACCCGGATGGTAATGAATTTAGTGGCCCCTTCCCCGTCCCGAACGATCTGCAAGGCAAGATCCTTGAGGAGCTCATCAAGAGCTGATTGAAACAGGGCGGCCCCCTCTTCATCTGGGATCAGGGCCACATTCCCAGCCATCCCGCTGGCCAACAGCAAAACAGAGTCATTGGTACTGGTGTCGCCATCCACGGTAATCCGGTTAAAGGAGCAATCCGCGGCCTGGACCAGAGCCTGCTGGAGAAAGTCAGGGGTGGCGACCACATCGGTCACCACAAAGGCCAGCATGGTTGCCATGTTTGGCTTGATCATCCCAGCCCCTTTGGCAATGCCGAGCATTTTAACCGTGACCCCATTGATGACGACCTCCCGGACGGCCTGTTTGGGCACGGTATCCGTGGTCATGATCGCCCGGGAAAAATCACTAAATCCATCCGGACGTAAAGTTGCTACCGCCTCGGGAATCCCCTTGGCAAAACAGTTCGAATCCAGAGCCATTCCAATGACCCCGGTGGAGGCAACCAGAACTTCATCCTCAGGAACTCCAAGGGCCTTGGCAGCCATCCCGGCGGTCTCTTCTGCTGCCGCAAAACCCGCCTCCCCGGTACAGGCATTGGCAATCCCAGAGTTAACCAGAATCGCCCTGGCCCGTCCGTTCTGCAATCTCCGCTGATCAAGAAGAACCGGGGCCGCCTTGACCAGACTGGTGGTAAAAACCCCAGCGGCGGTTGCGCTGGTCTCACACCAGATCAAGCCAAGATCAAGCCGATCCTTCCCCCTGATGCCGGATTTTACCGCTGAGGCCTGAAAGCCCTGCACCGTAAGCTCCATTTTCAACTCACCTGTCCATGACATTTCTTATATTTTTTACCACTGCCGCACGGGCATAGGGTATTTCGGCCAACCTTATCACCCTCTCGCTGCACCGGTTGCCGTTTCTCGTCCTGATCGGGCTGATTGCCATGGGTCAGTTCCATCTGCTGTTTCCGTTCCCGCTGCTCCCTGGCCAACCGCTCGATCTCATCCTCCTCCACGAGTCGAATCAGAAAAAGATTGTTCACCGTTACGGTCTTGATGGTATCCATCAAGGCCATGAACATTTCAAATCCTTCCCGCTTGTACTCATTCAATGGATTTTTCTGACCATAGCCCCGGAGACCGATCCCCTCCTTGAGGTGATCCATGTTGAGCAGATGTTCTTTCCAGTGATGGTCAACCACCTGTAAGAGCACCAGCTTCTCCAGGTGCCGCATGTTTTCGGCACCGTTTTGCTGCTCTCGTTCCTGATATACCCCGGTAACCTTTTCCTGCAACAGATCAATAAAGCGGTCGAGGGTCAGATCGGTTTTTTCATCATCACTCAGCGCCAGCTTCATCCCGAATTTAGCCATAACCCGCTCGTTGATCCCCTCCCAATTCCATTCCAGGGATTGGATGCTGGGATCAACGGCCTCGGCAGCCACCATGGCGACCACATCGGCAATCATTCCGTTGATGGATTCGGCAATATCCTTACTGTCCAGGGTCTCGCGTCGTTGATTATAAATCACCTCACGCTGCTTATTCATAACATCATCATATTCCAGGAGATGCTTCCGGATATCGAAGTTATGGCCCTCGACCTTCCGCTGAGCGTTCTCAATAGCCTTGCTGATCATGTTATGTTCAATGGGCTCATCCTCTTCCATGCCCAGCTTATCCATGATCGAGGATATTCGGTCTGAGCCAAAGATCCGGAGCAGGTCATCTTCCAGGGAAAGATAAAACCGAGAAGAGCCCTGATCCCCCTGCCGCCCAGACCGGCCTCGCAACTGATTATCGATTCGACGGGACTCATGACGCCCGGTCCCCAGGATATGCAAACCACCCAACCCGGCAACTTCTTCCCCGAGTTTGATATCAGTTCCACGCCCCGCCATATTGGTGGCAATGGTAACCCGACCCTTCTGGCCGGCTTCAGCCACGATCTGGGCTTCATGCTCATGGTTCTTGGCATTTAAGACCGAGTGCTTAATGCCCTCCTTTTTCAGCATGTCCGAGATCAGTTCGGAGACATCGATATTAATGGTACCGACCAGGACCGGCTGCCCCTTGGCATGCAGTTCCTTGATCTCCCGGACCACGGCCCGATATTTGGCCTTTTTATTTTTGAAAATGGCGTCAGCGTAATCAATCCGGATCATGGTGTTATGGGTGGGAACCATCACCACATCCAGATTATAGATCTTCTTAAACTCGATGGCCTCGGTGTCGGCGGTACCGGTCATCCCGGCAAGTTTATCGTACATCCGGAAATAGTTCTGGAAGGTGATGGAGGCCAGGGTCTGATTCTCCTTCTCGACCTTGACCCGTTCTTTGGCCTCAAGGGCCTGATGGAGTCCATCACTGTAACGTCGACCGGGCATGGTCCGTCCGGTGAACTCATCAACGATCAGAACCTCACCATCCTTGACCAGATAATCAACATCCCGAGTGAAAATATTATGGGCCTTGAGGGCCTGATTCAGATGGTGCAGCCACTCGATATTTTTCGGATCATAGAGATTATCAACCCCAAGAAGCCGCTCTCCCAGAGCAACCCCAGCCTCGGACAGTGATAATGACCTGCTCTTTTCATCCAGGGTAAAATGTTCTTCCTTTTTGAAATTCGGAATGATGCTGTCAACCCGCTGATACAGCTCGGTGGACATATCCGAAGGACCGGAGATGATCAATGGGGTCCGGGCCTCATCAATCAAGATAGAGTCCACCTCGTCGACGATGGCGTAGCTGAAGTCCCGCTGACAAAAGTCTTCTTTTGAAAACTTCATATTATCGCGCAGATAATCAAACCCATACTCATTATTAGTCCCATAGGTGATATCACAGGCATAGGCCGCCCGCCGGGATACATCATCCATATTATGGACAATCACCCCGGTGGTCATGCCAAGAAAGGTATAGACCTTTCCCATCCACTCTGAATCCCGGGCAGCCAGATAATCATTAACCGTGACCACATGGACCCCGCGTCCAGCCAAGGCATTCAGATAGATAGGCATGGTGGCTACCAGGGTCTTCCCTTCACCGGTCTTCATTTCGGCAATTTTGCCCTGATGAAGAACGACACCACCGACCAATTGGACGTCAAAAGGCCGCATCCCGACCGATCGCCAGGCAGCCTCTCGAACAACGGCAAAGGCCTCGACCAGAAGGTCGTCAAGGGTATCACCCTGGGTCAGCCGTTCCCTAAATTCAACCGTTTTAGCAGCCAAAGCCTGATCATCAAGCCCTTTAATCTCTTCTTCCCGATCATTGATGGCCTTGACCAAGGGTTGGATCTGTTTGAGAACTCTCTCGTTCTTACTGCCGAAAACCTTGGTGAGTACACTTCCAATCATTATATTTCAACCCCCGAATTTCATTCCCAAATCATGGCTTCTTCATTACAGTCCGGAAACTTTGGACACTTGATACAATCACTCCAGACCTTATGGGGTAATTTCCCCTTGTCAATCCCCCGAAAACCGAGCGCGTTGAAGAATTCCGGCTGATAGGTGAGGGTAAAAACCCGTTTGATCCCCATCCGCACCGCTTCTTCCAGGCAGACCCGCACCAGGGCGGACCCTATCCCCTTGCGCTGATGCTCCTCCGGAACGGCCAACGACCGTATTTCAGCGAGATTCTCCCAGCAGACATGGAGGGCACAGACCCCGATGATCCCTGCACCCAAATCATTTTCTTCATAGACCACGAAATCGCGCAATTGATCATAAAGGGAACTCAACGACCGACCCAGCAACAGCTGTTTGTCGGAAAAATGCTGAAGCAGGGCGTAGATCGGTTTCACATCATCAATATGGGCATTACGGATCATCATGGCAACAGGTCATCCACGTTCAGATTTATTCAAAGGTGTGCCCGTAAATCAACAGGATCAGGATGTTTGAGGCTTCCGCGACTCTGCACCCATCTGAACATCATCGGATGCCATAGAAAACCGGCCTGCAGAATTCTTAAGCCAGAGGGATGAGCACCCTTATATATACACTCCCCGATAACTGCCTCATCCAGCGTATTTCTCGAGGAGAACAGGAGAGCCCATTAGAAAAAAAAAAGCCACAATACTGCAGACTAGCAAGCCGGTCAAGAATTGTCGAAATATTTAAATACCCCTTGAACCAGCCCTTTTCATTGAACTTCCGCTGTCGAAATCAAGGCAATAAATGGTTTAAGACCTTCCTTCTCCTTCAACATGGTCGTGTACTGCTTCGCTTCATCCATAGTGGAAAATTTACCGATAAAGACTCGGGTAAAGCTATCGTCCGCCCCTTCGGGTGGACGAAGATAGGCATCATAGCCCTTGGCCTGCCACTTTTCCACTTCTTTGCCGGCCAGCCCGGCCTTTTTGTACGCCCCGATCTGGACTCCGAAAAACGATTGCTCGCTTTCCGCATCGACCGCCGGTTCCACCACAGATTCTGCCACCGTCTCCGTTACCGATTCCGTTACCGGTGCAGATGACGAGAATGAATCGAGCACTTCTTCAACGATTCCATCGTCGTGTTCGCCACTCTCTTCTACACCTTCGACCTTTGCTGTGGTCGAGAGATCATCAGACGTCGTCATCCCGGCTGTGGCTGAGGGAATACTGATCTCCAAAGGAGTCACCCTGGAGGTCACACTCGGCCTGAAAATGGTTTGGCCAGCCCAGACCCCCAAAAGAAACATCCACAAAAAGATGCAGAAACAAACAACCCCCGCCCCCACCATTCCTTTGGGAGACAGTTCAAACTTAACGGAAAACTTTTTCTGCCGATTGGTTACCGTCATCTCACCCTCACATGGATTCAGGGGCATTGACCCCGATCAGATGCAAACCGTTTCTCATGGTCAATCGAATCACTTCGGCCAACCATAGCCTGGCACCAGTCAATTCGAGATCCTCAGAAATTATCCGGTGTTTATTATAGTAACTGTGGAACTGAGCCGCCAGGTCCTGGAGATAAAAAACCACCTTATGGGGCTCAAGCCCCAGGGCGGCACTCTCCACCAAACGGGGCCAACCGGCCACAGTTTTGAGCAGATTTAACTCTTCAACCTCCCCTAAGAGCTCCAGACGCGTTAAAGCAAGATCACCCCGGGAGGCCCCTTTCTCCTCCGCTTTTTTACCGATACTGGCCAGCCTGGCGTGGGCATACTGGAGATAGTACACCGGATTTTCCTGACTCTGCTGGGTGGCAAGGTCAAGATCGAATTCCAGTTGACTGTCCGCCTTCCGCATCAGAAAAAAGAACCGGACCACATCAATACCCACCTCGTCGGCCAGTTCATCCACTGTCACGAAATTCGCCTTCCGGGTCGACATTTTCACCTGTTTGCCTTCCCGCATCAAAGTAACAAACTGATGAATAACCACAGTGACCTTGGCCGGATCATAGCCCAGGGCCTGCACTCCGGCAAGGACATCGGGAACGGTGGCAATGTGATCGGATCCAAAAACATCCACCATCCAGTCAAAGCCCCGGCGGAATTTTTCCCGGTGGTACGCGATATCCGGTAAGCGATAGGTTGGTTCGCCGGTACTCTTGATAATCACTCGATCCTTGTCATGACCGAACTGAGTCGCCCGAAACCAGACCGCCCCGTCCTGTTCGTAGACCAGCCCCTTTTCCCGGAGAGAACTGACCACATCATCAATGAGACCTTCATCGTAAAGGCTATGCTCGTTATAAAAATTATCGAACTGGATCCCCAATCGCTCAAGGGTGCCTCGAATATCCTTAAAAATTACCGTTTCAGCTTTTTCCTTGAACGGCAGGTAATCCTCAAGGTCTTTCAGGCTATCGCCCTTTTCCTGAACAAGTTCTGCAGCAATCTCCCTGATATACTCACCCTGATATCCGTCTTCGGGGAATGTTGCCGGCAGCTGTAACGCCTCCAGATACCTGGCCCGAGTTGATTCACCAAGGACCCGCATCTGACGCCCGGCATCATTATAATAATATTCCCTGGTAACATCATGGCCGGTGGCCGAAAGCAACCGGGCAATGGCATCACCAAGCACGGCCTGACGGCCATGGCCGATGCTCAAAGGGCCGGTGGGATTGGCACTGACAAACTCCACCAGAACCTTCCGCCTGGCACCGATCTCACTCAAACCGTACTTCTGATCCAGCCTGCAGACCTCGGGCAATACCGACTGCCATACCGATGGTTTGAGAAAAAAATTCACAAACCCGGGGCCGGCTATTTCGATCCGCTCGACCAACTCAGTCTCATCCGCCATCAAACCGGCCAGGAGTGCGGCGATCTCCCGGGGAGACTTTTTCTCGCGCCCTCCGATCACCATGGCCAGATTGGTGGCAAAATCGCCATGGGAGTCCTGCTTCGGCTCCTCAACCGTATAGGATCCGGCCGCCGAAGCAGACCAGTGCCCCAGAGTTACCCCTTTCTGAAAACACCTATCGATACTATCCCTTACACGTTGCTTTATCATCTCTTCTCACTGGCAAACTGACTTTTTCGGTCCGATCAAGCGGATCCATCAAGATAGGTCCGGCGATTCATACTGCCGAACAGACATAGTACTTCATAATGGATTGTATCCATCCAACCGGCAATTTCCTCAGCCGTAATAATTCCATCGCCCTGACGTCCCATCAAAACGACATCATCACCGACCTCAACCCATGCCAAATCGGTAACATCTGCCATACAGGCATTCATACAAATCCGACCCACAATCGACACGCGCTGACCATGGATCAAAACGTGGGCCCGCCCGGTCAGCTTCCGCAGATATCCATCATCATACCCCACCGGCAGGACCGCTAGCCGGGTCACCCTCTCGGTCTTAAACAGATGACCATAACTGATCCCATAACCGGCAGGAACTTCCTTTACCTGAACAACCCGTGAATGAAACGCCATCACCGGTTGTAATAACGGCTGGCCATCGCCCTGCTTTTCAGGACACGGTGAACAACCGTACAAGGTAATCCCAGGACGCACAAGATCATAATGAGAGGCCGGATGATTGATTAAACCCGCTGAATTGGCAGCATGTAAACGCACTCCGGGAAAAAGGAGTCGGTTCTTCGCGGCCAGTGAGGCAAAATGCCTATTCTGCAGGTCCGTAGCCTCCCTCTCCGGGGCATCCGCCATGGGAAAGTGACTCAACAACCCGACCAGATGAATCCCCGTCATGGCCTGAATAAAACTCAAATACATATCCAGCTCATGGGGCATTATTCCCAACCGCCCCATGCCGGTATCAATTTTCAAATGAATGGGAACAACCCAATCATGTTCACCGGCATAATCGGACAAGGTGATCAGCGTCCCCCGATCAAAAACCACCGGACTGAGCCGATGCTGGACGACATCATGATACTCATCCGGCATCACCCCCAAAAGAACAATAATTTCACCGGTGATTCCGGCCTGACGCAGGGCTACACCCTCGTCCACTTCGGCAACCCCAAAGACCTCAACTCCCTCTTCCTGTAAACATTGGGCCACTCGAACCAAACCATGACCATAGGCATCGGACTTGACAACGGCCAGAATCCTGGCGGAATCTTTAATAAAGGCGGTCAAGTTACGATAATTCTCCCGCAAGGCGGCAAGGTCGACAACCACCCGATTATTGCCTTTCTCCCCGGTCATCAATCCACTCCTGAGCCAGGAGCAACCAGCTCGTTCTTGCGCACCCCCCGTAACCAGGCCAGACGACTTGACCACAACAAGGCCCAACCAACCGTAATATAAATCAACCCAACCAACCAGGGTGGCAATGGAGATGCCCTGAGGAGCCTGCCTAAAACTATCATGAACAGAACCAGAATCCATGTTTTCGTTGAATAGACCCCACCGATGCAGGCCGAATCACCTCTCTCGATGATCCGATTCATATTCTTCAAAGCCACCCGATCCAGAACGAACCTGGATTTAAGTGTTCCAAGAATGATCGCCACCACAACCAAAAGCAGGCCCCCCACCCCCCCGGTCATGTTTTCTCCACGCCAGATCAACATCACTCCGATACAACTCCAGAGGAATGCAGCGAGAAGTATCCTGGTTTTGATGGAACCCAGCGGGGTAAGATTCAACATCGACATCGGTGGGAGATCTCCATGAACCGAATAAAAAATGGGCCTATCTCCCCTCTTTCGGGAGACAGGCCCATTTCAACAATCTGGTACTTTCGTCAACCGATCTTAAACCTCGGTAACGGTGATAGCGCCTTCCGGACAGACTTCAACACAGGTCTCACAACCCAGGCATTCGTCCATATTGACCGGCTCAGATTTGCCATCAACCATTTCATAAACCTGCGCGGGACAGGCATTGACACATTCTTCATCACCACTGCATTTATCTTTATCAACATCAACCTGCCACATAACTATACCTCCATAAAAGTTAATAATTTCAAAAAAATATTTTCAACAAGCCGCTTCTAACATCTTATTAGATCAACTCGCGTATGGCGAATATCATTCCCTCTAATTCACGCCCGTTTTTTTGTCAACGAAAAAAGCCAAAATTCCCTTCCATCATTCGCCATCCATGTTCAGACGAACAGAAGAATACTGCTCGACACAATAACGAGCCATTTCGGATCGAATCTATTGACCTGAATCCGGCTATCTTATAAAGTACGTAATTTCGTCAGGTCCCAGCGAAACCGGCCATTCCGCAGGATAAATACATAAAGCACTTTTTTCAGGGAGCCCCTCCAATGACCAAACACAAATCATCAGATGAGAAAAAAACCCCCTCCACAAAACTGGTTGCAGAAAAAAACGAGATGGCAATGATTGCCGGAATTCTTGAAGGCAGTCCTGATGGCATCGGGGTAGCCGTCGTCCGACTCGAATGTGGGTGCAAAAAGATGGCTGCCGTCGACAAGGAAGGTGAACCCGCCAGCAAAGTAATCATCTACCGGGACAATGCCTTGAATATCTGCGACCAATGCAAAGCGGACAATGGTCCATTTGAGCGGGTTATCGAGTCATTTCTCCATTGGGTTGAGCCCTTCCCCTCATTGGAGCAACAGCAAAAAATTGAAGAAAAAGTCTTCGGAACCTACCCCAGGGCCTGATTGTTTTATTGGTCGACTATCACGTATCCAAAGGAAATCAACCGGCCCCCAACCACACATCCCCCAGTCACCCTATGAGTTGGGGAGAGGAAGAATAATATTCCATTTCCATGGATTTGAAAATACTCCTTCGCAACAATTTCCACCGCCCTATCCGGGAAATCTGAGCGGGTGCCCATACCGTAATCTATTACGGATTCATCTCAGTTTGTTCTTTATTTTGACTCCCTCCATCCGATCTGCTTGGCCCCCCAGCTGAATCCATTCGAAACTTTTGATTGACTCTCTGAGAGGTCCAAGCCTATAAAATGGTGTTGAAAAGACTCAATGAATATTCAATGAAAACGGTTACATAAGACAGAAAAGCCTCTATAATGACAAGGGAGTCCCTACCAAAAGAAACCCTGACCAAAACGGAGGCTTTTCATGCACCATAAGAATATC
>JAHJAA010000027.1 GCA_018814305.1 Pseudomonadota bacterium
CAAAGGTAGCCTGATTGCAGCGATCAAAGCATTTACCGAGCGGCACAACGAGAACCCAACCCCGTTCAAGTGGAAAAAACGAGAAGTGCGCGGCAGCCAGTTGCGTAATACAATAAAGAACTTTCGCAATTAAACACTAGTATAATGAATGAAAGTATTAATTTCATAAAAAAGGGGAGCATAATGTTCCGAATTAACCGGACCCTGATCATACCCTTGGCCGAGATCGAGATGACCGCCATCCGCTCCCAGGGGGCGGGAGGGCAGAATGTCAACAAGGTAGCCACTGCCATCCACCTGCGGTTCGATATCCCGGCCTCGTCGTTACCCGAAGCGGTCAAGACTCGGCTCATGGCCCACGCCGACCGGCGGATCAGTCGGGAGGGGGTTGTCGTGATCAAGGCCCAGCGCTACCGGACCCAGGAAAAGAACCGGGAAGATGGCCTTCTTCGTTTACAGGAATTGATCAAAAAGGCGATCCGGGTCGAAAAACCGAGAAAGGCCACCCGTCCGAGCAAAAGCTCAAAAGAAAAGCGGATGGATGAAAAGACCCAGCGCAGCAGGGTTAAAGGACTCCGGGGCAAGGTGACGGAATAATGGACTTGACTTCGGTAAACTCCGGGGATCAACAAGCAGATCCTCGGCCACGATCCGTCATGCGCGTTTTGACCATGACTTTTGGGTTGGTTGCCCTCCTGCTATCGTTTTGGACTGGGATGCTTTTGGCGCTTCTGGCCGGACGGCAGTTTGTGATTCTGACCCATGTGGATGGCTATCAGCCTGCCGAATTTACCGTAGAAAAGTTAGTTTATTTCCAGGGTCAGTGGCGGGGGAGTAAGCGGAATCCTGATCAATATTGGGCCGAGGGGACGGTAGGTGGGAAGCATGAAAAATTTACCCTGGGTGCCTATCTGACGAAGATCCCGGCCAACCAGGGGGAACTGGAAAGTATGATGACCGTAGGGCGGGTCCTGCCGGTGCTCTATAATCCCCAGGTTCCTGATACTATTGAGGTACGAGTTCTTTATCCTGAAGAGGATTTCCCGGCCAGATGGCTGCTTCGCCGCCATAACATGTATAAATATGGGTTCGGTCCGTTGGCCATCGCTTTGCTCCTCTGCCTTATCTGCAGTCTGGTCGACCGCAGCTGGACCGGGCCTAAATTTGTTATCGGATCTATTCCCTTCCCCCTGATGGGCTGGTTCTTTGCCTGGCTTGATCTTTCGGCCTGAACCAGGTTGACGAGCAGGGTGTACTATGGTCGAGCGGATAGATGAAATATCGTTTTAGTTATGACCAGACCCTATGAATAATTCCCCCCAAATCAAACAGGCCGCCGCCGTCATCCGGCAGGCCCGTAAGGTTATTGCCTTGACCGGCGCCGGGGTTAGTACCGAGAGCGGGATTCCTGATTTTCGGGGCAGGAATGGGTTGTGGTCGCGCTATGATCCTATGGAGTATGGGACCCTCGGAGCCTTCCGAGCCGATCCGGGTAAGGTCTGGACCATGCTGGCAGAGCTGACTGAGCTTGTTGACGCCGAACCAAATTTAGGCCATTACGCCATGGCCGTCATGGAAAAGGATGGATTCCTCCAAGGAATTATCACCCAGAACATCGATGGGTTGCACCAGACGGCCGGCAGTCGTAACGTGGTGGAGTATCACGGTTCGCTGGCCACTTTTACCTGCCCAACCTGTGGTAAGCAATGGTCTCTGGCCCAGATCCGCCGGTTGATCCTGCCCCCTCATTGCCCGGAGTGCGGGCAAATCCTCAAACCCGATATTGTCTTCTTCGACGAGCAGATCCCGTCCCAGGTCTTTTATTTGACCGAGGAACTGCTGGCGAGCGCCGATTGCCTGATTGTTGCCGGCACCTCAGGGCAGGTCATGCCCGCCGCCTTGATCCCCGGCCGGGTAGCCCGACAGGGTGGTACCATCATTGAGATTAACCTGGAGCTGGCCCTGGGTCACATGGCCGACCTCTCGCTGGCCAACTCCTTTGCGGAAACCATGGTTGCCCTGCAGGCAGAGGTATCATCCGGGTAGGGACTTTATCTGCGCCTGAATCGGCAGGTTTGGAATTCTTTTTTGTCAGGCAGCAGGGGGGGCAGTCTGGATGATTACGAATATCGGGAGTCCATCTCGCTTAACATATAATAAAATCCTTTGAGTGAGCCCACCGATAAAAATATCATGATTGCCATGGCCTGCATGTCAATGGTTTGTGGGACCAATGACTTGGCTTCTCTGATCAGCAAGCCAATTATAACTAGATTCAGCAAGGTTTCTGACCCGAATCGGATCATCATTCTGGGTAAAAGGTAAAATTGATACATTAACCAGGTTGCAATATCGGCAAGGACCAGAGCGTTCACCAAGGCTTGCATGGCAATCGAAAGCCCCAGCCCATTAAAATAAATTCCCCAGGCCCAGAAAACATAAAAGCCTGTTCTGATCAGCATATTGATATTATTTGTGAGTAGATCGAACATTATTCCATTCACCATAAATCAGGTGAAATACCACAACCCCGTTTATAAATCCATGTCCGTCCAGTGTGACGCAATGATTGTTGCTGAGAGGAATGTATCTTTAGCTGAACATATAAACTTAAAAACTTAAAATGTTCCCCCCGTTTCGCCAGCAAACCTATGGTATTGAATCAATCGAAACCGATTGACCTGCTTGAAGCGTCTAAGCGGCAATCAGTTCGGCCCGTTGTACCTTGGGGGCACCGGCTTGACGAGCTTGCCAGAGGTCGTATGTGACCTGTTGGGCGAGCCAGAGGTCGGCATTGCCGCCATTTTCTTCCCCCAGCCAGCCTTCCAGACGTAAGGCCATCTCCGGAGAGATGGCGGCGTGTTCATGAAGTACTCGGGACAACGCGGCACGAGAAACGCCAAGCTGCTTCGCGGCCTCTGTAACCGTTAGTTCAAGGCTTGGCAAAATGTCTTCGCGCAGGGTCGCACCCGGGTGGGGTGGGTTGTGCATTTGGCTCATAACGGTTCTCCTAGTGGTAGTCCAGGTAATCAAGCAAAACAGTATCTTCTCCGTCAAAATTGAAGGTCATTCGCCAAGTACCATTTACCCATACCGACCAATCTCCGGTCGATAACTGGTGCAGCCTCCATCCCGGCACATTCATGTCACTGGGCTTTTGGGAAAGATCCAGGCGCACCAACTGTCGTTGCAATTTTGAGGCATGGTCTGGTCGTATGCCTGCCTTGCTACCTGTTTTAAAAAATTCCTGTAGCCCTTTGTGCCGGAATGATTTAATCATAATTATAGTGTATAGCGTAGCGTTTCGGTTGTCAAACGCTATTGCGGTTTGTGGCATATGGATATTTTCGCAAACAGGTAGTAATGTTGGTTAGTTATTTAAGATGTCCCCCTGGACAAGCTCAGCCAATATTTAAGAGGCTGGATCAATGGATCAGGCGCAGAGTTCGGATGGCCTATTGGCGGCAGTGGGTAAAACCACGAACCAAAGTAAGAAGTCTGATGGAACTTGGCGTTCATGTCCGTTCAGCAGTAGCGTGTGGTATTACCAGGAAAGGCCCATGGCGTAGCTCTAAAACCCCGGAAATACAGCAGGCATTATCTAATGCTTATCTCAAATCTCAGGGACAATATTCGCTGCGTGATGGATGGATCAAGCTTCATCATTCCAAGTGAACCGCCCTGTGCGGAGCCGCATGCAGGGTGGTGTGGGGGCTGGGGGTTAGTAGAAACCCCCGGCTACCCGATTAGCCTGTTTCGTTCAGTTGTTTAATGATTAACTCAGACAAAACCACTATCGGCAGCGCCTATGGACTATACCTGGTTCAGCGTGCGGTGAAGTATATATAGAGATTCCTCTATGACTTTTGCTTGATCATCAAACCTTGACCTGTTGGTGTCGAGAGGACCTTAACGCCCAACTCGTCGGCCAGGGAGTTGATTGCAGCGTACTGCTTTTCATGGCCGATAAATGCATAGTCGTCGAGCAGTATCAGTCCCCCTTCGCTCAGTTTAGGCCAAAAAAACTTGATTCCTGCAATCTCTGCTTCGTCATGGTTTAGGTCAATATGCATGAAGCTGACGCTATCGATCGGCGCATTGTGCAGCGTTTGGGGTATGCGACCTGAAGTGGTGGCGGTTTTTGAGACATGTGTGTAAGCAATGAACCACACTTAAAAAGGAGAAGGTTCATGTCGCAAAACCGAGCACGTCACAGCGCGCAATTCAAGGCCAAGGTTGCTTTGGCCGCTCTCACCGAGGCAAAG
>JAHJAA010000028.1 GCA_018814305.1 Pseudomonadota bacterium
CCACGGCAACTCTCTTTGCCGTTCGCGGAATAGGATCTCAAATAACCAAGCTTACTTCCCTGATGCTGAGGGGGCGTTGCCTCAACGTTCCCTCATTTTTGGAGGATATACCTCCCTTAATTTGCGAGTTCGCTCTCAGTGAAGCAAATGAAAATATTCCCTTGGTAGGCACTGCAACCAAGGGGAATCTTACAATTTCAACGGCAGGAAGTTATGTCGACTTTGGTATTGGCGCCTATCTGCGGGCCAAATTTGATAAAAACTGGACAGAAGAAGATGTCTACGTCTTTGAGGTTCGCACCTCGGCGTATTTTGAATCAAATGTACAGTTTACCATTTCTGGCGAGTATGAAGCGGTATGGAGCAAAGACATCGAGCTGATGGATATGATCGATGTGGAGATTGCTCACCCCTATTCGGCGGTCGCCAAGGTTGTCGTAGGATTCCAGCCGGTTCTGGAGGTTGGTGCGAAAGGTGATCTCAAAATTTCAATGGATGCACACGCCCATTCCCGCCGGGAAGGTGAGATCGGTTTCCGGTTCAGTAGCATGACCCATTCACTGGTGCCAAACGGGAAAGTTTCCTTTAAAGAATTTCCTGAAAATGGAGTAACTTTTGTGGCCTCGGTTAAGGGGGAAGCGTTCATTATCCCTCGCATTGCCGTTCGTCCCAAATTGATCTTTTTACGTGTCGCCCAGCCGCTTAGTTTCGGTGAGATTCGCGGTGGCGTCAAAGTAAACAGCATCATGGCTGGCCAGGTCCAGACAGATTTCGTCGTGGCCAATGAAGGGTACAATATTGATATTCTTGGCCAGGCAGAACTGGGCCTTGATGTCGGTGTTTCAGCGCTGATCGACTACATCCTGCAGATTCGCTTAGGCAAAAAAGAATTCTGGAGCATGGAAGACTATGAGGATCTGTACGAAAGTCCGCGTCTTATCGTTTTTGATTGGCAGATTGGCTTACTGAAACCACCGAAATACACCAGTACCCCATCGGCTAATGGTGGAGTCGATGTGCAGTTTGAAGTTGAAGGAAATGAGCATCCAACAAAGATACAATACTATTACGGCAAACAGCCTTTCGGAAGTAGTGCCTATTCGGCGGCCTTACTAGACTTCAGGAATACGGCGGATCACCTCAGCGGCAACACCTTGCATTTAGACGATGCTGCAACGCTCTATGTCCAGGCCGTATTAGAAAACAAAGACATCAGTGAATCTGTCTGGATGAAATTCGGGACAAGCCTCTCGCCGGTCGCTAGTTTCGATATTGATGCCAACATCCCAACAGCTGTTGATCCTCCCATAATTCCTGACCCTGATCCGGTTGATCCGGCTCCACCAACGACTCCTGGAACGGACCCGATTGATCCTCAACCCGATCCTGTCACACCGATCAGAGATGAAACCTGTGACCTTTGGGACATACGATACACCAATTGGCCGGGAGCGAATTGCAGTATTAAAGAAGATCCGGATGAACGGGCAAAATGCGAGACCTATAACCAGTGCGTCCGTTCAATTACCTGTACCGAAAATTGGGATCAAGCCCAAGCGGAACTGGATGCCTGCACGATGGCCTATTTATATTAAAATGGATGATGTTTATTGATTCAGGTGGACAGTTGAATTTCTTTAACCAATGAATAACCAACGAATTGTCAGCACTGAAAATCATCGCGCTGCGAAATCAAAGCGTTCCGTACTCCCTTGTAAGAAATAAACAAAAGATGAGAACCCGGTTGGCCAATACGGCACCATCCCAGGTCCTTCTAAAGCATATACTTTACTCTAAGGAGGGGTGCCGTAACGGAAACATTGGGCCGGTCATCAATGCCGATAAAGCCGGCATTCACTGCCAGATCGAGAACAAAACGCAACTGAAGATCGGCAAGGCCCAGCCATTGGGCCTCCCGCATCAATGGGGTTATATCGATCGCCACGATGGCACCCTGGTCAGAGGGATAGAAGTTCACCGTCTGGGTCTTCAAGGGGAGCGAATCGAAATCCACCACCCGCACCCCTGAAAGGGGATACGAGATCAGATCGATGAAGGAGGGAACCACCGATGCAAAACTCACCTCATTGATGAAGAGCTCAAGGGTGGCGGAGTCAATACGTGCCGACACCGGCACGATAGCCCCTCCGGTCGCCCCATTGAGTGGAAAATCCAAGAAGGCCCGGTATTCCGGAAAATTGGGATCGACATCATCGATCCCGAAATACAGGGTGTTCGGACCATTGGTGATGGTGTAGGAACGTTGGGTAGAGTTATAGGCAATATCCGCATCAATCGGCTGGTCGCTGTAGATATCGGCCTCATAGTAAGACCAGGAATCACCACCGCCACCACAACCAACAAGGATCGGCATGAGCATCGCCAACAAGCAGAGAAACAATATTTTTTTCATGGAGATATTTCCGCAGGATGTAAGGTCAATCAGAGATTAAATAAAATCAACATTCCATCTACCATCGTTATTACTGTCATACACCATACCCAAGATGTCAAGAAGTCCGGGGAGATATGTTGACTGGTTTGGAGTTCAAAGCATAGTCAAGCTAAGGCTTGAACCTTTCCCCGCTTCGGAGCCAATGCAAAGGGTTCTGGGGGCATATGATCAAATTTTGGTCCGATAGACGAAGGCATCGAAGTTCGAGCCGGCAATCTTACGAGAAGTTAAATCCATCCCCCGGGCATACTTGTCCGGATCGGCGGCATCCGGGTGGGCTGGGTCCTTTACCCTGATTGTATCGATCAGTGCCCGGTTCGGCTCGATAAAGCATATGGTTGCCCCGGACGAACATATTCGGACAAGTTCCCGGAAAACCTCTTCCCGCTCGGCTTCTTCGATATGGTGCAAGGCCCCGAGCAGGAAAACACCATCGAACGAGCTATCAGCATACGGCATCCTGGCCGCATTGAAGGGTTCGAACTCAATCAAGTCGTCAACCTGCACTTTTTGGGCATTGTCACGCCAGTTCTGCTTTGCATAGACAGACTCGTCATCACCCGGCTCGCCCGTTACGACCCGATAGCCGTTTAAGGCAAGAGTGATGGCCATACTCCCCATCCCGGTACCGACATCCAGTACCCTGGCCGCTTTCGGCAAGTCCAGTTCTTCAATGACCCGTTGCAGATCCACGGCTACAAAGGAAAAGGTTTCTCCAAGAATTTCCTGCGCTTCAGTGATGTCCATTTTCAAATCTTCTTCCTGATTATTGCGAAGCTCCCCGGGACCAGACTCGGAAGGTTCATTTTTTACCAATCTCGAAAGCCTTGCCGAGCGATCCCCCTATACCATAATAGCGCCGGTCCCCGGAGCTGAAGACCACTGGCCGGATCTTTACTATATCTGGTCCGCCTTCACCATCCAGCGCACTCTCGTCAATCTTGGTATCGACGATTTCACCGATGAACTGGGTATGCAGACCGATCTTATAGTGATGGATCACCTTGCATTCCAGTATCATAGGGAATTCTCCCACATAAGGCGCATCAACCAGTTCGGACTTCACAGGCGTCAGGCCGGTTTCCTTGAATTTGTCAACTTTACGGCCGGATACCAGGCCAAAATAATCAGCCGCCTGTGCATACCGTTCTGAAGGGACACTGAGGGTATAAGCCTGTCTCTCCATGATATTGCCATACGTATACGTGGCCTCACGCAACGAAATGGTTACGCAGGGCGGACTGGAACAGCAAATGCCGCCCCAGGCAATGGTCATGACATTGGGAGAACCGTTCGCATCATAGGATCCGACACACCAAACCGGGGTGAAGTGGTGGCGGTTTTTGAGACATGTGTGTAAGCAATGAACCACACTTAAAAAGGAGAAGGTTCATGTCGCAAAACCGAGCACGTCACAGCGCGCAATTCAAGGCCAAGGTTGCTTTGGCCGCTCTCACCGAGGCAAAG
>JAHJAA010000029.1 GCA_018814305.1 Pseudomonadota bacterium
ATCAAGTCCGGCAAGAATCTGCCCGTCCGCTTTGACAAACAGGTAATGGGAGTTGATATAGTCTATGCTTTCCTGGTTGAGTTTCGGTAAGATGGTCGATTGGGTGAGATCTACGGCACGATAGAGCACCTTCGGTGGGGTACCTAATTTTTTGATCGTCCCTGCCGCCAACAGGGATTTCAAATGCCGGTGCACCATTTGAGTGCTGATTCGAAGAGCCCTTGCAATGTCAGATGGGCCGATTGGTCCACGATCAATAACCAGGGTTTGAATATGTTGCTTTGTCTCAGTCTTCATCGTTTTCAGTTTAGTATAAACTATAAACTATGTCAAGCAGGGCTGTTAAACACAGAGAGGGAAAGGGACAAATTATCATAGAACTTCCATTCAACTGGAGATGAGTCAAGCAAAGACGCGACCCCTTTTATTCTTCTCAGGGCAAATTCCTTTACTACAATCTGCCGTCGCCGCCTATCCGCAACCTACGCAATTTGCTGTCACTGAAGAAAAAGCTGAAAGCTCATGAGCACAGCACCAGAATGCGGATCAGAAACCATCTGGTGAGCCAATTTTTCCAGGAACTGGAGGGGCCCAGAGGGACGTTGTTTAATTGTTGAATTAAGCTATGAACTCCCAATAATTTCTTCAATCAACCCAGGTGATTCGTCCAATATTTGGGTGCCGCGGCGGACGACGTGGCTGACGGCGGAACGTTGGATATTGAGCAATTTCCCTACCTCTGTACCAGGAATAGCCAGTCTCCGCACGGCTATGGCGCTCAGAATATCTCGGGCTTTTTGGTGGGTATTCTGTTTTTTACTAGGAGGCGCTAATTCAACCCCTAAGGAGAAATACTCATAGTTCCTTTAGCAAATGCCCCACAACAGACGGATACAAGTGATTTCCATCAAGATGACATTCGGTCCCAGATCTGTTTTCCTGGTCTCTTGAAAATGCATAAACATCCAGAATTGGAATATTTTCAGATAAGACTTTATTTTCCACGGCCTGATTGAATAAAGCCAAAACTTTTTCAAACAACTTTCGGTCACTCTCTGCCACATCTTCTTGTTCGACTAACCTCCTTGAAACATTACAAATTATTGGCACTATTTCCTTGGAGCCAGCTACGGATAATATATAATCCAGGTATCCCTCCACTAAGGAAATAATTGACTCAGCCAGATCTATTTTATTGTTTTTATAATGTTTTATTATTCCTTCTTCAATGCGGCAATCGATTTCCCCAAACATAAAAACAACGATAGATCCCGAGGGAATACTCTCTATTGTTTTTTCAAATTCATATTTATATCTGTTTTTATCATTATTCCCAAGATGCCAGGCCTTACATCCCATTACTAGTTTCGCTTCTGCACGGTAATCAACACCTTTGAATGTAACTTTTGTATTTGCTGCTGCTAAACAATGACTATCGCCGACAATATAAACGACAGGAAGGTCTTCATCTTTTACATATCGCATCGGGTTCGCTTCTCCGTACTCAACAAGTTTACTGAGAAACTTTTTATAAGGAACAAAAAATCTTTTATCTTCCCTGGTTAATCTTTCAGCACTAATCGAGATGCGTTTAAGATATTTCCGGCAAGCATTGATATCATTGTTAATCCAGGAAATTATCGCCAAATACGTTTGAGCCAATAGATAGTCAGGTCGAAGAACCAATGCCTGGGAAAAAA
The DNA here is from genome assembly GCA_018814305.1 of Pseudomonadota bacterium. Classification (GTDB taxonomy): domain Bacteria; phylum Desulfobacterota; class Desulfobulbia; order Desulfobulbales; family JAGXFP01; genus JAHJAA01. The sequence goes on from JAHJAA010000029.1 coordinate 1,701, forward strand.
TAGTAACAGCTTCGATAATTTTTCCCTGGGCTTTATAAACAAGTCCCAGTTCAATGTGCGTTTTATAGTCTTCAGGTCTTATGATCAGCGCCTGCTGATAGCTGACAGCTGCCTCATCAAGACACCCAAAGTGAACCAGAGCGAGTCCAAAACTCAAGTGCGAATCCGCACTGTCGGGAGATATCTTGAGCAGTTTACGAAATATGGAAATTGAATCTTTCTCCATACTTGCGGCAAGAAAGGAATTTCCCAGGCCAATCAAGGCGGTGGGATTATTTGGATCCCTGGCCAAAGCGTTCTTATAAAAACTAATTGCCTCTTCCAGCGGTTGTCTCGGGGCCAAGTTTAACCCTAACGTGCGACCCAAATTATAGTAAGCTTCAACAAAATCAGGGCGGATTTGCAAAGATTTTTTAAACTGTTCTATCGACTGGTCGATATCTCCCGATCTCATCAGAGCGCCGCCAAGGTTGTAGTATGATTCAGCACTCCCCGGGGCTACCTTCACAAGTGTCCTGAGGGTAGCAATTGATTCCTCGTATAAGTCGATAGAGAGAAGGGCATTACCCAGACGCGTGAGCAGAAAAGAATTTTCCGGCTCAAGAGACAGTCCCCTTTTATAATAGCCAATAGCTTCCTGTACTCGTTGGCCTTGCTCCAGATTTAACGCCAAATGGATAATTGTCGGCAAGAAATTGGGGTTGAGCTCAAGGGCCCTTAGGTGACAAGCCTCAGCAGCATCATGATTTTTCCTGCTAGAATAAATATTCCCCAAGTTCAGATGATAGAAGTAATGATCAGGGGCAACCGAAATAGCTCTGTTGATACAATCAATGGCATTAAGATCATCCCCTCTTTGATGGTATGACATTCCCAACAGATGCAGGGCATCAGAGTGCTTTTGATCTAAGTCTAAAATCGTCCGGCAACAAACTTCAGTTTCCTTGAAACGACCGGCCTGATAGTGGGTAAACCCCAGTTGAAACAGGTCTTCGCTTTTTGGGCTTTTAGAGGGGGGCCTTTTAACTTTATTTTTTTGTTTTTTAAGAATTTTTTTATTAGTCATTATTACTGCTGTCTCATAAATTCAAGGGGACACTACGCTACAAATTCTATGTCCAGGTAAAATCAACTTGCCATACCTTGGAGGGCATGTCGATCAGATCTGTGCCGAGACCTATGCCCTTTTTCTTCTTTGGTTTTGGCTGTCATCTGAACCAGGCCTGTCTTGAATTCCACAGGTAAGCGTCTACAACGTTTCACATACTAATGAAGATCAGCTCCCACCGTCAAGCAGTTCTGTTCCAACATGGTCGATCAAGATAAACATACATTTTGGATGGGAGAAATAGTAATCTCAGAGACGGGATATCCCCAAGAGCTATATCAAATAAATAACCCCATCTTGAAAGGTTGAAAAAGCCCGCCCAATGGGCCCATCCACCACCTTTTCCGAGCCTTCAAAACTGCCCGACCTTCCACAAAAAAAAATAATAAAGAGTCCATTGAAAAAATATATTTTGTCGAGCTTATATTTTACTTGCATTCCTGAACAAGTGAATCTATAAGGGGTTGTAATAGCATCGATTCAGATTGATAATTTAAATCAAGAAATCAATGCGTTAAAAGTTTTATAAATTATAAAAACAGGGAACGTTTTCAGTGGGTCACCACAGGAGACTCCAGTTCCCTGATGAACACCATAAACCTTCCGGCGATGATCGGATAAAACGTCCCCTTGAGGAGCATAAAATGGCCCAAAAACTTGAGACCGCAGAAAAGGAAGAACCCCCATCCTCTCTTTGTGAAATCAGCGAGACAAACGAGGAACCTCCTGACCTCTCCTCTACGTCAATATCCCTGCCGATTTTTCGTCGTTCCACCCCTGACCGCCCCACCATCCTGCCATTTCCGATTCATCGCCGGCATCTTGCCCCAAAAGAATCAAAGAGCAGAGCCTTCCGAAAAAAATTCTACCCTGCCATCAGCAGCAAGGAATGGAACAGTTGGCACTGGCAGGTGGCCAATCGCATCCGCACTGCCGACCGCTTGCGGTCAATGATTGCCTTAAGTGATGAGGAAGAACGGGCCCTGGCCCAATCGGCCATCAAGCTGCCCTTTGCGGTGACCCCTTATTACATGAGCCTGATCCCGGCGGATGACCCTCTGCATCCCATCCGGCGGGCCGTGGTTCCCACCGAGCATGAATTATTCAAAGGCCCGGGCGAGGAAGACGATCCCCTGGGCGAGGACAATCAGAGCCCGGTGCATGGACTGATCCACCGTTACCCGGACCGGGTCCTCTTCCTGGTTCATGATTTCTGTTCCACCTATTGCCGCTACTGCACCCGCTCGCGGGTGGTGGGGCATGGCAGCATCAACGCCAGCCAGAGCCGACTGGAAAAGGCCATCCAATACATCAGCCAGACCCCGACCATCCGGGATGTCCTGCTGTCCGGCGGGGACCCGCTTCTGTTGAGCGACGACAAACTCGAATGGCTGCTGGCCCGTCTTCGCCTCATCCCCCACGTTGAGGTCATCCGGCTCGGCACCAAGATCCCGGCGGTCCTCCCCCAAAGGGTTACTCCCAAACTGGTCCGGATGCTCAAGCGCTACCATCCGCTGTGGATGAGTCTCCATTTCATGCATCCTGATGAATGTACCCCGGAAACAACCAAGGCCTGCGCCATGCTGGCCGATGCCGGAATCCCCTTGGGTTCCCAGACGGTTCTCTTGAACGGGATCAACGACACTGTTGAGACCATGAAGAGCCTGATGCACGGACTCATGAAGATGCGGGTCCGGCCCTATTATCTCTACCAATGCGACCCGATCACCGGCTCCTCGCATTTCCGCACCCCGGTCACCAAGGGCCTTGAAATTATCAAGGGTCTGCGCGGCCATACCACCGGGTATGCCGTTCCAACCTACGTCATCGATGCCCCCGGAGGCGGAGGGAAAATCCCCTTGTTGCCGGAAGGGGTCATCGGCCGCGAAGGCGATAACCTGCTGCTTCGTAACTTTGAAGGCCGCTGTTTTCGCTATCCAGACCTCCAATAAAACGTGTACCATTAAATAAGTTCAGTTTGCCGGATTGATTCACTCGATCAATCCGGCAAACGTTCCAAATCTCTTTTAACAGACAGGGTTTTTTATCTAATGAATATCGGCATTACCTACGACCTGCGTTCCGACTACCTCGCTCTGGGCTTCAGTGAGGATGAAACCGCGGAATTCGACCGCGACGACACCATCGTCGCCATTGAAAAGACCCTTAACCAGCTTGGTCACACCACGGAAAGAATCGGCCATATCCGTCACCTCACAACCGCGCTGTCGGCGGGGAGACGATGGGACCTGGTCTTCAATATTGCAGAAGGGATGTATGGCATCGGCCGGGAGGCCCAGGTGCCTGCCTTACTGGACGCCTATCATATCCCCTACACCTTTTCCGACCCCCTGGTGATGAGCCTGACCCTGCATAAGGCGATGACCAAGATGGTACTCCGTGATGCCGGCGTGGCCACCAGCGATTTTCTGCTGGCCCAGGAACTGGGTGACACGGAGAAAATCCATTTCGAACCACCCTATTTCATCAAACCCCTGGCCGAGGGAACCGGCAAGGGCATCGGCCCGGATTCGATTATCCGGACTACAGAGGACCTTGCCCCAGGGGTGGCCCGGTTGCTCGCAACCTACCGGCAACCGGTTCTGATCGAACCCTACCTTCCCGGGCGAGAATTTACCGTGGCTCTGCTCGGCACAGGCAGCGAGGCCCGAGCCATCGGCTCCATGGAGGTCATTCTTTTGGCCCAAGCCGAGCAGGGGGTCTACTCGTACACCAACAAAGAAAACTGCGAAGAACTGGTGGAATACCGGCTGGTCTCCGCCCAGGACGACCCGGTGGTGGCCGAGGGGGAACGAATCGCCCTCGCCGCCTGGCGGGTTCTCGGCTGCCGCGACGGGGGGAGAATCGACATCCGTTGCGATGCCGATAACAAGCCGCAATTTATCGAGGTCAACCCCCTGGCTGGAATCCACCCGGAACACTCCGACCTGCCGATCATCTGCACCAAAATCGGTCTTTCCTATACCGACCTGATCGATAGCATTGTCACTTCAGCCGCCCAAAGGATCTCCCGGTGATCATCGCCATCGTCCATAATCACGTCAATTTGCAGGCGGCCCCCGATGCCAGGGATGTGCTGGCCCAGGCCCAGGCCATAGCCGAGAGTCTGACCCGACTGGGACATACCCCGAGGCTTTTTTCCTGCGACCTGAACCTGGCAGCCGTCAAAAAGGATCTCCAGACGGCAAAACCGGACCTGGTCTTCAATCTGGTTGAGGACCTTGACGGCCAGGGCCGACTGATCCATCTCTTTCCCTTTCTGCTGGACACCATGGGGCTTCGCTATACCGGGAGTCCGGCCGAGGTCCTATTGCTGAGCTCCCATAAGACCATGGCCAAGGAGATCATGGAGCGCAACGCCCTGCCGACCCCACAATGGAACGGGCCCTGGCCGGGCACCGCACCAGGTGAAAAAGACCTCCCCTCCAGGACCGGGCAAAAACGCTGGATCATCAAATCAGTCTGGGAGCATGCCTCCCTTGGATTGGACGGTGATTCCATCGTGACCGTCGATTCTTCCGAACACCTGTGGGCCGAGTTGCGCTCCCGCTGCTCACGGCTGGGCGGGGCCTGCTTTGCCGAAGAGTTCATCGATGGCCGGGAATTCAATCTCTCCCTGATCGCCACCCAGGATGGAGTCGAGGTCCTCCCGCCGGCAGAAATCGTCTTTACCGATTATCCCACCGGGATGGCCAAAATTGTCGATTATCAGGCCAAATGGGCCGAAGAAACCTTTGCCTATCAAAACACCAATCGTCGTTTTGAATTCGGTGGCGAAGACGACCTGCTGCTGGTCCAGCTCCGCCAAATCGCCCATCGCTGCTGGCAGACCTTCGGCTTATCCGGATACGCCAGGGTCGACTTCCGGGTTGACCTTTCCGGCAATCCCACTATCCTGGAAGTTAATGCCAATCCCTGTCTCTCCCCCGATGCCGGCTTTATTGCCGCCGCCGAACGGGCGGGACTCGGTTTTGACCAGGTCATTTCCAGAATTATTGCCGAATCCGACCAGGTCGGTCCATAACCCGGAGTCAAGAATGTTACGCATCCGCCGCATCTATGATGACATCCTGCCGGTCAACCAGGAAACCCTGGCCCAGGTCAAGGCCATCCTGAAATCCCGGTTCAGCACTGTGTCCGAGGATGACATCGAGTCCATCGGGGAGAAACTGCGCAACCCCTTCAAGCAACGATTCCGCACTGTCCTGTTTGTTGCCGAAAGCATGAAGGGCAAGGTCCTTGGCTTTGCCATCCTGCTCCATGAACCGATCATCGGTTTCGCCTATCTGGACTGGTTGGCCACCGCCACCGGCAGCAGTGGTGGCGGTCTTGGTGGAGCGCTCTACGAACGCATCCGCCAGGAGTCGGTGGGACTCAAAGTGAAGGGTTTGTTTTTTGAATGCCTGCCCGATGATGAGGCCAATTGCCCGGACAAAGCCCTGCTCAAAGAGAACCGGGCCAGGCTCAGGTTTTATGAACAGTACGGCGCTCGACCCATTATGAATACCGGCTATGAACTGCCGGTTAAAGAGGACGACACCTGTCTGCCCCATCTGGTTTACGACGGTCTGCTGGCCAACAAACCACCCCGACGGGTCTTCCTCCGCAAGGTGGTACGGGCCATTCTCGAACGCAAATATGCCGATTTCTGCCCCGCCACCTACGTTACCGAGGTAATCAAATCAATCAGCGATGACCCGGTCCTCATCCGGGAGTATCGCTATGTCAAGCCGGAGGCGGTGGTCAAAACAGTTGAAAGCAAGTCCTTTGAACAGATTGCCCTGATCATCAATGACAAGCATGATATCCACCATGTCCATGACCGCGGGTATGTCGAATCTCCCGTCCGGATCAAGAGCATTCTGAAAGAGCTTGATAAAAGCGGGCTCTTTGCCACCATCAAACCCCACCCCTTCTCCGACCGCCACCTCCATGAGGTCCATGCTGGGGATTTTATCAGCTATCTCAAGAGGGCCTGCAACGATATGCCCGAAGGGAAGAGCCAGTACCCCTATGTCTTCCCCATCCGCAACAAGACCAGACCACCCAAGGAGCCCTCGGTCCTGGCCGGATATTTCTGCATCGACACCTTCACCCCGATCAACAGAAATGCCTACCCGGCGGCCCGCAGGGCGGTTGACTGCGCCCTGACCGGCGCCCGTGAAGTCTTAAACGGCCGAAGGGTGGCCTACGCCCTGGTCCGGCCGCCTGGCCACCATGCCGAACATCGATTTTTCGGGGGCTTCTGTTATTTCAACAACAACGCCGTGGCCGCCCAGTATCTCAGCCAATACGGCAAGGTGGCGATTCTGGATGTTGATTACCATCACGGCAACGGTCAACAGGAGATCTTCTATGGTCGACCGGATGTACTGACCATCTCACTCCACGGTCATCCCAGTTTTGCCTATCCCTATTTTTCCGGCTTTCCCGAAGAACAGGGCGAGGATGAAGGAGAGGGGTTTAATCTCAATCTGGCTTTACCCGAAAAGGTCGATGGCGAGATCTACCGAACCGCCCTGAAAAAGGCCCTGGAAAGAATCGAGACCTTCAATCCGGCCTTTCTGGTGGTGGCCCTGGGATTCGATACGGCCAAGGGCGATCCCACCGGGACCTGGAGTCTGCAGGCCCGCGATTTCAAGGCCAACGGCGAGGCCATCGGTGCCCTCGGTCTGCCCACGGTGATTGTCCAGGAGGGCGGCTATCGAACCCGCACCCTGGGCAAGAACGCCGGGGCCTTTTTCAATGGCTTAAGCGAGGCGGTCACTAAATGGGCGACAGCCGGACGGAAGCCCAAAAGTCAAATCCACGGACTGGCTTCCAGGCAGGAGGTCGTTCCGGCCGATATCGAGCGCATCGGCAAACTTGTCGAAATTACCGGATTCTTCCATACCGAAGAGGTTGAGGTCGCCAAGGAATTGGTTGAAGAACGGCTGAACAAGGGTGATGCCAGCGGCTATCATTTTTTACTCCTCGAACATTACGGTCGCCTGGTGGGCTATACCTGTTTTGGGCTCATACCCTGCACCAGTTCAAGTTTCGACCTTTACTGGATCGTCGTCCATCCCGATTATCAAGGCCGTGGGATAGGACAGCAACTCATGAAGGACACCGAACGGAAGATCAGGGCCATGGGGGGAAAACGCATCTATGTGGACACCTCCCAAAAACCTCAGTATGCCAGCACCAGATCCTTTTATGAGCGTTGCAGCTACCTCCAGGAAACCCTGCTGGAGGATTTTTACGCCCCCGGTGACGGCAAGGTGATCTACTGTAAAAAACTCCAGAGCGGGAGGAGCAAGCACCAAACAAATCCTTAAACCCTGGGCCCGTTCAAAGGCCGCCGCATTTCTCTGTTATACTGTTTTTTAAAATTCTCCCCTTGAGGTGACTGCCTGGTCTGTATTGAATTATTGGAAGGACGTTATTTAGGTCCACACCCCGCAAACAGCGCCCAGGTTACACCCCACCCTTACCCCAATAAACTCCCCAGGCCAGGTCTGCCAACTCCATCCAGGAGCGACCCTGATTCGTGCGTCTAAAGCGCATAATAATCCAGGCCAAGGGAACTCTCTTATGACACTTTGAGGAACTATGGAATTCTCACAATCCGCCATGCTTGCGGCCAATATGCATGAGTATCAGGATGACTATCAGCGGTTAAATTTCATCACCGAAGAAGAAGGACGGGCAGCCACCCTCCTGCGCAGTGAACTTCTGGAAAAATTAGTCGCAACGGGTGCCAGCAGCATCTGCCAGGGCACCAAACTTCATACCGGGGAGCTCTCCCCGGGTTGCAGATCATGCACCAACGGCCGGTGGAGTTGCCTGTTTATCAATGGTCTGTGCAATGGTCGCTGCTTTTACTGCCCAACCACCCAGGACTCAAAATCCGAGCCGACCACCAACAATCTCCGCTTTGCCAACCCCCAGGACTATATTGATTATGTCCAACTCTTCGACTTCACCGGGGTCAGCATCAGCGGCGGAGAACCTTTGATGACCTATGACCGGACCCTGACCTATGTCACCAAGCTAAAGAAACGATTCGGCAACGCCATTCATCTGTGGATGTACACCAACGGAATGCTCGCAACCGAAGAAAAAATCCGTTCCCTGGCCGATGCCGGGCTCGACGAGATTCGTTTTGATATCAGTGCCGACCGTTACGTGCTGGACAAGATCAAATTCGCCACCGGGCGGATTCCATGGATTACCGTAGAAATCCCGGCCATCCCGGAGGACTATCAACAGCTAAGGGCTCTCCTGCCCGCCCTGGCTGATGCCGGGGTCAACCACCTGAACCTCCATCAGTTGCGTTGCACCCCCCATAATCTGAACAATCTTACGGCCCGAAACTACCGCTTCAGCCACGGCCCCAGGATCCTGTCAATAGATTCAGAGCTCACCGCCCTGCGTTTGCTGTTCGATGCCGCCACCGGCCGGGCCCCGGCGGTAAATTACTGCTCCTATGCCTACAAATATCGTTTTCAGAGCCGAGCCTCCCGACTACGGGTGGCCGCCAGGCTGGCCGACCCCTGTGAGGATATCACTGAAGCAGGCTTTATACGTCGACTTACTTTGACCGGCAGTGCCAAGCAAATCAGTGAATGCACCGCCCAGATCAACCGAAAAGGAATCACCTCCGGATTACAGCTTGAAAACCCGGGTCGCCTCAATTTCAACATCTCGCTCTGGCCTCACCTCGATTTTACCGGATGCACACTCCTGGTTAGTTATTACACACCACAGCTCAGGGAAAATGCCTCTTACCGGGGTCGTACCTTGAAAGTGCCACTCAACCGCAAGCGCACTTTGATCGCTGAGCGAATCGGAACCGTGAACGGACGAGAAATTCCACCCGAAGAACGTTTGCTTTTTAAGACCCTCTTCCTGACAGAAAATCACCTGCTGATCCAAGGAGAGCATCCGGAACTCCTTGGCACCCTGGCTGACATCTATGAACTGGAGCGGTTGCCGGATGGCCTGCATCTTTACCAATAACGAACTTTTTTATAAAAATTATCCTGGAGAATTTCGATGAACTTGTGTGTGTTATGCGCCCAACGAGGAAATGCCTGCTGTGTCAACCGTGACATCCTGGTCACCAGCGCTGACCAGGAGCGAATCGCCGCTCATGTCGGCGAATCAACCTTTTTTGAATACCGGAAACCGGCATCACCGGCATACCTGGATAATGACGATGACCCCAACTGGAATAGTATGACCGTTCAGGTTAACGGAGCAAGATTGGTACTGAAGCGTGGAATGACCAAACGGTGTTATTTCCTGACCGGCCGGGGCTGCCGGCTGCCGGCAGCGGTCCGGCCCCTGATCTGCCGCCTGCACCCAGTGGAATATACCGAGACCGGGATAACCGGGCTCTCAGGAGAATGCCCCATTGAGTTACTTGCCCCTCCCACAAGCCTTCTTGAGAACCTGGGGATGAGTCTTGACCAGGCTGAATCATGGCGGAGTCAGCTCTACGAAGAACTGCGGCAGGATTTTAAAAAGAGAGAAAAGGTGGCGTGATCAAAGCTCCAGGCGCCTGACACCCCCCTGTTTGTGCTCATTATTTTCGGAAGGTGCAGGCCGAAAAACTTCATCTAGAGAACTTTCCCAGTCAATCATGAGGGTTCGGATCAGGAGAACCTGATCCGAACGCTGCCGACCGTGATGATATCCAAGGGCTTAAGAAGTTTTTCCCGCATCAGTTTCTCCCCGTTCAAACAGGTCTTCCTGAAACCGCTACCGGGAGAGATGAGGTATCCTTTCTTGCGAAAGACGATGGAGAACTGAATTTTTCCCATCAGAAAACCGGACAGGATGAGGTTACAGGTTGGATCCTTGCCGGCTTTGACGTCTTGCCCATGCAAGAGAAGTCTGGCTGGAGAGGCCTTGCCCGCCAGGACCGTTAATTGACGATTCAGGTTGGCCTCTTTTTTTTTGCGCAAATCGGTTTCATTAAAAATACCGCTAACATACACGGTCCGATCACCCGCCTCTTCCGCATAATTACGGGCCACGGAAGCGGCCTCTTCCGACTTCTCTTCATCAGACAGGTCATCAGCCGGTTTCAAGGTAAACTTACCGATATTGAGCCGGTCCATTTTGCTGATTGGGGTGGAAGAACGAATCTTCTTCCGGTTCACCCTGGTGCCGTTCATACTGAGAAGATCGGCCAGATAGTACTGACCATCCCTCAACTCCAGGGTAGAATGTTTACGGGATACCGCCGTATTGGGGATGATCACGTCCGCCTCATTGTCGCGACCAATGACCAGACACTGCCCCTCATTGATGGTGAAATGCAGAATTACCCGTTTTTTGAACAAAATCACCCATTCTTCCATGGTGCCTCCTATGAACGACAATGAGATCTATATTCATAATAGGCACACCAAGACGCTTTCGAGAAGAAATAAACGCAGAATTTCTGGCCCCCTTCTAAATCGGAGAAAACCATTACGAATATCCCCAAATAGCGAAAGCACTTCCCGGGAGAGAATGATATGCTGGTGAAGACGCGCTACCCGATAAAATACATCATTGGAATTGACCAACCCGGACTCAAAAACCAAAGAAACAAAAGACCAGTATCCAGCGCCTGAAAAACAGTTGCCCAATAATGAAAATCAAACTCTCAATTATCATTTTAGGATGTATTCTAGCGGCGACCGGAAGTATCTTCGGCCTTCGGGATAGAATCCTGCCACCCCTCATCGTCTCTGCAGTCCAGGCCAAACTTGGTATGGAGATCACTGTGGCTGCGGTGTCGGGTTCCTTTATTCGGGATCTGCGGATATCCGGGCTCCGGACAACCAGACCGGCTCCGGACGGTCCCCTCGTCTCAATTGGGGCCAACACCATCCAGGCCCGATATTCCCTTCCACTGCTTTTTCATGGCTTCGATTCCTTTCTCAGCGACCTCCGACTCGAACTTGATGGTGCCCGGGTGGAAATGGATTTCGCCCGAACCCAGGGACAAAACGCCACCCCCCCCTCACCTGCTTCAAACTTTTTGCTACCCATCATCCGGGCACAAAACACGCTCATTGATTTACAAGGACCGGAATGGTCGGTCTTACTTTCGGGCACCGACCTCACGGTGACATCTGCAAACCCTGGTCAAGGTGGAATCCCGGTAACAGTCCACGCCACCCAATCCAAAATCAATATTCCAGCCCTGCATCCTTGGGCCGGGGAACTTTCCGCCATTGGCATTCTGAGCCGTTATGGTGTCGTCATCAACACCCTGACCAGCGACAACCATCCGGTTATTTCCAAGGCCCACCTGACATACGGTCCCCAAGAACCATTCGGTTTCAACCTCTCATTTTCCGCCTTTAACGGCCATGGCACGGTCAACGGGACCCTCGAACCCGGGGACATGACCTTGGGCTGGGATATTCCGACCGTAGACCTCTCTAAAGTAACCCGGAGATTACGCACAACCCAACCGTTGCCCCAGGGAATTCTCACCAGCAGAGGGACCCTGAAAGGCAATTTTTCCGATCCCGCTTCCCTGAGCGGCGGGATCTCTCTCACCATCAACGAAGGTCTCTTCCGTGAAATCCCCTTCCAGCGATTCGCCATAACCGGGACTTCGGCGACCGGGATCCTCACGGTGGATTCCTTTGACCTCAAGATTGGAGAGAATAGCTTGACCGCCTCCAGGCTCTCAACTCCACAAGCAATGCTGGTCCCAGTGGATCTGGCAGGATTGGCTGCAAACAGCACCGGAGATTTCTCTGTTCGGTTGCAGAATCTCCCATCCCTGTTGCAGCTGCTCGGAATACCAGAAGAGAATCTTCCCGGTGATATCCCGGTCCACCGGATTCTCATCTCCGGGGCCGCCGATCATGGTGTCCTGCACATTAAGTCCTTATCAGCAACAATGCCCGGAAACGTCCTGTCCGCCTCCGGGGTGGAAACCCCTCTGGCCGCACTGGTCGATGGAAATACTGAGTCAACCATCGAAAACACCAAGGGCAGCTTCTCGGCCCGCCTGGAAGATATCCCTTCCCTGCTGCGCCTGGCTGGAATGCCTGCCGAACAGCTCCCCTCCGGCCTCCCCACCCACCGACTGGAGGTTACCGGCCAGGCCTCAAAGGACGGGATTATCCTGAAATCAGGAACCTTCAAGGGAGCTGACGCCACGGTGACCCTGCAGCGGTGCGAGATAACCCTGCCCAGCACCGGGCCATTACTCAAAGGCCTCGGCCTGATCGTCCGCCTGGTAGCGGATATCCCCGATCTCGACCGAATCGGGCCGATTATGGGCCTTACCGAAACCGGAGGCAGCCTCAAGGTCGCGATGAACCTGGAAGGAGCCCTTGGTGCCCCCAAGGGCTCCGTGGACATTACCGGCAACAATCTTCGCTACCGAAAAATCGCGGTCGATACCTTTTCCCTTGCAGCTCGATCCGGCTCAACAGGATGGCAGATCGAAACATTTGAGACGGCCAAGGGGAAAGACCATCTCTCCGGCCACGGGATCATGACCACAAATCCATTCCGTTTCAAGGATGCAACCCTTGATCTCCAGATTGATGATATCGGTCTCTATGATCAGTGGTTCTCCATCGATGATGGACGTGTCCAACGGGGTAGTCTTTCCGCCCATCTGGAGGGAGCCGGAATTCCCTCCGCACTCGAAGGGAGTTTTACAGTCCACCTCGCCGATGCACTCATCTCCGGAGTTGCAATTTCTCAAGGGGATCTCACCGGCTCTCTGACCGGGGACTCTATTGATATCACATGGTTTTCGGCTGAAACCTCCGAGGGACAGGTCAGTCTTGCCGGCTCCTTTCTCCACCAGGCGTGGGGACTGCCGGTCAGCGGGACAATCCACCAACTGGACCTGGGTCGCGAGGGCCTGAAGCTTGTGTTGACAAACCCGGTCCCGGTTCAAATAGAGGGGGCCTCTTCTTGGTCTTTCGGTAAAGCCACCCTGAGGGGCGAGGCCGGGGAATTGATGATGAGTGGAGTCCTCTCTGCCCAGACAGGATATACGATCTCCGTAGAAGCCCGTGGAGTTGAAAGCGCCCCCCTCAAGCCATTCTTAAAAGAGCTGCCCATTGAGTTTCATGGACTCAACCTCTCCGGACAGATCTCCGGCAACGTAGATATGCCGGAAATTTCATTGGTCGGCTCGGTGAAGGAACTCCGGGCCCCCGGCGCCGATATCCCGTTGACCGGTCATCTTGAACTCTCCCTTTCATCTGGAGGTATCCTCCTCAAAACCTTTTCCTGGGAAACCGCCAACGGCGAACAGATTCTACTCTCCGGCACCCTTCCCTATGACCTTTTTACCAGAAAATTTATTCCGGGCAGCATAGAGCTCCAGAGTACCTTCACCGTTCCGGACCTGGTCACCTTCACGGCCTTTTTCCCCGAGAGATATCACGTCCCGGGGGCTCTAACCGGCACCGTAAATATCTCTGGAACCGCCGACCACCCTGAAGCGATCTTTGATTTTAAAGCCACGAAAATCCGGTTTCCGGCCTGGTCTCCCCTGCACCCTCCCGGGGCAGTAACCATGCATGCCGCAGGATTCCTGAAAAACAACACCCTGCGTCTTTCGGCCCTGACCGCCGACAGTACCGAATTCAACATCTCCCTGTCCGGCGGCTGGGATGGGTTGGGAACCATACCCAAAAAACTCCCGGTGGCGGCAGAACTCCCCGGCTCCCTGGCCCTTACGGGAGCCTTTTCGTTCTCAGAACTCGGTTGGCTGGGAAAAAGCACCTCAGCGATCCGTCGACTCGGCGGCAACCTGGCCGGTACGCTCGCCGTTTCAGGACCGGCCGCCAACCCGGTAATTGCCGCTGAACTTACTCTTACCGATGGCGAACTTCGGCCCGATTCCTCAATGCCGGCGCTCCGAAATCTTCAAGTTCAAGTCCGCATAGACCACCGACTGGTAACCATCGATCACTTTGCCGGAACCGTCGGCGGCTCACCCTTTACCGCCTCCGGTACGGTCAATATCCCGGCCCTGGGCGCTCCGCAAGCCGACCTCCAGATCCAAGGTTCCAATATTCTGCTCTACCGTAGTGAAGCGGTGGGAATCCGGGCCGATGCCGATATTATGATCCAAGGCACGATCACCGCTCCCGCCATCTCGGGTACAGTTGCCATCACCGATGGCCGCCTCCGCAAAAATATCAACTGGCTTGCCCCCCTCAAAGAACTGAGTCACGGCAAGCTCCCTCTTCTGGAAACTTCGAACAAGCCAACCACACCGGGAATCGGAATCTCATTTCCCAACCCACCCCTACGCGATGCCACCTTCGACATCCATCTGGTGAGCAAAAATCCGTTTGTCGTTAGAAGTAACGTGGCCCGGGGCACCTTGCGACCAGATCTGAGATTGACTGGAACCGGTGAGATTCCAGTGTTAACCGGGCTTATCTATGTTGATCCCTCTCGAGTCCTCTTGCCGGCGGGAAGACTCAAGATCGAATCCGGCCTGATTCGTTTCCCTGAAAACGGCTCGGGGCGCCCGGTCTTGGAGATTAACGGATCAAGCCGCATCCTCGGATACGACATTAACCTTTCGGTGGAAGGACCATACGACGCACCCACCGTCACTCTGTCATCCGCCCCCCCCCTACCTCAGCATGCACTCCTGCTGCTGCTGCTCACCGGCAAAATCCCGGCTGGGGTTACCGATCAATCCGGGGGATGGCAGGGCGGGATGAAGATCGCCCTCTATGTAAGCAAAGGAATCATTGATGAGTGGTTCGGGGAGGACACTCTCGATGGGGGGGAATCGATGCTGGAACGACTCGATATCGTGGCCGGTCGAGGCATCAGCCGTCAGGGCAATGAGACCATCGGGGCCCAGTACCTAATGGCTGAGGGAGTCGTTCTGGAGAGGGATGAGTTATATCTGGTGGCCGAGCGGGATATCTACGATGAATTCAATGCGGGAGTACGGATTGTTTTCCAATTTAAATAATACCGGGGTAGGCGGCAGTGGACCGATCCGTTTATTGCTGGCGTTCTTCATCGCCTGGGGATCAGTATTCTGCCTCCCTGCCATGGCGAAAGCTAAGACCGATGAGCTGCTGAGTCCCCCGGCTGTGGAACAGCCCTCCCAACCAGCGGATGTCGTTATCATAATCACCGGCAATCACGCCATCACTTCGTCGTTGCTCCGACAAACCGCGGCGGAAGAATTGAAGAATTTCCAAACCAAAGGATTCAACCCTTCCGATGCCGATGACGCAGCCTACCAGATGGAAATCGCTTACCGGAAACGTGGCTTTCGCTTTGCTACCGTTGACTATACCGTTACCCTCCCGGGTCCCAACCCCCAATTGGACTTTATCATCAAAGAGGGCCCCCGGGTCCGGCTCACCGAGATAATCCTCTCCGGTAATGATACCGTGCCCGAGCAAACCCTACTGGCTTTTTTCACCGACCCGGAAGGCAAAACCATCACCAATGGCTGGTTGGTCGAATCAAATCTTACCGCCGGAGTTGATGCCATCCGCACTCATTATGCCATGAATGGTTACCTGCGGTGTGTTGTTGCCGATCCCTTCTTGACCTATAGCGAAGACCGCTCGACGGTTACCGTAGAAATTAAAATCACCGAGGGCACCCATTTTCTGGTCCGGGATATTCTCTTCACCGGCCAGATCCGGGAACTCAGTGGAGATCTGGCAGACCTCCGCCAGGAGCTCATCGACAGAGCCTACGTTCCCCGGCGCAATACCCTGTTACTGGATGGCCGGATCACCGAACTTTACGGCAATCTCGGTTATCCGGACACAACTGTCCAGATAACCCGGGTCCCTTCCACCACAGAACCGGAAACCAACGCAAGAACAGAGGAAAAGCCCGAAGGAGATGTAATCCTTGCCGTCAACATTGACAGTGGTCCGCAGGTCACTATTACGGATCTCACCATCACCGGCAACAACCGAACCAACGAGGATTTCATCACCTCACGACTGGCGTTGACCACCGGAGATCTTTACAACGTCACGAAAAAAAGAACCAGTTTCAGCAACCTCTATCGAACGGGGCTCTTTTCCCAGGTCCAGATCTCTCTGATGGAGACAGAACAGCCCTCACACCGGGGGCTCCTGGTCGAAGTGGAAGAACTCCCAGGACGGGAACTTTCCTTCGAGATGGGCTGGGGATCCTACGAACTGCTCCGGGGAAAAATGGAGCTCCGCAATAAAAACTTTACCGGTAAAGGCAGGATATTAAGCGCCTCGGCAGCGACCTCTATGAAATCAACCGATCTCGGTCTGGGATTCTCAGATCCCTGGCTCCTGGGCCATGATCTGGCCCTTGATCTTCCTTTCTACTACCGGATACGGTCAGAGCCCTCGTTCGACAAGACGGAAACAGGAATCTCCACCGTGGTCTCCAAACGGTTTGTCGAGGCCCAGGTCGGCATATCTCTGGCCTATACCCTGCGGCGGACTCAGCAGTCCAATATCTCCGTGGCGGTAACCGAAGCCGCCGGTAATGATTACGATTTCGCCTCCCTGAAAATCCAGACATACCGGGATACCAGGGATGATCTGTTTTTCCCAAGCGGAGGATATCGCAGTGTCTGGGCGGCGGAACTCACCGACCCTTCCCTGGGGAGCACCCTGGCTTTTATACGCTGTACCACGGCCAATCGGTTCTTCTTTGCCCTGGGAAAACACACCGTCCTCGCCACCCGCTACGACTCAGGTTTTGTGGCCCCGACCACCGAGGACCTGACTTTGCCTCTGGCCGAGCGATTTTTCAATGGCGGAGCCAGCTCGGTCCGCAGTTTCAGGGAGTCTGAGCTTGGACCAAGGGATCCCGTCACCGGAGATCCCAGCGGCGGTTCGGCCTACAACATATTCTCCATGGAACTGCGTCATCGATTCCGCCATAATATCGGCGGCAGCCTCTTTGTAGACTACGGCAACATAGCTCCCACCGGCAATGGAGGTCTCGACCGGTTCACCGACCGGAGCGACTTCATTGCCGCAACCTTTAATGATTATTTTTCCGGCTTCCGCCCGGCAATTGGGATCGGCCTCCAATACCTCCTGCCGGTGGGCCCCCTCCGCATTGATGGGGCATACAACCCAACGGCGGATAAGAACCAAGGAGAGAGCGCCATGATCTTCCACTTTACTGTGGGTATGGCCTTCTGATCAGATAAGGTTTCACCAAAGAACTGTAAACCAGTTCAGCAATACAACAACTGACGCCGCACTATTCCCCCAGAACCATTCCGACCTGATGGCGCAACGAATATTTCGTAAACCACTGGACAAGCCACTCTAGCTTTCAGTACCCTATTCAAGAGCCCCCAATCACGCAGCGACCTTCATGATCTTCCCGGTCGGAGACAGCTCCCCAGTGCAGACACTCCACCATATCACCCATTCACGATTCCTGCGGCACGACACCGGCAGCGGGGAGCACCCTGAGACTCCGGCCCGTCTTGAGGTTATCAACCTCGCCCTGGGTGGTTGCCTTGATCGCCTCCACCTGGAAACCATCGCGCCTAAATCGGCACCCAGGACCAGCCTGCTCAGAATCCACAGTGAAAATTATCTGCTGCGCTTTGAGGAAACGGCCCTGGCCGGCCACAGTTATTTGAGCCATCCCGACAACCAGTTATGCTATGAAACCTATGAAATCGCCCTGCTCTCAGCTGGGGCTGGATTGGCTGGCATTACTCTGGCGGAAGAGACAACCGGCCCCATTTTCTGTAGTGTTCGGCCTCCCGGACATCACGCCGAGGTATCCCTGGCCCTGGGTTTCTGTTTTATCAACAATGTGGCGGTGGCGGCCAGGTACTGGCAGGAACACTACAACCGACGCCGGATTGCCATCATCGATTTCGATGCCCATCACGGCAACGGCATCCAGACCGCCTTCGAAGAAGATCCAGAGGTCTTCTACATCAGTATCCACGAACATCCGACTTTCAGCTTTCCCGGTACCGGTTTTGCCGAGGAATTCGGCACCGGACCGGGCTGGGGTGCCACCCTGAACATCCCGCTCCTGCCGGGAAAGGGCGACAATGAAGTCAAGGAGGCCTTTCTCCGCCAGATCACCCCGGCCCTGGACCGTTTCCAGCCGGAGGCGCTGCTGGTGGCCGCCGGTTTCGATGGCCACCGCCTGGATGACATGTCCGGCCTGGCCTATACCACTGAACTTTTCGGCTGGCTGGGTAGCACCATTGCTGAGTTGGCCCACCGTCACTGCCAAGGACGACTGGTCTCCATCCTCGAAGGCGGCTACCACCTGGAAACTTTAGGAGCATCGGTGCTGCAATATTGCCAAGGCCTTACAAAAAAATAACAAAAAGCACTCAGATGATGGTTGCACCCACCATCTGAGCGTAATCAACCACAACTTTAGGCACTTATAACTTTAAACTTTAGGCACTTTCTTTTTAAGGAGCCCCATGTTCATTGCCAACTTCATGACCACCCCGGCCCGGACCATCACCCCCGACACCCTGCTCCCCGAAGCCCGGGCGCTGATGTCCCAGGGGCATTTCCGCCACCTGCCGGTGGTTGACGGCGAAGGCCACTTGATCGGCATCGTCACCGACCGTGACCTGCGTAGCGCCCTACCCACAGGACTTATGGATGAGCAGAATCATCAGGATTTTCTCAAACGATTCGAGACAATGCCGATCAAGGCAGTAATGACCGAGGCGACCGCAAATCTGCCGGCTGAAGCAACTCTGGACGACGCCCTGCTCCTCTTCGACCGTACGAAGGTTGGTGGTCTACCGGTGGTGGACTGTGAAAGGAAAGTGGTCGGCATCCTTTCGGTTCGTGATCTGCTCACCGCCTATCGACAACTCTTCGGTTTGGATGGCAAAGGCTCGGCCCTTGTCGGAGTCGTTGATGATGGTAAGCCCGGCGTCCTTACCAGACTCTGCGAGGTGCTCGAAACAAACCAAATCCCGTTTACCCGCCTGCTTCGTACCAACCAAAACGATCAGGGCAAGGGCCTGATTTATGTAAGAGTCCATACCTTTAATATCAGCGGGGTTCACCAGACCTTGGCAGCTGCTGGTTTTGTCCCGGCGACCCCAGCCATCACAAGGAAAGAAAAAGATGCTTGATGAACTGTTCCGTCCTGAGGAAGTTGCAGTGATCGGCGCCTCGCGGACCCCTGGTAAGGTGGGACACGATATCGTTAAAAATCTCATTGAAGGGGGCTATCAGGGACTGATCCTGCCGGTCAACCCCGGGGCCGATGAGGTCCTGGGGTTGACCTGTCTCAAATCCCTGGCCGATCACCACGGCAAAGTCGACCTGGCCATTCTGGCCGTCCCCCGGGCCGCGATCCTCAAAGCGGCGGAAGAGGCCATCAAGGCTGGAGCCCGATCCTTGGTCGTGATCACCGCCGGCTTCAAGGAAACCGGGCCCGAAGGAGCCGCCATTGAGCAGCAACTGGTCGGCCTCTGCCGCGCCCGCCAAGTCCGGATGCTGGGTCCCAACTGCCTGGGACTAATCAATACCGCCCACCGGTTGAACGCCTCCTTTGCCGGTCACATTCCCAGGCCCGGGATGATCTCGGTGGTCTCTCAGTCCGGGGCGCTTTCCACCGCAATCCTTGATCTGGTTGCCGGACGGCGTTTGGGGTTAGCCAAGATGATCTCAATCGGCAACAAGGCAGACCTCTCCGAAATCGACTTCTTCCGCGCCCTGGCCCGGGACGAAAAAACCAAGGTGATAGTTGGATATCTCGAAGATATCAGTTCCGGTGATGAATTCGTCAAGGCAGCCGAAGAGGCCAGTAGCAAAAAGCCGGTGGTAGTCCTGAAATCCGGCACCACCAAGGCCGGTATGCAGGCCGCCTCATCTCACACCGGGGTTCTGGCCGGCAGTGATACCGCGTATGGCGCCGCCTTCAAACGATCCGGGGTGATCCGGGCCGACACCTTCGAGGCCCTGTTTGATTATGCCACCGCTTTCGCCATGCAACCCCTGCCCAAGGGTGACCGGGTACTGATCATTACCAATGCCGGCGGCCCGGGGACCATGGCTGCAGATGCGGTGGAAAAGGCAGGGCTTAAAGTAGCGATCCTTGACCGCAACACCGCCAGTGCCCTGCGTCAGCATCTGCCCTCCGCCGCCAGCACCGGTAACCCGGTGGATGTACTGGGCGATGCCGACCCGGAGCGCTACGTGACCGCCCTGACCACCGCCCAGGATAACGGGGAGGTCGACGCCATCATCATTATCCTCCCCCCCCAGGCCATGACCCGCCCCATGGAAACGGCCCAGGCCATTGCCGACAATCTTCACGGCAACAAACCGGTGCTGGTCTCGTTCATGGGCGGGGAATCCGTGCTACCGGGACGCGCCGCCCTGGTGGAATCCGGACTGCCCGACTACCCCTCGCCGGAACGAGCGGTGGGAGCACTCAAGGCCATGCATGAGTACGCCACCTGGCGCAACCGGCCAACCCGGGTGGTTACCCGCTTCCGAGTCAACCGCCGCCGGGTGGAAAGGATCATTACCCGGAGGATCCGCAGTGGTCGATTTCAGATCGGTGAAGTCAAGGGCAAGAGCATTCTCCAGGCCTATGGCTTTCAAATTCCCGATGGCCATTTGGCGGTCACCGTCGACGAGGCAGTGGAGATCGCCGAACGAATCGGGTATCCGGTGGCCATGAAGATAGTCTCCCCGGATATTGTCCACAAAACCGATCTGGGTGGAGTCCGCTTGAATGTTACCAACGCCGAGACCGTCCGGGACTATTTTGATCTGATGATGCTCCGCATCCGCCAACGGGCACCGGAGGCGCGAATCGAAGGGATATACATGGAAAAAATGTTGAATCCGGGCCTTGAAGTGATCATCGGCATGAGTCGCGATGCCCAGTTCGGTCCCATGCTGATGTTCGGCTTGGGCGGCATCTTCGTCGAAACCATGAAGGACGTGACCTTCCACCTGGCTCCGATCACCGAAGACGAGGCCCTGCAGATGCTGAAGGCCACCCGTTCGTACGAGATCCTGCAGGGAAAAAGAGGGCAAAAAGGGGTCGATCTGGGGGCCATCGCCAACGGCCTGCAGCGGATCAGCCAACTGACCACTGACTTCCCCCAGATCACTGAATTGGATATCAATCCCTTCATCGTCGGAGAGGCCGGGCATGATCCCTGGGTGGCGGATGTCCGCCTCACTTTGCGGGGGTAAACGCCCGGCAGCACCCAATCTGCACGCGATCAGGCTGACTCGCATAGCGCTGCTATAGCTCGTCAACCTGCTTGCGCACATCTTGGGCACTGCCGGACGTTTACCAGATAGACTTGAACGGCAGGAGATCTTTTTCCGATCGTAACAACCGAAACTTTAGGCACTTTTAACTTTAAACTTCAGGCACTTTTAGGTACTCCCCATGAGCCCAACCAAGACCAACCATACCGACCCCAACTGGCGGGAGAAATACCACGACATGCTGGCCACTCCGGCCCAGGCCGTCAAGAAAATCAAACCGGGTCAGCGGGTGTTCATCGGCACGGGTTGCGCCGAACCGGTGCCTCTGGTTCAGGCCTTGACCGACCGGGCCCATGAACTGACCGACGTTGAAATCATTCAACTCCTGGCCAAGGGAGATGCCCCCTATGCCAACCGGCAGTTGACCGACTGTTTCACGGTCAATAGTTTCTTCATCGGCACCGCCATCCGTGAGCATATCCAGGAAGGGCTGGGCGATTACACCCCAGTGCTGCTCTCCGACATCCCCCGGTTATTCTCTTCAGGGCAACTACCCCTGGACGTGGTCATGATCCAGGTCACCCCACCCGATTCCAGGGGTTTGGTCAGCCTGGGCATTTCAGTGGACATCGTTAAAAGCGCCACCGAGAACGGTTCACTGGTCATCGCCCAGGTCAATTCCCAGATGCCGCGCACCCTGGGGGACAGCTTCATCGACATCTATGATCTGGACCTGTTGGTGGAGGTGAACATGCCGATCCTGGAACGGGAACAATCCGAAGCCACTCCAGAAACTCTGCAGATCGGCGAGCATATCGCCTCCTTGGTCGAGGACGGCTCCACTGTGGAATTCGGAATCGGCCGTATCCCCCATGCCGTGATCGACTTCTTGAAGGACAAAAAGGACCTGGGCATCCACACCGAACTGCTCACCGACTCGATCATTCCTTTAATCGAATCCGGGGCGGTGAACGGTCGGCGCAAGAGCAGCGACCGGGGCAAGATCGTCGGTACCTTCTGCATGGGCAGTCAGCGTCTGTACGACTTCATCGATGACAATCCGCTGTTCTGTTTCCGGCCCACCGAGTACGTAAACGACTCACATGTGATCAGCCGCCAGTTCAAAATGGTGGCCATCAACATGGCGCTTGAGGTGGACCTGACCGGCCAGGTCTGTGCCGATTCCCTGGGCTCTCATTTTTTCTCCGGCATCGGCGGTCAGGTTGATTTTAATCGGGGCGCCGCCCGCAGCACTGGCGGCAAGGCGATAATCGCCCTGGAATCAACCGCCAAACACGGTGAGATTTCACGGATCGTCACCCAGCTCACCCCGGGCGCAGGCGTCGTAACAACCAGAGGAGAAGTCCACTATATAGTCACCGAATTCGGTATCGCCTACCTCCACGGCAAGTCGGTCCAGGAAAGAGCCATGGCCTTGATCAGCATCGCCCATCCAAAATTCCGAGAGCAACTGCTCCGTGAAGCCATCGAGATCCATTATCTACGCAAGGAAATGACCGAGGTGGAAGGACACTTCATGGTCGCCGCCCAGGAGATGAAGACCACGATGCTCTTAGACGATGGAACCCAGGTGACCTTCCGACCGGTCCATCCAACGGATGAGCACAGCATGCGAGACCTGGTTTACGCCCTGTCCCAGGAGACCCTCTACTATCGGTTCATGACCCATAAACCCAAGTTCAGTCACAGCCAGATCCAGAATTTCGTCTACATCGACCATCGCCGGGACGTGGCCATCGTCGGCACCGTCCCCGAGGCCCACGGCGAGGACATCGTCTCGGTGGGCCGCTACTATCTGGACCCCAAGACCAACCGGGCCGAGGTGGCCTTCGTCATCCGTGACGACTGGCAGAACCGGGGGATAGGCAAGTTCCTCTTCCGCCACCTGGTTAATCTGGCCAAACGAAGCGGCATCGCTGGCTTCGACGCCGAGGTCTTGAAGGACAACCGGCGCATGCAGACCATCTTCAACCACTCCGGGTTCCGGGTCAAAAGCCGGCTTGAGGAAGACGTTTACAGCTTTCAAATTGATTTATAATGCAGAGAAAAATGAGGTTGAGGCCAACCGGATCATAGCACCATGCTGAAACTTTATTTCAGCAAAGACCTTAATCGAGCCAGGTTTTCTCGATCTTCATGAAGATCATCCGACTTGGGAGTCTCCAAGACCATGGGGTGATCGACAAAACGGGGATCGTTGACCAGATTACGGAACCCCTCCAACCCGATCTCACCCTGACCGATATGGGTATGACGATCCAGATGACTGCCCAATCCTTTGATGGCATCATTGAGGTGGAAAAATCTGAGCCGGGCCAAACCGATTAGCTGATCGAAGGTTCCCATGGTTTCTTCATAGGTCTTCGACGTTCTGATATCATATCCGGCAACAAAGGTATGGCAGGTGTCATAGCAGACCCCAAGACGCTCTGGATAGATCGACCGTTCAATAATCGTGGCAAGTTCTTCGAAACGACTGCCCAGGTTAGTCCCCTGACCGGCAGTGGTCTCCAGCAGGACCATGACCTGATTCCCGGTGGCGGCCTCATTGAAGGCCCGGTCAAGATTGGCGGTAAATCGGCCTAGCCCTGCCTCGATTCCCTCTCCCAGATGAGAACCGGGATGGGCGACCAGGTATTCTACACCCAGAGCGGCGCACCGCCGCAGCTCCTCGGCGAAGGCGGCAATCGATTTGCTCTCCGCCTCCGGCTTGGGCGAGGCCAGATTGATCAAATAGGAATCGTGGGAGGCGACCGGCATTGCGTCCTCCTGAAGACGCCTCGCCTTAAAAACCTCGATTTCCTCCGGAGTCGGCTGCCTGGGCTGCCATTGCCGCTGATTGGCGGTAAAGATCTGCAAAGCCTCGCCAGCAACCTCGGCTAATCGATCAAAGGCCAGGGCAATTCCACCACTGACCGACATATGGGCACCGAACTTAGGCATATTTTATTCCCTGTGCCTTTCCGACAGGACCACGATTTATAGGCTGAACATTTTCCGGGCCTAAAAAATAATCCTGTGGCGTCGTAAACCAGGCTCAACCAACCAGTACTTTACGAAGTAATTGTGCAATACCGTTCTTAGTCAAAGGTTTCATGGCAAACTCCTTGATACCGAAAGACTTCGCTGAAACCTCATCAATCAGATTACTATAACCGGTGCAAAGGATAATCGGAATGTCGGGTCGAATCTGCAGCATCCTGCGGGCTAAATCCGCGCCAGTCATCCCCGGCATGGTCTGATCGGTTATGACGACGTCAAAGTCGGCAGGATTATTCTGAAAGGTGTTCAAAGCCTCAAGACTGTTGTGCCGAACGGTGACGGTATACCCAAGTCGAGTCAACATTTCCTGGCCCAGGTTGGCCAGTAATTCCTCATCATCAATAAAGAGCACCCGCCCCTTACCCATGGGAATATCTTCATCCTCTTTGTCAACCGGTAGAGCGTTCTGGTCAATGACCGGAAAAAACACATGGAAGGACGAACCCTTACCGAGTCGACTCTCCACAGTTATGCATCCACCGTAACTGTTGATGATCCCATGGATAATTGACAACCCCATACCCGTTCCCTTCCCAAAATCCTTGGTGGTAAAATACGGATCGAAAATTTTATCGATCACATCCGGTCCGATTCCTGAACCGGTGTCGGTAACAACTAATTCAACATACTCACCAGGTTCAAGATAAATTTCCGCAGGATGATCTCTCGATACATTGTCAAATCTCTTTAACTCAACCGTTAAAACCCCACCGGACTTTTCCATGGCATGGTTGGCATTGGTGGCAAGATTCATCAAGATCTGATGGACCTGGGTCGGGTCAACCAGAACAACTCCGCATCGAGAGTCAATATTGTCCCGGATTTCAATGGTGGTCGGCAAGGAGGAGCGCAACATTTTCAAGGTTTCTTTGACCAGCGACTGTAACTGCATAGGTATGCGTTCGATCGCCGTCTGCCGGCTAAAAGCAAGAATTTGCTTTACAAGTTCCTTGGCGCGATTCGCCGCCTCCAGGACCTTCTCCAGATCACTGGCTAATTCCGATTTTTCCGGGGCATTATCCATGGCCATGGCGGTATAGCCAAAAATGACCCCAAGTATATTATTAAAATCATGGGCGATACCTCCCGCCAAGGTTCCGATGGCTTCCATCTTTTCGGCATGCTGAAGACGCATCTCCAAATTGGCCTTGTCTTCTTCAGACTTTTTAATATCGGTGATATTTCGGGAAATACCGATAAGACCTATAATCTTTCCATCCTCATCACGGTAGGGACTTTTATTGGCGAGCCAGATCGATTCACCAGAGGCAGTTTCTAGCCTCTCTTCCACCAACAGAGTCTTCCCGGACTCAAGAACACTCGAATCAACTTGATTAATAATCTTTGCCGAAGATGATGGAAAAACCTCGCGGTCCTCTTTGCCGATGACTTCCTCTATCGATTTACCGATCGCTCCAAGAGTGGCTTTGTTCGCCAGAAGGTATCGACCCTCCAAATCCTTTAAAAATATGGCATCGGTTGTCCCTTCGATAATCGCATTCAACAACATATTACTGCCCTGGAGTTGACTCTCAGCAACTTTACGTCTGCTATTTTCAGAAATCAATTCCTGAACTTGTGTTTTCAGTTTTTGGTTTAATACATCTATCTCTTGATAAGCCTTTCGAATGCTGGGCAAGGCAAGGAGTTTCGGCATCAATGGAATGATCATAACTGCTGTAATGATCGAAATAATGGCATTAACCGTTTTGATTACACCCTCCGTCCAATAAGATGGATAATAAACGGTCCAGGCTGCCATGAGATGCGTTGTGCCGCACGACAAAATAAAGAGACCAAACATCAAAAAAATCCAGAAATAAGGAAGGTCCCGTCGCTTGAAAACAAAATAAAACAGAGTTGCGGATATGAAATAATAGGCTATACCGGTCGCAATATCGGACCCGACATGTTCCCAAAGCAATGAAGTATCCCAAACAAGACACTCTCCATGCGCCATATATTCTGTCGATTCATAGAGCTTTTTAAAATAATCAAACATTGGAAGCACCCTTTCCCTAATGATTTAAGGCAACTTTATCTCTCAATGCGCTTCTCTATCCAGCGTACCAAAGTTAGCAGAATACCCTTCGAACATGGTGGAACTAGAATATAAATAAAAGGAATGACTCAATCCAGGGTCCGGCGGTAACGAGTGAGACCAATGGTCAAGGCGATAACCAGAAAAACCCCAATGGGCCAGAGGTTGGGCAGGATCTGGGCCAGACCGTTACCCTTTAGCAGGATGCCCCTGACAATCCGGAGAAAATGAGTGAGCGGCAGGGTCTCTCCCACCATCTGGGCCCACCCCGGCATCCCCCGGAAAGGAAACATAAAGCCGGACAGCAGAATCGAGGGCAGAAAAAAGAAAAAGGCCATCTGCACCGCTTGCAACTGGTTGCGGGCCAGGGTAGAGAAGGTCAGTCCCACACCGAGGTTCGCGGCAATAAACAAAAACGATACTGCCAGGAGCAGCCAGAGATTACCGATCATCGGCACCTTAAAGAGAAAACGGCCGGCCAGCATGATCACCCCCATCTGGACATATCCCACCAGGATATACGGGATGATCTTACCGAGCATCACCTCAAACGGTTTGACCGGGGTGGAAAGCAGGTTCTCCATGGTGCCCCGCTCACGCTCCCGGGTAATGGCAAGTCCGGTGATAATCACCAGGGTCATGGTCAACACCACCCCCATCAGCCCGGGAACGATATTATACTGGGTGATCGCCTCCGGGTTATAACTGGGATGGAGGATAACCGACAAGGGGGGAGGACCCCGCTTGAGATGTGCCAGGGGACCTTGAAAATCACGGACCAAGGCGGCCTCGGCCACCGCCCGAAAGGCCGTCAGGGCATTACTGGTGGCGGAAGGGTCGGTGGCATCGGCGGTGAGTAGCAGGCTCGGTTGCTCTCCCCGGACCAGACGGCGACTGAACGATTCGGGAATGGTAAGGACAAACTGGATCTCACCCTCTTCGATCAGAAAACTCGCCTCATCCTCGGTGGCAACTGTCCTGACAATTTTAAAATAACCGCTATTCTCCATGGCCGAAATAATGGTCCGGCTGAACACCGATTGATCGGCGGCCAGGATGGCGGTGGGCAGATGTTTGGGATCGGAGTTGATGGCGTAGCCAAAGACCACCATCTGGACGATGGGGATACCGATCATCATCGCGAAGGTCACCCGATCCCGCCGCATCTGAACGAACTCCTTGACGATGATCGCCAGAAAGCGGTGAAAGGAAAAAAAACCGGTCATCTCAATGGTCCCTTCGATTGTTTTGCATCAGACTGATAAATACATCCTCCAAACTCACCTCGCTCTGCTCATACCGATACTTCCCCCGATCAAGGTTGTCCAGGGCGGCCCCGAGGGCTTCCGGGTCATGGCCGCTGACATGCAGGATATTCCCGAACGGGGCCACCTGTTCAACCCCGGTGGTTTTCTTGAGCGTGGCCGACAACAGATGTACATTTTCACCGGTAACCGTCCAGGTATGGAGCCCGGAAGCGGCAACCACCTCGGTGGCGGTACCGGCAGCCAGCAGGTTCCCGTAAGCGAGATAGGCCAGGCGATGGCAGCGCTCGGCCTCATCCATATAATGGGTGGAGATCAATGAGGTTACCCCTTCGGCGGCCAGGAGATAAATCTCGTCCCAGAAATCACGCCTGGCCTTGGGATCGACCCCGGCGGTCGGTTCATCCAGCAGGAGAAGACGAGGTTTATGGAGCAGGCAGGCCGCCAGGGCCAGACGTTGTTTCCAGCCCCCGGAAAGATTGCCCGCCAACTGCCCGGCAAAACGGGTCAGCCCTAAACGCTCCATGGTCTCATCAACCAGCACCCGAATCTTGGGGAGACCATAGATCCGGGCCATGAACTGCAAATTTTCCCGAACGCTCAAGTCCTCATAGAGGCTGAAGCGCTGAGCCAGGTAACCGGTCTGCACCTTAATCTGCTCACTTTCCCGGAAGAGATCATACCCCAGACAACTCCCTGAGCCGGAGTCGGGCCGTAACAACCCGCAGAGCATCCGGATAAAGGTGGTCTTACCACTGCCGTTTGGACCGAGAAAACCATAAATTTCACCGGGCTGGACCTGAATCGATAACCGATTGACGGCGATATTGGTCCCAAAGGTCTTGGTCAAATCCCGGACGTCTATGACGGGCGCGACCTCCGTCACGACCTTGGCTCCAGCCGAACGTCCACCGGTTGACCAGGATGGAGGTCCAATGCCACCGCCGGATCGGGCCTGGCCTCCAACATAAAGACCAGTTTGCTTCTGGCTTCCCGGCTGTAGATCACCGGCGGGGTGTATTCAGCCTGGGGAGAGATATAGGTGATGGTGGCGTCATAATTCTTGCCGGCGCCATCAAAGGTAAACGTAAGGTGATGCCCCACCTGGAGGGTTCCCACCACTGTTTCGGGGACAAAGAAACGGATCTTGATCTGTCCCGGCGACAACAGACTGAGCACCGGGTACCCGGCCGGAACAAATTCACCGGGGGTGTAATACGTATCGAAAACCAACCCTGACTGGGGGGCGGTCCTACTTTTCTGGTCCTGCTTCCAGCGGGCCTGAAGCAACCGTTCTCCAGCCGCTCGGACCTCGACCCGGGCGGTCTCAAGAACATCGATCCGGGCTCCAAGTTTTGCCGTCTCCAGATTTGCGGTCAGTTCATCGACTAATGCCGCTGTCCGCACAAGCTCACTTGCCGCCCGATCATGGGCTTCCTGACTGACCGACTGCTCTCTAACCAATTTTTCCAGGCGATCAAACTCCTTTTGCGCCAGAACCTGCGCCGCCTCGGCCTGGGCCAGATGTGACTCAAGGGCCTTGAGCTCAGAGGGCCTCTTTCCCTTGGTCAGATCGGTCAATTGGCTGGTGGCCCGGGCCACGCCCTGTTCGGCTTCGGCAACCCCGGCGCTTTCCAGAACATGTTCCAGGATAAAGAGCGGATCTCCAGCCGCCACCCTCATCCCCCGGCGAACTGAAAGAGTTTCCAGTTGTCCGGCCAACGGGGCAGCAATCTGCTGATACTCCCCTTCCACGTAGCCCTGATAATGATCATTCTTCGACTGCCCGCATCCGGTCGAAAGGGATAATAAAAAAAGAGAGAGTGTTGCCAGCCAAAATCTATCCATGGGAATACCGTTATCCATTTAAATAATGATCCAAGGTGCCCCTTTCCAAATCCCTTCCATATACATAATACAGATAGAAAAAATCTGCGGCAAAGAATTGACTAAACAGGATATATTGGACTACATTAATCCTGTTTAAGCTTGACCTGAGCAGCCTGATTTTTAAGACATTCAGGGAAATATCGATGGTGCCGGAATCATCCCGCCCATCGTAACAGCAGATAAGAAGAGATGTGGAGCCCAGCCATGCCGTTTATTGAGTGGAATAATGACTTCAGTGTCAACAACGTAGAAATCGACAATCAGCATAAACACTGGATTTGTATTATAAATAGTCTTCATCAGGTACTGATGATCGAGGGCAATGGAAATATAAAGGAAAAGGTGACGGGTGCCCTTGTGGAAATGAATACCTATACCCGGCGCCATTTTGCTTATGAAGAGATGTGCATGCGCCGGGTGGATTACCCTGGGACCATTGAACATATCAAACTCCATAACGCCTTTGCCGCCCAAATTACCAGGTACCTGTCAAAGATATATTCTGGTGAACTGGTCATGGGTACGGAGGTCATGGCCAGGTTGAATTCCTGGCTTCGCGATCACATCCTGATCGAAGACCAGAAGTACTGCTCATACCTCGCTGAAAATAAAGACAAATTGACTGGCCTCAGCTTTGATTAACAATTCCAGACAGACAGCGACAATTAGATCAGGGTCGCGGCAAGGGCGGAAAACAGTTAGTTTTGGACTTTTATCGGCCAATTCAGTAAGGTGGGGTGGCTTAATTTAAAATAGGGTTGAATCGAAAACTGTCCAGAGCAGTCCGATCCATCCCTTGAATATTAACCTGGAACAACCGTTATGCTTCTCGCCGTCGACGTCGGAAACAGCCATACCGTCCTGGGCCTTTTCCGCGAAACCTTACTCGTCACCCATTGGCGAATCCGCACCGAATCAGCCATTACCGCCGACGAACTGGCCTCGACCCTCCAGACTCTCTTCACCATAGAGCACGTGACCTTTGCTGAGGTCACGGACATGGTTATTGCCAGCGTGGTGCCCCAGATTCTGGCAGTCTGGCACGCTCTAGCAAAAATCCGTTTTTCCCTAACCCCCCTTGACATTGATCATCAAACAACCGGCGGGATGAAGGTCCTGATCGACAACCCGGCCGAGGTCGGGGCTGATCGATTGGTCAATGCAATTGCCGCCTACACCCAGTATAGCCTGCCGTTAATCATCGTCGACTTCGGCACCGCCATCACCCTGGATTGCGTCTCCGAACAGGGCGATTATCTCGGTGGAGTCATTGCCCCTGGGTCCAGCATCGCCATGGAGGCCTTAGGCCGGAGAACAGCAAAACTGCCCCGGGTGGATATTTCCATCCCCCCCAACCAGGTGATCGGAAAAAATACAGTGGATGCCATCAAGAGCGGAATACTCTTCGGGTTCGGCGGTCTGGTCGAAACCCTGATCCAGCAAATCAAACAGGAAATGGCGCCGGCGGAACCCAAGGTCATCGCCACCGGCGGTATGGCCCATTTAATCTCCCCATACGCCCCATCCATCGAAGCAATCGACCCCATGCTCACCTTGACCGGACTGCGTCTCCTCCATGAACGAAACCATCCGTAAAGGCATCATCCCCCGCCCTCTTGCCCCGGGGGATGAGATCGGCCTGATTACCCCGGCTGGACCACTGGTCGATCAGGATAAATTCGCCGCAGGGGTTGATCGGTTACGATCGGCCGGGTACTCAGTACGGTTACCGGAGGGCCTGACCGAGTCCTCCCATTATCTGGCCGCTTCCGACCTGGACCGAGCCGACCAATTGCTGACCGTCTGGCGGGATCCTCAGATCAAGGCGATCATCGCCGCCCGCGGCGGTTATGGTTGCCTCCGCCTACTGCCCCACCTCGAACCATATCTACCCGACCTGCCACCAAAGATCATCGCCGGGTTCAGCGATGTCACTGTTCTGCTCAATCATATCAGCCAAGTCACCGGCAATGTAACCTATCATAGCCCCATGGTGACCACCCTTTCCGGATGCGACCAACCCTCGTTTCAATCGTTTCTGGCCATGTTGAACGGTACCTTACCCGAAAAAATCCGGCCCGATGATCTGAAGATCCTCTCTCCAGGCCAGGCGACCGGCATCCTCCGGGGGGGTAACCTGGCCTGTCTGGTCCATCTCATCGGGACTCCATATGAGTTAGACTGGCAGAATAGCATCCTGTTTGTAGAAGATACCGGGGAGGCCCCCTACCAGGTGGATCGGATGCTGACCCAACTCCATGCCGCCGGCAGGCTTGACCAACTGGCCGGGTTGATCCTCGGCACGTTCAGCCATGGTGAGGGAAAAGAACGGGATGATGTATCGCTGATCTGGCAGAGGGTTGTTGAACTTACCGATGGCCGCTACCCGGTATGGGCGAATTTTCCGGTTGGCCATACCGGCAGAAACCAGGTTCTACCCATCGGTCGTCAGGTGACCATGGACTCGGCAAGCAATGAACTTTCCTTCGCAAAGGTCTTTTAATCCAGGCAGGGGTAACCAGTTTCCATTTTCGGAATGAGGCTTTTTCAAGAAGGTCAAGGGTAACAAGTAGTTGGGCGGAGATTCACAAGCAACCGTGTAGTTTGAAGCGGAGATTCACAAAAAAGACCGTTTCCGGATGGAAACTAAAGATGTGCCTCGTTGATCAAGCGCTCCACTTCATCATGGAGACGTTCGGCCAACTCCCCCTTTTGCTTCGGGTTGAATGAAGCGGTTATCAGAGGTTGTCCGACCCGAATCAATACCGGACCAGGCCGGGCAAAGAACTTCCCCTTGGGCAATATTTCATGGGTTCCGATAATGGCCACCGGGACCAGGTCCACCCCGGACTGCATGGCCAGATGCATGGCCCCGGCTTTAAATGGCTGGAGTTTTCCGTCCGGACTGCGGGTCCCTTCCGGAAAAATGATCACCGAAGCCCCGCCGGCAATCCGCCGGGCGGCGGCAACCAGACTCTTCATGGCAGCCCGGCCATGGGAACGGTCTACGGAAATGTAATCGGCCCGGAGCATGGCCCGACCGAACAGGGGTATCTTAAAAAGTTCCTTTTTGGCCAACCAGCGCAGATCATACTCAAAAAAACCGGACAGGACGACAATATCAAATTGACTGAGGTGGTTGGCGGCAAAGATGTAGGATTTTCCCGGCCCCAGATTTTCATACCCTTCCACTCGAACCGGCACCCCGGCAAACCAGGCAATCACCCTTCCCCACAGGCGCGGAAAAGCCTGGACCCGCGTTGCGGGCCATCGCAGAAATACCGCCGTGACCAGGGTCAACACACTGACCAGAAGGGTCATGAACGGAACGACCACCAGCAAGGAAAGTGAACGAAAGAAATTCAGCATAAGTCTGTATCTGGCCAAGCCAAAATAGGTTTATCATATTGATTTCGTTAGGGATTCAAGGTACCATAGCCATTTCCTTCTGGCAAGCGCATAATAAACGACAAAAGAACCACAGGTTTTAACCAATGCTCCAACCACCATATACCAAGTATCAACGACTCTATGTCTATCATCTGGATGGCCAAGCCCTACCGGAGGTAAATGACCCGGACCTGATCGGAACCTGGGTTGAAGACGGAACGCCCATCCTCTTTTTTCACCGCCCCAAGGAACGCTTGATCAAAGAGATCTGCCTCCGGTACGGTTGCAACGTCATCTATGAAGCGGATCTTGACTATGTCGACTGGGAGGCCGGGCAGCAGATTGCGTCCTATACCGTTGAAGGAATCACCATTGTCCCGGAATGGGAGGAGGGAGTTGCCGATATCAGACTGGATCCAAGCGTGATCTTCGGCAGTGGGTTTCACCCCTCGACCCGACTTTGCCTGGAAACCCTGATTAAATACTGCCGGACACCGGAGTTCGCCCCAAGGACCATGCTCGATCTGGGAACCGGCACCGGCTTACTGGCAATAGCTGCAGCCTGGCTCGGAGTTGAATCAATTACCGCCTTTGACAACAACCCCTTGGCCTGCCGGGTGGCCGAAAAAAACATCCGGCTGAACAATTTTGAAAAGAGGATTACGGTCGCCGAGGCCGATCTCAGGAAATCAACTCCGGATACCCGGGTGGATCTGGTCGTGGCCAACCTCTACCATACCTTACTGGCCGGGCTATTCCAGAAGCCTTCTTTCTGGCAGGCGCAACTCTACATCTTCGCGGGATTTATTCCATCCATGGAGCAGGAACTTCTGGCGTCCCTACCTCCTCATCGAACCCAGATGGTTGAACGTCGACGCATGGATCGCTGGTGTCTTTGGGTGATCAAACCGAAAACCGCACCTGGCACTTCTGATTGGCAGGCACTCCGGCCATAGCCGATTTTTTTGTCGTGCAAACTTCTAACTCTGAAAACACATCTCAGTTGAACGAACCCTCGTGGCTTTCGCCGCACACGGTCACGTTCACGATTCCACCAGGATTACCTTTACAATGGAATCCGTCTCCATCTTTTCTTCCTTCTTAGGGACTCGGAAAATGCTGATATACCATAACGCATCCCGCCTTCGGGTCATCTTGGGTCGCGCCTCAATCGCAGGTATGCGAGGAATCGAGACTCCGAAATCCTCGCCGTAACAGCGACAGCGGTGTCTGCTGCTACGCCTGTGGTTTTACTCAATCGGTGCAATCCAACCTGACCCAAATTCGAGCGCGATCCAGGTACATCAGGATTTTCCGACCCCCTTATTCCACGGAAGCCGGCTCAGGCTTATCTTTTTGCAACGAGACCAGAGAAAAAACTGCCGGGATAACCGCCACGGCAGAAAACGGGCCGAGGGCCATAAATAACAAGAAGGTTACCAGACCCCAGATTATTTCACTGTGGGCCTTAAGACGACTGAGAAGAGTGGTCTGGACCGGGTGGCCCAAAGATACCGTGATGCGGTGGGGCTTATTGAGAGTGTGACTTATCGTGCTCATCTTCGCCTCCTCTGTTTTTACCGATCAGATCGCTTAAAAGCCATGATCCATCAATCGGTACTGATCGCTTCGCTCCGTCAGGCAACCTTGTCGCCTGCGCTTCTCTGAAGAACCAACTTTCGTGGAACCAGGCCATTGGCCATGAAAGCCGTACAGTCTTTCCTCTGCTCAAAAGGACAATCCGCCACATTCCAACATGGGGTATATTGCAGAAGCTTTTTGATCGCTGCGATACTGATACCCTGCTCATGGATCATATTCCGCAAGCACTGGATCCATTTGATATCATCCATGGTAAAGTAACGCCATTTGCCCTGTCGGATAGGCCTGATCAGGTCTTCTTTCTCATAGATCCGCAGGGTTCGCGGATGGACCTCTAACATCTTGGCTGCCGTACCGATGGTGAATATTGCCTTGTCGTCGCCAATCATAATCCCCTCCCTGTCCCGGGGGCGCGGGGCCCCCGGGAGTGGTTGCATATTAATGACCTGCGGAGTGTCGAAATGCCTTGCCAAAGAACCGCTCGCCGAGCAAGAAACCTGCGCCCATGAGCCCGAAGGCTCCAAGCAGCACCATAAACTCGGAGGCGGAGGGGATATAGGCCTGATACAAAGGCAGGTTATCCCAACCGTAAAAGTGAGGAACCTGCTGGCCGGCAACCACTAAATCATACCGTTGAAAGAAACCACCGACCAGGGCCATCAAGGCAGCACTGGACATGGCCTGAATACTACGGAATCCTGAGAGGACCAGAATAATGAGAGGCATCACCATCCCGATCGCAACTTCAAAGACCCAGAAGTTGGTGGACAGGGGTCCATCAATAAGACTGCCTGCTGCCAATCGGCCCAACTCCGAACCGCCGGTGTAGTATGAGATGAACTTCCAGACTGTGGCCACGGCAATCAGGAACAGCACTCCAGCCATGACTTTACCGGCGGCCTGCAGTCCCTGGAATACTTCACCTTCAACCGGTTGTCGCCGGATAACATGGGCAAAATGGGTAAAGAGAATGATGGCAGCCGCACCGGTCATAAAGGCGGAGGCCAAAAAGTAGACCGGCAACTGAGAGCCGTACCAGAAAGGATGGGCGGACAGGGTCGAGAAAACAGCACCAAGATTGGTGTTGGCCATGACCTCGGCCAGGGCGCCACCAACCCCCAGGGCGACGGCCAGCTTAAAGCGACCGGTTAAAATCAGGAAGAATTCAACCAGCATCATACCCACGGCCATCCCGTAAAGGGTACCCATCCACCAGATATTCGAGGTGAAATTTGGTGAAATAATATTGTAGATCGCCAGCCTCCAGGGATTCTCCAGCTCCAATCCGATCATGAAGAAGGCCGACAGAATGCTCACGATGGATAGAAAAACCATCCGGTTGGCCAAAGGAGCCAGCCGGTTCCCGCCGAAGATGTGACTGAGGGCGGCCAGCAGACAGAGCCCGGTTGAGGTGATGGCGAAAAAGGCATAGCTTGAGATCAATATACCCCAGGGCATCTCCCGAGTATTGTTGTACGCCACATGATGACCGGCATAAAACGCATAGAGTCCTACGCCGAGGCCACTCAACAACATGAGCAGAAACACCATGGTTACCTTGTTGATTGCCGGACTCCCCACCCGCGGCTCAGCGGCGGCGGCAATCGAACTAGCCGTAGCTGCGATTGAAAAATTACTGGCCATTTTTCTTCCTCCTTGCAAAGTTTGTTTTCAGAAACAAAATTCCTTAGATAAACTGTCCCTCCCCGAGGACCTCCCGGTGCGGGGAATAACGCAACACCATTCATCCCCCTATAGAGCAACCGTCGTGCCAAACCAACCATTCCTCCCGGATGTGCCTTGAAAAATCCAAGCAAACCATTGGCACCAAAGCGTCGGTTGGGTATATAAATAATTTCTTCCATCAAAAAATCTGAACTACTATTTCAATTAATTTAGACACGAAGGACGAACCTTGCGTCATTCACCACCCCGAAAGCGGGCGAAACATGCGTCCTTTTAACGAAAGACTGGGATATGGCAATGGGGTAGTTTTGATGACAAAAAGGGGAAGAACGGGAACCAGAAAATGAGGAGGGGTCGCCCGGAGATACCAGACGGAATAAGGATAAATTGATCGAAGAAACATTTTGTTTAAGAGACAAAGATCTGACAATGGTTATTGCCGGATCTTTGTTCCCAAAAAAAAAACGGGAAGGCCGAAGCCTTCCCGTTAATAAAGGAGTCTGCCAACAGGCAGAACCTTTGACGATTTACCTGGACCGGGGTCCGTTATTCATGGCCCTTTTTTTCTTCCGTGCCGGTCGAGGTCTCCTTGTTATACCCCTTCACCCCGATATGACAGACCGTACAGCGGGTGTTGGAGGCAAAGGCCGTTTCACCATCATGACAGGCACCACAGTATTTGCCCTCATAGAGTGAGGCCATGGTAAAATCATCGCCGGCCTCGGCGCTACCGGTTTCCATCTGAAAGATCTCATCATGACAACTTTCGCAATCCAATCCCTGGGCCAGATGGTTGGCATGGTCGAAGACCACCGCCTTCACCGGTTTGGTGAAAATTATTTTTCCCCCATCTTCATCGCCCTCGCCCATGGCCTGCCCAACCCCAACGGCCATGATGCCGACCAGCGCGACCAGGGCCAGAATCAATTCCAAACTGAATATTCTCCGTTTCATTATCGTCGTTCTCCGCTGATATTAGTCATTCATGTAAAATACATTAGGCAGGGCACCGGTTTCAGGCCTTAAAACCCAAACGACCTTTTCCGGGGCGTGAACCAGCTTATACAGTTCACTGCTGTAATCAGTCAGGTCGCCAAAGATCCTGGCCTGGGCCGGACAGGCCGCCGCACAAGCGGTTTTTGACTCGCCTTTGGAGATACGGGTATCAAAACAGAAATTACATTTATCCACGGCCCTGATGCCCTTCCGCTCGTCAAAATACCGGGCATTATAGGGACAAGCCGCCATGCAGGTCTTGCAACCGATGCATTTTTTTTGGTTCATCATTACGATGCCATTGGTCTTATCCTTATAGGTCGCCGAGGTCGGACAGACCCGAACACACGGAGGACGATTGCAATGGTTGCACAGCACCGGCATAAACACCCGCTCCTTTTCACCCCGGCCCAGATCTTTTTCCAACTCGAGAATGGTTGTCCGATACCCGAAGGAAGGAACATTGTTGGTCCGGACACAGGCCTCTTTGCACCGCTCACAGTCGATGCAGCGATTCTGTCTGATGACCATACTGTAATGAGGTTCGTAAGGGAATTTCCCCGCCGGAGGAACCGGGCCCATCTCACCGAGGGCATTGCGGGTTGAGGTCAGGGATAAAACGGAACCGCCGAGAAACACACCGGTTACACCAAGACCGAATTTAAGGAACTTTCGCCGTTCCTCCGAAGGCAGTGCATCCGGGCCTTCATTTTTTTGCCGCTCCAAATTACTGATCTTCATCATCTCTCTCCCACTGGTTAAAGTCCTTGGGCCCCGAAGAAGCAGGCTACCCGCCTAACTCGTTAAAGACCATACAGGGTCTCATCTTTCAAGCAACAAATATCGAAAGTCCGTTTCCCCCCTGAAACCATGACTCCCAATTTATTTGATTATTGGCGGAGATAAAATATCCGTCATTTTAATTTGGCTCTCCCGCATGTCAAGGGAATTCTCCGCACCACCAAACCGAACTATCACATTGTAGTAGTTGTACTTTATTGCCGTGACCGGGGATGTTTCCATTTGACTTTTCCCCTGCCTTGCATTTAGTGTTCGTTAGTGTCTGTCCACAAATAAAGGTTTTATTTGTAGATCCAGGACTGCGAAGCAAATAAGCACAGGCATATATATGATATCTATGGCATTATTTTTTGAGCATGACGCAGCGATTCGACGAAAGGACCATGTCTGGACAGACCCTCGTTAATAATGATTATCAAGCAGCCAGGCAGAAAAAATGCAAAACTTTAACGACCAACTAAGCCAAGAACAAACCAACAATATTCTTGATACCCTTACCGAGGGTATCGTAATATTTGATGCAGATCGTAAGATCGTCTATATCAATGGGGTTGCAGAAAAGCTCATCGGTCAATCAAGGGCCGGAGCCATGGGGATGGAGCTGACCCGCTTCTTCCAACCCGACCCGGAACGGGAACTCATTCCCCTTGACCCTTCCGGCCAGGTAATTACCACCAGGTCCCGAATTTTTTCACTCAAAACCGCCTCGATGGACCCCATATCCATGGCGGTTGTCGTCGCCCCCCTTGAAGGTTCAGGCGGAATCCTCACCCTGAGCGACGTTACAACAACCCTCCAGAACCAAGAGATCCTCGAGTCCGTCCCGGACGGGATCTTCACCGTAGATCGGCAATGGCGGATCACCTCATTTAACCAGGCGGCTGAGCAGATCACCGGTTGGCCACGGGAAGAGGCCTTGGGAAGGCCCTGCAGTGAAATATTCCAAGCGGATATCTGCAAGGATCAGTGCACCGTGGCCCATTGCCTTTACACCGGCAAACCGGTGACCGGCAACTCAACCATCCTGCATCGCAAGGATGGCACCACCCTGCCTTTAAGTATCAGCGCCTCCCCCCTGGTGGATCAGGAAGGCACCATCATCGGAGGGGTTGAGACCTTTCACGACTTAAGCGATGTCACCATGCTTAATCGACGACCGAACCGCCGTAATTACGGTGAAATCATCAGTAAGAGCCCAGCCATGCAGCGGATTTTCGAAATCCTGCCGGAAATCGCCGCCAGTGAAAGCAATGTCTTGATCCTTGGAGAGTCGGGAACCGGCAAAGAACTGGTGGCCCGCGCCACCCACCAATCAAGCCCACGATGCAAAGGGCCTTTTATCACAGTAAACTGCGGGGCTCTTCCGGCAACCCTCCTTGAGTCGGAACTCTTCGGCTACAAGGCCGGCGCCTTTACCGATGCCAAACACGACCGCCCCGGCCGTTTTGCCGCCGCAGAAAAAGGGACCATTTTTCTCGACGAAATCGGTGACATCCCCGGCTCCCTCCAGGTCAAACTCCTGCGGGTTCTCCAGGAGCGGGTCTATGAACCCCTGGGGTCAAACCATCCGGTCACCGCCAACGTAAGAATCATCGCCGCAACCAACCGGGACCTGCAGAATCTAGTCCAAGAGGGACTCTTCCGAGACGATCTCTATTACCGGCTGAATGTGGTTAAAATCCTGCTCCCCCCCCTCCGTGACCGGCAAGAGGACCTCCCCATGCTCTGCGATCACTTTGTCAAAAACTTCAGCACCCGGCAGCAAAAGGAGATCGTGGGGATCTCGGAAGAGGCCCTGAATATCCTCACCCAGCACAACTTCCCGGGAAATATCCGGGAATTGGAAAACATCATCGAATATGCCTTCATCCTCTGCCACGGCGGTTACATCCAACCCGAACATCTGCCCGAACCTTTTGCGCCCAGGAAGAAATCAGCTGGAGCCAGCTCAGGTACCGGAGCCAAGACCCTGGAAGAAATTGAAAAACAGGCGATCCTCGCCTCCCTGGAACGCAACCAGTGGAAAAGACTGGCCACCTGCCGGGAACTGAACATCTCCAAAGACACCCTCCGCCGCAAGATCAGCCGCTACGAGCTGGAAGACGAATCAGATTTCACCACCGACGACGATTGATTCGAACTATCACTTCATACTTGCTTCATTCAAGCAGTCATGGACGTCGGATACCATATCCGGATTCAGAATAGATCATCAAGCGGACTTTCTACACCGTGACCTCCCTGCTGTAATATATGTGTATAGATCATGGTGGTAGCAACATCGGTATGACCGAGCAAGGCTTGAATTGTCCTGATATCCGTCCCCCGCTGCAACAGATGAGTGGCAAAACTATGACGAAAGGTATGGGCGCTGATCGCCTTGTTGACTCCGACAGTTCTGGCCGCCGTCTTGATTGCCTTGTTAATCACGCTGGGATCCACATGGTGACGACGGGTAATCCCGTCCAAAGGATCAACCGCTAAATTACGAGCCGGAAAGACATATTGCCAACCCCACTCTTTTGAGGCGTTTTTGTATTTTTTACCAAGGGCATTGGGAAGAAAAACAGCTCCATACCCCTCAGCCAGATCACGTTCATGGAAAGTA
>JAHJAA010000030.1 GCA_018814305.1 Pseudomonadota bacterium
GTGTTATGAAAATATAGGTCTTTTGTCGGGCTGAAGCCGTCAAAGCCTCTTGCGCCGGTATTACATCTGAGCAGATAGAGGCGGAGCAGTCAATTGATCTAAGTTTTCCACTGTTGACCGCCTATATCGGGAGCGGCTGACAGAACAATTACGAGAGCATTATTCCTGAAATTCCTGGATATTTGGCCTTGAATTCTGGATTGTGGTTGACTGATGCTGACCAACCATTCTTCATTAAAAACTTCGGTCTTGGCCACCGTACGATAAAACCAATCGTTTTCTGGCGATTCAAACAACGAATGGCTTGCCTCTTCGAGGGTAACCAGCTTAAAAGAAGTAAAAGAATCATCTGCATGACATCCGGTACATTCGTGAGAGATATTGAATAGATTCCCGTTTTCCATTTTATTAATATCATCATGCTGTACATTAATAATACCGAAAATATCTCCTTCATTATCAGTCATGACAAAGACAATTTCCTTGTCTTTAATGTACGCAAGTTTGTCTTTCACAAAACTATGCAGGCTTAATTCACCAACTATATAATGTGGTTTAAGATCCTCTCCTGGATATAGAAACGGGACGAAGACAAAAACTGATGGATATCCTTCAACCCTGATAATACGCTCCGAAATAAATGGTTCTAATTTTTCTGAAAATTCTTCTCTTTTTTGAACTTCCACATATTCAAAAAAATTTCTATTAAAGATTAAAGCGCCGGAAGTAGATTCGACTTCACCAGCAGAACTCAACAGTGATATTGATATAAATTTTTTGGGATAAATTTTGAAAAAATCATCCAGAACTATTGTCTTTGAGTCGTTGCTTTCAGAATCGTTTAATAGATTGATTATATAAGAAAGATTCTTCGCGGATTCTTCCATATGATTTTTAAGAAGATTACTTGCAAGAAAAGTATGATTGGTTTGCTCTTCATAAAAAGAATGAACAATAGCTTCTTCAAAATTTGTTTGTGAATACCAAATAAAAATGGTTGCACACAAAATGACGAGAAAGCACAATGTCAGCAGTAAATTTTCTTTATAATATTTGGATATGAAAAAGTTTTTAAGCATGAGACATGGCTCTTTCTATTGATCGGAATATCAAAACTATACCTTTGAGAATACAATACAAAAACGATAATGCCTAGCCTGGAAATTTAATTAACCTATCATTTTCCATTGTTCAAAAAAGGAGCCCACTTTTGGCCTTTGCACATCTTCGTAATTTAGCTCGTTCAATCACACTGTTCACATCTCAGTACTGATCGATTGCGAAATAGCGAAAAAACCGTCAAAAAACTACAAAAAGATCCGCGCTGAAAGCCTGCCCCATTTTAAAAGCGATTTAATCCCTGTTTCACCAAACCATTTTTTCTACTCGATCACTGTTAAATCTTGAATAGCCGGTATGATTCCATGAAAACAGCCATCCCAAAAAGCCTGAACCACTTAATCGCTCTTGTTCTGATCGGGATCTTTCTCAGCCAATGCACGCCATCTCAAGACTGGCGGACTGCCAGCCGAGAATCGGCAAATATCGCCCCCGATCCTGCGAGCACCCAAGAAGCCGTTCTCCAGATTTACGGAGCTTCCGCCTGGGGCTGGAGAGGTTGGTTTGCCATCCACACCTGGATCGCCGCCAAGCGAAGCGGTGAAGATTCATATCGGGTTTATGATGTGGTTGGTTGGCGAGGCCGTCGCGGTCAACCGGTCATGCAGATTACCAAGGATATCCCCGACCGTTACTGGTATGGCGAGAAGCCTCGAATTCTAAAAGATCTTCGGGGGAAGGGGGTCGATCAACTCATTGACGCCATCGACAAATCCGCTTTAGACTACCCTTGGAAGACAACCTACACAGCCTTCCCCGGTCCCAACAGCAACACCTTTACCGCCTGGATCGGTCTCAAAGTCCCGGAACTGAGACTCAATCTCCCCTTTTCGGCCATAGGCAGCGGTTATGCCGACAAAGCGATCACCGCAAAATAACCTGATTTAGTCCAATTCAGGTTCTGCCTTATATAAAGACATGAATGGGTTGAATACAAAAAGGGCAAATCCCTGTGAGGATCCGCCCTTTTTGTCCAGTGCGATTGTAATGATATAACCGACAGTGACCGTTTCACAAAATCATGTAAAGACCCGCGTTAAAGCCACGTCTTTTAATGTCATATAGTTTTGTGAATTATCAGCAGGACTCTCTCCCAATATTTTGCATTATTATTTGACGTCATTGCAAAAAAAACAGCCCGCGTTCGTTCATTTGAGTTGATACTTTAGGGGTAGTCGGTGGCAGCGTCTTTTGTTCTGAAACTTAGTCGTAATCAGATTTTTTATTATTGGCTCCGGCAAGCAAAATCAGGTAATTTCAAATGGTTTATTCAAGCGCGGAAAAAACCGGAGCCAGACCAAAGCAATCCCGAAAAAGACAAGATGACAACGCAACCATTTTTTAGCTCCAAATCAAACCATTAAGAGTAAACCAAACATCAAAAACAGCGTACATCTTTCATCTAAAACATGCACCTGTGCCAAAATACGGCATCGCCCATTGAGCAAAGATTAAAGGAACAACCATGCCCAAGCCCACCTCCACGAACACCAAACTCGACCCATATTACTTTGATCAAGAGGAATTGCAGACCATTGCCGATGACCACACCATTCGCCAGGGACTTACCTTTTATAAGGAGAACCGGGTAATCGAGATCGATCTGGACCATGATCTGCTTTGGGGCAAAGTCGAAGATACCGATTCAGACATTCCCTATGATGCCGAGGTCCGCCTGACCGAGGCAGGCGAACTTTCCTACCGGTGCAGCTGTGCGGCCGACCAGATGGAATCGACTTGTCGCCATATCGTCGCGGTCCTTTACGCCTATGCCGACCAATCCGGCGAAACCAATGAACTGATGAGCGCCGCCGACCACGCCATCAAAGAACGGAGCAAACGCGG
Source organism: Pseudomonadota bacterium (assembly GCA_018814305.1). Lineage (GTDB taxonomy): Bacteria > Desulfobacterota > Desulfobulbia > Desulfobulbales > JAGXFP01 > JAHJAA01. The sequence goes on from JAHJAA010000030.1 coordinate 2,965, forward strand.
CCGTTCCGAGGTTCAGGTGGAACCAACCAGCGGCGAGCCCTGGTTCGGCAGCTGGCGGGCCACCTCTCTAACCTCCTCCAGCCCCTTTCCCCGAAGCTATCGAATCACCATCCGCAGCCTCCACCGCCGGGCCAATTTATGTAACTGTCCGGACTTTGCCAATAATCAGCTGGGGACCTGCAAACATATTGAAGCCGTCCTCCATAAAATCTCGAAAAATCCGGCCTACGACACCTTTAGAGAGCAACCCGCCCCCTTCCCTTACATCTACTTGGCCTGGGATGTCGACCAGGCTCCCCAACTCCGTCTCCATCGCCCCCGGACTATCCCGACTGATTTGCAGCCAATCCTGGCCGATTATTTTTCTGCCGGCGGTGGTTTTACCGGGCGCCTGCCCGACGATTTCTTTCGGTTCACCGAGATTGTCGATGACCGGAGTGATGTCCATATCGGCGAAGACGCCATTGCATATGCCCGCCAACTGGCCGCTGATGCCGCCCACCAACTGCGTTCGTCCGCTATCCGCAGTCAAATAAGGGCACTCGGCAAGGTGCCAGGGGTCAAGGCCCGGCTCTACCCCTATCAAATTGAAGGGACCGCCTTTCTGGCCGGTACCGGCCGGGCCTTGCTGGCCGATGACATGGGACTCGGCAAGACCCTGCAGGCTATTAGTGCGGCAGGCTGGCTTCGTGAACATGAAGGGGTAAAAACGGTCCTGATTATCTGCCCCGCCTCCCTCAAACAACAATGGGCCAATGAAATTGGCAAGTTTACCGACCTCACCAGTCAAGTCGTCCAGGGACCGCCGACGGAGCGGGGCACCCAGTATCGCCGCGCATGCGATTTTTTTATCCTGAATTACGAACTCATCCGGCGAGACCTTTCCCTGATCAACGAAACCCTGCGGCCCGACCTGATCATTCTCGACGAGGCCCAGCGGATCAAAAACTGGCACACCATGATCGCCTCGGCCGTCAAACTCATCCCCAGCCGCTACGCCTTTGTCCTCTCCGGCACCCCTCTCGAAAACCGCCTGGAAGAACTCTACAGCCTGATGCAGGTGGTCGACCCCAAGGTCCTTGGTCCCCTCTGGCGCTACATGGTCGATTTCCATGTCACCGACGACCGGGGCAAGGTCCTGGGTTATCGCAACCTTTCCGTACTCAGACAACGCCTCGCCCCGGTCATGCTACGCCGCGACCGCAGACTGGTAAAGGACCAACTCCCGGACCGCATCGACCAGCAACTCAATGTGGCGATGACGGATAAACAGCTGGAACTGCACGATTCAGCCCTGAGCAACGCCGGCAAACTGGCCCAGATTGCCAAACACCGCCCCCTGACTCCAAGCGAACAAAACCGCCTGATGGCCGCCCTGCAACAGGCCCGCATGGCCTGTGATGCCGCCGGCCTGGTAGACAAGGAGACGGAAGGCTCACCAAAGATTGACGAACTTGCCAATATTCTAGAGGAGTTCTGCCTGCAAGCCGGTTTGAAGGCCGTGGTTTTTTCCCAGTGGGAATTGATGACCAAAATGGTGGAAAAACGTTTGCGCCGGATGGGGCTTGGTTTTGTCCGGCTCCACGGCGGAGTGCCGACCGCCAAACGCGGCGCCTTGATGGACCGTTTCCGGGAAGATGACAGTGTCCAGGTCTTTTTATCCACCGATGCCGGCGGGGTGGGCCTGAATCTCCAGAGCGGCTCACTGCTGGTCAATCTTGATGTCCCCTGGAACCCGGCCGTGCTTGAACAGCGCAACGGCAGGGTCCATCGACTCGGGCAGACCAACAAGGTTCAGATCATTACCATGGTGGCCGGCGATTCCTATGAGGAACACGTCCTTTCCCTGGTAAAAAACAAACAGCATCTTTTCGACAATGTCATCGCCGAAGATGCCTCCGAAGATGTGGTCGGGGTCTCCAAAAAACTACTGGATACCCTGCTGGAAACCCTGCCCCAACTCAGGAGCGGCACAGCCCCGGAACAGGAGCCCGGAACGGACCTGGTTGCGGCCCGGGAGCAACTGCCGCAAGATGATGGCGGCGACCGACCGGCTACCGGCCCACCGGACGACATGGTCTCAGAGGCCCTGACCCGTTGCATTGAGGAACTGCAAAATTCCTTTGGGGCCAGAATTGAACGAATTATCGGCTCAGGCGGCGGCCTCCTGGCCGTCCTTGATCAGGTGGACGCCGAAGCGGACCAGGTCGCCGCCCGCTTATCATCCTTACTTGTTCCGGTAGCGGTTATCGATCTTCGCACCCTGAACGGTCTCAACCGCCTCGGGGCCGCTTCGCCCCTGACGACCGACCGAACCTATTTTGCCGCCGATGAACAGCGGGATGCCCCGAAGACCTCCAGATTAATGGCCCTGGCCCGGGAAAAATTCCAAGCCGCCCAGGTTCTGGTGGCACAAAAACTGCCGAACCCGGCCCTGGAGCTTCTCCTTTCGGCCTTACTGGCGGCGGCAGCCGACCGGGCTGGTCTGGCCAACCCGATCTCCCCCCAGGCGGCCGGGGTATGGCTCTACGGTGAGGCCCTGCCCCAGGGCCTCTTAAGCCAGGCGGAAACCAACCTGATCAACAAAGCAATCAGTCTCGGCCAATGCCCGACCCTGCCCGAGCAACTGATTGTCGATCTGCTCCACGACACGGAATCATTTTTAAATGGAGAGCCCAAAGAACTGTTATGACGAAAGTCGCTAGAAATTCACCTTGCCCATGTGGGAGCGGCAAAAAACACAAACGCTGCTGCCAGCAAAAAGAAACGGACTTGATGCAACAACCCTTACCGGCCGGACGATTCCGCTATGAATCGGGAAGTTACGGTGGCCCGAGTCGGGAATATTTCCCGTCCATTATTTGCTACAAAGAGACGGATAATGGTGGGTGGACCAGCCACTTTTGTCTGGTTAAGCCCGATACGGGCTGCCCCGATGAAGACAGCGCGACACGTATCGCGAGCCAACATCTAGCCGCAGCCCAAAGCACGGCCGATGCAGGAGGAGGTCCCCAGGGTTTTGCCATGTCCCTACGGCATGCAGGGTATAAAAATGTCCCGGATTTTCAGGTTGTCAGCGGGGAAGATAGTTGATTCTTTCCGCCCAATATCATCCGCCTACTGACGTTATCTTCTGCGCATCTATACCGCAAACCCGCCAAACCACGGTTGGGGCTTCATACAATGCCAATGACCATCGATATATTTAATCCCGGAGAATCACCATCGTGAGTCTCGACTTCACCACCCTCACCAATCTCCGCCGGAACCATCCGGCCTGGAAACTGCTGCTGGCCGGTAACGCGCCGCTGATTGTCAGCTTTCTGCACCGGGTCTTTATTGAACCTAATATCCGGATAATGGCCCAGGATGAACTGGTCGCTAAACTTGACGACGAACTCTTCCATCTGCGGGAGAGCGTCAACCACGAGGCCTTCCCCCGCAGCTCGTCGGAGTACCTGAACGACTGGGCCGACAATGAGCGGGGCTGGCTCCGCAAGTTTTATCCGCCCGGTTCCGATGAGCCCCATTTCGACCTGACCCCGGCGGCCGAAAAGGCCGTAGCCTGGTTGGAGAGCCTCCTGCAGCGAGCCTTTGTCGGCACCGAATCGCGACTGTTGACCGTCTTCGAACTCCTGCGCCAGATGGTGGACGGCGCCGAAGATGATGCCGAGACCAGGATCATTGAACTGGAAAAACAGCAACAGACGATTGACCAGCAGATTGCCCGGATTCGGGCCGGGGATTTTGAGATCCTCGACGCCACCGCCCTCCGCGACCGTTTTCAACAGTTAAGCGGCCTGGCCCGGGAACTCCTGGGCGACTTTCGGGAGGTGGAACATAATTTTCGCCAACTCGACCAAAATCTCCGGGAACAGATCGCCACCTGGGAAGGCCGCAAGGGTGAGCTGCTCGAACAGATCTTCGGCGAACGAGACGCCATCGCCGACTCGGACCAGGGCAAGAGCTTCCGCGCCTTCTGGGATTTTTTGATGTCGCCCTTGCGCCAGGAGGAACTGACCGAACTTCTGGAAAAGGTCTTCGCCATGGAGAGCATCGCCACCCTGCACGCCGATACCCGCCTGAAAAGGATTCATTATGACTGGTTGGAGGCGGGCGAGCATACCCAACGGACCGTGGCCAAACTCTCCCAGCAGCTCCGCCGTTATCTCGACAATCAGGCCTATCTGGAAAACAAGCGGATCATGGAGTTACTGCAGGGCATTGAGGGCAACGCCCTGGCCGTCCGCCAGGCGATGCCGCCGGGATCATCTTTCATGAGCCTCGACCAGACCGCGCCGACGGTCAACCTCCCCATGGAACGATCCCTCTACTCGCCACCGGTCAAACCGGTGATCTCGGCCGAGGTCCTCAGTGGTGACGACCAGGGGATTACGGCCGACCCGCTTTTTGAGCAGATTATCATTGATAAAGCCCAGCTTAAGGCTAATATTCGTCGAGCCCTGCAGGGAAAAAGCCAAATTACCCTACATGAGATCCTCCAGGAATGTCCGCTGGAGCAGGGCTTAGCCGAGGTAATCACCTATTTCGCCATTGCCGGGGCTGACCCCAAGGCTATATTTGATGACAACATTACCGAACAGATCTTCTGGCAAGACGATAACAACCGGCAACGATGGGCGACTCTACCCCGCATTATCTTTAATAAATGATGGCGTCGCAGATAGCGCAGACTTCGGGCTCGCTTACCTGCTTAGCCATCGCAGTGATTGCTATGCCATTTTGGTGGCTTTTTGCGAGACTATCACAGGTTACACCCATGAATGAAAACGATCCTCAGCCGGACGCCCTGGCCAAGGTGATCATCACCCTGCTGAAGGGGGTGGTCTACCAGGAGAGCGACCCGAAACTCTGGCAACATCTGCTGAACCTGCAGACCAGAGTCCGGGATTATGTCGCCGTCCTCGGCCTCGCCCTCCTGCTTGATGAGGCGGAGGGTTATGCCTGGCTACGCACGGCGGAGCCGGAGGAAGATACTCCGCCTCTCCCCAGACTGGTGGGCCGACGCCCGCTCTCCTACCCGGTGAGCCTCATTATTGCCCTGCTGCGCCGCAAACTGGCGGAAAGCGATGCCGGAGGCGGCGATACCCGCCTGATTCTCAGTCGAGACGATATCGTCGAGATGGCCCGCACCTTTTTGCCAAGCGGCAGTAACGAGGCCAAAATTATCGACAAGATTGACGGCCATATCAATAAAATCGTCGAACTTGGTTTTATCCGCCGCCTGAGCGGCCAGCCCAACATCTTTGAGATCCGCCGGATCCTCAAGGCCTTTGTCGACGGCCAATGGTTGCATGAATTCGACAGCCGCCTCAAAGAGTACCGCAGCCGACTTGCCGACCAGCCAACCCTTTCCGACGGCGACGACCATGCTGAACCAGCTTCTTGATTTTGCCGCCAGTGATGAACTGGCCGGCTTCCGCCTCAAACGGCTGGAGGTCTATAACTGGGGCACCTTCCATAACCGGGTCTGGGCCATCGAGCCTCAGGGCAAGAACTGTCTGCTCACCGGGGATATCGGTTCCGGCAAATCGACCCTGGTCGATGCGATTACCACCTTGCTGGTCCCGGCCCAGCGCATATCTTACAACAAGGCGGCCGGGGCCGACAGCCGGGAAAGGAGTCTGCGTTCTTACGTGCTCGGTTATTACAAATCCGAGCGCAGCGCTTCCGGCCAATCTTCAAAACCGGTGGCCCTGCGCGACCATAACGACTACTCGGTCATCCTCGGGGTCTTCGCCAATAGCGGCTACGGCCAGGAAGTGAGCCTGGCCCAGGTTTTCTGGAGCAAAGACCTGCAGGGCCAACCGGATCGCTTTTATCTGGTCGCCAACCAGGCCTTGACCATTACCGAGGATTTCGCCAACTTCGGCCCCGATTTAAACCAGTTGCGCAAACGGCTCCGCGACTCGCCCGAGATTGAACTCTTTAAGAATTTTCCACCTTATGCCGCCGCCTTTCGCCGCCGCTTCGGGATTAACAATGACCAGGCCCTGGAACTGTTTCATCAAACCGTCTCCCTGAAATCGGTGGGCAATCTGACCGAGTTTGTCCGCACCCACATGCTGGAAAGCGGCGAGATCGGGCCGCGCATCGAGGCCTTGATCGATCATTTCGACAATTTAAATCGGGCCCATGAAGCGGTGCTCAAGGCCAAAAGACAGGTTAACCTGCTCACCCCGCTGGCGGCGGATTGCCAAAAACACCGGGAATCATCGGCCCAGGCCGAGCAATGGCGTTATTGTCGGGACGGGCTGCGGGTCTACTTTGCCGCCCACAAGGCCGCCTTGCTCGACCAACGCCTGGAGAAACTGGCCGGAGATAAAAATCGCCTCACCCAATCAATAACCAGACTGGATGAGATCCGCCACGCCCAGCTCGGTGACCGCGACCAACTCAAACAAAATATCGTGGCCAACGGCGGTGACCGCCTGGAGCGGCTAACCATCGAGATCCGCACCACCAACCAGGAAAAGGCCAAACGCGAGAACCAGGCGGCCCGCTACCAGGCCCTGGCCCAACAGGTCGGCCTGCCCGAACGGCTGGATAACGCCACTTTTTTTGCCAATCTGAACCGCCTCAAAGACCGACACGGTGAGCTTGACCAACAGGAGGCCGACCTCCAGAATACTGCAACCGAACAAGCCGTGGCCCTGGCGGATCTCAGGCAAAAACACCAGGAACTGACCAGTGAAATCGACTCGCTCAAGAAAAGGCGGAGTAATATCGATTCCCGCCAAATCAAGATCCGCACCGAAATCTGCGCCGCCCTCAAGCTCGATGAATCGGCGATGCCCTTTGTTGGTGAATTAATCAAGGTCAACGACGAGGAAAGCGCCTGGGAGGGAGCGGTCGAACGGCTGCTCCACAACTTCGGTCTCTCGTTACTGGTACCGGACCAACATTACCAGGCGGTTGCCGGGTGGGTGGACCAGACCCGGCTCCAGGGGCGGCTCGTCTACTTCCGGGTCAGAGCTGAGCAGAGCGCCACTCCACCCCCCATCCATCCCCAGTCACTGACCGGTAAAATCACCATCAAGCCCGATGCCGAATTTTACGGCTGGCTGGAAGCCGAATTGGCCCGCCGCTTTGATTTTGCCTGCTGCGATTCCCTGGAGGAGTTTCGCCGGGAGCAACAGGCCATAACCCTGGCCGGGCAAATCAAGACCGGGGGACAACGCCACGAGAAGGATGATCGCTATCATCTGCAAGACCGTAGTCGGTACATCCTCGGCTGGACCAATGCCCCCAAAATTGCGGCCCTGACCGCTGAGGCCGAAAAACTTGCCAGCGCCATCCAGACTATCGCTGAGCGAATCAGCGGGCTCCAGCAGCAACTACGTAAACTTTCTGAACAAAAAACCATCCTGGTGCAACTTGGTGAATTTCACGATTACACCGATCTCGACTGGCAGGAATTGTCCCGCAAAGGGGCGGAACTCGCCAAGGAATTGCAGGATCTGGAGAACGCCTCTAATATCCTCCTGACCCTGCGCGAACAACTCAAGACCCTGGAAGACGACATCAGCCAAAATGAAAACAAACTCGACGGGGTCAAGCGCGATCGCGCCAAAAATGAAGAGAAACAGGAACAGGCTGAAAAGCAGCTGGCCCTCTGCCGCCAGACCAGCGCCACCATCCCCGCCCCGGAACAATTGGCCTTGACCGCCCTGCTGACCCCACTCCAGGCAGAGGCCCTGACCAATCAGCAACTTTCGGTGGAATCATGCGACCACCGGGAACGGGAAATGCGGGACTGGTTGCAGAAAAAAATCGACAACGAAGACCGCCACCTCAAGCACTTAACGGAGCGGATCATCAAGGCAATGCAGGGGTTTTGCCACGAATTCCCGCTGGAAACCCAGGATTTCGACGCCAATATCGAGGCCGATGGCGAGTACCTGAAGCTGCTGGATCAACTCCAGGCCGACGACCTGCCGCGCTTCGAGAAACGGTTCAAGGAATTACTGAATGAAAATACCATCCGGGAAATCGCCAATTTTCAATCACACCTGACCAAGGAGCGCCAGAACATTAAGGAGCGGATCGACCTCATCAATCAATCGCTCACCGATATCGAGTACAACCCGGGCCGCTACATTCTGCTCGAGGCCCAGATCAGCCCCGATCCGGAAATCCGCGAGTTCCAGCAAAAGCTGCGGGCCTGCACCGAAGGGACCTTGACCGGTTCGGACGATGAGCAGTATGCGGAAAACAAATTTTTACAGGTCAAGGAGATCATCGACCGTTTCCGGGGCCGGGAAGGCACCACCGACCTCGATAAACGCTGGATGATCAAGGTCACCGATGTCCGGCGCTGGTTCGAGTTCGCCGCCTCGGAGCGCTGGCTGGAGGACCGCAGCGAATATGAACATTACACCGACTCCAGCGGTAAATCCGGCGGCCAGAAGGAAAAACTGGCCTATACCGTGCTGGCCGCCAGCCTGGCCTACCAATTTGGTCTGGAATGGGGCGCGGTCCGCTCCCGCAGTTTCCGCTTTGTTGTCATCGACGAGGCCTTTGGCCGAGGCTCGGACGAATCGGCCCGCTACGGCCTCGAGTTATTTGCCAAACTCGGCCTACAACTGCTCATTGTCACCCCGCTCCAAAAAATCCACATCATTGAACCATATGTCGCCAGTGTCGGTTTTGTCCACAATGAAGAGGGTCGGGAATCGCTGCTCCGAAACCTGACCATTGCCGAGTACCGGGCCGAAAGGGAGGCCAGAAGCTAGATGGGGCGCTGGACCACGGCCAAAGACCTTAAGGACCGCTTGCAGCGGGAGTGGGACCGCGGCCGGATTCTCGCCGCCCAACTGGCTGAGGAACCATTTTTCCCCTACCGCATCCCCCTGCGCCACCCCGGCGCCGGCGAACTTGGCAACTCCTTTGCCGAGGCAAGGGAATGGCAGGAGAAGATCATCAGCCAAAGCAAGGACGGGACCGGCCACGGCTACGAACTGGAATGGCGCGAGATCAACCACCGCCAGCTCGGCCGTAACAAGATTGCCGTCGCCGCGCTCTTCAGCCGGCCCGACGATGGTTTGGAATTTATTGGTAAAACAAGAGAAGCCGAGCAATTCCTGCAACTCTGCGCTGAGGTTCTCAAGACTTACCCCGAACTGCGGCCCTGGCTCAGCTCAAAACCAATCCAGGCCCTGGCCCACGCGGCAGTATGGCCGAAGCTCTCTGGGATAATCACCTTTCTCCAAGCCAACCCCAGACCCGCCATCTACCTCCGCCAACTTGATGTTGCCGGGGTCGACACCAAGTTCATCGAAAAACATAAAAAGCTCCTGAGCGAACTGCTGGATATCATCCTGCCCGACGCCGGAATTGATCAGAACTTTACCGGTGGCACAGGTTTTGAGCAACGCTACGGCTTTCAGGCCAAACCAATACAGATCCGCTTCCGTTTACTGGATCCTGATCTCTCCATTTCCGGACTCTCAGACCTCCAGATCCCAGTGGCGGATTTTGCCAAGCTCCAGTTGCCGGTCAAACAAATTTTCATTACCGAGAACCTGATAAACGGTCTGGCTTTTCCATATCTCGCACAGTCACTGGTGATCTTCGGGCTGGGCTATGGCCTCGACCGATTGGCGGGGATCAACTGGCTTCAGGACAAGACCATCTATTATTGGGGCGACATTGACACCCACGGCTTCGCGATGCTCGATCAGATTCGCACCTATTTCCCGCAAACCATCTCGCTCCTGATGGATCGGAATACCGTCCTGCAACATCAGGAGCAATGGGGCCATGAGCAGAGCCCGGCCAACAGAGAGCTCCCCCGTCTGAATGAGGCTGAGACCCAACTCTATAACGATCTTAGAAACAATCAATTCACCAAGGCACTACGTCTTGAACAGGAGAAAATATCGTATACCTTTTTACAATCCGCATTAAAAAAGCTGTAAAAAAGACCAGGAATGAAAGGAGATACGCTTATTCCAAGTGAACTTTAATAAGTTGATTTAAAAACTATGTGACAGCACTTCACGTCAAGCAATCAAGGCCTAAATGCATTCACCTGAAGCTCCTTTATAACCTTGAAATGCTTGACGTTGCTTGAAGCAAGGATCATATTATTTTCAACTGCTGTTGCTTGAATTCAATCGATCCCTTGCGGTGCCCCTTACCTCACATCGGCCAAAAGAATGCCTATCCAGGACAAAAAAAGGGAGCGCCCCAGCAGGAGCACTCCCTTTTCATCATTGAATCCGATACCAGATTTCTATTACTTCCCCGCCATCTCCTTAATCATCCTAGCAGCCTCATGCTTGATCTCCACCAGATCTTTCTTCATCTCAGCCAGACCATACCAGGTGGTGTAATCCGGGTTCATATGGAAAGCTCCCTGGAAGGCCCGCATCCGGTGCTCCAGGAACATCACATAGAGGGTCTGCTCCACCGGGGTAATCGCATCATAGAAGGTCAAGAGATCCGGGTAGGCCGCCTTGCCGGCTTCAGGCTTAATAATCCCCTTGGTATAGAGATCGGCGACAATCTCGATGGCCTCTGCCATCAACTTATCGGCCTCCTTGATCATGTTATCGGCACTGGCCAGATTTGATTCGGCATAGGTTTTACTGTGACACTTGCTGCAGACCTTGACCATCCGGTCCCGCTCGGCTTGCCATTCTTCCTTGGTAAGCCTTGCCACCATTCCAGCCTTGACCACTTCCAGACGAGCCGTCGGCTTTCCTTCCGGATCAAGAACATGAAGCCCCTTTAAGATCGTAGCCCGATAGCCCATCCACTCTTGATCATCTTCGGGCAAGCGAACCGCCAGGAAGCCCCAGGAGGTCATAACCCGATGATTACCGTTTTCCATATGACAGGTCTGGCAGGTTGGAGCTCGACCGGTGTCACCTTCAGTCTGGTAGATCACCCCATGCTTGGATCCGGACCACATCTCCCACTGGGGATGATCAAAGCCCATATGACAGGTCCGACAGGCCTCGGGCCGCTTGGCCTCAGCCTTGGAAAATTTATGCCGCGTATGACAGGAATCACAGGGCGAGCCGTAGCGAGAAGCGGCCTTGGTGGCTTCATCCCGTACCCCGATCTTATGACATCCGCCACATCCCTTCATCCCCTGGATATAGGGATGGGGTTGAATACCGGTCTTGGGCATGGCATCCATGGCAATCCAGGCGGCCATATGTTTGCCGCTCATGTACTGCTCATGCTGGGTTTCATGGCATTGTTGGCAGGTCTTTTCATCGGGCATCTTCACTTTGGCAAAGTCATCCTGCCCCAGATGGTCTGTCCCGTGACAACTGGAGCAATCCACTGAGCCGGATTTCCCCATTTCACCGGCCAGAAAATCTTTGACCACGTTAGGCGTGATCTCCCGGTGACAGGTAATACAGGTGCTCTCGGCAGCTGCAACCAGCCCCGGCAGCCCCAAGAAGAAAACGGCAACCATCAGCAAAATACCTTTCTTCATTTCTTCTCCCTCACTCTGTACTTAATAAAAAGAACGGCGATACCAAAGCGTATCAATAAGACAAAACTAATCTCAAGCAAATTTCCGTTCCAGCTGATTCACGGTCACCATATCCTATTGCCCCCGGGCATTTCCTTGACTTAAATCAACTGGTATCAATTAGAAAACAGCCCGAGGGTTTTTCCAGGCAGATTTCCATGATCATCAGTTGCAATTCCCTCAGATCCCTGAGTACAATGTCTCAAAACACGTGTACTCTTGGGTACTCACGACTGAAGGCCAATCAAATAAATTGTGAACTTTAAAATCGTTGAACATAAGGCCACTCCCCGGTGAAACCACCTATCGCCACTTCCCTCCCCCAAAGGGATCAAACAACAAAACGATTTTCTCTCGGCCGGCACTCTCTGTCTCGACAGGCCCTCTTTGGAATGGCCCTCCGCATAACCCTGATCATTATCTTTGCCACCAGCCTAAGCTATTGGCATATGCACAACACCCTTCGCGCCACCATTTTCAAAAATCTGTCAACCTATGTCAACCTGCGTGGCAAGCTGGAGAGTGAGCAATTCCTGTTGGCTGAACGACAGAGCACCCTGCTACGCGATGAATTTCTGCGACGACTGGAGGCAATCGGCGATTATGACCCCCAAGATGAATTTGACCAGATTTTCGTCCGCGAGTCCGATGGATTAATTAGAGTTCGGCCCGAGATCAATGACCATCGTCATCATGCCACAGCCTATCTCCGCAATGACGTTCTTCTCACCCCAGATCTGCGCCGGCGTTTTTTTATCGGATGGCAACTCATGGACCAATGGGGACCAATGCTGACCAATCGATTTTTCAGTGGCTTCATGAATATGCCGGAACAGTTGTCGATAAACTTCTGCCCCTCAGCCGACTGGGGAAGGTCTGCAACCCCCGAAACTGACATCACCATTTACGAGACGGTTTGGGGCTCGACGATTGAAAAAAACCCATGGCGACTCCCCTTCTGGACTACGGTGTACTACGATCCCGGGGCTACGGCCTGGATGGTTTCCCGGGTAACTCCCGGCGACTACCAAGGGCGGTGGGTGGTGACCGGCGGCCAGGATGTGGAGATATCCGATCTGATCAATCGAGCGACCGCCAACCCTATCATGGAGGGCACCTGGAACTATATTGTTGACACCCAGGGCAACCTGATCGCCCATCCAGACCTGACGGCCAAAATAGCTCAGGCCGGAGGCAACCTCCAGGTCAATCAACTCGGTGATCAACGGTTAATCGAGATGGTCAAGGCGGTGTTGAACTCAAAGGACAAGAATACCCACACCCTCGAGCTTCCAGAATTGGATATCTTTTTAGGGGTCACCCAGATCAGTGGACCAGGATGGTATTTCGTCACCGTCTACCCAAAAAGATTAATTACTGCGCAAATCTTACCCACTGCGCGCATTTTCCTGTTAGTTGGCTTTGCCACACTCCTGCTGGAACTCCTCATCATGGCAACCATATTGCGGCGGCGAATCGCTATTCCTATCGCCCAAGCAGTATCGGCCACCGAACAGATCAGTCATGGCGATTTCAAGGTCAGATTGAACTCGGAACGCAATGACGAACTGGGGATTCTAGCCGCCTCAGTCAATCGCATGGCAGAAGAAGTCGGCGAACGTGATGCCACCTTAACTCGACAATTTAACGAGCTCAAGGAGGCCAAGCAGATCCAGCAAGAACAGCAGAAGCACGAATGTATCGGCACCCTGGCTGGCGGCATAGCCCACGACTTCAACAACATTCTGAGTGCCATCATAGGGTACACTGACCTGGCTATGTTGAGAGAGAAAAGAGATGAGGAGTGGCGAAATGACCTGCAAGAAGTCCTCAATGCTTCAAGCAGAGCGACGACCCTGGTACGTCAAATTCTAACCGTCAGCCGCAGGCAACAACATGAAAAAGTTCCGGTATTCATCTCTGTGATAGTAAAAGAGGCCTTGAAGTTATTGCGTGCAACCATCCCGTCGACCATTGAGATTCGTCAAGACATTATCCCCCCCGCACCGGTCCTTGCCACCCCAGGACAAATCCATCAAGTGGTCATGAATCTCTGTACCAATGCCTATCAATCTATGATGGAGACTGGCGGCATATTGAGTGTTACCCTTGAGGAACTGACCCTTGAGCCAACCTCAACCTTGGGGATCAATCTCCCACCAGGCAGATACGCACTCTTATCCGTCAGTGATACCGGACATGGAATGGATGAAGAAACCATGTCCAAAATTTTTGATCCATATTACACAACTAAGGAGCATGGTAAAGGAACAGGCTTAGGGCTGGCGGTAGCTCAAAGCATTATCGAAAGCCACAATGGACGAATAACGGTAAAGAGCACCCCCGACCAGGGTGCCTTCTTTAGGGTTTATCTGCCTTTGACCATAGAAGAAGTTTCAACAGATAGAATCAACAGAACTCCAACCACTCCCATTAATCAAGGTCATGGTATAATAATGGTTGTGGACGATGAAAGTTCTCTCCGCAAACTCTTGAGTCAAGCTCTAACCCTCGGCGGATACCAGGTTGACACGTATGCAAATGGACGTGATGCCTGGAAGGCCCTATCCCATACCCCCCACCACTGGGACCTCATAATCACGGATCAGACCATGCCGGAAATGACCGGTGATCAACTGGCAGCCAAGGCCTTGACGATCCAACCTGATCTACCCATCATCCTCTGTTCCGGGTACAGCGCAACTCTAAAACTTGACCAGTTAAAGACAGACCGGATTTCCTATGTGGAAAAACCCCTAGAAATCAATGAACTCTTATCACTCATCGCTAAAATCTTGCCGGCAAAAAACTGAAAAAGACATCAATTGCTTTCTGTCCACAAACCCCATGGGCTTCATCAACATCCTACACTGCAGCACCTTGGCTTTTGAAAAAAGGCCTTCCTTCTCCTGGTTCCTCACGAGCCAAGAGTCTAAAATTGTCTCTTTCCAACACACATCTGTTCACCGACAAGAACCAACACTGCCCAATTTTCCCGGTTCACTCCAGAGAATCGATCTCTTTCGCCCATTTCCATGTAATACAAACGAAAAAAAATTCCTTGCGTTACAGACGTATTCCGGAAAAACATCATTATTTCAGGAAGAGAACAGACTATAATCAGGCGCCGATGAGTTGCCGGACCTCATTGCCGGGGGTAGGAATTCTTCGGGATAAAGCGACTCAAGCCCAGGGAAAGAGCAGCCATGGCCGCTCCGCAGGCAAAGACAGCACTCGGCGAGACGAGCCAGAGCATCCCGAAAAGGGTGGGAATCACCACCGCCGCGATATGATTGATTGAAAACGCCACCCCGGCGGAGGGGGCCAGATCGGCTGGATCGGCGATTTTTTGGAAATAGGTCTTCATGGCGATGGCCATGGCAAAAAACAAATGATCCACGACATAGAGACCCACCGCCAACCATGCGTTATCCACCAGCGCATAACCGGTAAAAACCACAATCAGGCCCAGGTATTCAACGGCCAGAGCTCGACGCTCACCCCACCGCCCGATCAAACGCCCGATCCGGGGGGCCATCGCAATATTACTCAGCATATTGATGAGAAACATCAGAGCAATGGCTGAGGCGTCAAATTTGAATTTTTCTACCATCAAAAAGCCGGCAAAGACTACAAATATCTGCCGACGGGCGCCAGCCATAAAGGTAAGGGCGTAGTAGAGCCAGTAGCGGCGGCGGAACACCAGTCGCTTATTCTGTTCAACCACGGCAGGATAATGAGGAAAGGTGAGCCAGGCAAATACTGCGACCCCAATGGTTATGCCCCCACCCAGGAAAAACACCCATTCCATCGCTAGTCCAAAGACATTAAGGGCAAGATAAATCAAGCCGTAACAGGATACCGAAGCCAATGCACCCACCGAAATCAAACGCCCCAGCACAGCAGCAGCCTGGTCCTTCTTGAGCCATTGCATCTGGAGGGATTGATTCACCGTTTCGAAATAATGGAACCCGACGGACATCACCATGGTAGTTAGAACCAAACCGGGAAAAGTTGGCAGAAAGCCGGCCAGACAGGTACCGATTCCGAGCAGGATGAGCGAGACCAAAACCAGGGTCTGTTCACGCATCAGCAGGAGGACAAAGACCACCCCAAAGGAGAGAAATCCGGGAACCTCGCGCAGGCTCTGGAGCAGACCAATGTCGGCTCCGTTAAACCCAGCCCGCTCAACCACGAAATTGTTGATCAAGGCCATCCAGGCTCCCAGTGAAAAGGGGACCGCCAGGGCCATCAGAAAAAGCAGCGTAATAGGGTTACGCCAGGAACCGGCTTGTCTCTTGTTCATATTAATCAGGGAATAGTGGCCCAGGTTGGTTGGAGTAGAGCCAATAAGAATAAGAACTCGGCCCGGAATCAATTAAGGCTAATCGTATGACAAAACAAGGAATAAGTCGATCAGTTCAGGGAAAAAAAAGAGCCAAGGCCCCCGCAACGAGGTCCTTGGCTCAAGATCAAACAACATGGAGGAGGGGACGTTTACTTCCCCACCTTTTCTTTGACGGACGGGATGGAACCAACCTGCCGCTCTGCCGCCCGAGCGGCGCGCTCAGAGCGGGCATCACCTACCAGCCGCATAATCCGCGGGGCCGCCCGATCAATCAACGCCGGACAGACAGCGTGGATTTCCTCCGGGCATTCGGCAATATCCCAACAGGGCGCCAATTCCAACAGTTTTTTCAGCCCGGGAATACTGATCCCCTGCTCATGGATCACCTTACGCAGACAGGAAACCCAGGTAATGTCATTCTCAGAAAACATCCGCCGCTTCCCCTTGTGGTCAGGGCTGATCAGCCCTTCGTCTTCATAGATCCGCAGGGTTCGAGGATGGACATCAAGCAGCTTCGCCGCGACCCCTATGGGATAGATCGGGGTATCGGGCGTTAAAGGCCGCACATCTGATCGCTTTCGAGGAGTCATGTCGCAACTCTCTTTATATGGAGCAATTTTTCAGAGATCCCACCGGCCCATCAACAGGCCGGTGAGATGGAACAGAACAGTTAAGGCAGAGTCAGGCCATCAATGGTCTTCAGAGAGATGGCCACGGAATAAACGCTCACCCATGAGAAAGCCCATTACGCACAACCCGATACCACCTAGCGTAACCATGATCTCATGCAGGGAAGGAATATACGGAAAGAGTTCCGGAAGGCCAACGACCCCATACTCATGGAAATGGGGTACGATCTGACCGACAACCACCAGGTCATAGCGCATGAAGAAGATTCCGATGATGGCGGAAACCGAGGCAACGAAGAGAATCGGCAGGTTTTTGGCCTTGCAGGAAATAATCAGGAAGAAGGGGATAACCATGCCGAGCATGACCTCACCAACCCAGAAATTAACCGAATAAGGACCATTCACCAAAGACATCATGGCCTCATATTTTCCCGGAGGATGCCCACTGATCCCGGAAATCATTTTCCAGGTGGTGAAAAACATGATGACAGCCGTCAGGGTAGCACCAAGTTTTGCCGTGGTCTTCAGGGAACTTTCCAGAGCGGGACTCATCTGCCAACCATTGGCCTTGTACCCAAGCCAGGTGAAAAAGATAACCGCAGCACAGCCGGACATCATGGCGGAGGTGATGAAATAAATCGGCATATAGGGGCCATGCCAGAATTCCCGGCCACCTAAAAGACCAAAAACCGCGCCCAGGTTACTATGGGCAGCAATACCGGAAACCACTCCCAAAAGGCCCAGGTAGCCGGCCATTTTATGCTGTCCCATCTGCAACAGGGCGAACTCTATGGCCATGAAGAACAGATAGGCACCGTAAAGGGTTCCCATCCACCAAATATTAGAAGTAGGATTGGCACTGATCATATTATAGATTGGCATCCGCCAGGGATTTTCGATCTCAAACCCGATGATCAAAAAACCGGCGATGATCGACACAATGGCCATAAATACAGAACGCTTGGCAATGGGTTTCAAGGCATCGACATTAAAAACATGGCCGATGGACGAAACCAGGCAAAGACCGGTGGAAGTAACAACAAAAAAGACATACGCTGCGATGAGCAACCCCCAGGGCATCTCCCTGGTGTTATTGTAGGCATGCTCATGCCCGATCAACAGAGCATGCATCCCGAAGGCTATACCTGCTGCTGCAAAAAGCCCGCTTATTACTATCGCCAGATTGTAACTTTTTGAGGTGGCAACCTCCAAACCGCCCTCTTGGGGTAGCACACTCGCCAACAGATTGTTCATGGGACTCTCTCCTTTGTTCGTTGATTTTTTTAAGTATCCCCTCTCAACTTCCCCCGAAATTTCACTTCAGGAGTACTTCGACATCTTCCAGGCTGAAATAATTCCCGAAAAATCTCCATTCACTAAGGTAAAGCCACCCGACTTTTTACTTCTCAATACCGATGGCACTCATTTTCAGCCCATCGACATCATAATCGGGAAAAAACGATTAGAACCCTGGATAATCCGTTTGTTCGTCACGATGTGCTTGAATCAAGGGCTTGATCTTCAGATCAAAGACGGTGTGAAGTGTGGCGCAACCTATCCAGAAAACCAGAAAAAAAATCCCTTCCATCATGAACCTCCTTAAAACGGTTACCTTCCCCTTTTTCACGACAATGAGCCCAATCCATCAAAGTTCAGGACTACCTGCTCTTCATTTCAATGAACCGGAACCCCAACTTAACTCTGGTTCACATTGTACAATACGGAAAAAGCTATTGTCAAGTGTTGCGCAAACAGAGCGTTGCGTTTAAGGCGAAACCAGACAGTAGCGAAATCCTACTCCAAAGATGGCTTCTTTCCCTTGTCCTGCAATGATTTAAGCAGTACCTAGACATCCAATTACTAGACGTAGCACTATCCGCCCAAAAAGCATTTAACTTTCTGTTATTACTTTAATTCTAGGTCATAATCAAAAAAAACGCATTTTACGCCCATTTTTTTTATAAAGAACCCATATCTCCACAAGGAGATCAAAAAACGCCCACCAATATCAACCACGTAACATATTTATAATATTATACAAATTAACCAGAACAACCTCCACCCCCCCCCTGGTCGACCATGATTTTCGCCTCCTGTTTTTTTATAGACGCAAAACACGCCTAATATGTTCAATATATTGCAAACACCAAGTGATAAATTTTCTCATTAAGAAGCTTATAAGAGACGTCCCTGTGGACGATAATGCGCCCATCCTCAGAGTACCGAGATATTCACTTTTCTCCGGATAATCTTCCAATAAGAACCAAATTCGCATGATTGTTTTTTGACACCCCTACTGGGTATGGTCAAAAAAATGCCGGATTCCTCGTCTTCCCGAAACGGCCATGGCAGTCCTCCCTTTTTGAAATTGTACATCAGGTGATCGGCCAAATTATTGCGTCAACACCACCCAATCCCTGGTCAATCAGGATCCGCAGTATTCACAACATCACTTTTGATATACAAAGAAATGAACCTACAACCCGATTTTACAAAGTCCAGTACCCTGTGGCATAATGTTTGCTATATAGTTATTTCGGATTCCCCCCCCTTTATTCAATAGACAAGGAGAACCACTGATGGCTGACGATAAGGAACCTCAAGCCACTGAAGAACCCGCAGCACCGAAAAAAAAGTCCAAGAAAATGCTGCTGATTATCGGATTGGTCGTCATTATTCTGGCCGGGGCAGGCGGCTTCTTCGCCTATACCAAATTCGCGGCCACTGAGCCTCCCGCTGATCCCGTAGGTACAGAGAAAAAATCAAAGCCCGAAACCATCGGAGCCATTTATCGACTTGAAGCATTTACGGTCAACCTGGCCGACCCCAAAGGAAAACGATATCTGAAGGTAAAGATCGAGCTCGAAATGAGCGCAGAGTCCGGCGTTGAACTGGCGACCCAGGCCGACCCAAAACTGCGCGACATGGTGATCATGCTCCTGACCAGTCTGACTTTTGAAGATGTGATGACTCCTGAAGGTAAAATCCGGATCAGAGATGAACTGCTCGACCGTTTTAATCGTATTTTAAGGCCGGAAAAAGTACGTAACATCTACTTTACCGAATTCGTCGTCCAGTAACTGAAAGACTCCCGGGAAAATTATGGAACAGATTCTCAGCCAGGATGAGGTAGATGCCCTCTTAAAGGGAATTTCCGGAGGTGACATCGATGAGCCGGAAGAACAGGTTGAAGTCGAAGACCTGGGTTACCGGATCTATGACTTCAGCCGTCAAGACAAGATTGTCCAGGTCAAGATGCCGGGCATGGAGGTTGTTCATGACAGCTTTCTCCGCAGCATCCGTGGATCCCTGGCCTCTACCCTGAGAAGAATTATTGATGTGACCGCAGTCCCCATGGAACTGGAGCGATTCGGAGCTTTTGTCCGGACCCTGCCGGTACCGAGCAGTCTCCAGATTATCAAAATGGACCCGTTCCGGGGGCACGCCCTGCTGATCCTGGAGCCAAAACTGGTCTTTTCCTTTGTAGAAAACTTCATGGGTGGCAGTGGCACCCGAAACGTGAGGATTGAGGGGCGTGATTTCACCCCCATCGAGCAACGGCTCATCCAACGGGTGGTCAAAATATTGCTGACCGATCTGGAAAAAGCCTGGTCCTCCATTCACCCCTTGAGCATCAAATATATCCGGAGTGAGATCAATCCCCAGTTTGCCAAAATCTGCCAGCCCGAGGATGTGGTAATCATCAACCGCTACGAGGTCGACATGGACCGGGCCATCGGCAGTATCACCATCTGCATCCCCTTTTCCAACCTTGAATCGGTCAAGAACAAACTCACCACCTCTTTTCAAAAAGAGCAGAGCGAGGAGGACATCCTCATCACCAGGATCCTCAAGGAAAACCTCAAAAATATCGAAACGGATTTTTCGGTTCGCCTGGGCACCGTCACCCTGCCGGGTTCTGATGTCTTGGCCTTGGAACCGGGCGACATTCTCCAGCTTGACCAACGCAAGGAAGATCTCCTGCCCGCCTATATCGGAGGAAAACTGAAATTTGCCGGCACCCCTGGGATCCACCGCGGGAATGTGTCATACCTGATCAAACGCAGAGTCACCGATCCTGAAAAAGAGGATTTCTAACAAGGAGATAAGTAATGGCTAATAACAACAATACCGACGGGCAAGGCCCCAAAGTTGACAACGACTGGGCCGCAGCCCTTGATGAACAATCGGACGGAAGTACCTCAAGGGCTCCCCAGGCGACTGAATTCGAAGAACTTGGCAAGGGCACCACTGACCAGAGTGGCTCAAAAAATCTCGATTTTCTATTGGATGTCCCACTCCAGGTCTCAGTTGAGCTGGGACGCTCCAAGATGATCATTAACAAGTTGCTCCAACTCACCCAGGGTTCCGTAGTCGAATTGAGCAAAGCCGCTGGTGAGCCCGTGGACATCCTGGTCAATAACAAGTTGCTTGGTAAAGGCGAGGTTATTGTAGTGAATGATAGATTCGGGGTCAGAATAACCGAAATAATCAGCCAGGCGGACCGCATTAAGAACATGGCGTAAGACACCCTAAAATGGTCTCAACGACAAAGGCTCCCATGGAACATCCCCAATCAATAATCAACCGCCCGGCTTGGAATGTCTGGCTTTTGATCCCGGCGCTGCTCTTCATTTTTCTCGCCCTGCCCGGAGTTGCAGAAGAACTCCCGGCGGTAAATACCCTTACGACCAACACTCCAAGTCTTGCCGCCCCCCAAACCACCTCCGGCCTGGCCATGGCTATCCTGAAGGTCTGCGGCGCCCTCGCCGTGGTGGTCGGTCTCCTGATTCTTACCCTGCGTCTTTTACGGAAAATGGGTTTCGGCAACACCACCATGCGCAACGGTGGCCTGATCAGAATCCTTGATACACGAATGATTGCCCCCAAAAAATATGTAACCGTGCTGGAGATAGCCGGACAGAACCTGGCCCTGGGAGTCACCGACCACCAAATTACCCTTTTGGCCCATCTGGACCCTCAACCGGAAAGCCAGAGAGAGAGCGCTCGGGAACCGAAAAGCCCGACTTCATCCTTTGCCAACCTCTTAAAAAAAGCCACCTCCCTGTCTCATTCCAGCCCGAAAGCTGCAACCACCGACGAGAGATCATGAGTCATCAGGCCAACCACAAAACAACCAGACCTCCCAGATCTCCTTGGTTGACCATCGCAACACTCCTTACCATCCTTGCGATCCCACTCCTCGCCCCAACCGAGGTTCGGGCCATCCCAATCCCCAGCATCAACCTGGGCATCACCGAGGCAGACAGCCCCCGGCAGGTTTCGGTCCTGATCGAGATTCTCCTCCTGTTCACCATCCTGTCCATGGCCCCGGCCATTCTCCTGATGATGACCTGCTTCACCCGACTGGTTGTGGCCTTTTCTTTCCTGCGCCACGCTCTCGGCACCCAACAGATGCCCCCCAATCAGATCATGATCGGGCTCTCACTTTTTCTAACTTTTTTTATCATGATGCCGGTCTTCACCAAAATCAATCAGGATGCGGTCCAACCCTACCTGGCCGAAAAAATCTCCGCGGAAGAGGCCCTGCAACAGGGAGTGGCCCCCCTAAGAACCTTCATGTTCTCCCAGACCAGAGAAAAGGACCTGGCCCTGTTCCTTTCGTTAAACAAAAGCCCGAAACCAAAGAACCGGGACGAGGTTTCAACGATGGTCCTGATTCCCGCCTACATGATCAGCGAACTGAAAACCGCCTTTCAGATCGGATTTGTACTCTTTCTCCCCTTCCTGATCATCGACATGGTGGTCGCCAGCGTCCTCCTGTCCATGGGCATGATGATGCTTCCGCCGATTATGGTTTCCATGCCGTTCAAACTCCTGCTCTTTGTCCTGGTTGACGGCTGGTACCTGCTGGTTGGTTCACTTGTTAAAAGTTTCGGAGTATAACCATGACACCTACCGAAGTGACCACGCTTGCCCGGGAGGCAGTTACCATCTGCCTCTTACTCAGCGCCCCATTACTCATTGTCGGGATGGCGGTGGGCATTATCATCGCCCTATTCCAGGCGACGACCCAGATCCAGGAAATGACCCTGACCTTTGTGCCAAAGATCGTCGCGGTCATGATGACCTTGTTGTTCTTTTCCTCCTGGATGATGACCAAAATGATGGACTATACGGCGGATTTACTCAACAATCTGCCGAATCTGATCCACTAAGCAGATAGCCGAAAACAAGGTTTTAGAATGATTGATGCCGGAATACTCAACTGGACACTGAACCAGGCTCTCCACCTGCTCATTATCCTGACCAGGGTAGGCCCGTTGATTTTCCTGATGCCGGTAACTGGATCACAGGGCGTCCCGGTTCAGATCAAGATCATGATCTCCCTTACCACAGCCTTGATCCTGGTGCCGGTGGTGTCCATCAACCCCGAATCCATCCCACAAACCTCCCTGGGATTCGTCATTCTGGCCGGCCAGGAGATCTTTCTCGCCGCTACCCTCTCAATTTTCGCCAGATTTGTTTTCGCGGCGGTGGAAACAGCCGGACAAATGATCGGCGTCCAGATGGGTATGGGAATGGCCGGGACCATGGATCCCCAATTCGGGACTCAGACCTCACTGGTGGGATTCTTCTGGAATCTCGTGGCAATCCTGCTTTTCCTAAGTATCGACGGCCATCATCTCTTCTTCCGAACCCTGGCGGAGAGCTACCAGTGGATCCAACCGGGCGGCCTGCATATTTCCCAGGCAACCTATGAGGGGTTAATGCGGGGCATGGCCCAGATGTTCGTTCTGGCCGTCAAAATAATGGCACCGGCCGGAGCGGCCCTGTTTTTTTCCCATGTGGCCATGGGAATCATTGCCAAAACCGTGCCCCAGATCCCAATCCTGATCGTGGGTCTGCCCATCAACCTCGGGGTTGGCCTGCTCTTCATGGGCCTCTCCCTGGGCTATCTCACCCCGCTCTTGATCGAAAACTTCAACACCCTTGGCCGTCTGCTCCCGCGACTGGCCATGGGGATGGGAGGCTAAAATCCCATGGCGGATGAAAGTTCAGGTCAGGAAAAAACCGAACAACCGACCCCACGCCGAATTTCCGAGGCTCGGAAGAAAGGGGATGTGGCCAAGAGCATGGAGGTGCCCTCGGCCGCTGTTTTGCTGACCAGTCTGCTCACCCTTTATCTGTCCGGTGAATACATTCTCAAACAGAGCATGAATCTGGTCAGTCATTATCTTAAAAACACCGGCCAGATTTCGGTAAATCCGGCCGATATTGCTTTTCTCACCCGGGAAGGGATGACCATGGCTGCCACCATTACCCTGCCGTTGATGACGGTCATCGTCCTGACCGGTCTCCTTGCCAACTTCGCCCAGATCGGTGCCCTCTATGCCCCCGACAAGATCGCCCCAAAACTTTCCAAAATCAATCCCATCCAGGGTTTTTCCAACCTTTTTTCAAAACAAACTCTGGCCCAGACCATCAAGTCGACCCTCAAGGTCCTGGTCATTACCCTGGTGGCCTATCATGAGATCAACAAGGTTCTCCCCGGCATCCTGCCGCTCATGGACCAGCCCCCATATCCCATCCTGGCCTTCATGGCTCGGACCGCCTTCTGGATCTTCTTTAAATCGGCCCTGGTCATCGCCGTTCTGGCTGCAGCCGATTACACATTCCAGCGCTGGCAATTCACCGAGAAGATGAAAATGACCAAACAGGAGGTCAAGGAAGAAGCCAAACAGACGGAAGGGGATCCCTACGTCAAAGGGAGGATCCGCTCGATCCAAATGGAGATGGCCCGGCGCCGCATGATGGCCGAGGTCCCCAAGGCAGATGTGGTGATCACCAACCCCACCCATCTGGCCGTGGCCCTCCGCTATGACAGTAGCAAGATGAATGCCCCCCTGGTTACCGCCAAAGGAGCAGGACTTATTGCCCAACGGATCAAAGAAATCGCGCTCGAGAATTCCATCCCCCTCATGGAAGACAAACCTCTGGCGCGGGCCCTCTACCAGGAAGTGGACCTGAATAAATCCATACCGGTAAATCTCTTCCAGGCGGTGGCCGAGGTTCTGGCCTACGTATACAGCTTGAAAAAGAAAACGGCATAAGGCGACCTACCCATGGCGGACACTCCCCAAGCATTATCCGGACCAACTTCCTTCAAATTTGAAGGCTCCACCCTGTTAGTGGCAGTGGGTGTAGTAGCAATCCTGATGATCATGATCATCCCGCTACCTACCTTTATGCTCGACCTGTTGCTTTCGATGAATATCACGATGGGCCTGCTCATTTTGCTCATCGCCATGTACAACACCCACCCCCTTGAATTTTCTTCATTTCCATCACTACTCCTGATCACCACCCTGTTCCGGTTGTCCTTGAATATCGCCTCCACCCGACTGATCCTCCTCCACGGCCATGAGGGGACCGGGGCGGTAGGACAGGTGATCCAGTCCTTCGGCAACTTTGTGGTCGGGGGCAGTTACGCGGTGGGACTCATCATCTTCCTGATCATGGTCCTCATCAACTTTATCGTCATCACCAAGGGTTCGGGCCGGATTGCCGAGGTCGCCGCCCGCTTCACCCTGGATGCCATGCCCGGCAAACAGATGGCCATCGATGCCGATCTCAACGCCGGACTGATCAACGAAGGAGAAGCCAAGCAACGGCGCGAAGACATCTCTCGGCAGTCGGAATTTTACGGAGCCATGGACGGTGCCAGTAAATTCGTTCGGGGTGAAGCCATTGCCAGTATCGTGATCATGGTGATCAACATCCTGGGCGGTTTTTTCATCGGCTCCATCCTCCAGGGTATGGCTTTTGGGCAGGCCTTGGAAACCTATACCCTCCTGACCATCGGTGATGGCCTGGTTTCCCAGATTCCCGCCCTGATCATCTCCACCTCGGCCGGTATCATCGTCAGCCGCGCCGCCTCCAACGTGAGCATGGGCAAGGAATTTTACAAGCAGTTCAGCAGCCAACCCCATGCCCTCGCGGTGGCAGGCGGGATCATTATCCTGTTTGGACTTATTCCGGGTCTGCCCCATATCCCCTTTCTCATCCTGGGCACCATGATGGGTGGGCTTTCAACCATGGCGATCCGGAAATCGGCCCGGGAACTCCAGACAGCAGAAGATACTGCGGAAAAGAAAAAGCCCTCCGGCCCCCTTCCCGGTTCACCGGAAACAGTAGAGGCCCTGCTACCCCTGGATATACTTGAGCTGGAAGTGGGCTACGGCCTGATTCCCCTGGTGGACGAAAGTCAGGAAGGCGATCTCCTTGAACGGATCCGAGCCATCAGGCGGCAATTCGCCATCGATATGGGACTGATCATTCCTCCGATGCACGTCAGAGACAACCTGCAACTGCGTCCCGACGAGTATACCTTACTTCTTAAAGGAATCGAAATCGCCCGGGGCGAGATCATGATGGGCTCCCTCCTGGCCATGGACTCCGGAACAGCGAAACGCAAAATCGATGGGATCCCAACCCTCGAACCAGCCTTCAAACTACCGGCGACCTGGATCAACCAGGATAAACGGGATGAGGCTCAAATGGCTGGGTATACCGTGGTGGATCCCTCCACGGTTATAGCCACCCACCTGACCGAAATCCTAAAATCCCACGCGGAAGAACTCCTGGGCCGACAGGATGCCCAAAAACTCCTCGACAACCTGGCCAGGACCCATCCCAAGGTGATCGAAGAGCTTGTCCCCAGCATGCTTTCACTGGGCGGGGTCCAGAAGGTCCTCCAAAATCTTCTCAGGGAACGGGTCTCCATCCGCGATTTACTGACCATCTGTGAAACCCTGGCTGATTATGCCCCGACCAACAAAGATACCGGGATGCTCACCGAATATGTCCGCCAAAAAATGGCTCGTTCCATCCTCAGTGCGCTCACCGATCATGAGGGTAAACTCTCGGTATTAACCCTGACCACCAAGACAGAGGACCTGATCCGAGAATCAATCCAGAAGTCCGACCATGGTTCCTATCTGGCACTGGAACCAAACCTTGCCCAACGCCTGCTGGAATCGATCCAGGAAGCGACCGAGAAGGTGGCAGGCGATGGTTTTCAGCCCATCATTCTCTGCCCGGCAACCATCCGCCATCATCTCCGGCGCTTTCTTGAGCGTTTTTTGCCCCAGATTACCATACTCTCCCATGGCGAACTCACCAGCCAGACCAAGCTTGATTCGCTGGGAACTATTGAAATCAACCCCCGCAAAACCGCGTCTACCAAGTGAGCCATAAGCCATGATGATCAAGCGATTTGAAGCAAAGGACGCCCAAACGGCCATGAACATGGTCAAAAAAGAACTGGGCGAAGAAGCGGTCATCCTCTCCACCCGGACCTTGGGCAGCCCCGGCACATCCAGAACCGCCAGACGGATCGAAGTCGTTGCAGCCATTGATTACCAGGAAGATTTCATGAACATACCACCCGGCAGCCCTCAAGCCGAGCGACCATCCATCGTCCCCACGAAGCGTTTCGAAAACGACCTCGCCGACTCCCAACGATCATGGTCACCACTCATGGCCTATACGCCTACCACCTCCCCATCACGCCCGGAGTATTCTCCGGACATCCCCCATAATTCACCGCCGCCCCCCCCAGGAGCAACCGAGACCCTTAAACTCCAATCCCGACTGGCCAGATTATTCAAGAACCACCAGCCCCAGACCTCGGCCTTAACCGAACCAGCCCTTCCGACTCGAACCAGCCGCCCGGATCCCCGCAAGGTTGCCGAATGGCGCCAACACATGGTCAGCCGCCTGATCCCGGAACCAATTCTTCCCCAATCCCACGAGGGCCCTCTGGTTATCGCCCTGGTTGGACCCACTGGGGTCGGCAAAACTACAACCGCCGCGAAACTAGCCGCCTGGTTTTCCATCCGGGAAGGTTTAAAGGTTACCCTGCTCACCATCGACAGTTACCGGATCGGCGGCACCGATCAATTAAGAAGCTACGCCAGAATCATGAAGCTCCCTTGTGAAATAGCCCTGCACCGAACGGACCTTGGCAGCTCTCTCAATCGCCACCGCCGCCAGGATATAATCATTATTGATACCGCAGGAAAAAGCCCCTATGACCCGGACCATATCAACGAACTTTCCCGCTGGTTCGCTCCTCCGGACGTGGTTTTGCCATACCTGGTACTTCCCGCCACCATCAAAAAAGAAGATCTTGTCGGAATAATCAGGACTTACCGACCTCTTTCCCCTGCGGGATTAATGCTCACCAAATTGGATGAAACACGGGCTTATGCCACCCTTTGCCAGGGTGTGATCTCGGCCAACCTTCCCATTGCCGGTCTCTGTATCGGGCAACGGGTGCCGGAAGACTACCTCCCGGCAACTCCGACCCTCCTCGCCACCTTGTTTGGTAAAGGTTGGGATGCCGCCACTCCCTATTTCAAAGGAGGCAAGGAACATCATCCCTGGCATTCCCAAACCCAACAAGCAGCGAACAATTACCGATAACCACAACAATGATCAATGCATCCATGATACCCTCAGAGACTGAAATCATTTCCCGATTCTCCATAAAATTTGCTACTATACCCAATAAGACTCACCGGACACCTCAGGCGCAAAAATAGCCCTGGTGTCGTATCAATCGCCAGCAGCAAAAACTCTCGAGGCCCCATTAATGACCCAAGCGGACACTTTGGAACAACTCATGGCAACCCGGGTGCCCCGTGATCAAGGTGGCAGGCAAGGATCTCACCACGCCCCTCAACCACGAGTTATCAGTGTAACCAGTGGCAAAGGCGGGGTCGGCAAGACCAACGTCAGCGCCAATCTCGCCTACTGCCTGGCCACTGCCGGTAAAAAGATCCTGCTGCTGGATGCAGATCTCAACCTTGCCAATATCGATGTTCTGCTGGGTTTAACCCCACGGTATACCATCCAGCATGTTTTGAATGGCGAAAAATCACTTCTCGATGTTCTGCTCCCAGGCCCCGGCGGCATGAAGATTCTACCGGCCAGTTCCGGGATCATGGAATTGGGTGACTTGACCGAAAAGCAACAACTCTTCTTCCTTTCGGAAATGGAAACCCTCGGCGCTGACCTGGATTTTTTACTGATCGACACCGCCGCTGGGATCAACAACAACGTCATCTACTTTAACCTGGCCGCCCAGGACAAAATAATCGTCCTGACCCCAGAGCCGACTTCTCTGACCGATGCCTATGCCCTGATCAAGGTTCTCTCCAATCGCCATGATGTAAAAAGGTTCCGAATCTTGATCAATCAAAGTACCTCCGCCAAAGAGGCCATGAGCGTCTATCAAAAATTAAGCGGGGTAGCGGACCGCTTTCTATCAACCATTTCATTGGATTACCTGGGACATATCCCCTATGACCGGAAACTCCCGGAAGCCGTCAAAAAACAACGATTGGTTGCCGAATTTTTCCCTGAGTCAACCACCGGCAAAAGCATTAGGGAGCTGGCCAATTCCCTGATTATGGAACCGGCCGACCAAACGAATGACGGGAACATAAAATTTTTCTGGAAAGGCGTACTCGATCTGTAATAGACTATTTCAAGGATTCATCGAACGTGATCATCCGTCTCGACAAATCCAACAGGAATTGTCCTGAACGTAAACATGAGCACTATTACCGAAGAAATGAAAAAAATGAACAGAACAAGCCAATTATCAGTGGGCTCAACCGCAATATTTCAGGTCCTGCGGCTTCCACTGAAAAATATATTTCTCCCATGGAGCAGACCGAATCCGTGTCGCAGATGATCAATAAAAATACAACCCCCAAGATCCGCGACTACACCAAATATTTTTTCGCTGAATCTGGAAAACTGGACCAGGAAAAACGCAACGAACTCATTGCCTCCTGTACCCCTTTGATTAAATACATCGCAATGAGACTCGCTTCACGATTGCCGGCCCATATCAGCCTAGATGACCTGATGAGTAGCGGGATTATCGGTCTCATTGACGCCATCGACAAGTTCGACCCTCTCAAAAACGTCCAGTTCAAAACCTATGCCGAATTTCGAATCAAGGGAGCCATGTTGGATGAACTGCGTTCTCTGGATTACCTGCCGCGCTCCATCCGAAAAAAATCCAGCGATTTGGAAAAGGTTTATGGCAAATTAGAGAAGAAACTTGGCAGACCGGCTGAAGACGATGAAATAGCCGAAGAACTCAACTTAGAGATTGATGCGTTTCACTCCCTACTGAACGAAACCAAAGCGATATCCTTCATCGACATCGATGTTTTACGGAAGAAGCTTCCCGGCCAAGACCAAGACGAAAACCTCTTTGACTCTTTAGCTTTTCAGGACGAAGATCCTTACGCAACTATCAGCTACACGGAAATCCGGGACATTCTAGCCGCAGCCATCTACGGACTTCCGGAAAAAGAAAAACTGGTGGTAACCCTTTATTACCATGAAGAATTAACCATGAAAGAGATAGGGGTAGTGATGGATTATACCGAGTCCCGTATTTCACAGATGCACAGCAAGGCGATGCTTCGCCTTCGGAGCAAATTATCCAGGGCACTAGCAGATCATTAATAGTTTTTGGGGAGGGGTTGCCCCTACCACTCAATCCACCAGGAGGAACCGATGACCGACAACAATCTTAAAATTCTTGTGGTTGATGACTTTGCAACCATGCGTCGGATCGTAAAAAACATCCTGACCCAACTTGGCTACAAAAACATTCTTGAAGCGGATGATGGCAGCACTGCCCTTGAATTACTCAAAAAAGAAAAAGTTGACCTCATCATTTCAGACTGGAACATGCCGAAAATGACCGGACTCGACCTTTTAAAAAACGTCAGGGCAGACAGTCAAATGGCCGCCATCCCTTTCATCATGGTAACCGCTGAGGCCCAACAGGATAACATTATCCTGGCCGTCAAGGCCAAGGTAAGCCAATACATTGTCAAACCCTTTACCGCTGAGACCCTCGGCGAAAAGATCAACAAAGTATTCGGATAAACAAAACAATGTCCCCTTCCGATCCGGACCGGAGTACCATGAGCAACGAGCTCCCCCCCGATACGGATGACGACTGGGGGGAAGACTGGGAAACAGCATTCCAACTTGACGATCCATCCTTACCTGAAGAGGAAGAGCAGTTTACCATACCCCCCCAAGAGTCTTGGGCTTCTGCTAACCATGATCAACTCCGACCACCACCGGAACCCATTAGAACGAAGGGCCGCCTTCCCGTTTCACCCCCAAAGTCCAACGGTCCAACTCCCACCTTTGTGCGTCCTCCCAGAACAGGGAAAATCAACCTTCCGGGGTTTCGGTTTCTGGCTGGTATCCTTGTTATTGTTATAGTGATACTCCTCGGGATGATCACCATCCTCAAAAAACCACCGCAACAAGCGACTCTTATTCCTACCCAACCGACGGCAACCCCCTCCCGACAAGGAACGCCACCACCACCCGAACTCCCTATGAAGGAAACCATAAAACCAGACCAGCCTGTAGTGGTCAGCTTGAAATGGCACCATAAGGATTTCTTTATCCCCGTTGCAGAACAGAATGCACCCGCACCTTCGGCCTTTCTCAAAGTCGAACTCAGCCTCTTCATTCAACAAAAACAAAATCAGGGCTTGCCTTCCGACCGAGACCCTTTTATCCGTGACCTCATCTACCAATTCTACAACAACCGTCCCCCACAGGAATTACGCCGATTCGCATTGGCCAGAGGCGAGATGGCAACCATACTGAAATTCTGGATACTGAAACAATGGCCAGACCTTCCCCTGGAATCCATTGTTTTCAACCATTACGAAATCATCTAATCCCTATCCGAAAATAAATCTTTTTTGCTAAAGACATAGGACTGAGCAAAAAAACAAACCCAGACATATATCAAAGATCGGAACCATCACTCCGTTACAGTTCCGTCCCACAATTTTCTTCGAGAACACGTTCTTGCCCTCAGTCGAGCATCTTCAAAAAAGACATAATTGTAAAATAAAATTCAAATAATTACACAAAAGTCACAACTCTACGACACCGCCGCAATACAAAACCAAAACAACCGCTACAAAAACAGCTACATAAACACATTATCACCAAATTGGCACAACCTTTGCTTTTTCGTTAAATAACAGACTGAACCTAAAAAACAAACCAGCTCGAATGACGTCCACTCAGGGCAAACCCTGAACAATTAGACCAGCGAGCGCCACCGAGAGAAGCATATCCTCAACACCAAGAGGCCTTTGCTTCAACCGAAAACCATCTTTAAAAGACCAAGAGGATAAAACTATGATTAACACCGGCGACACTGCCTTTATGATGACAGCCACGGCCCTGGTCATGCTGATGACCCCAGGTCTCGCCCTTTTTTACGGCGGGATGGTACGGAGCAAGAACGTTCTCGGCACCCTCATGCAGAGCTTTATCTGTCTGGGCTTAATCTCAATAACCTGGGTACTCTTCGGCTATTCACTGGCTTTCGGCCCGGACACCGGCGGCTTCATCGGCAACCTGCAATGGGCAGGACTCTCAGGGGTTGGACTCACCCCAGGCCCGTATTCTGAGACAATCCCCCACCTTCTTTTTGTTGCCTTTCAGATGATGTTCGCCGTCATCACGCCCGCCCTAATCACCGGCGCCTTTGCCGAAAGGATGAAGTTCTCCGCCTTTCTACTCTTCACTCTCCTCTGGTCCACATTAGTATATCTCCCCGTCTGCCATTGGGTCTGGGGTGGTGGCTGGATTGGCAAGCTCGGAGCCCTTGACTTTGCTGGCGGTACCGTTATTCACATCAACTCTGGTGCCGCAGCTTTAGTCTGTGCCCTGGTCCTGGGCAAACGAAAAGGCTACGGCCGCGAGCCCTTTCACCCCCATAACCTCTCGATGACCATCCTCGGTGCGGGGATCCTCTGGTTTGGCTGGTTCGGCTTCAATGCCGGCAGCGCTCTGGCCGCCAGTGAAATAGCAGTTCTGGCCTTTTTCACCACCCAAGTCGCCACTGCCGCTGCCGCCCTTGCCTGGATCACCATGGAATGGAAAATCCAAGGGAAACCCACCACCTTGGGCGCAGCCTCCGGCGCCGTTGCCGGACTTGTCGCCATCACCCCCGGCGCCGGCTTTGTCAGCCCGATATCAGCCATCATCATCGGCCTCATCGGCGGGGCCGCCTGTTACCTTGCCGTGGTCGCCAAACCCAGAATCGGCTACGATGACTCCCTTGACGTGGTCGGAGTCCATGGCATCGGTGGCCTCTGGGGGGCCTTAGCCACAGGACTCTTCGCCTCCACTGCCGCAAATCCCGGTGGAGCCAATGGACTTTTTTTCGGCAACGCCAGCCTCCTGGGTGCCCAGGCATACGGGGCCGTTGCGACCATTATTTACTCCATGATCGTAACCTGGATCATCCTCAAGATCGTCGGAACCGTTACCGGCGGCCTCAGAGTGAGCCTGGATGATGAACAACAAGGCCTCGACCTGACCCAGCATAGTGAAACCGGCTATGCGCTGTAAAAAGCTTGTCAATATGGTTACAATAGCTACAATTATGTCGCAAAAAAGGTAAATTTTTACTTTTTTGTAACATTACAACACAAAACAAAAGCCAAAAAGAACAAAATTACAGCATCATACGGATCCCCAGCGGACCGGTACACACCTTGCTATTGTAGGGTATATTTTTCCAACACCTACAATTTTGTAACCACACCAATGGCAAGGAGTTACCTATGATAAACTCGGGAGATACCACTTTTATCTTAATCTCAGCGGCGCTGGTACTACTGATGACGCCGGGATTGGCATTGTTTTACGGAGGCATGGTCAGAAGCAAGAATGTTCTGGGCACCATCATGCAAAGCTTCATCATGATATCGCTCATTACCTTCGAGTGGGTTTATCTTGGGTACAGCATGTCGTTCGGCCCCGATGTGGGAGGAATAGTGGGAGATCTCTCCTGGTTTGCCCTAAATGGCGTCACCAACATCCCAAGCTCGGATTATGCTCCAACCGTCCCCCACAACGTGTTCATGATTTATCAGTGCATGTTTGCAGTGATCACTCCGGCCTTGATCAGTGGAGCCTTTGCCGAAAGGGTCCGTTTTGCTCCCTTTCTGGTCTTCAGCCTGTTATGGGCTATCCTGGTCTACAACCCGGTCTGTCATTGGATCTGGGGTAAAAACGGTTGGCTCGGGGTCAGAGGCGTCCTTGATTTTGCCGGAGGCCTGGTGGTTCACCTGACCTGTGGGGTGGCTGCCCTGGCCTCGGTCATGGTCATTGGTCCACGTCGCAACTATGGTAAAAGCAGTTTTATGCCCCACAATTTACCCATGACCCTCATCGGGACAGGACTGCTTTGGTTCGGCTGGTTTGGTTTCAACGGTGGCAGCGCGCTGGCTGCCAATGGTATTGCAGCCAACGCATTTGTCGCAACCCACCTAGGGGCCATGGCCGGGATGGCCATGTGGACGATTATGGATTGGAAAAATACGGGCCGACCGACAACCTTAGGCGCCGCTTCCGGAGCCATTGCCGGGCTTGCGACAATCACCCCGGCAGCTGGATTTGTCAGTCCCAATGCAGCAATTATCATCGGCCTCTTTGCAGGATTCTGCTGCTACATGGCAGTATCCTTGAAGAACAAATTCGGGTTCGATGACAGCCTGGATGTTGTCGGCATCCATGGCTTAGGAGGACTCATCGGGACTATTTGCCTCGGGATATTTGCCTCAAAAGCGATAAACCCTGCCGGCGTCGACGGCTTACTGGCTGGAAACGGCGCTTTTCTGGCGACCCAACTTTTCGGTATTGCCGTGGTAGGCATTTATGCCTTTGGAGTCAGCTGGATTCTTCTCAAAGCCATCAATATGACTATGGGTTTTAAACTCACCGATGAAGAACAGGTCCAAGGTTTGGATCTGGTGGAACACAATGAAACCGCATACAATAATTAGTCGTCTTTCAATGAGATCTATTGTACCCTTATACAGTAAATCCCATGCGGACTTGATCAGCATTTTCCATATCCCAGGAGGGTGGACATGAAAAAAATCGAAGCCATTATCAAACCTTTCAAATTGGATGACGTCAAAGAAGCCTTGAACGCCATCGGCATCCGAGGAATGACCGTCACCGATGTAAAAGGTTATGGGCGCCAGAAGGGGCACAAGGAGATCTATCGAGGAGCGGAATACGTCGTTGACTTCATCCCAAAAATTAAAATGGATATTATTGTCGAGGCCGCCATGGTCGACAAGGTTGTTGACACAATTCGCCAGGCAGCAAATACAGACAAAATCGGGGACGGCAAAATCTTTGTTATGCCGGTTGAAGATGTTGTTCGAGTCAGGACCGGTGAGCGGGGCAAGGAAGCCATCTGATCGTTTCTAATCCATGACAACGTGTATTATTCGGATGAGCCCTGGTCGTTTTTTCCATTACGACAAGGGCTCACATTTTTATAACTCCATGCCCCTGCGGACTTATGAAGGAAAACTTACGCACTAGCCGCGAAGCACTCCAAAAATACTGGCAGCAAGGAGTCAGTGGCCGTCAACTCCTCGAAAAGCACACTGAAGTCATCGACACCTACCTGCGTCAATGCTTTAGCGCTTTACCCCAGGGCAGGGATCAGCTTGCCTTGATTGCCCTGGGGGGATATGGTCGCAGGGAAATTTTCCCGTTTTCCGACATCGACCTGATGATCCTTCACCACCCCAAAACTCCGACAAAGCTCGTTGAGCAAGGAGCGGAATCAATTTTTTATCCCCTTTGGGATGCCGGCCTCGAGGTCGGACATGCGGTCAGGACCCCAAAAGACTGTCTGGCCGACTGCAAGCGGGACTTCTTTCTGCAGGTTTCTCTCCTTGATTCAAGATGCGTGGTCGGAGAGGAAACCCTCTATACGGAATTGATCCAGTCCTTCCGCAAAAAATTCATCGATGGCCATCGCCACGAATTCCTTCGAGAACTTACTGAAGGGCGGATAAATCGCCATCGGCGCTACGGTCTCCACACCTTTCAACTCGAGCCTCACATCAAGGAGGGCCGCGGAGGATTTAGAGATATCCATGCCATGCTCTGGACTTCCTTCGCTGTCTTCGGCCTCCAGGGTATTCCAGCAATGGAAGAGGCCGGACTCCTCACTGCAAGAGAGAGGGGCAATTTCGAAGAGGCCTTTGACCATTTGACCAAAATCCGCAACCGCCTCCACTATCTCAGCGGCCGGAAAAATGATCAGCTTTTTTTCGAACACCAGGAAGAGATCGCCGCAGCCCTGGGATATAGGGACAACAAAGGAAAACTTGGCGTTGAAAGCTTTATGCAGGAGGTCCATGGGTCTCTCCAGACTGTGGCCATAACCAGTGATCTTTTTTTCTGCCACGTTGAAGACAAGGTTGGTAAAAATCGCCATTCTGATCAATCCCGAGAATTAGAACCGGGAATTAACGTTCGCAACGAATGGATCGTCGCCGATCCTGCCAGAATAGTAGAAAAACCATTTCTCATGATGCGTATTTTCGTCCAGGCTGCGACCACGGGACTTCCCATCCATTTTCGAACCAGACAACTCATCACGGCCAATCTTGACCGAATAGATGACAAACTCCGCAAGTCTCGGGCCATGACCAAGTCTTTTCTGGAAGCCCTGCAATCAACCTCAGACCCACTCACCACCTTGACCACCATGCTGGAAACAGGCTTACTGACCTCTTTCCTCCCCGAATTTAAAGAAATCGAATCCCTCGCCCAACATGATGTCTACCACATATACACGGTTGATCGACATCTTATCCAGACCGTCACCGAACTCAAATATATCACTGAAGAACAAAAAAACCTCTTCGACTCATTACCCACTCCCCATATTCTCTACCTGGCTGCATTGCTTCATGATATCGGCAAGGGCCAGGGGGTGAACCATGAGTTAAGCGGGGCGGACATCACCGAAGGTATCGCCCAACGGCTGGGACTTCCCGAGGACGAAAAACAGGATTTAGTTTTCCTGGTAAAAAATCACCTTTATTTATCCCACCTGGCCCAACGCCGCGACCTTGAAGACAATCAATTCATCAACCAGTTTGCCCAACAGGTCGAAAAACCGGCCCGCCTGACCATGCTCTATCTCCTGTCCATTGCGGATGCCCGAGCTACCGGCCCATCTGCCTGGAGCAGTTGGAAGGGAGCCCTGCTCCAGGAACTCTATCTCAAGACCATCCATGTTTTAGAGCACACCGATCATTCAGAGCCAAACCGAGCACAGGCCGCTCAATGGATGCGAGAAAAAGTAGGGAGCCAGCTTGAGCAATCAACCACAGTCAACCTTGATGATATCCCCGATGATTATCTGATCAGTTATTCTCCCCAGGAGGTCCTCGAGCACCTTCAACTCAGAAACCGTCTCCACAAGCAGCACCTGATCCTGGTTCCTAGAGATTTTGGAGACTACTGGGCTCTGGTGATTGTAAGCCACGACCGAACCGGCCTCCTGACCAAGATCTGCGGCACCCTGGCCCTTCATAATCTTGATGTCCTGGCGGCAAACATCAACACTTGGCTTGATGGAACAGTGGTCGATCTCATCAGCGTACGTCCGGTATTCAAGTCTGACTTTCAGAGCCAAAACTGGTCCGCCTTGGAACGGGACATGAATCGGGCCTCTGGCAATAAACTTGGCATCTCCCATCGCTTGGCTGCAAAAAAGCAACCAGTCCGCCCCCTGGGGGCAAAACGTCAGGACCTGACAACCCAAGTCAAGATCGACAATACAACCTCCCGGATGTACACGATTATTGAGGTATTTGCCGATGACCGCCCATCTCTTCTCTACAACATCACCAGAACCATGGCGGATTTCGATATTAATATTTCACGGGCAATGATCTCTACCCGACAGGGTCAGCTTATCGATGTCTTTTATGTCTTGGATAGTGAAGGGGGCAAACTCACCGAAAACGAATTTCAGGAAGAGGTCAAACAAGCCCTCCTGCATGCAGCCACCAACAGCCAATAACATCCGATTCAACCGAGGAGAATAGAAATGACCAAGACCCAAATCATGAAAATCATTAAAGATGAAAATATTCATTTCTTCCGGCTACAATTCGTCGATATCAACGGCTTCATGAAAAACGTCGCCATTCCCCGCAGCCAGATAACCAAGGCCTTGGACGGCAAAATGATGTTCGATGGATCCTCCATTGATGGCTTTGCCAGGATCCATGAATCGGATATGTATCTAGTCCCGGATTACAATACCTTTACCATTCTGCCTTGGCGCAACAAAGAAGGAGTTGCTGCCGCAAGAATAATCTGTGATATCCACAAATCGGATGGGAGCCCATACCAAGGATGCCCAAGGGTAAACCTGAAAAGGGTCCTTGCCGAGGCTAAAAAGACCGGTTATGTGATGAACGTCGGGACGGAGGCGGAATTTTTCCTGTTTAACCTTGACGATCGGGGACTCCCAACCACAGACACAAACGATGCCGCCGGATATTTCAGTGTTGACCCGGAAGATACCGGCATCAATTGCCGTCGCGAGATCATCGAGACCCTTGAGCGGATGGGTTTTGAAATCGAAGCCTCTCACCATGAAGTGGCCCGCGGCCAACATGAGGTTAATTTCAAGTATGCCGATGCCCTGACCTGCGCCGACAACACCGTGACCTTTAAATGGGTGGTTAAAACCATTGCCAAAAAACACGGCCTTCACGCAACCTTCATGCCTAAACCCATCTTTGGGATCAATGGTTCCGGCATGCATACCAATCAATCCCTGTTTGACCAAAATGGGAATAATGCCTTTTTTGACCCTGAAGGCCCATTACAGCTAAGCCCCATTGCCTATCAATATATCGCCGGTATAACCCGGCATGCCCGTGAGTTCGCAGCCGTTACGAATCCTTTGGTCAACTCTTACAAACGACTGGTCCCCGGGTATGAAGCTCCAGTATATGTGGCCTGGTCCGGTTCAAACCGAAGCGCACTCATACGTATTCCTGCCTCCCGAGGGGTGGGAACCCGAGTCGAGGTTCGCTGCCCCGATCCATCCTGCAACCCCTACCTGGCCTTCGCCATGATGCTCAATGCCGGCCTGGCTGGAATCAAAGACAAACTCGTCCCCCCTCCAGCGGTCAACGCCAACATCTTTGAGATGTCGGCCAACCGAATGAAACGGGCCAAGATTCAGAATATGCCCGGCTCATTACTGGAAGCCATGGGCGAATTACGGAAAAGTCCTTTGGCCAAAGAGACCCTTGGAGAACATATTTTTGAAAAATATCTCCTCGTTAAAGAAAAAGAATGGGATGATTTCCGAACCGCCGTGACCGATTGGGAACGCAAGGCATACCTCAACATTTATTGATCTGGGAGGGGGCGGGGCAATCCAGCTCGACGACGAGATAATTGCTCCCCCCTCAACCAACACTCCCCCCGGCCTTTATTCAATTTTACAACCCCTTACCTGCAACATATTCCCGCTGAGTTTCTGCTCCATTCGACCTCCCCTTCCCGGCGCTGGTCAAAAAAAACCACATCAAACGATAACCTCTTGTTTTCTTAACGTTTTGCTGTTTTAATACAAAGTTCAAAATCGGAAACCCTCCAAGTTATTACTCCAGGATGAAATATGAAAAAAAGGCTCATCATCCTTACCATTCTTACCTTGTCGTGCCTTCTGTTATATGGGAGCTTTTCCACTTCGCTGAAACAGATGTTCCCCAAAGAACGTCTTGTTGAACTCCTAATTGCTCCTGCAGAAAAAAAGTTAGGAACAACCATTGAAGTTGGAACGGTTGAGGTATCCCTCTTCGTGGGAATATCCTTCTCGGATATTATCATCAAACACAAGGGGGCGGAAAATACCTTCATCTCGATCAAGAATCTGACTATCCACCCCGACCTCTTCGCATTATTCAAGAAAAAGCTGGTTATCAAAGAAATCCAGTTGACCGAGACTCACGTGGCCATCACTAAAGACCAATCAGGCCATTTCAACATCAAGCGCCCTGACCCATCTGAACAGAATACCGATGCCGAAATAGACGAATTTCCCCAATCCGATTATCCCCCTCTGCCCATTGAAATGGTCTCCCCTCGGATAATATTGACCAAAGCCAATATCACTTTTTCCGACCAAAACGGTGAACTCCCCTCGGTTACAGAAAGCCAACTCGACCTTGATCTGATCGCTAATTTTGATCCGGCCTTTGAGTTACTGAATTTTCACGGGACATTCAACACCATCATCAACAGCTCCTATCTTGACAAAAACCCGGTTTTTATCATCCAGGGAGATCTATCCGAAAAAAACATTACCTTCCTTGGCAATCTTAGTATCGATTTCGAACAGACCTCATTTAATGGCAAACTCATCAACGTAACAACCGAACCCTCCCTGAGACTGAATCTTCGACTTGGTACAGTTGATCTGAAGGCCCTCTCCCAAATAAAGCTCCCTTCATTCGATATTCCAGCAGAAATTCAATCCAAGAAACCAAGCCAAAGAAAGAAACAAGCCTCCCTTGCCCAAAAATTTCAGGCCCTTGGTGAAATCAGCATCAGCAATCTCACCGGCCATGGACTCGCCATGAGCGGCGTCAATTTTTTCTACCAGTATGAAAAAGATACGCTTGAAGTGAAACGATTCAAGGCAAATAGTGTTGGCGGCACCCTGACCGGCGAGACCAAAACCACCTTCAGCAGTGACGTCCCGGTTTTTCAAGGTACGATTAAAGCAACAGAACTTGAGATAGTCAGTATCTTGGAGAAAACCAAGTTAGATGTCGGGTTGATTTCTGGCAAATTGACCGCTGAACTGGCGTTCACCAGTCAGGGAAAAGATTGGGTGGAGATCAAGGACAGGCTCAATCTCTCGGGATACGTTACGGCTAACCGGGGAGGACTCAGAACCCCCACCACGGAAAAGGTTGGGGTCTTTCTCAATCTTCCTGAAATACAGAATCTTGAATATGAAGTATTCTCTTCAACCATTCAAATGACCGACGGAAAGATGGCCTTGAATTATTCATTCGACAGCGACGCCCTGGCCTTTTCAGGTAACGGCGAGGCCAGATTGAACGGCAACATCAATCTCCCCTTTGACGTGACCCTTGCTCCGGAATACAGCGCTCGCTTGAAGACTCAGGATGCATTCGCCTCTTACCCGATGAATCAGGATGGCCGAATGACGCTCCCCTT
The DNA here is from genome assembly GCA_018814305.1 of Pseudomonadota bacterium. Taxonomy (GTDB): domain Bacteria; phylum Desulfobacterota; class Desulfobulbia; order Desulfobulbales; family JAGXFP01; genus JAHJAA01. The sequence continues at coordinate 43,601 of JAHJAA010000030.1, forward strand.
AAGGATAACAGGGAGCCCCAATAAACCTTCGGTAGGGTTCAATAACGACCCCGCAAAGAAAGCACGTCCGATTCCAAATCAGCAAAAAACTTCGGAGGGTGTCCCCAGCGGACTTTCCGATTCGGGACAGCGGATTGACACCAGGACAGACACCAACTCACCGGAAGCCCTGAAGGATTTATCGGATCAGCTCATTAAGGCATTAACCCAAGAATGATCGAGAGAGAAGAGCTCGATCTTCTGAGATGAAGAGTGAACAGAACTGAAGTGAGACCATTTGCTCTGGCCAAGGAGAAGATCGCCCCACCACCCGTTTCCCGCCAAAATCCATCAAGGCTCATCACCTCTCCAGAAAAACAACCTGGCCAACCACATCCTGTTCGGCGACCGACACCTGGAAATGAAACCCTGACAATGCTGGATCGAACATATCTTCAAGCAACTTCTGCACCGTTTGCAGGGCGAGCTCGGGAGTATTATTACTTTCACTGAGATGCGCCAGAACCACATGGCGCAATCCATCGTGAACCAGTTCCTTTAAGAATTGAGCGGCTTCTCCATTGGCCAAATGCCCGGAACGAGATCGAATCCGCTGTTGTAAATGGGGGGGATAGGTTCCGTTTTTCAACATTTCCAGATCGTGATTGCATTCCAGAACCAAACCATTGCAGCCTGACAACCAGTGCTGCATGACCCTTGAGACAAAACCGGTATCCGTACAGTATCCCAGCGAATACCCTCCGGAACTCAACCGAAAACCTAAGGGATCGACGGAATCATGGGACAGTGAGAAGGGATGAATTTCAAGGCCATTTACCTTGAAATGCTCACCGGCCTTGATCTCTTGGAGTAAATCAACCCGGGCTAGATTTTTACCGGCAGCGGCTAGGGTTGGGCTGCTGATATAAACGGGAATTTGAAAACGACGCGATAAAACCTGGACTCCCTTGACGTGGTCGGTATGCTCATGGGTCACAAGGATCGCCGAGAGATCATCGGCCTCATAGCCGATTGCTCGAAGACGGCGCTCAACTTCCACCCCGGAAAAACCGGCATCAATCAACAGGGTACATCCACCACCCTCAACAAAGGTGGCATTTCCCTTACTACCGCTGCCCAGGACACAAAACCGCATCAGACTCCGGTATGACCGAACCCGCCATCCTGTCGGACTGTTTGATCGAGCTGCTGAGCCTCCGAAACAATCCCACGGCAGACCGGGGCCAGGACCAATTGGGCGATCCGATCATGGCGGTTGATGGTAAACGCTTCTCGGCCCAGATTAATCAGGCCGACCATCACCTCACCCCGATAATCGGCATCAATGGTGCCCGGGCTATTGATGATAGTAACCCCATGCTTGACAGCCAATCCACTCCGTGGCCGGACCTGGAGTTCATATCCCGGGGGAATTGCTACCGCAAAACCGGTCGGAATTAATTTAATCTCGCCGGGCAACAAAACCAATGGTTCACCCAGGGCTGCCCCAACATCCATCCCAGCCGCCAATTCAGAATGATAGGTGGGGAGACTGAGGTCGACGTCCAGCTCGGGCCGGACTCGACAAAACAAAAGTTCCACCTCATTGATTAACGTCACAGAGCACCTCAGCTGTCTTTAAATACTTCCCCGAAACTCTTCCAAACTCACCGGCCCCATGGCTACCCCGAAAAGGTTTTCACCAGCCAGCAAGGACGATGCAAGTGCACCAATTTCATCAACCGTAACCTTTTCCAGATCGATAACCACCTCATCAATGGGGATCTCTCGCCCAAAAAACAGCTCATTGCGGGCCAGACGAGTCATCCTGCTTTCCATATGATCGACCGCTAAAAACATACTGCACTTGGCATATTCGATGGCCGCATCAAGGTCCTTCGAGCTCACCGGATCACGGAGAAGGCGATGAATCTCATGCCGAACCAAAGCCAGAGATTCCCTGAGGACCCCAGGATCAACTCCCAGGTATATTCCAAGATAGCCACTGTCGGTGTATGACGCCAAATAGGAATAAACGGAATAAGCGAGCCCTCTTTTTTCACGAATCTCCTGGAAAAGCCGGGAACTCATATTCCCCCCCAGGATCGTATGAAGCAAGAGCAAGGCATACCTTTGTGCGGCTGAGACAGGTAATCCGGGAACACCGAGAACCAGGTGTATCTGTTCTAAAGAACGTTCATCAACGATCAGTCGAGGCTGGAGTTGTGGCGGAGATCGCCGTGCGGGAAGAGCTGGGGTATTGCTCTCTATCCGGCCAAACAAGGCGTTCCACAGAGAGACGAATTTCCGGTGATCCACATCACCGGCAGCGACTATCACAATCCGTTCAGGGCGGTAGCCTCGGCTTTGAAAATCGATAAGTCTAGTCCTGTCCTGCCCACTGATAATCACCGGGAGCCCGAGGACGGTATTGCCGAGAGCATGTCCTTCCCAGATCAGGGATGAGAATAATTCATGAACCCGGTCATCAGGGGTATCCTCCACCATGGAGATCTCCTGGAGAATAACCTGGCGTTCACGTTCAACTTCATCATCGGCAAAAATGGAATGTAAAAAAAGATCAGCAAACAGGCCAACTGCCCGTTCGAGGTGAGAAGAGAGGACCGTAGAATGGTAACAGGTTTGCTCCCCGGAGGTAAAGGCATTGCCCAGACCTCCCAGCAAATCCAGTTCAACGGCAATTTGACCAGGTGACCTTAGGTGCGTACCTTTGAACAGCATGTGCTCAATGAAGTGCGCACTGCCGTTATTGGTCGAGTCCTCGTCTCTTGCTCCAACATCAACCCAAATGCCAAAGGCAACAACCCGGGAGGAGAGCTGTTCGCTTAAGATCCGAACTCCGTTGTCGAGAACCGTTTTTTTGTACATGCGGGGATTGAGCGATCTGTCCGTCCGGTTTAAGCCGGACGGACAGATACGATCACTTTATTCAGCCAGAGCGGCTTTACGGCTGAGACGAATCTTACCGCGTTGATCAATATTTAAAACTTTAACCCGAATCTGCTCTCCTTCTTTAACCACATCGGAAACATTCTCAACCCGACCCTCGTCCAACTCGGAGATATGCACCAGGCCGTCGGTTCCCGGCATGATCTGAACAAAGGCGCCGAAGTCAACAATCTTCACTACAGTTCCCAGATAGATCCGACCGATCTCAGCCTCTTCGGTAATTGACTTTATCTTATCGACAACGGCCTCAGCCGCATCTCCGTCAGGGGCAAAGATACTGACCTTACCGGAGTCTTCTACATCGATCTTCACGTTATAATCAGCGCTCAAGGCCTTGATCATCTTGCCACCAGGGCCGATCAAGTCACGGATCTTATCGGGATTGATCTGTAATGAGAATATCTTGGGGGCATGCTTAGGCAATTCAGGCCGGTGAATAGAGATACCCTCCGTCATTTTCCCAAGAACATGCAACCGACCGGCTTTGGCCTGATCCAGAGCCCGCTTCATGATATCCCGGGAAACCCCGTCAATTTTGATATCCATCTGCAGGGCAGTAATTCCTTCGTCCGTTCCAGTGACCTTGAAATCCATATCACCAAGATGATCTTCATCGCCAAGGATATCAGAAAGGATAATGACCTTATCGTCCTCCTTGATGAGACCCATGGCCACCCCGGCCACTGGTTTCTTGATGGGCACCCCGGCATCCATAAGGGCCATACTTCCACCACAGACCGTTGCCATGGATGAAGAACCGTTGGATTCGGTGACTTCGGAAACGATCCTTATCGTGTACTGAAAATCATCCCGATTGGGGAGAACCGCCTTGATCGCCCGAGTGGCAAGGGCGCCATGACCGATATCGCGGCGGCTCGGCCCACGCATGAAGCGGACCTCACCAACACAGTACGGAGGGAAATTATAGTGGAGCATAAAGGGGTTTGAGGCCATCCCACTGAGCGATTCCACCCGCTGTTCATCATCGCCGCTACCCAGGGTTACTGTAACGATTGCCTGGGTTTCACCCCGGGTAAAAAGAGCGGAACCATGAACCATGGGTAACGTGCTGACCTCGCACTCGATGGGCCGAATCTGGTCCATGGCCCGGCCATCAATGCGAGCATTATCACGGACGATCCGCTCACGCATCATTCGTTTATTCAGATCCTTATAAAGGGACTTGATTTCGTTTACCGAATCTGGATAGGATTCCTGCAGGGCATCAATAACCTTATGCTGCAATTCCTTATTCTTCTCTCCCCGTTCCATCTTATCAACCGTCGAAATAACCGACCGCATCTCTTGGGAAGCAAGTTCATTAACCTTACTCTGCAAGGCCTCATTAACTGGTTTAGGAGTCACCACCATTTTTGCCTTACCAACGGCAATCCGCATCTCTTCCTGAATTTCAAGAATAGGCTGCAGTTTTTCATGGCCGAAAAAGATCCCGCCCAACACCTCCTCCTCAGAGAGACTATCAACCCCTCCTTCCACCATGACCACGGCATTACGCGTGCCGGCAACAATCAAATCGAGGCGCGATACTTCCTGCTGTTCGTGGGTCGGATTAAGAATATACTCACCGTCAATCAAGCCGACCCGGACCCCGGCAATGGGACCGAGAAAAGGAATATCCGAGATACCAAGGGCGCAGGACGCCCCAATCATGGCCAACAGATCAGGGTCATTAAATTTGTCAGCGGAAAGAACCGTCCCGATTACCTGGGTTTCATTCTGATAGCCCTCGGCAAACAAAGGCCGGAGGGGACGATCAATAAAACGGCAAGTTAGGGTTTCTTTTTCGGTAGGCCGACCTATCTCTCTCCGAAAAAAGCTTCCCGGGATCCGACCGACTGCATAAAACCGCTCCTGGTACTCCACGGTCAACGGTAAAAAATCGGCATCAGGCCGGGCCTCCTTGGCCGCGGTAGCGGTCACTAGAACCACGGTTTCACCATAGGTAACCATGACAGCGCCACCGGCCTGCTTGGCAATCCTGCCGGTCTCGATGGTCAGAGTTCGACCACCGATCTCAACGTCTACTTTTTTATACATACCTTCTCCTTATACCGCCTGCCGGGCGGGACAATCATAATTTTTCCCGAAGAGATTAAACAAAGCCATCCGGGATTGGGATTTTCAGCAGGTCCCCTGCGTCAAGGCCGAAGTCCATCCGCTCAAAAACGGCAAACAGAAAGACCGATGGAAATAAAAAAAGGGGGCGTGCCGATCTAATTCAACGATCGGGTGATGATCAACCTCTGGCGACCACCCCGTTACGGCGGCAGACAGAACCTGTGCCGCAGCCAAAAAGAACCCTTTCCAGCTGCGGCAGAAGACTTCGCTTACTTTCTGATTCCCAAGGCCTGAATCAGGGTACGATACCGTTCGATATCCTTCTCTTTAAGATACTTCAAAAGGCTTCGTCGCTGACCGACCAGAGTCAACAGACCACGACGAGAATGATGATCTTTCTTGTGATTTTTGAAATGCTCGGTCAAATAGGTAATCCGATTACTGAGCAGGGCAACCTGAACCTCAGGAGATCCGGTATCCTTTTCATGTTTGCCGAACTGTTTGATGATTTCACTTTTATCTTCTGCGTTAAGACTCACAACACTCCCTCCATAATAGAGTTAAAATTCAGGGAATCATAGTCACATCAACCATCGACCCCTACTGGTGTTCAATTTTTAAAAAACCAGAACTGCTCTCCTTGGCAGGTTCCCCCCCAAGTCTCACGGATCCAAAAATGGACCGCACGTAGAAACACGCTGTCGTCTGGAATAATGGCATATTTCATACCTTTGCTGAAGAGGAATTAATTTTCATCAAGACCTCCTCAACGGAACGTCTCTGACTTAATAAAACAGCACGAGCAGACGGTACATCGGAAAGGGCTTCTCCGGCTACGGCCTCATCAACCGAGAAGAAACCACTCCTGGTTCGCCTCAGACTGTTCAGATGAGCTCCACACCCCAAGGCCGTCCCAAGATCAGCTGCCAGAGTCCTGATATAGGTACCCTTGCCGCACCGCACTCTGATCGTAAACCAGGTAGGTCCCAAGTCGATACATTCCAACCCATAAATAACAACGGGCCGGGGCTGGCGTTCAATTTCAATGCCCTTTCTGGCATAATAATATAGGGGCTTGCCGCCATGTTTTAAGGCTGAATACAGTGGAGGGGTCTGTGCAATCTCTCCCACGAATCCAGCCAGACAGGTCTCAATGGTTTCCCTGGAAAATTGCTCGACCGGACGCGTTGCGGTAACCCGTCCTTCCGTATCCTGGGTGTCGGTCTCGACTCCAAGAGAAACAGTGGCCTCATACTCCTTGGGGCCTCCCATCAAACTCGAAATCAATTTGGTGGCCGGGCGACCGGCACAGATTACCAGCAAGCCCGAGGCAAAAGGATCAAGGGTTCCAGCATGACCGGTCTTTTTGATCCCAATCGCACGACGAACCAATTGAACCATTCGGAAGGAACTCGGCCCAACCGGTTTATCCACCAGATACACTCCAATTTCAGGAATATCCTGAGGGAGAGGTATTTCGGTAATCATCGCCTCTATTACAGGGATCAATTGCCAACCAGTACCTGCAAAGAAGCCAGTACTTTCTCCCTGACATCAGCGGTATCCATCCCCCGCATTTTAAAACCGGCGGCATTTCGGTGACCGCCACCACCGAATGAAGCGGCCAGTTGGGCCACATCATAATCATTTCCTTTAGAGCGCAGACTGACGGAGACGATTCCTTCGCGGTTTTCCTTAATAAAGGCGGCAACCTTCACTGAGGATAACGACCTGGGATAATTAATAAAATTTTCAGTATCAGCCGGCACCGTATCGGTCTCGGCAAACATCTCCCGAGTCGCCCTGATCAAGGCGATTTGCTGATTCCCATGGATCTCCATGGAATCAAGGACCAGTTTTAACAATTGCAGCCGATTGAAGGTGAAATTGTCAAAGAGTTTCCCGGCCACCTCAGCCGGTTTCACCCCTATACCGATCAATTCAGCAGCAACCCGGAAGGTATCCGCCGTGGTTGATGAGTATTTGAAAGATCCCGTATCCGAGACAATGGCCGTATAGAGACAATAGGCGGCATCATAGGTAATCTCAACTCCCATCGCCCGAGCCAGATCAAAAATCATCTCTCCGGTAGAGGCCCGTTTGGGATCCACCCAATGCAGGTCCCCGAACGTTTTATGACCAGCATGGTGATCAATCATGATAAAAGGATGAACCTTCAGCAACTGATCAGCAGCCCCTCCCAACCGAAACTGGTCACCACAGTCTACCGAAACCGCGCAATCAAAACGGGTCGCTCCAGGTAGAGCGAGTTCCAGAAGGTCACAGTCAGGAAGAAAGTCATAAAGATGACTTACCTTCTCTTCGCCATACAGAAAAACCTTCTTACCCATTTTTCGCAAAATGATGCCCAAGGCGAGTTGAGATCCAATCGCGTCACCATCAGGATAGATATGAGTCGCCACCAAAATCCTCTCGGCGCTTACCAATGTCCGAATTACCTCAGGGGGTATCATCGTCATGATCTCGGGCTATCTCCCTGAAAATCTGAGACATCTCAGCCTGGTGCTCAATACTCGAATCGTAACGAAAATCAAGATCCGGAACATAACGCATGCCAAGCTCTCTGGCCAGATGACTCCGAATGAAACCCTTAGCGCTGTTAAGCCCTTCCGCCACCGAGGCCGGGTCTTGGGTCGCATTGGAAAATAAGACCCGGGCCTGTCTGAGATCAGGACTCACCGAGACATTGGTAATGGTTGTCTGATACACCCGAGGATCCTTGATCTTACGGATGAGAAGCATGGCGATCTCTTCACGGACATAATCAGCTACCCTGGCCGGGCGCCGTCTTTCACCCCGATCCAGCTCAGGCAGCGCAAATTTGGAACGGGATTTTCGTGGCGACATAATTACAGTACTCCGGCAACCTCTTCCATGACAAAGACCTCAAGCACATCACCGATCTTGATATCATTATAATTCTCGACGCCGATCCCGCACTCAAAGCCGGTGGCGACCTCCTTTACATCATCCTTGAATCGACGAAGCGATGCAAGTTTTCCGGTAAAAAGAACCACTCCATTCCGAACTACTCTAAGCTTGGCGCTCCGCTCAATCCGTCCCTCAACCACATAACAACCGGCAATGGTTCCGGCCTTGGGATGATGAAAGATATCTCGGACTTCAGCAGCACCGATACTCTGTTCACGAAAGGTCGGCTCAAGAAGCCCGGTCATCGCCTTCTCAATATCATCAAGGGCATGATATATGACATCATAAAAACGAATATCAACAGTCTCAGTCTTAGCCAATTCCCTGGCCTTGGCATCAGGGCGAACATTAAATCCGAAGATTAACGCATCTGAGGCCGAAGCCAAAAGGATATCTGACTCGACAATAGCACCGGTACCCTGATGGAGAATCCTTACCTTGACTTCATCGGTGCTCAAATTTTCGATGGCCGTTCGGAAGGCCTCCAGGGTGCCCTGAACATCAGATCTGAGCAGAACCCGCAGTTCCTTACTCTCCCCCTCTTCCAGATGAGAGAACAGATTCTCCAGCGAAATTTTGGTGGTTGTGGCCAGTTCAGACTCCCGGGTCTTCATCTGCCGCTGACTACTGATGTTCTTGGCCGTCTTCTCATCGGGAACCACGATAAATTCATCGCCGGCCCGAGGCACCCCACTCAGCCCGTGGACCTCAACCGGGGTAGCGGGCGTCGCCTCTTGAATGATCTCGCCCTTGTCATTATGCATGGACCGTACCCGACCGTAATGCTCTCCAACCACAAAGGAATCACCGACTCGCAAGGTTCCATGCTGGACCAAAATCGTGGCAACCGGCCCTCGCCCCTTATGGAGTTGGGCCTCAACGACCCAGCCTTTTGCCTTCCGATTGGGATTGGATTTCAACTCGAGTATTTCCGCCTGAAGCAGAATCTGTTCGAGCAGCTCCTCAATTCCCAAATTCTGTTTGGCCGATGTTTCACAAAAGATGGTCTGTCCACCCCATTCTTCAGGAGTCAAGTCAAATTCAGCAAGCTCCGCTTTAACCCGATCGGAGTTGGCATCAGGCTTATCAATCTTGTTAATAGCAACCACGATAGGAACTCCAGCAGCCCGGGCGTGATTAATGGCCTCACGAGTTTGATCCATAACCCCATCATCAGCCGCCACCACCAGCACCACCACGTCGGTAACTTTAGCTCCCCGAGAACGCATCTCGGTAAAAGCGGCATGTCCCGGTGTATCGAGAAAAACCACGTCCCCCTTAGCAGAACGGACAAAATGGGCCCCGATATGCTGAGTAATCCCACCGGCTTCGCCCGCAGCAACATCGGTTGCCCTGATGGCATCGAGAATTGAAGTTTTACCGTGATCAACATGCCCCATAACCGTAACAACCGGTGGTCGTGAAACTTCTTCGCCACCACTATAGGACTCTTCCAGATTGATAACAGTTTGCTCCTCGGTCTCTCCCTGCTCAACTTCATAGCCGAACTCGGCCGCAACCAGGGTTGCAGTTTCCACATCCAGAGCCTGATTCAGGGTGGCCATAACGCCGAGATTAATTAGAACGGCAATTAACTCACTGCCCTTAACCCCCATGCGATGGGACAAATCACCAACCGAAATCGTTTCAAACACCTTGATTCGCTTCTTGATCGCCTTGGTTTCAGCAATAAGCTCACCATGCATCTTGGACTTTTTCGAGCCACCACGACGGACCCGGCCCATTCGGACATTTGAGGAAAGTCGTCCGCCAAAGGCTCCGACATCTTCCATATCAACATCCACCTGTCCCTTACGTTTGGCCACTTTTTTGGTCCGATCACGTACTGCCGGGTCATTGGTAAATTTCACATACCGCTTGCCTTTCTTACCCTTACCGGCATCGCCACTCTCATCAACGGAAACTTTGTCTTCACTTTTGGCCGCTTTGACCGGAGGCACCTTCCCCTTTTTTTCGATCTTCTTCGGCCGAGCAATTTTGGGTTCCTCAACCGGTAAAATTATGGCACCTCTCTTAATAACCTTGGCGATACCCGGGCGGCTCCGAACGACCTCATGACGGGGAGAAACCACGACTGCCTCGACTGCCGGCGGTTCTGCTGCAAGGGGTTCTTGCACACCAGTCTCAGCCGTTTCAATTTTGACTTCGGGCTCCCGATCACTTTCCTGATCTATCAATTCTTCAGGAGAGGATTCAACAGAAGGCTCCCCCCCCCTTTTTTCTTCAACTGCTCCTTGGGTTGGTCCTTCGGATACAGCAACAGCAGGAAGAGCATCGCTGACCGTTGTTTGCTCAAGCTCAGATATGATAGGTTCTTCAGCGAGAGTCTCGCCGGAGGCAATATCTGATGCATCAAATATTGCCTCGGATTTTATCTCGGTTGCTCCCCCTTCATCTTCATCCATGGGCTCGGCACCGTCATCGATCTCTTCACCGCTATCGGAAACAACTTTCTTTACCCTTCTCCGAATAATCGTCGTTCTTCCCTTGGACTGAATCCTGGTCCGTTCAGTAGTAGTTTCAATCAACCCCAATCTCCTGCGGACTTCATCCGCCATATCCTCATCCATGGATGAACTGTGCGATGAAACATCGTAGCCCATTTCGACGAGTTTGGCGGTCAGCTCCTTGCTGTCAATGCCGGCCTCTTTCGCCAATGTATATACTCTGACCTTATTAGCCATTATCAACTCCCGGTAAAAACCAATTCAATCCTTGATGGCTTCAAAATACTCAATCCACATCGATCCAAAAACCGACATTCTATCAAAAAAACAAAGTGCTAATCGTGGTTTGTAAATGTTCAACGTGTAACCGTCAATCCTTCAATCCCACTTAAATCCAGTAAATCCCTGCGTAATGCGCGTTTAACTTTTTTTGTATTCTTCAACAGCCGGTTCAAACATCCCTGCTCCCGACAACAGTAGACTCCCCTGCCGGGCAGAATCTTCCGATCATCATGACAGAGTCTCGCATCAATAACAGCAAAACGGTACAACTCACCCCGAGTATCCTTTTTTCCACATCCGAGGCAGGTGCGGAGGGTTCCGACGTGACCGTCATCCTTATTTTTTGTCGTCACCATCAACGGAATCAGTCGCCTCAGATATTGGGTCACTCGAACCCACTGGTTCCTCATCAGAACTGGGAACCGGGTTCACATCTCCGGCCGCATCGATCAGCGATTGGGCAACACTTTCTTCGGCAACACCGGCGACCTCAGAGATCTCAGCAACGGAGGCATCGGCAAGCTCAACTGCCGAGGTTACTCCAGCATCATAAAGGGAGTCGGCGAGCTTATCATCAACACCATCAACGGCAAGAAGAGATTGGTACCCTTCTTCAATCAATTTAGCGTATTTCTGTTCACTCTTGACGTCAATATTCCAGCCAAGTAATTTCGAGGCCAATCTCACATTCTGACCCTGCCTACCAATGGCAAGAGACAATTGATCATCTGGTGCTACCACCAACAACGTCCTGCGCTCCTCATCAACTACAACCAGTGAAACCTGGGCTGGAGCCAAAGCATTAGAGACAAATCGGGCTGGGTCCGGACTCCAGGGAACAATATCAATCTTTTCACCCTGCAGCTCTTGAACCACATTCTGAACCCGCGACCCTTTCATACCGACACAAGCGCCAACCGGATCGACATCTGATTCGGATGAAGCAACAGCAATTTTGGCCCTTGACCCCGGTTCACGGCATACACCCATGATTTTAACAACACCTTCGGCGATCTCTGGAACCTCTTCGGTAAACAACTGGGCCAAAAAACGGTCATCTGTCCGACTCAGGATGAGCTGGGCATCGCGGGTATCTTGTTTCACTTCAAGGAGATAGGCCCTAATCCGGTCACCCTGGCGATATGACCGTCTGGACATCTGTTGGCTGCCAGGGAGCAGGGCATCTGTCCTACCCAAGTTGACAACTATATTCCCCCGTTCAAACCGTTGGACAATACCATTAATAATCTCACCCTGACGATCCTTATACATCTCATAAATGACATCACTTTCCGCATCCTTCATGCGCTGGATAATAACCTGTTTAGCAGACTGGGCAGCAATTCGGCCCAACTCAGAAACATTTTCCATTTTACTGCCGATATCATCACCCATTTCAACTTCAGGATCAAGCAACTGTGCTTCTTCCATGGATATTTCGGTCTGTTCATCCTCGACCTTTTCCACCACGGTGCGAAACTGAAATAATTCAATCTCGCCAAGCTCATCATTAAACTGAACTTCTAGATCACGACGTTGACCAAATTTCTTTTTGGCGGCCTGCTTCACCGCCTCCTCTAAACCATTAATCAGCAACTCACGGTCGATACCCTTGTCCCTGCTGATCTGGTCAATAATTCTGCTTAATTCTGACAACATAGGTTTTTCTCCACAAGCACTATTGCTCTTTAGAAGGCCTAAATCCTACCGGTTCTCGCAATCAAGGGGGAGCCGGGTGAATGGCAAGGGCTCTTAGTCGTTCTCTTTGATGGAATGTAGCCTAAAACTCGATGACGAGTCGGGCTTTACGAATCCGATCACGGGGAATATCAACCCGATTTCCTTCAACTTCCAGATGTATACCGGCTTCATCAACGCCAATAATATTTCCAATTATTTCTTCAGCTGGATCATTAATTCCAAGACCAACCGGCTTTCCCAAATACCGTAAAAAATCACGATCGGTCACTAACGGCCGATCAAGTCCCGGCGAGGAGACCTCCAAAAAATAGGCAGGTTCGACAAGATCTTCAACATCAAGGAGATGGCTAACCTCTCTACTCACCTTGGCACAGTCATCAACCCCTATACCGCTGGGTTGGTAAATCACAACCCGAAGGATGAGTCCGTGTTGTTCACGACGTAAAACGACTTCGACCAGTTCATAGCCCAAGTCGGATACCACCGGTTCAATAAGCGTGAAGACCTCACCAGCGATTCGGTCGTAATATTCACCACCACTTTTTTTCATAAACCAACCGAATAAATATAAAAAAAAAAGCGGGCTGACGGCCCACTTTTCTGAAGCAGAAAAGATTTTCAAAAAAACAAAAAAACCTACAGGAAGCCATCCTCAGGTACAATTCCCTGCCCCCGGAACATACGCTTCATGTGAGGCGTCGACAAACATGCTCTGGAGCGGGCAACGAGATTCGAACTCGCGACACCAAGCTTGGGAAGCTTGTACTCTACCAACTGAGCTATGCCCGCATGAATTAGTGACTATACAGAATTATTCATTCATGTCAAGATTTCTCGGGAAACTCCCCCGAATAATGACTATCACGTGATGATAAATTGGCCCGACTTTACCAGCCCTCGCACCCCGAAATGACCCACGAGACCGATAGTTAAAACCGTAAGAGAAAAGCGGTGGAGGACTTTACCGGATAGTGGCTACAGCTTGCTGCGCCAACTCAACCAAGGAAGCAGGAGCAACACCCATGACGATGATAACCGCCACCAGCACCACCCCGAGAGCCTTGACCATAAAACTCACCGGCAGGACATCATCCCTTTCCGGATCAGTGCAGTAAGCAACCCGAACAACTGACAGATAATAAAATATAGAAATAGCCGTATTAATCGCCGCTAAAATAACCAGAACCAGATAACCCTGCTTCAATGCTCCAGCCAATAACATAAATTTACCCATAAAACCGACAAACGGCGGTATCCCAGCCAAGGAAAACATCCCTACGCCCAGAACAATCGCCAGAAGTGGCGCTCGACGGTAAAGTCCGCTCAAGTCATCAATCTGCAGATTTCCACCGTCCGTTGAGACGTTACAGATCACCAGAAAGCAGGCCAGATTCATAATCAAATAACCGGCAATATAATAAATTGCCGTGGCAAAACCGCTATCCTTCAAGACGACGATTCCAAGCATTACATAGCCGGCATGGGCAATTCCCGAAAAACCGAGCAGTCGTTTGAGATCCTTCTGAACCAAGGCGAGGAGGTTCCCATAAAACATCGAGGCCACCGCCAATCCGCCCAGAAGAAGTCCGGCGCTCTGATCCTCAGGAACAAGAAAAGAAGCGATCCTGATCAGAAGAGCGATCGCAGCAAGCTTTGGTACTGAGGCGATAAAAGCGGACGTTTCATTGGCTGCTCCTTGATACACGTCGGGCAGCCAGAAGTGGAAGGGGAACAGGCCAAGCTTAAAGAAAAAACCGGCCAGGACCATCATGATGGCGACCAGAGCCGCTGGCTGGCTCCCAATATTATGAAGCTTTGGCAATAATTCCGCCAGAACAGTTGTCCCGGTAAGGCCAAAAAGATAGCTCATCCCGAACAACATAACCCCGGTGGCCATCACTCCATAGAGGATATATTTTGAGGCCGCCTCCATCTGAATTCGAAGGGCATTGCGGTCATCCCGCATGGGAACCAGCAGATACAGGGCAAAAGATGAAAGTTCCAGCGCGACGAACAGTGAGAGGAGTTCAACGCAGCTAACTACCATCATCAATCCAAGTCCACTCAAGAGTAAGAACAGATAGTATTCAGGCTTGATCCGCTCTGGGACATCACGGAGATCACGATTCATAAGCACCACAACCCCGAGGCCAAAGGCAACGAGGACTTTAAACAGCTGAGAAAAAAGATCGATCCGATAGACCCCTTGAAAAAGGTCCCCATGGAGAAAAAATGTCGCTGAGGTTAAGGCTATATTTCCCACGACGATCAGTGCCGCCCAAAACCTGGCGGTTCTGCCGTTACCATCAGCCAGAGCAACAAAAAAAAGAACAAGACTCCCGAAGAGGACCCATAACTCAGGTGCAAATAACATAAATTTCATTTTTCAACCTATGTTTCACGTTGACCATCGGTTTCTGACTAACGTATCCCCAAACGGAATACGTTTATTCCCTTACCAAGGGAGATACTGCAACGAACAAAAGATCCCCACCCGAAATCAGGGAATCAAGATCTTTGACATGGCCATGGCGGATCCGCTGGCCCCCTGAACCTGCTCCAACAAATGGGCCACACTGCTGTGCATTACATTCATAAACGGCTCAGGCGACAATCCGATCCAAAAAACAAAAACCAGCAAAGGAGCCAGAGTGACAATCTCTCGAAGATTGAGATCAAGCAATCCGCTCTGGTCGGGATTATGAACTCCACCCCACACCACCTTCTGCAACATGCGCAACATATAAGCAGCTGCCAAGACGGCCCCTGGAATGGCGCAGGCAGCAATCACTTTCGACCTGGTAAATCCACCAACCAAGATGAGAAACTCACCAACAAAGGAATTCGTCCCGGGAAAGGCCAAGGATGATAATGAGAAAAAGGCCAGAAAGGTTACATACCAGGGCATAAACCGACCGAGGCCAGCGGCGTCAGCCAACTCACGACTATGGGTCCTTTCATAGATCATCCCCACACAAAAGAACAGGGCACCAGTAGTGATCCCATGGTTAATCATTTGGAGAATGGCGCCTTCGATCCCATCCTTGTTCAGCACAAAGATCCCCAGAGTCACAAAACCCATATGGCCGACACTTGAGTATGCAATCAATTTCTTCATGTCCTTCTGGGCCAGGGCGGTAAAACCACCGTAGAGGATCCCGACAACCGACAGCCAGAGCACGTAAGGCATGAAAAGTAAAGTGGCCTCAGGGGTAATGGGCAGACAGAACCTCAGAAAGCCATAGGTTCCCATCTTCAACAGAACACTGGCCAAGATAACGCTACCGGCGGTGGGAGCCTCCACATGGGCGGCAGGTAACCAGGTATGGAAGGGGAACATGGGAACCTTGATGGCAAAGGCCACAAAAAAGGCCAGGAATACCCAGAACTGGAAAAGCGGTGAATACCCATGCCCCATCATCATGGGAATACTGAAGGTACCTACTTCAAGATAGAGGGAGATAATGGCCACCAACAACATGACCGACCCAGCCAGGGTATAAAGAAAAAACTTGGTTGAGGCATAGGTCTTACGCGGCCCTCCCCAGATGGCGATCATCAGATACATGGGGATCAGCATCGCCTCCCACAGGACATAAAAAAGGACAAAATCCAAGGCCACAAAGACCCCGATCATGGAGGTTTCCATGAGCAGAAGGCAGATCATGAACTCCCGAACCCTTTTATCGATGTAACGCCAGGAACCAAGGACACAGAGCGGCATGATAAGTGTCGTCATTAAAACCAACAGAAGACTGATCCCATCAACACCCAGGGTATAATTAATATTGAGCGAAGGGATCCAGGGATGGTTTTCAGCGAATTGATACAGCGGAGTGGATAGATCAAAGCCGAAATAGAGCGGCAGAGAAATGATAGCCGTTGCCACAGTCACGAATAAGCTCCAAAGTTTAGCAAATATGGGGCTGTCCGAAACCAGCAGAACCAAGGCACCGACCAGTGGAACAAAGATCAACAGGCTCAGAAACGGAACAACACCTGTATTCATTATGAGAAATTCTTCCATTCCAATTCCCCTGTCGATAATCTCAATTTAATACGTAAGCAATCAGAAGGACGGCCACAACCGAAGCGGCATAAAACATCCCGCTCTGGAGCCGACCACTTTGCAGAAATCGCCCGGATTCGCCGACGGAGCGTACCGTTCTGGCGATCCCGTCAACAACCCCATCGATGCCGTTCCAATCAAACCATGACCAAAACCGGGAAAAAGTCATCAATGGGATGAGTCCCAGGTAACGGTAAGCTTCCCCCACCCCATTATCCACCGTCTGGATGGGTTTCCTGGCCAGCCAATAAAAACCGCGCCCACCCATGCGATAAAACCAATCCAGATCAACACTGATGGTCGGATCGGGAACCAGTTTTTTAAGCAACAGGAAAAAGCCCAGAGCCGTGAACAACAGGATCTGCAGGGTTTCGGAAACATGATACGATCCATAGACCAGTTCAGCGTAATGATGAGCCTCTTCCTGAAAAGGCAACATATTGTAGAGATACGGGAGATAGCACCCAATCAAGATACAGAGAAAGGAGGCAATGCCCATGGCCCACTGCATATTCCAGGGCGGATCAGCCGCCTTTTCCCAGGTTTCCTTGCTGCAATTATTTTTCCCGAACCAGATGAAGTAGGGAACCTTGAGCCCGGTGTGGAGAAAGGTACCGGCCGAGGCCAGGGTTAATAAGAAGGCGGCCCACAGGATATGCTCTTCAAAGCCCGCGGCAATGATCATTGACTTGGAAACAAAACCGCTAAAAAGAGGGAACGCAGAGATCGACAAACCACCGATCAGGGTAAAGATAAAGGCCCGGGGCATCTTTTTATAGAGCCCGCCAAGTTCAGTAAATTTACTCTGGCCGGTCATGTAAAGAACTGAACCACACCCCATGAACAGCAGACCCTTGTATAAAATATGGGCAAAGGCATGGGCAACCGCGCCGTTGATCGCCATCTGGGTACCAATTCCAACCCCGGCCACCATATAGCCGACCTGACTAATAATATGGTAGGCAAGCAGCCGGCGACTATCGTTTTCGAGGACTGCGTACACCACCCCATACAGAGCCATGACCACCCCGAGTGGAACCAGGATATCCATGCCGGCGCAAGCTCGAGCCAAGGTATAAATAGCGGTCTTGGTGGTGAAAGCACACATGAAGACCGCCCCGGTGACGGTCGCCTCGCCATAGGCGTCGGGCAACCAGGCATGAAGCGGAGGAACCGCGGCGTTTAAGATAAAACCGATCATGATCAGGTAGGTGGCCAGGGAGGGCACCGACATATCATGGACAGAGAAACCGTGATGCCCACCCATGGCATCGGCCAGAGGTCCAAAGGAGAGATCCCCCCCGGTGGCCTTATACTGTAAGACAATCCCGGCCAGGAGGATCAACCCGCCAAAGGTATGAACCAAGATGTAGCGATAGCCGGTGGCTAACGATTTTGGCCCACGCCGGAACCAGACCAGGAAGACCGAGGCAAAGGCCATCAGTTCCCAGAACAGAAAAAGCACCAGATAATCCCCGGCAAAGATCGCCCCAAGGGAGCCGGAAACATAAAACCAGGCAGCAATATGCTGGGCATCCTCATCCACATGGAGACCGTAAAGGGTGCCGATCATGCACATGAGCCCCATGATATAGGCAAAGACCTTGCTCAAGGAATCAATTCGACCAAAGGTCAAGGACCAATCCATGAAGGGAACGACCCCATGGGTGCCGTGTTCCATAAAATAAATGAGCAGAAAGGTGGCCACCGGTACGGCCATCAGGTAGAGCCGTCGAATCACCCCTCGGGGAACAAACGGCAGGAGCAGTCCGCCGAGCATCAACACCAGAGAGGGATGGACCCAAAGATTATTTATCATAATAATCCTCCGGTGCCATAATGGTAAACTTGCCACCGAACCAGTGACAATGTCCGATCCATTTAGAAACCAGAATAATCACGACACAGGCACCAAAACCAAAGAACGCCCAAAATCCCCAAAGATGTTCCGGCCAGGTATGGGCATGGTGTTTATCCACAAAGAAGACATCCCATGCCACAACCAGGGCCAGTGCCACACAACAGAGTCGAATCACCGATGTGAGTCGGTCCCGCAGAAAATCAATCAGTTTGACTATCATCCCATCACCGCCTTAACAAAAGACATCATGAAGCCCGGATAGATGCCGATAAGCACCGAAATCATCGCCGCGATCATGAGCGGCACCACCATAGCCAAGGGCGCCTCCCGGATCCCTTCATACTGTTCACCGACCGGTCGTTTACCGAAAAAGGCCTTATAGGTAACCGGCGCAAAATAACCGACATTAAGCAGGGTACTGGTCAAGAGGATCAGGATAATAAATATATAGTGTGGGGACGGTAGATCCAAGCTCCCCATCAACAATTTCCACTTGGTCACAAATCCGGCCACCGGGGGGGCCCCAATCATGCTGAGTGAAGCGATACCGAAGGCGGCAAAAGTAAAAGGCATGGTTTTACCGAGCCCGCCCATCTCGGAAATATTCTTCTTATGGGTGGCCACATAAATGGCACCGGCGCAGAAAAACAGCGTTATCTTGGAAAAGGCATGGTTGGCGATGTGGATCAGCCCACCTTCAATCCCACTGGGGGTAAGGAGAGCAACCCCAAGAATGATATAGGACAACTGACTGACCGTAGAATAGGCCAACCGGGCCTTAAGATTATCCTTGCTGAGGGCGATGATCGAAGCGGTGAGAATGGTAAAGGAGACGAAATAGGCGGTGGGGATACCCAGATTAAAAGCGGTCATGGTATCAACCCCGAAGACATAGAGCATCACCCGGGTCGTGGAAAAGACCCCGACCTTGACCACTGCCACCGCATGCAACAAGGCGCTGACCGGAGTGGGCGCGACCATTGCTGAGGGTAGCCAGCTATGAAGCGGCATGATCCCAGACTTGGCAAATCCCAAAAGGCAGCAAATATAAAGGATCGTCACCATGGTGGCATTCACGTCCGGGGGGAAAATGCCAGTGGAAATATTGGTGGCAAAATCCAGGGTTCCGGTCAATACATAGATCAGGATCATGGCCGGCAGCAACAACCCTTTGGCTGTTGTGGTCAGATAGACAATATATTTACGCGCCCCACGATAGGACTCGTCATCCTGGTGATGGGCAACGAGGGGATAGGTACAGATACTGACGATCTCATAGAAGAGATACATGGTAAAGAGGTTGTCGGAAAAGGCCACCCCGATCGCCCCGAATAAAGCCAAGGCAAAGCAGGCATTGAATCTGGTCTGGGCATGCTCTTTAAGCCCCCGCATGTA
Source organism: Pseudomonadota bacterium (assembly GCA_018814305.1). GTDB lineage: Bacteria > Desulfobacterota > Desulfobulbia > Desulfobulbales > JAGXFP01 > JAHJAA01. Next base: position 63,357 of record JAHJAA010000030.1, read on the forward strand.
CCCCATGGAGTAAAATACCGCCAGGATCCAGAGGGAGGAAGCGACCACCGCAAAAATCATGGATAACCCATCGGCCCGAAGGGTGACGGTCAATCCAGGCAGAATTTTAAAAAGGGTATAGACCAGTCGATTACCGCTGAGCACGTCCGGGACCATGGACATGACGATCCCAAACATGGTCACCGCTGCGACGAAGGAGACCCCTTCCCGAAGGTCAGGATGCTTACCGCATCTCATCACTACCAGCGAACCGATCAGGGGTGCCAGCAGTGCATATAACAGTTTACAGGAAATAATTTCCATGGAACGCCCTCGTCTTAGCCTTGCAGCTCTGCAATATCTTCGGTATCGATGGACTTGAAGTTTCTATATACGGCAATAATGATACTTAAGGCGATGGCCGCTTCAGCCGCGGCAATCCCCATGATAAACAGGGTGAATATCTGCCCGGTAGTTGGATCCGGTGCCAAAAAGCGGTTAAACGCCATAAAATTCAGGGAAGCCCCACCCAGCAAAAGTTCGGCGGCGATGAGCATGCCGATCAAGGACCGACGATTGAGCATCCCGAAGATTCCCAGGCCAAACAATAGGGCCGCAATCACCAGATAGGTTTCCAGGTTATTATAAAGATCGAGGATCATCACGCTTTATCCCTCCCGCTCCTGGCCAAGGCTAGGGCACCGATGATTGCCAGCAGCAGCACCACTGAGATCAACTCAAAGACAAAACTGTAGGTGGTCAAGAGGGCGTGACCCACCGCCTTAACCGACCCGTCATTCACCTTAACCGCAGCGGCCGGCCACATGGTGGTCGTGCCCAGGGCGGCCAGCCCCCAGGCAAACAGGGCCCCGACCCCTAAACTACCTGCCGTCCCAACGGCGGTCATACCGCCCGGTTTTTTGTCCGCCCCGGGATCAGCCAACATAATGGCGAAGACGATGGTCACGCAGACCGCACCGACATAGATCAACATCTCCATGGCGGCCAAGAAGGGGCTATTTAAAAAGTAATAAAGACCGGCGATTCCGATCAGACAGAGAGCCAGACCGGAGACGGCCCGGGGGAGGCGGGTGGAACTGGTGGCAATAACCCCGCCAATCAAGGTGACGGCGACCACCACCAGGAATACCACCCCGGCAAGACCTTCGACTGAGACGAGGGAGCTCATTGTTTTTTGTCCTCCAGTCTTTTTTTCAGGTCAAACACATAGGCCTCGCGACTGGGACCGGCCAGATTGTACTCTTTTGAAAAGGTAATGGCGTTGAACTTGCAACTCTCAACACACATGCCACACAGGCTGCAGGTGGTAAAATTCAGGATATACTTGGTGAGCACCTTCCCCTTGACGCCGTCAACCTTCTCCCCGGCCAGCGAAATACAATTGGAGGGACAGGCTTTCTGACACATCCCGCAGACCACACAGTTGGGTTCCCCGGTCTCTTCGTTGGGGATCAACTCAATATGCCCACGGAAACGAGGCGTCATCTGCAGACTCTCATGGGGGTACTGGAGGGTGACCACCGGCTTAACCATATACCGGAAGGTAATGCCGAGGCCCACCGCCAGGCTCTTGGTTCCGGAAAACAGTTCTTTGAAATATCCACTCATTGCTAACTCTCCGTCAATGGGGCCAGATTTTAAGCATGGCTCCGGTTAAGAGCAGATTGAACAGTGTAATGGGAATCAGGATCTTCCAGGAGAGATTAAGCAGCCCCCAGAGGGTGGTCCGGGGATAGGTCCAACGAACCCACATGACACAGAAGATCAAGGTATAGAGTTTCAAGAGAAACCACCACCAGCCGGAAGCGATCCCGACGGGAGATTGCCAGCCGCCCAGAAAGAGAATGGTGGCCAGACTGCAGCCAATGACGATATTGGCATATTCACCCATGAAGAAGACCCCGAAGCCCATGCCAGAGTATTCCGTATGGAACCCGGCGATCAGCTCACTCTCCGCCTCCCCGAGATCGAAGGGTGCCCGGTTGGTCTCAGCTAATGAACAAACGAAAAAGATCAAAAAGGCCACCGGCATCAGAGGACTGGCAGTAAACCGGAAGATGTACCAGTTTCCAAACCATCCACTCTGCTGCATCACGATCTCGTTCAAATTCATGGTTCCGGTCACCATGATCATGGTGATCACGATAATCAGCATGGGGATCTCGTAGGCCACGTTCTGGGAAACCGCACGGGCGGCAGAGATCACTGCATATTTATTGGCCGAGCCCCACCCGCCCAAGAGCAAACCGAGGACGTTCACCGAGGCAAAGGCAAAAATCATCAGCAATCCGATATTGATATTACGGGCGGCCAGATGTTCACCAAAAGGGATGGTCACAAAGGACATCACTGCCGGAACCAGAACCAGCAATGGCGCAACTTTAAAGAGAAAAGGATCGATCCCCTTGGGTAGCAGGAGTTGTTTAGACATCAGCTTGATGCCATCAACGAGCGGTTGGATAAGCCCAAAAGGCCCCACTTCCTTGGGTCCAATTCGACACTGGATATGGGCGCAGACCTTTCGCTCAAGCCAAACCAGATAGGCGGCGTTCAAGGCAGCAAAGATAATGAGAGCGCCACAAAAAATTATTACCCTGGCCAGCCCCCCAGGAATCGAAGTAAGGAATAAATAGAGGCCGACGATCAGTACGGGTCCGGCAATTAGTCCCGGCAAGACAAAAGGGGCCAAGGCCTTCTTGGTTTCGGGATGAAGAATCATTCGCTCTCTCCTTACCGGTCGATTTCAGGGATAACCAAATCCAGACTGCCCATCAAGGCCAGGGCATCGGCCAACAGCATCCCTTGGCTGGCCTCCTCATAGAGACTCAGGTTGGAGTACGTCGGGGAGCGCAGTTTCAGCCGATAGGGGGTGTTGGTGCCGTCACTGACCACTCGGATCCCAAAGGTGCCGCGAGCGGCCTCCACGGCGGCATAATAATCTCCCTTGGGTGCCTTGATAATCTTCGGGACTTTCTCAGCCATAACCGGCCCCTCAGGTAACTTGTCCAGGGCCTGCTCAATGATCCGTAAACTCTGCTCAATCTCGTCCATCCGGACCATGTAGCGAGCCATGGAATCACATTCATGATAAACTGGTATGTCAAAATCGAATTCAGAATAGACCGAGTAGGGCTCATTTTTTCGGATGTCAAAATCAACTCCGGACCCCCGAAGCACCGGACCGGTGGCCCCATACTTACGGCACATCTCTGCAGAGATCAGTCCCACATCCTTCAACCTTTTGATCATGATAATATTGTTGGTAACCAGATTATGGTAGTCGGGCATCCGACTCCTGAGCCGTTTGATAAAAGCCCGGGAACCGGTGATAAAATCGTCATCAACATCATTATAAAGACCGCCGAAACGAAAGTAACAAAAGGTCAGTCGGGAGCCGGTTACCGACTCAAGGAGATCGAGGATCTTTTCCCGATCATCAAAGGCATAGAGGAGCGGGGTAAAACCGCCCAGGTCCAGAACAAAGGCTCCAAACCAGAGGAGATGACTGGCAATCCGGTTCAACTCTACGGTGATTACCCGGAGATATTCAGCCCGCTCGGGTACCGTGATCCCCATGGCTCGTTCCACCACCAGGGCATAGCCATGATTATAGGAAAGGGCGCCTAAATAATCGAGCCGCCCGGTATTCGGCATAAACTGGGCCCAGGTCCGGTTTTCACCCATCTTTTCATGCATCCGGTGAATATAGCCCAGAACCGGTTCCGCTCTGAGGATATATTCGCCGTCCATGGTCAATTTAACCCGAAGAACCCCGTGGGTGGCAGGATGTTGCGGGCCCAGGTTAAGAACAAAGGTTTCTTGATTCTGACTCCGCGCTAAATCGCTCATGCCTTAAAATCCTTAAGAAGAGGATGAAAGTCGGCATCTTCCGGCAATAACAGAGGGGAAAGGTCAGGATGCCCGGTAAAGATGATCCCAAAGAAATCATGGGTTTCGCGCTCATGCCAGTTGGCGCCGGGATATACCCCGGAAATAGTCGGCAGCTCCGGGGTCCCCCGATTGATGCGACACCGGATGACAATGCGCAGCAATGGGCGGATTCCACTATGACTGAAGTCGTAGACCACCTCCATCTGCTCTTCCGGAGGTTCTCCCGGGGTCTCGACTACCGGTTCTTCACCCTCTGCAACCTCAGGTTTCTTGGCGACGGCTGCAGCCTCCCCGAGCCAATCAACCCCGGTAACCGCCTCAATGGCAAAACCCTCTTGATCTAGGATCTCTGCCATCGCCACTACCTGAGCAGGACTTGCGGCCACATCGAGATGATATCCTTTGGCAGCATGATCGGTTTCGGTAATGGATATGGGATTGAGCGCGGAAAGTTTCTCTTTCAGTCGTGTAATCATCTCTTAACCGACCTCCACTCGTGGCCAACGCCGATACCCGGCAACCTTCTCCTCAAGCTCAAGGATCCCTTCTATCAAGGCCTCAGGCCGGGGAGGACAGCCCGGGATGTAGATATCAACCGGAAAGAGCTTATCAGCCCCTTCGACGATCCCGTATTGGCCCTCGAAGACAAAGGGGCCACCTGAGATGGCGCAGTTGCCCATGGCGATAACCCATTTTGGTTCCGGCATCTGATCGTAAAGAGTCAGCACAGCCGGGGCCATTTTCTTGCTGATGGTCCCGGCCACAATCATCACATCGCATTGCCGCGGTGACGGCCGAAAGACCTCGGCCCCAAATCGGGCCAAATCAAACCTGGACGCACCGGCCGCCATCATCTCAATAGCGCAGCAAGCCAGGCCGAAAGTCATGGGCCACAGGGAATTAGCGCGCCCCAGGGCCAATAACTTATCAAGTGCGGCAAAATGGACTATGGCAGACTGATCGTTTTCCTTCCCCACAGGAACACTCCCTTTTTCCAAGCATAGATTACAGCCAGCGACAGGATGCCGACAAAGATGACCAGTTCGACAAAGTCACGGATAATAAATCCGTCGTTATAGGCCATGGCAACGGGAAACAAAAAGAGGACATCCACATCAAAGGCGAGAAACATCAGGGCGTAGAGATAATATATGATACCGAACCGAATCCAGGCTTCGCCGATGGGCTCCATGCCGCATTCAATGAGCTGATTGGTTTTTTGAGCGTAATTTCGGGTGTTTCGAGGGGCGAAGAGATATGAGATGATAAACGGGCCGATGGCAAAGGCCAGACCACCGAGACAGAAGGCAGCGACATACAGAAGATCGACAAGCGATTGTTGTCCCACGATAACGCCCTCCCTGGAAGGAAACGGAGCTGACGAATCAGTCCGGTACCAGCTAATCGTGAAAAAAACTTCAGATGCGATTGGAAGTTTCCAGCCCTTTCATTCCGAGCTATTCCCCAAATCTCCAACCACTGCAAAATTGTCTGATCTTTTATCCCACCACTCCATCGATGTCAAGTGATTCCTGACGAAATGAATAACAATTCATCGACCGGCCAGCCCTAGCTGATAGCACCTTGTGGTACTGAAATGAAACTCCAAAAAAGAGCTATCCCCTCACCTGGAGTCCATCGAGGAGACGTTGATGTATTTGATCAAAGCCACCGTTGGATAATATCGCTATTATATCTCCCGACCGACTGGTCTCAAAAAGATAGCTCAAAATATCATCGGTATCGGGAAAATAACAGGCCTTCACGCCCTGTCCACTGAGGTCAGCAACCAGACGACGAGCAGAAAACCGTTCTTCCTCAGCAATACCAACCAGGGGTTCCGGTTCACGAACCACAACCAGATCAGCCGCGTCAAAACATCCCGCAAAGGCATCTTGAAAGATCCGGCGTCGACTTGAGTTGGTCCTTGGCTCAAAAACCGCCACCAAACGCCCGGGATAGGCTGCACGAAGGGCAACCAGGGTCTCCCTGACTGCTGTGGGATGATGGGCAAAGTCATCGATAACTGTAATTCCATCGACCACCCCCCTGACTTCCTGCCGCCTTTTTATCCCACCAAACCCTGTCAGACCACGACGGATATCATCCTTCCCCACTCCCAAACCATCAAGGACGGCGATCACCGCTAAACTATTTAAGGCGTTGTGCACTCCAGGCATAATACTTCGGAAACGTCCAAAATCCAGGCCCCGGTGATGAACCAAAAACTCAGTGCCAGTCAGCCCGACCTGAACCTCGACAAGGCGCCAATCCCGACCCTCCGCCAAACCATACCCCTCAACCGGACACTGCGCCAACTCGGTAATTTCCTGAACTACCGGGTCATCCAGATTGGCAATAAGTTTTCCCTCCGGAGGAATAATCGAAACCAGTTGCATAAAAGATTTTTTGACCGCCGCAAGATCTGCATAGATGTCGGCATGATCAAATTCGACACTGGTAAGAATTACGGTATGGGGGCGATAGTGAAGAAACTTGGGAACTTTATCAAAAAACGCGGTGTCATACTCATCCCCCTCAACGACAAAACAATCCCCCTGTCCCAAGTTATAGTTGCGACCAAAGGCCATAACCAACCCGCCGATCAAAAAACCGGGATCTCGTCCGGCATCATTAAGCAGGGTCGCCAACACAGACGAAGTGGTTGTTTTTCCGTGGGTTCCGGCAACGACCAGGGACAACCGATCACGAATAAAACAATGGGCGAGAATTTGGGGCATGGAGAGATACGGAATACCCGCATGGGCTAGAGCTATGGCCTCCGGGTTAACTGCGCGAATCACATTCCCGACCACTACCAGGTCCGGGCGGGGTTCAAGATTGGCACCGTCATATCCGTCGTGAATCGCGATACCCTGACCGGCCAGGAAGTCGCTCATGGGCGGATAAACCGCCTGATCCGAGCCGCTGACCTGGTAGCCGGCCTCTTTCAACATGGCGGCCAGGGCACCGACCCCGGTTCCACAAATCCCCATGAGGTGAATATGCCGGACGAAATCCGGAAAGAAATTCAGGGCCGGATCAAGAAGGAGTGGAATCACGATAATTCCTCAAGGTCAGGAACGAACTGAATCGCGAACCGCTTGATAGATTTTCTGGAAATGTTCTTCGAAATTTACGGGAGTGAGGCGACCGACCTCAATAAACTTGACCACAACTTCCTTGGCAACCTTGAGGATGGCCTCATCGGTAACCGGCTTAAGTTGAGGAGAAACGGGAGTGGATTCCTTTGAGGAGGTCATAATTTTTCAACTGTACAAAACAAAACCCCTGCAGAGAAAGAAGGCCAATTCTTATTAAGATCCGCAGGGGCCGACCTTTTAAGAAAAACCATTGAGGCCCTCCCAAAAAGGATTATTTCATGTTGTGGTGGAGCTAAGCGGGATCGAACCGCTGACCTCTTGAATGCCATTCAAGCGCTCTCCCAGCTGAGCTATAGCCCCACAAAGGCAAACCGTAAAAATGAAACCAAATCCAATAAGTCAGATGACCTCTGATGAGACCGGATCCCGACGTTATTTTCGCGATCTGAATAACATGGAGACGAAAGCACTGTCAAGATTTTTCTTCCTTAGCGGCTCACCCATTTCTCTTGCCAACCAACAGTGAGTTTGTTACATTGTCGAGGTTCCATATATCTTCGTTATGGAACGAAAAATCACCACGATATTTTTTTCAAATTTATCATATTAGCAAAAGAAAAGGTTTCGTTGGTTTTTTATTACAAGTCGATGCCTCTACACAGTGATCATTGCACTCCTTCCCACTCTTCAAGCGTGATAGAGTCGTTTGAAATTTCAACTGTGCACTGTATAACTTTTAATATTGAATTTTGATTGATCTTAATCCAACCATGCTCCTATAAAAGGAATTCATAACATGCTTTTCCCATTCGACTCACTTTTCGGTTGGTTGTCCAATGACCTGGCCATCGATCTCGGCACCGCCAACACCCTGGTTTATGCCAAAGGCAAGGGAATCGTCCTCCGGGAACCTTCGGTGGTGGCAGTACGGCAGGACGGCAGAAGCAACAAAGTTCTAGCCGTTGGTAAAGACGCCAAGATGATGTTGGGACGAACCCCGGGGAATATCACGGCCATCCGACCGATCAGAGACGGGGTTATTGCCGATTTTGAAGTCACCGAGGCCATGCTCCGTTACTTTATCAATAAAGTTCATAACCGTCGGACCCTGGTCCACCCACGGATCATTATCAGCGTGCCTTCGGGCATTACCCAGGTAGAACGACGGGCGGTTCGCGAATCAGCCGAATCGGCCGGTGCCCGCGAAGTCTATCTCATAGATGAACCAATGGCCGCGGCCATTGGTTCCGGACTCCCCATCACCGAACCCTGCGCCAACATGGTGGTTGACATCGGTGGCGGCACCACCGAAGTCGCGGTAATTTCCCTGGCTGGCATCGTATACTCCAGTTCGGTAAGGGTCGCCGGTGACAAGATGGATGAAGCAATCCTTCACTATATTAAACGCAAACATAACCTGGCTATTGGTGAACATTCCGCAGAAGTTATCAAGACCACCATCGGCGATGTGATGCCGCAACCGCCCTATGAAACCATGGACATTAAGGGCCGTGATCTGGTTTCCGGAGTCCCCAAGACCATGACTATCGATTCCAACGAGATCCGGGCAGCCATATCAGAACAGGTCGATTCCATCATTGAAGCTGTCAAGATGGCCTTGGAACTTACCCCCCCGGAACTTTCAGCGGACATTGTCGACCGGGGAATCGTTCTCACCGGCGGCGGCGCCCTGCTCAGAAATCTCGATAAGCGTTTAATGGAAGAAACCGGCTTACCAATCATCATTGCCGATGATCCACTCTCTTCGGTGGTTCTTGGCTCCGGTAAGGCGTTGGAAAACATCAACGACCTCAAAGATGTCATGAGCAACTGATCTCGACCCACCAATCCCCCCCCGAATTCGATTCGGAGGGGGAGGTCTTAAATTTATTTGATCAAAGGATCACGGCGAAATCGATTCCTTCAAGTATTAAATTTAAAACGCCTGCTGTATACCACTGGCAACGAAACAAAACTTCTTGGTCCACCGAACTCCAATCTCCCTCCCGGTCCATTCGGCACTGCCATTTCCACCCCGAACAGGAACTTCTTGATGCGAAAAAGAGGCAAAAAATCTCGTCCCCTCAGAAAATTCCTTTTTTTTATTTTCTTTGTTACTATTTTCGGTTTTTTGACCATATCCTCCATTGGACAACGCGAATTCAGCGCTCCCCACAAAATAATTTTTGAAATTCTTGGCACTGCCCAGACCGGCGTTACCGGCCTACGTAATTTGGGTGTGAATACCTGGCAACATTATGTGGCCCTCTGGAATGTACGCACCGAAAATCTTCAATTGCGGCTGGAGATCAAAAAGTATCAGGAGATGAACAGCAAGTACCAGGAGGCCCTTGCCACCAACCTCAGACTTAACAGCCTACTGGACCTCAAGGAATCACTACCAGCCCCCACCCTCACCGCACAAGTAATCGGCCGGGACCCTTCTCAATGGTTCAAAACATTGACCATCAACCGCGGAACCAGCTCCGGGGTGACCAGAGGAATGCCGGTGGTTACAGTTGAAGGGGTGGTCGGACAGATCTTTGACGGGGCAAACCATTATGCCAAGGTCATCCAGGCTATCGACCCCAACAGCGCCATCGATGTCCTGGTGCAACGGAGCAGGACCCAGGGTATCCTCAAGGGAACTGGCTCCACTTATAAACTTCAATATGTGGTCAAAAATTCCGATGTCAGAGTCGGTGATACCGTCATCACTTCGGGACTCAGTGGGACATTTCCGAAAGCCATCCCGGTGGGTACTGTCAGCAGCGTTGTCAGCAACCGACGAGGGATGTTTCTTGAAATTGATATAACCCCGGCCGTTGATTTCAATAGGCTGGAAAATGTCGTCATTGTAATGACCCCAAACAAACTGGCAGAATAAATATTATTTATCTAGGAGTCTATCCGTATTTATGTTTTCCAGACTCAATTGGGCTTGACCAGCAACCGGCCATTGATCATTTTTATTACCCCAAATTATCTATACCGAATTTATGCTCACTTTTATCTTCATAACTATCGGCGCCCTTCTCCTGGTAATCCAGACCAGCATTACGACCATGTTACCCGACTGGATCGGTCAGCCTGACCTGATCTTCCTCCTGGTGATTTACTTATCCTCTCGCTTTGAAGTCTATCGAGGAGCGGCAATTACGCTTCTCCTAGGCCTGACCATGGACATCTATGCTGGGATCAATCCCGGGCTCTATCCGATCATCTATCTAGGATTATATGCCGTCATTCGCCTCAGCTCTCGCCACCTTATCGTCAATGAAGCCTCTCATCAACCCCCTTTGGCAGCAGCAGGCTATCTGTTGATGAGCGGGGCGATTTATCTCTTTGTTACCTTGACCATCCCGGACGGTGAAGTACTATGGTCATGGCGCTCTCTTCTTTTGCAGGACATTATCATTGCCGTATTGGCATTCCCCTCCTACCAGGTTCTTTCATTGGTCCAAACCACATTTTCCGACCGCCGGAAACGTTCACTTTTCATAAACCGCTCCAAGTCGGGAAACCGTTTTATCCAATGAAAATCGACAAACCGATCAAAAACATACAGCACACCATCACCAGGCTTAACAAGCTTGATGAACACGAGCTTTTTCTTCTGAAAAAGCGCCTTGATTTAACAATAATCTGCATCATCGTTGTCATCTTTATCCTGGTCCTGCGACTTTGGTTTCTCCAAGTTTACCTGGGGCTGGATTACGAAGAGCAGTCCAGAGAAAACCGAATACAGAAGCTGCGTATTGTCGCTCCCCGCGGTACTATCCTGGACCGGAACGGCACGATTATCGTGGCCAATCGCCCGAGTTTCAATGTGGTCTGGACCAGGGAAACCACCGCAAACCGGGAAGAAGTATTTAAAAAACTCGCTTCAATCCTTGGGATTGAGGTGTCTTTTTTGCTGGACCGGATCCGCGACGCCTCCGGCACTCCCCACTACCAGCCTCTTCGCCTGAAGGAAGACATCGGCTGGGACAAGGTCGTACTTATTGAAAATAACACCTTGAATCTTCCGGGCATCAGAATCGAAGTGCTTCCAGCCAGAACATACCCCTTCGGCAATATGGCATCCCACCTCATAGGATATCTCAGTGAAATCAACAAACAAGAGCTCCAGGCTCAAAATGATAATGACTATGAGGGCGGCGATAAGATCGGCAAGCTCGGGGTGGAAAAACTCTTCGAACACCAACTCAGGGGAGAAATGGGCCAGGCTATTCTTGAGGTCGACGTCCGTGGTTTCGAAAAAAAGAGGATTGACGTCGAGCCCCCCCTCCCAGGGAACGACATATACCTGACCATTGATGCCGCACTCCAAAAAAGGGCCGAATCGGCCATGGCAGACCAGACAGGTGCGGTGGTTGTACAAGAGGTCAATACCGGCAAAATCCTGGCCCTGACCAGCACTCCACCCATGCCCCTTAATAAATTTGTCGGCGGGATCTCCACAGACGACTGGAATGAGCTGCTCAACAATCCACTGCACCCCCTGACCAACAAATCCATCCAAGGACAATATCCCCCGGCCTCGACCTATAAAATCGTCACTGCCCTGGCTGGACTCCAGGAAGGGGTGATTACCCAGGATACAACCTTTTATTGTTCCGGGTCCCTGCCGTTTGGAAATCGCACTTACCATTGCTGGAAAAAATCCGGTCATGGCGCCATCAACCTGCATAAAGCTTTGGCTGAATCCTGCGACGTCTACTTTTATCAGTTGAGCCAAAAACTGGACGTGGACACCCTTGCCAAATATGCCGGATTCCTCGGTTTAGGGAGCAAAACCGGAATTAAGCTGGACAATGAAAAAAGCGGGCTTATCCCAACTGCCGAATGGAAGGTCCGTACCTACAAAGAACGATGGCAGGATGGAGAGACCCTGTCAATTTCCATTGGCCAGGGCTTCAATCTGGCCACTCCCCTCCAAGTCAATCAGATGACATCAGCCTTGGCCAATGGGGGCAAAGTATACCTCCCCATTTTTCTGAAAAAAATTACTGATCCTGAAGGCAAGACTATCGAATCATTCGCACCGGTTCTGGAACATGAATTTAATTTTGACCCAAAAAATCTGGATCTGGTCAGGAAAGGCCTGGTCGCTGCAGTAAACGGCCCCCATGGGACCGGAGCCAAGGCCCGACTCCAGTCGATAACCGTGGCCGGGAAGACCGGCACGGCCCAGGTTGTGCACCGATCCCAACACCTGGATATGAAAGAGGCAGATATCCCCTACCAATACCGTGACCATGCTTGGTTTACCTGTTACGCTCCAGCTGAAAAACCGGAAATCGCCGTCACGGTTCTGGTGGAGCATGGCCGCCACGGTGGGTCAACGGCTGGGCCAGTGGCCCGAAAAATTCTCAAAGAGTATTTCAAAATTGTTGATAAAGACCAGAGTGGAGACGAAAGTCCCTACTCGGGGGATTAACACCCCTGGCCCGGATAAACTAGAAAATAAATTAAGGCCCTTGCCAATCACCTTAGCTGTAGCCCTAAGTTGTAAAATTAAATTGATTATTCAACGTCTTACCATGAAAAACATGAGAATTATTGCTAAGGCACTAAAGGACGCATAACCCATGTTCAAATTCGATCGACGCCTGCTCCTCAACTTCAACTGGGGAATCCTTATCACCGTCATCCTGCTTGCCATCATGGGCATGATGAATCTATACAGCGCCACCTACTCGCCGACAGGACCCTCCTCTTTTTTTATCAACCAGGGAAAATACTTTCTTCTGGGCTTCGCACTGATCCTTTTCGTTGTCAGTGTTGATTACCGGTTTCTGATCAGTCTCAATTATCCAATTTATTTTCTTATTCTAATTTTGCTCTGTATCGCCCTCTTTTTCGGCGGTAAAGTTGCCAATACCCAACGCTGGATTAATCTTGGTTTTGTCAGACTGCAACCTTCTGAGCTGACCAAACTTGCCCTGGTGATCAATCTGGCCAGTTATTATTTCAGGAAGGACACTGGCAAGGGCTTTACCCTGAAAGAACTTATCATCCCCATGCTGCTTACCGGAATCCCCTTTCTGCTGATTCTCAAACAGCCCGATCTCGGCACGGCCATGATGCTCACTATTATCTTCATTTCCATGACCCTCTTGGTCAAGGTAAAATGGACAACTGTTCTGCTGCTGACCTCAGCTGGCATTGCCATGATTCCGACCGGCTGGTTCTTCATCCTAAAAGACTATCAGAAACAAAGGATTCGAACCCTCTTCGATCCGGAAGGAGACCCCCTGGGTACTGGGTATCACATTATTCAATCCAAAATCGCCATCGGCAGTGGCATGATCTTTGGCAAGGGATATCTCAAAGGAACCCAAGGTCATTTAAATTTTCTCCCCGAACGCCATACTGATTTCGCTTTTTCAATCTGGGCCGAAGAATGGGGTTTCATCGGCTCGATCGGTTTTTTAGCCTGTTATTTTTTTCTGATCCTGATGGCCTTAAAAATCGCCGGAACAGCCCGTGATAAATTCGGGGTCCTCCTGGCCTACGGTATTGCCGCACTTCTATTTTGGCAGGCAGTAATCAACCTGGGCATGATCCTTGGCCTGTTGCCGGTGGTTGGCATGCCCTTACCATTCTTCAGCTATGGCGGGTCCTCTCTGATCACCTCGATGGTCAGTGTTGGTCTCCTCTTAAATATTGGGATGCGGCGTTTTCTGGTCGGCGGCCAATAATTCGCATGGATCGTCATTGATCTATGTACAACTTCATCCCTCAGAGTTCTTCCGACCCAAAAAAAAGGACCGGGAAACCCCGGTCCTTTTGCATATCTTCATCGCTGGTATGGATCGTCCTACCATACCGGGTCATATTAAAGTGCGCCCATTCTACGCCATGCCCTGTTCCACGGCCACAGCCACAGCCACGGTGGCCCCAACCATGGGATTATTACCCATTCCGATAAGTCCCATCATCTCAACATGAGCCGGCACCGAAGAACTACCAGCGAACTGGGCATCCGAGTGCATCCGCCCCATGGTGTCGGTCATCCCGTAAGAGGCCGGTCCTGCGCCCATATTGTCCGGATGCAGCGTCCGACCGGTCCCGCCACCGGAGGCCACGGAAAAGAACTTCTTCCCCATGGCCAGGCGCTCCTTCTTGTAGGTCCCGACCACCGGATGCTGAAAGCGGGTTGGATTGGTGGAGTTACCGGTAATGGAGACATCTACTCCCTCCAGGTGATTGATTGCCACCCCTTCACGAACATCGTCGGCTCCATAGCAACGGACCTTGGCCCGCTCCCCTCCAGAATATGCCTTTTCGTGGACCACATGGAGTTCGCCAGTGACATAATCAAACTGGGTTTCCACATGGGTAAAACCATTGATCCTGGAAATTATCTGGGCCGCATCCTTACCAAGACCGTTCAAAATCACCCGCAACGGCTCCTTGCGAACCCGATTAGCCGAACGGGCAAGTCCAATGGCTCCCTCTGCTGCAGCAAAGGATTCATGCCCGGCCACAAAGGCAAAGCACTTAGTCTCCTCACGTAAGAGCATGGCCGCTAGATTCCCATGGCCTAAACCAACCTTACGCTCAGCGGCAACCGAACCGGGAATACAGAAGGCTTGGAGTCCCTCGCCGATGGCGACAGCAATTTCAGAGCCACTCTTCAGCCCCTTTTTAATGGCAATCGCAGCACCCATGGTATAAGCCCAACAGGCGTTCTCAAAACAGATCGGTTGAATTCCCTTAACCAAGGCGTAGACATCAACACCAATCCCATCACAGACATTCTTGGCTTCATTCAGATCTTTCATCCTGTATTTTTCAAGGACCGGGGTAATCTGACCGATCCGTCTCTCGTATCCTTCAAACATCGTTTTCTCGCCTCCAAAACTTAATGACAGCGGGGATCAATAGTTCTCACCGCTTCTTTAAACCGACCATAGGACCCGGATGCCTTGCTCAAGGCTTCGCCAGGCTCAACTCCCTTCTTGATGGCATCCATCATCAGCCCGAGATTCACAAAACTATAGCCGATAATTTCATCGTTCTGGTCCAGGGCCAATTCGGTGACGTATCCTTCGGCCATTTCCATCCATCGCGGCCCTTTCACCTCAGTACCGAACATGGTCCCGCAAACACTGCGCAATCCCTTACCCAAATCTTCGAGCCCGGCACCAATGGGGAGCCCACCTTCAGAAAATGCGGTCTGGCTCCGACCGTAGACAAACTGCAGGAATATTTTTTTCATGGCATCATTGATGGCATCACAGACCAGATCGGTGTTCAAGGCTTCAAGCAAGGTTTTACTTGGCAAAATCTCCGAAGCCATCGCGGCTGAATGAGTCATCCCGGTACAACCAATAGTCTCAATCAACGCCTCCCTGATTATTCCCTCTTTGACGTTCAAGGTTAATTTGCAGGCACCCTGATGAGGAGCACAAGTCCCCACCCCATGACTGAATCCGCTGACATCCTTGATCTCTTTCGACTGAACCCATTTCCCTTCTTGGGGAATGGGGGCCGGACCGTGATTGACTCCACGGGCCACCCGGCACATTTCGTTGACTTCAGGTGAACAAATCATTGTTAACTCCACATTCCATTAATAAATTAACCAGCCAAAACTGTTTAAACCCTCTTTTCAACTGATACTTCTCTGTAAATGTTTAAAACAAGTTGGCCTGAAAATGCAACTTCCCTGAGACAAACCAAGAAAAAAGTCTTCAAAAAAAGTTTTACAGGAGACCCGAAGCCTGAATCGTACCAAAAGAGATGGGGGCTTCACCATATAACAAGAAGAGGAGGTGAAGCCCCCAGAGAGGAGGTCAGGGGTGGGGAAAGCCCCCTGTTAAGGATTAGGAATTGCTTCCTGAAAAAGAATTTAACCGGATTTCAAATTCATGTCTGTCAGCGAAATGCTGATTTTGTTGTAGGACAATGTCCTACAACAAAATCCAGGAAAAGTGACAAACTTAGGATCGTGTCATCTTCAGTCAGCGATGTTGCGACAAAACAATAAGATAGTTTTGGTCAAGGGTATCAACAGGATGACTCTCAATCAAGGAGCCGATGAATCGAGGCATACCGGAACACATCTGCATGGGTATCAAATTTCATCTTTTCCATGATTCTCGTCCGGTAAGTACTGATGGTCTTGGGACTCAAGGCAAGTTCGCGGGCTATATCAGTGACCTTGTCACCACGAGCCAGTTTTTTCATCACCTGAAATTCCCGATCGGAAAGCAATTGATGACGCGCCTCGACACTTTTACTATCCAACATTTTCGACATGATCCCTGAAAGGATGTCGTTGATATACATATTGCCAGAAGCCACGGTAAAGATAGCTTCGATGATTTCATCCCCGGAACACTCCTTGGAGAGATACCCCATGGCCCCTGAGCGAATAACGCGGATGGCATATTGATCATCATTATGCATGGTCAGAACAAGAACCGCAAGATCCGGGCGGATTCTTTTGAGCTCCTTCAAGAGTTCCAGTCCATCCATGCCGGGCATCGAAAGATCAAGAAGTACCACATCACAGCAATTACTATTTTGGCTGAGCCAATTCAAGGCCTTGCGCCCGTCATCCGCCTCACCGCATACCGCTAAGCCAGGAGTATCGTCAATTATTCCCCTCAGTCCCTGCCGAACAACGCCATGGTCATCGGTAATATAAATCCTGACATCCTTTGCCTCACCCATTCGTTAGTCGTCCCCATTTATGTCACTTAAGGTTTCCTTTGCGGGAAAACCTTATTTGACGACCCTCATAAAAGCACAACCCCGAAAACAATCGAACACTCAATTACCACACGTAATAATACGAGCCAAAAAAAAATGCTAAAAATTCAGGTCCAACTGAATAAACCACACAAAACGCTTCGGGATATCGTTTCAATTCCGGGATACCCTCTTCGCATATCGGAATTGATTCATGCTCAATAATTTACTACAAGCCAAAAATAATTTCTTTAAAAAACTGGCGCTACTTCCGATCAGTCAATCTCCCTCTTTCCGAATCATTTCTTTTACCCTTGGGGTCAAGATGAACTCTGCTAAAAATTCTATGGATGTAGCTTCTTAAGAATGGCCAACTATTGGGCTTATATCTAACCGATCTCACATTTTTCTGACATTATTCAATTTTCAGGGATTTTTTTTTAAAAACTAGGAGACTATCGGACTTAGAGAATCGTAACGAAAGTTCGACAGGCTCCTAGATCAAAGAGAATTTTGCCACTACAAGAAACAGGCTTAAAGAGTACAAATATCCACACAAACCAGCAGCAGAGTTCGTTGCTCCGATTCCGTCAAGCCAACCACCCCTTCTTACGGCACGCCTCGATCACCAGTTCCCGCAGGGCCACAATAAAGCCCTCCTGCAGATTCAGTGATTCAACCCGCTCAAGGCGAATACCGAGATCATGGGCCTGGTCCCGGTAAAGCATATCCACCTCATATAAGGTTTCAACATGATCGGAGACAAAACTAATGGGTACGACCAAGGCGTTTTTGCACCCTTCACGTGACAACTGGGCCAACAGCTCCGGAGTAGAAGGCCCTTGCCATTCAACAGGCCCACTCCGACTCTGAAAACAGAGCCGCCCGACCAGGCCGGTGCGGTCCTCAATGGCCTTGATCGTTCGCTGCAAATGGTCCAGATAGGGATCTCCCTCTTCGATAAACTTGACTGGCAAGCTGTGGGCACTATAAACCAGTTCGACTTTGGTGCCATTGAATTTACCCAACCCAGAACGGATACTGGCAGCCAGACACTCGATATAATCCGGCTGATCGGGCCAGGACGCCACCATGGCCAGCTCCGGTGGAGAGGGCAGTTCCCGGGCCGCCTCGCGGAGTGCCTCAAGTGAGGAGCCGGTAGTGGCTACGGAGTAATGGGGATAGAGAGTCAGGGCAACAATCCGCTGAATACCCTCATCGTCCATGGCAGCCAAGGTTTGTTTTGAGGATGGTGACCAATATCGCATGGCAACACCCACCCTGAATCGGCCGTGACTGGCCAAAAGCTCCTCCAGGGCAGCCCCTTGACCGACAGTAATCCGAGCCAAAGGAGAACCGCCACCGATCAATCGATACGATTCCCGGCTGCTCGGAGCCCGCTTCCGAGCAATCCTCCGGGCGATAAATTTCTGCATAAACCAGGGCCCCAACCGGATAATCTTCCGATCGGAAAACAGATTATACAGGAACGGCTCCACGTCTTCCAATCGTTCCGGCCCACCCAGATTGAGAAGGACAACCCCGATTTTATCTTGATCGTCATGCTCGAAAACCATAAACTCCCTCTTGACTGAGGTCACCTCGACCGTTCAATTGCCCACCCCATGACGCTACAGTCAGCATCGTATCTCTGTTAATCAGCGGATGTCATACAGGTCGTCGACTCGCCGGCAGAAAGGTACTTACAATTTGACGGATCCGGATCGACCAAGACAGCCAGTTCCGCGGGGGAAAACTCGATAAACCTAAATATTTCGTCCTCAAGGGATTGCCAACGTCGACAATGACGTTCAATAGCGGCCCGCCGAGCCGGATCGTTTCGGCCATACCTCTCGATGATGTAGACCCTTCGTTGATCAAGGGAAACCACCCGATCGTGCGTTACCCTCTTGTCGGCATAAAACACCAGTTCATTTTCGGTTATCCTGGGCAAAACAAAATTCCGGAGTCGGACATGATCGCCGACGATTGCGGCAATCTCCGGCATCCCGTGCTCCCGGCAGATCCGTTCTCCCTCCAGGGCATGGTCAAGATCATTATCCAGGCAGGCGGTTTTGCCGATATCATGCAATAAAGCAGAAGCAACTATCAAGTCGGGGGCAAGCTGCAATCCCGCCCGATTGACCTGCTCGGCCAACAGGGCCGCCACCCGGGCCACGATTATTGAGTGGTCCCGAATATTTTCAAGCATCCCGTACCGGCTCATCAGCCGAAAACATTCGGGAACGGAAGGAATCATCCCCGCATTTCTCTACTGATCCGATGAACCAGATCAACCAGAAGTTTGGCTTTGGCCGGTGAGGCCTCGGGCACTATCCCATGACCCAGATTAAAGATATGCCCCCGGGCTCCCTTCGCCTGTTCCAAAACCCTCCGGACTCGGGCTTCAAGTTTGTCTTCGGGCAGGAACAGGGCCAGAGGATCCATATTCCCCTGG
Organism: Pseudomonadota bacterium; assembly: GCA_018814305.1. Taxonomy (GTDB): domain Bacteria; phylum Desulfobacterota; class Desulfobulbia; order Desulfobulbales; family JAGXFP01; genus JAHJAA01. The sequence continues at coordinate 82,518 of JAHJAA010000030.1, forward strand.
ATCGAGATGTTCGGGCCTACCCGGCGAACCGCCTCATCCAGCTCGATCCTCCAGTCAAAACCCAGGACATCCGCCCCGCATTCTCTGGTTTGATCAAGCAGGGTAGCTCCATTATTGGCAAAATAAATCAAGGGGATATCGGTCACTTCCTTCAAGGCCTTAATGATCCTTTCAACATACGGTCTCGCGAATTCCCGATAATCACAAGGAGCCAATACCCCGACCCAGGAATCAAAAATCTGCAGGGCCTGGGCACCGGCCGCCGCCTGGCCTTTCAGATAGACGATGGTACATTCGGTAATCTTGTCCAGGAGCTGACTATATAGCTCAGGGGCCTCGTACATCATCCGCTTGGTGGTCAAATAATTCTTTGAAGAACCCCCTTCGATAAGATAGGTGGCAAGGGTAAAAGGGGCACCGGAAAAACCGATCAACGGCACCTTGTCGGCCAGTTCCTTCCGTAAAATACGAATAGTTTCCATAACATAGCCAAGATCCTCTTCCGGATCAGGAATACCTAGAGCATTCACTGCAGCCTGATCGCGGATCGGGTTGGGGAAAACCGGCCCTCGTTTCTCCTGAAACTCAAGGGGGGCTCCCATCTTTTCAAGGGGTACCAAAATATCGGAAAAAAGAATGGCCGCATCCACCCCGAGGATATCCACCGGTTGAAGGGTCACCTCAGCGGCCCGGTCCGGACTCTTACACAGTTCCAGAAAGGTCCCCTTACTGCGCACGGTATGGTATTCCGGGAGATAACGTCCGGCCTGCCGCATAATCCAGATGGGTGTATATTCCGTCTTCTCGCCCTTGCAGGCCTTTAAAAATTCAGTTCTCATTCAGTATCTCCCCAACTCAAATAAAATAGTTTTCCAAAATTTATAGTAAGGCGAATAAGGATAACGTTCCGGGACATAACAATTGAGATGAATATGCCCCTCACCCCTCACCCCTCACCAATTCACTTAGTCATCCTAAACGGAGTGTGGCTACAGAAGGGTTCTTCCCCCATATAATCACCGGTCACCGCATACGCACGAGCCCTGCAACCACCGCAGACGCCTACATATTCACAGGCTCCGCATTTCCCTTTATAACTTTTGAAGTCTCGAAGATCCTGAAACAATTTCGAATTCTCCCAGATCTCCTTAAATGACTGTTCCCTGATATTACCGGCCGCCATCGGAAAGTAACTGCAGGGCAGGACATTACCATCCACGTCGAGCAGGCAAATCAACTGACCGGCCAGACACCCTTTTGAACCACCGGTGGAAAACTGCAGGGTTCGACGTTTATAATCATCCCCCTGCTCCTTGGCCTGCTGCAACACCACCCGATAATAGCTGGGAGCGCAGGTGGGCCGAACCAGCATCTCCTCTTCCTGCTTCTCCATTTCATAATGCCACTTGAGCAGTTCCTCGTAATCTTCCTTGGAGATCAACTCACTCATGATCTCCTCACCTCGACCGGTGGGAACGATCATGAACATATACCAAGCGGTGGCCCCTTGTTCCTTGGCCAACTTATACAGCTTAGGGATCTCTTCCTGATTTCGCTTAGTGAAGGAAGAATTCACCAGGAATTTTATGCCCTTCTCCCGGAAAATCTTCATGGCGTTCAGGGTCCCCTCGAAGGCCCCTGGCACATTTCGAAAATTATCATGAACCGCAGCACTGGCCCCGTCAAGACTGAGAGAAACCATCTTGATATCGGCCTCCTTGATGCGATCAGCAATCTCCTCGGTTACCAAGGTGCCGTTGGTGGCCATACACATCCGGAGCCCCTTGGATCCACCGTACTTAGCGATATCAAAAACATCGGGTCGCAACAGGGGTTCTCCACCGGAAAGAACGATCACCGGTGAGGCATATGAGGAAATATCGTCCAGGACCCGCTTCGCCTCATCAAGGGAAAAATCAGGATGCCCTTTGGCCTCCAACTCCGAAGAGGAGCGACAGTGCACACATTTCAGGTTGCAGCGCCGCGTCACTTCCCAGGCAATCCATTTCGCTTCAAAGTCCATGATATTTCTCCTCACCACTCATAAAATTACCAAACGTTCTTGCGGAAATGACCTATAGATTCTGGAGCGGAGATAAAACCCCTCACTCCAGGCCAAAAACAGAAGGGAATTGTCGATCCATCAATCGAACTACCGATCCCAAGCCCTATTTCCCTGCCGAAATAATAGTATAGTCAATTATTGTCCGGGGAAAAAGTTCATTTTAAAAAAGACTTCCCCCTCAGGAAGTCCCACACATCTTACAGATACTCAGCGGCGAGGCCTGCCAAGACGCTTCGTTCACTTTTATGCAAGGTGATATGACCGTGGATGGCCTGGCCGCGCATCCGCTCGGCGGTATAAGTCAAACCGTTACTGCTCGAATCAAGATAGGGATTATCAATCTGATAGGGGTCTCCAGTCAGGACCACCTTGGTCCCTTCTCCGGCCCGGCTGATGATGGTTTTAACCTCATGAGGAGTCAAGTTCTGAGCCTCGTCAACGATCACATACTGCCGGGGAATGGAACGCCCTCGGATGTAGGTGAGGGCCTCGAGCTCAATGACGTTGTCATGGAGTAATTTTTCGATCTTCAATTTGGCCGAGACATCCTCGCCCTCTTTCTCCTTACGCCCCTTACTGCTCAACAGGAAGGTCAAATTGTCAAAGATCGGTTGCATCCAGTGGGACAACTTCTCATCTTTATCACCGGGGAGGTAGCCAATATCCTTGCCCATGGGAATAATCGGCCGAGATACCAGAATCCGATCATATCGCTGATTGTAGACTGTAGCCTCCATCCCGGCCGCCAGGGCTATCAAGGTCTTGCCGGTTCCAGCCTGACCGACCATGGTGACCAGTTGCACCGCAGGGTCCATGAGCAGTTCAAAGGCCATCCGTTGCTCTTTGTTTCTGGGGTGTAAGCCATAGGCCTCGTTATAATCCGGGTTCAGAGGAACCAGAACTCCTTCACTTCCTCCCCGGGCGATGGCGGAATGTTTCTCATCAACTTCGTCCTGCATGAGGACAAATTCATTGGTCGACACAGAACAAGAAGTAAGTTCAACCCGCTTTTTGGCATAGAATTCGTCGATCACCGCCCCCGGAACCTTCTGCAGGCAATAGCCGGAAAAAAGTTCGTCGATATTGACCTTCTGCTTCTCAAAGTCCATCACCTCCAAGCCCAGGGCATCGGCCTTAAGCCGGGCATTGATGTCTTTGGAGACGAAAATAACCTTCTTCCCTTCTGCGGCCAGGGTGTAGGCAACCCCAAGGATTCGGTTATCAGCGACCCTCATATCCAGCCCATGATCAACGAGCTTCTTCTCATGATAGATCATCAAGGTCCCACCGTTGCCCATGGGGACACCTTCACCTAAAGACCCCTCACCCCGAAGACGATCTAGTTCCCTGATAACCTGCCGAGCGTTACGGGCCAATTCGTTATTGCTGGATTTAAACCGATCCAGTTCCTCGATGACCGACATGGGCAGCACCACCACATTGTCATCGAATGAGGTGATACTTTCGGCATTGTGCAACAAAACATTGGTATCGAGGATAAAATATTTCTGCATCAGCAGTCTCCTGACCTCTATATGGGATAAGCAACAATACCTAACCCAGATTAACTGGAAAGCAAGTTAAGTCCTGAATAAGGACCTTACTGCTGAGCCTCTTGCAAAGAGTAGGATCTCAGCGATTAAAATCAAACTACTTTTGCAAAGTCTTCCCCAAAAAACATGAAAATTACTGATAAGGTGCCACCTGGATTCAAAAACTTTTTTTCTGGAGGAGGGAAACATCACTTCCCCAGATAAATCGCTCTTAGAAAACCCTCATTAGTAATCATGACCACATTTTTTTACCAACATTTTTTACTCCGGGTATGCTATATTGCTTCATTTTCGAACCATCCAAGGGTGTGGCATCATCGGCCCTACGAAAATGGACGGACTAAAAGGCTGAAACGATTTGTGTTTCGGTCGTCCCTTTCCCTCCCTCGTACGAGAGCGCATGAAGATAGCATTAGTCCAAATCAATCCCTTCATCGGCGACTTCACCGGCAACTGTGAACGAATCCGATCCTGGGCAAAAAACGCTGCCCACCAGGGGTGCGACCTGGTGATTTTCCCAGAACTTGCCATCAGCGGCTATCCCCCCCAGGACCTATTAGAGCGGCCATCGTTTATCGAGGATCAGGAAAAAGCCCTGCACTCTCTCATCAATCAAATCAAAGGAATAGGGGTCATCGTCGGGGCCATTACCCGACATACCACCAACCCCGGAAAGGCTCTGCACAACAGCGCCATCGTTTTTGAAGATGGCCAGGTCCTGGCCTCATGCCATAAACGCTTACTCCCCTCCTACGATGTTTTTGACGAGTCCCGTTATTTTGAACCCGGCGGCCCGGGTAAGCCGCTCCACTACAAGGGCCTGACCCTGCTGATCACTATCTGCGAGGATATCTGGAACGATAAGGATATTTCCGATCGCCAGCTCTACCCGGTGGATCCAGTGATTGAACTACTTGAACCGCTAAACGGTACTGCCGACCTCCTGATCAACCTCTCCGCCTCACCATACCGACTCGGCAAACAGGTGATCAAGAACAGAATTTTCACCACCATCAGCCGAAAATACAGCCTCCCGATCCTCTATATCAATCAAGTCGGAGGCCAGGACTCCCTGCTTTTCGACGGTCGCAGCTTGGCGGTGGACCGACAGGGAGGGCTTGTCCATATGGCGGCGGCCTTTCAGGAAGACCTGCTGATGATCGATACCGAAACTCTGACCGGAACCAAGCGGCTTCCCGAACACTTCGCCCCAACGGACGAGATCGATGATATCTTCCAGGCCCTGGTGATGGGAACCCGTGACTATGTCACCAAATGTGGTTTCCAGACCGGAGTCATCGGACTATCCGGGGGAATCGATTCCGCCCTTACCGCCGCCATCGCCTGCGAGGCCCTGGGACCCTCCAACATCACCGGTATCGCCCTGCCGTCGCCCTATAGCTCGGAAGAAAGTCTTGATGATGCCCGGCAGCTAGCCCTCAATCTGGGGATCCGATTCGAGGTCATCCCCATCGACGAGCTGTTTCAGTTGTTTCGTCAGACCCTTCATCCCATGCTGGGGGATCTGCACAACAACCTGACCGACCAGAATATTCAGGCCCGAATTCGCGGGAATCTCCTCATGGCCGTATCAAATCGGCTGGGCTGTATGCTTTTGACCACCGGCAATAAATCGGAAATGGCCGTAGGCTATTGTACATTGTACGGCGATATGAGCGGGGGACTGGCGGTTATTTCCGACGTCCCCAAGCAGATGGTCTACGCCCTGGCCCACCACGTCAACCATGGCCAGATCATCATTCCGGAACGAACCATCCAGAAACCACCGAGCGCGGAACTGGCCCCAGGCCAAATCGATCAGGATGATCTTCCTCCCTATGAGATCCTTGATCAGATTCTCAAGGCCTGGCTTGAGGAAAATCGGAGCATAAACGAGATCATCGCCATGGGCTTTCAACCGGAGACGGTCCATGATGTGATCCGACGAATCAAGATCAATGAATACAAACGAAAACAGGCGCCCATGGGTCTAAAGGTCACCAGCAAGGCCTTTGGTTATGGCCGGCGTTACCCCACTGCCGAGAACTATCGTGAAAACGCTTGATACCACCCGCCTTGCCGTCCTGCTGATTCTCCTGGTCGCTCTGGGACTGATCGTCAAAGAAAATCTGACCCAACGCCCACCCCGACTTGAACAACTCACCGACGGAAGGATCGACATGTGTCTCTCCTGCCACCAAAGTGAAAATCCCGGACCCGCCCATGCCCCCGCAATCATGGGATGCGCAGTATGTCATCTAGGCAACGCCCGGGCCATCACCAAAATCGAGGCCCACCTGGACATGGTGATTAATCCCGGGGATCTTCGGGTGGTCGATCAAACCTGCGGGATCGAAGGATGCCATGGGGTTGACGGACCCAAGGTCAAAAACTCTCTGATGGCCACCAACCGGGGCATTATCGCCACCATGCGGTATTACTGGGGAGAAACAGCTACCCAGAACGGTGATTTTTCGGTGGAACAACTCCTGGCCTCCGGAGAAAATTCACTGGCCCTGGACTATTACCGGAAGCTCTGTGCCACCTGTCATCTCTGGAAGCAGAAAAACGACCTGCCCGATGCCCCCCGGTTTTTCAATGAAAAAGGCGGGGGCTGTATCGCCTGCCATTCCATTCCTGGGAAGATCACCAACCCTTCCCCCACCGCCAAGCCCCACCCCCTGATCAGCAAAAAGATCCCGGTGGCGACCTGTACCCGTTGTCATAACCGATCTGGCCGGGTGGGAACGTCCTACCAGGGAATCTACGAAGCGGAGGGGTACGGTACCCCTTATGAAAACGGGGGGTTATCCAATAAGCGACTACCCGGCGACCGCTTCTACCTGGAGCTCGAGGACGACATCCACCATCGACAAGGGATGGCCTGTATCGACTGCCATACCAGGAATGAGATTATGGGTGACGGCAACCGTTACGCCCATTACGAAGAACAACTGGAAATCCGGTGTATTACCTGCCATAGTAGCAATCCGGGCACCACCAGAAAAAACCAACAGCTCAACAACATTGTGGCTGAAGGAGACCACTTTCTACTGATTTCAAAACTCGACGAAAAAAAACATCCCCTGAAACAACCGAAACCGGAAAGCTGTAATGCCAAGGGACACAGCAGGCTATCTTGCGAGTCATGCCATTCGAGCTGGGCGCCCCAGTGTTACGGGTGTCATGTCAAATTGGATCGGCGGGAAACCCATCTGGATAAATTGACCCTCACCGAAACCCCGGGATGGTGGGAAGAAGGTAGAAGTTATCTAAGGTACGAGCAGCCGATGCTGGCGATCTGGAACAACCGGGTGGTCATTGTCACCCCCGGCTGCCAGGATATCATCACCGTGGTCAACGAACAGGGCGAACCCGAGCAACAGTTCAACTCCCTGACCATGGCGGCCTTGAATCCCCACACCACCCAGAAAGGGGGACGAACCTGCATCGATTGTCATACCTCGGGAAAAAGCATCGGGCTCGGAGAAGGCACCCTTCGCCGGGAAAACCAAGAGTGGCACTTCACTCCTTTGAATCGGGGAATCGACACCGGCGCAGGCCTCACTCCCCCTCTGGATGGATATGTGGATCTGAACGGCACACCACTACAAAAAAGTGCGAGACCCGATCTCCGACCATTCAACCGGGAGGAACTCCGCCGGATCCTTCGAATCGGCCTCTGCCTCCAATGTCATAAAACAGGAAACGACCCAGCCTATCGGACCTATACCCCAGGAACCCTCTGCCCAATCTTCAAAGAAGATCTACCGGACGATCAAATTCAAGCAGAAAAAAAAGAAAAAAATGAGCCGATCCCGCATCAAAACAA
>JAHJAA010000031.1 GCA_018814305.1 Pseudomonadota bacterium
GGCCTGCGACTTTGCCACACGGAGACTCACAACCCCCGGTTACCCGGACGCTGCCTCCGGTCGCTAGCAAGGTGTACGGACAACTCCTTGCGCCAGACTTTAACTGACTGGAATTACAGCCGTTTTACACGGCATACGGTCGCGTCTTTGCTTGGCTCAACTCAAGTTTACCACCAGGCGAGGGGGCAAGTCGGCTTTTGAGGAATGATATACAACGACACAAAGTCAACAGACCTCCTGAGAAGGTTGTCATTAGTGTTTGGAAGCATATGATCGAAGCCTCTTCCCGATAAGTGCGATGCCGATTTTGCGCTCCTAAATAACTAAATAACCAGCACACCAAGAATATGAAATCTACCCATGAATAAGAACTTCGATTGAGTTATTTAATTTCTTAGGAGGTCCCGCAAGTATTCAGAGAACAGAATATGGGGTTGGCTTTGAGATCATTGCCAAACGTTATAACCATAGCAATCCGGCGGTAACCATGAGGTATCTGGGGATAGAGGATAAGGAGGTTCATGGCTGTTTGATAAATGAGGTCGGTTAGGCTTTGTAGGACAAAGGATGACAGATAAATAGGGCGAATGCTGACAAGACAAAAGGGCAGATATCGGTTAATGAAAATGATCTCTTTATATATTTCTTTTATTTACAAATACTTTTAGAGGATAAAATGAATCGAACGAAATTATTCATCGTATTCGTCCTGGGCTTCCTTGCTTTGATTGTTGCTGGTTGTGGTGGCGGCGGTAGTAGCACAGCGACTTCCAATACAACCTCAACAACCACACATAGTACTACAACCACTTCTAATGCAAATACTACGAGCCAAGCTGCAGAGCTCGTTACTATCCAGGAAGAATTAGCAGCGAACGGGGCCAAATGGATCGCGGGCGATAATCCTATATTTTCTCTGCCGGAAGAAGAAAAAGCAAAACTGGCCGGAACATTTAAGATTGATAGTGTAACAACCCAAACAACCAGCCGAACCTCTCGTGCGATAACTACTGCAATCCCCTCTTCCTTTGATTGGCGATCCACGGCAACTGGTAATTTTGTTACCGAGGTTAAATATCAAGATCATTGTGGGTCGTGCTGGGCGTTTGCTGCAACCGCAGCACTTGAATCCAGCGTATTGATAAATAATCCAGGTCAATTCGGCCCTGATTTTGATCTTTCAGAACAGATGATGTTGTCATGTAGTGATGGTGATTGTGGCGGCGGTTCCCTGGCAATGGCAGCTGATTATTTATACACCACCGGTATATCATACGAGACATGTTATAATTACATTGCTGCTAATGGAAGTTGTAACAATAAGTGTCCCGATTGGGAAAGTAACGTGTTCCATATTGATGGCTGGAGATTTATTTCACGTGATTCCCTGAAAGAATATCTATTTCAGTATGGGCCGGTTGTCGCCTCCATAGATATTTATAGTGATTTTTATGCGTATATGTCCGGTATTTATGCCCCGGTGTCTTCGGCTGTGCAATATGATAAATGCCATGCCGTCTTAGTTGTCGGGTACGACGATGCAGCGCAATGTCTTATAATAAAAAACAGCTGGGGAAATGATTGGGGTGAAGGTGGCTATTTCAGGCTGTCATATGATGCGTTTGATATAATTAATGCACTTGTAGTCTTCCAGTCCCAGGGTGAAATTTCTGAGCCGACAACGATTGTCTTGACATCCCCCAATGTGTCCCAATCTTTTAACTCAGAATCGCGAACTTACTTAACCTGGAGTACTACCGGTGCATTTTTATCTGATAGAGTTGTTATTTCCATGAAACGTGGGTCGGTTGCGGCAGATGTCACGGTACCTGATAATGTCAATTGGTATCGATTTACTGAGCACGGCGCATCAACCTCTAATGATGGTCATGAGATTGTTACCATACCTCCCGGCCTGACCGAAGCAAATGATTGGCGTTTTTATGTCAGGATTGAGGCTGCCGATGTATGGGATGCTTCCGATGCATCGTTCACGTATGTGGATGGAACAAACGATCCGGATCGGGATAAAGACGGTGATGGATACTCGGAAAACGCCGGCGACTGTGATGATACCAATGCGAATATCAACCCCGGCACCACCTGGTTTCAGGATGTTGACGGCGATGGCTATACGAACGGCACCATGACAGGTTTCCAGTGTGCGCGCCCCGCTGGTTATTATTATCTTGACGAGCTGGCTTCTCCCGTAGTGGATTGCAACGACGCCGACGCCACCATTCATCCCGGTGCGACTGACGTGGCCAATGACGGCATTGATCAGGATTGTGTCGGTGGGGATGCGGTCTCTTCAACTCCCGGTACCGTTACTTCGGCCGGACAGGTCTGGATGGATCGAAATCTGGGTGCCTCCCAAGTTGCTACCAGCTTTGATGATGCTGAAGCTTATGGTGATCTGTATCAGTGGGGGCGTGGAACAGATGGTCATGAAAAACGTGACAGTCCTACCACTTCCACTCTCAGTACGTCTGATACTCCTGGGCATGGCAATTTTATAACAGGATACAGCTACCCGCATGATTGGCGGTCCCCAAATAATGATACTCTCTGGCAGGGAGTTTCAGGGATCAACAATCCTTGTCCGGCTGGATTCCGTTTGCCGACGGTGACGGAATGGGAGGTCGAGGTGGCTTCGTGGTCCTGGGATAATCGAAGGGGGGCCTTTGCTTCTCCCTTAAAGCTTGTGTCGGGCCCGAGTCGCAACTCATTCGGCCAAACTTACTACGCCCCAGATCCCGAGGGCAACTACTGGAGCAGCTCGGCCACTGCTAGTAACACCGGCTATTACGCTCGTTGCCTCGCCTTCTACACCCGCAGTGTGCGATTGATGAGCAGCGAGCGTGCTAGTGGCAAGAGTGTCCGTTGTATCCAGGATTGATTGTGACCAGAAGAAATTCTTAGTCAAAACGTCAGTATTGACATGAGAATTTCGTGCTGTACTCAAGATGGTGGAAAGCCCGTTATGATTATTTTGAGCAGGTAAAAATTTGTTTTTACACCAGGGGAATTGACCAGACAGACTGAGAAACCTCAGTAAACAGCGAGATTACCGATTATTGAGAGAAAAAAAATTAGGTGGGAGTGGCAACTTGTTGCCCAATGCTGAAAACAACCAGAAAACTTCGACAAAATGACAAACTCTATTTTCAATTATGCACTAAACTGATGTATGGATTGTCTCACTAAAAACTTGTCTGGTTGGTATTGATACGGAATAAATCGAGTAAGTATTTTCCAAAAGTGGGTATAGTGTAAAAAATATTAATTTGAGTTTCATTAATAATATTTGTTGGTACCTTTGTTGGTACTTTATTTTTATCACCAACAATAAGCACATACATTCATGGAGATGATCGAGCTATTTGATTGACATCAGCCCATTAAAAAAGACAACCCCGCATGGAAACCGCTTCCGGCTTCCATACGGGTTTTTTTTTGCTCCCAGCGATAGCTAGCTACCGCAGCTGACGGAAAAGACGAAGCCATAGTTCCAATCCGTTGATGAGGCAATGGGCGCCACCGTCAACAGTAATTCAGGAAAAGCCCTAAACCACCTCAATCCTATTATCCGCCTTCTCCGGCCCGACAAGACTTTATTGCATTATTCCCTAGCACAGACTAAAAACCAAAATATATCGTTAGGTTGTTATTCAATATTGTTTGGAAATATCTTGACTAATCACCTGGGAAAGACGTCACAGGTATTCACATAATTAATTAGCTTGGAGATAGGCTATGGCCGTTCCCGATTTCCAATCCTTCTTCCTGCCGCTCTTGAAACTAAGCGCAGACGGGGAAACCCACAGCTTAAAAGATTCGTATACCGCTATGGCAGAAGTTTTCAAGCTGAGTGATGACGACCTGGCAGAGATGTTGCCCAGCGGCAAGCAAACCACTTTTAAAAATCGGGTAGCCTGGGCCAATGTCTATCTGGCCAAGGCCCTTCTTCTGGAGCGACCCAAGCGGGGATTCTTTCGGATTACGGAACGGGGCAAAGAGTTATTGCGGGCAAACCCAACAACTCTCAGGGTTAAGCAGTTAAAGGAGTACTCTGAGTTTGTCGACTTTCACACCACGGGCAATAAACAAGATAAAGTTATAGATACCTCCAGCGATGATGAACGGACCTCGACCCCGGAAGAAGTTTTCGAAAGCGCCTACCAGGAACTTCGCAACAGTCTGGCCAGTGAACTTCACGCCCACATCTTAAGTAACACCCCGGAGTTCTTTGAGCACTTGGTGGTTAAGCTCTTGGTCGAAATGGGTTACGGTGGTTCGATCAAGGATGCCGGTCGGGCCATGGGCCGAAGTGGGGACGAAGGCATTGACGGTATCATTAAGGAAGACAAGTTGGGCCTCGATGTCATTTATATCCAAGCCAAAAGGTGGCAGGGATCGGTAGGTCGGCCTGAGGTTCAGAAATTTGTCGGCGCTCTCCACGGTCAGCGGGCTAAGAAAGGCGTATTCATTACCACAGGAAATTTTACCAGGGATGCAGAACATTATGTCTCGACCATTGATCCCAAGGTGGTATTGATCGATGGCAGCAGGTTGGTGGAATTGATGATCGACTATAATCTGGGGGTTTCCATTGCGGATACCTACGAGATCAAAAAAATCGATTCTGACTTTTTTATAGAGGAATAGCGGGATGCCGGAGTTGATTTGGAAAGGTAAGGAGCAGGTTGTCAACCATCATCTGGAGGTGCCGGTGAAAACTCTGGATCGGCAATATACCTTTAATGGTGCAGGTGAGGCCGAGAGTGACAACAAGATCATTCATGGCGATAACCTGGAGGCTCTCAAGGCCTTATTACCCCAGTATGAGGGGCGGGTGAACTGCATCTATATCGATCCACCTTACAACACCGGGAATGAGTCTTGGGTCTATAACGACAATGTCAAGGACCCGCGAATTGTCAAATGGCTGGGGGAGGTAGTAGGCAAGGAGGGTGAAGATCTCTGCCGCCACGACAAGTGGCTTTGTATGATGTATCCGCGCCTTCAATTACTTAAACGACTGTTGGCGGATGATGGTACTATCTGGATCTCCATTGATGACAATGAAGTTGCCAACCTGCGGCTCGTAATGGATGAGATTTTCGGGCAACGTAATTTCATTGCCAACGTCATTTGGCAGAAAGTTTTTTCCCCAAAGAACACAGCCAAACATTTCTCGGAAGACCATGATTTCATCATGATTTACGCACGGAATGCCGAGACATGGCGACCTAATCCAATGCCGCGCACCACCTCACAGGATGGAGCATATAAGAACCCCGACAACGACCCAAGAGGGCCTTGGACTTCTGGAGATCTTTCTGCGCGCAATTTTTATGGCGAGGGTACATATTCCATAACCTGTCCCTCCGGTCGAATAATTGAAAATCCTCCTTCTGGACGCTATTGGGCGATTTCTAAACAAAAGTTTGAGGAACTTGACCGTAACAATCGAATATGGTGGGGGAAAAATAGAGGAAATATGCCCCGCCTAAAAAGATTTCTTACAGATGTCAAGCAAGGCGTGGTGCCTCAAACCCTCTGGTCATATAAAGATGCGGGCCATACCCAAGATGCCAAAAAAGAACTCCTAGCAGTTCTTGATTTTGAAACATCGGCTGACGTCTTTGTATCCCCTAAACCGACGAAGCTTATCGATCGCATTCTCCATATTGCTACCGACAAAAATTCTCTCATCCTCGATTCTTTTGCCGGTTCCGGCACCACAGCCCAGGCCGTACTGAACCTCAACAAAAAAGATAATGGTAATCGTAAATTCATCCTCATCGAGATGATGGACTATGCTGAGACCATAACGGCTGAGCGGATCAAAAGAGTTATTAAAGGTTACGGCGAAGATACAAAGGAGGTTGTGGCCACGGGTGGTGATTTCACCTATTTCACCCTTGGCGAACGGGTATTTAATGAGGACGGCAATCTTAATGAGGCCATCGGCCCAACCAAGATTCGTGAATATGTGGCCTGGTCTGAGAAACTACCAGAGGCCCAAAACGACAATAATCCTTATTGGCTGGGTGAGAAAGACCGGACCGGTTATTACTTTTATTACGAGTCGGACACAGTCACAGTCCTTAACCTGGACTTCCTGGCCACCCTCAGCCACCAAACCGAGGCCTATCTGGTCTATGCCGACACCTGTCTGCTGGATGCGGAGTTTATGCATCGCAAGCATATCCGCTTTAAAAAAATCCCTCGGGATATCTCCCGTTTCTAGGAGTCTTTAATGGAACTTCTGCCCTATCAACAACAGGTACTGAACGATCTGGCCGATTTTTTGAGCTATGTGGAACGACGGGGTAACCTGAAGGAGGCCTTTGCCGATTACTGGCTTGATCGTGGGCTTGCCCGGCCTGAGCCTTATCGAGACATCATCCCCCAGGTGCCTCATATCTGTATCAAGGTCCCCACCGGCGGTGGAAAAACCTTTATCGCCGCCAATGCCATGAAGACCATCTTCGATGCCTTGACCATCTACATGCGGGATGAGCCGCAGACCGTGGTCTGGTTGGTCCCATCCAACGCCATCCTTGATCAGACAATAAAATGCCTTGGCAACCCGCAACACCCATATCGCCGCAAGGTTGACACCCTGTTTAACGGCCGGGTGGCAGTTTACAGCAAGGAAGATCTCTTGCAGGGGGCCGGGTTTAATGCCACCTCCGTGCGTGAGCAATTGAACATCCTGGTCTTGAGCTATGCGTCATTCCGGACCAGCAATAAAGAGGGGCGCAAAGCCTTTCAGGAAAATTCCAACCTGAATACCTTTGTCCATCAGATGAAGAGTGGCGACGTGTTGTCTGATACCGATGAGTCGGCGCTGGTTAATGTGATTCGCAGCATGAACCCGGTCTGTATCGTAGATGAGAGCCATAACACCGGTTCCACCTTGAGCAAGGAGATGCTCGTAAACTTTAATCCCAGTTTCATTCTGGATCTGACCGCCACTCCGAGGGAACAGAGCAATATTATCAGCTATGTGGATGCGGCCCAACTTAAAACCTATAACATGGTGAAGCTGCCGGTCATCGTCTATAACCACCATTCCAGCAAAGAGGTAATCAGTAACGCCATCCAACTTCGCAATAATCTGGAAATCCAGGCGGTGGCTGAGCAGGAGGGGGGCGGCGACTATATCCGACCCATTGTTTTGTTCCAGGCAGAATCCAATACCGGCCAGGAAGACAAGACGACCTTTGAGGAGATCAAAAAGCGGCTGGTCAAGCTGGGTATTGCCGAGGAAGAAATTGCCATCAAAACAGCGAACATCAATGAATTGAAAAATGAGGATCTGCTTTCGGCCGGTTGTCCTATTCGTTACATCATTACCATTAACGCCCTGAAAGAGGGTTGGGACTGCCCCTTCGCCTATATCCTGGCCACCATCGCCAATCGCCAATCCCAGGTAGATGTTGAGCAGATCGTCGGTAGGGTCCTCCGCCAGCCATACGCCCGGCGGCAGCACAATAATTTGTTAAATAACTCATACGTTTTGGCCTCATCTGCTAATTTTATCACCACGCTGGACAAGATTGTCGCCGGCCTGAATCAGGCTGGATTCAGTAAGAAAGATATGCGAGCCAAGGATCTGGCGGAACTTGCCGGGCCGAACCCTGATCCTAAACTTGAGCAAAAACAGGCGGGCCTGTTTGATACACCTCCTGTTGGAGAGCGGGCAGCGATTGACGAAGTGACGGCGACCAACAGTAATTTGGTTGAATGGCCTGAAAGTTTGCCTGATCTCTCTGTTCGCAGCGGGGGAAATATTCCGGATGTCTTGCAGGACATAATCGAGCAGGCAGAAAAAGAAACCAGGGAATATGAAGAGCAGGTAAGCCGCCGCAGTTTTGAGAATATTTCCGAAGAGGTGCGGGATAAAATGAATGATTTCGGTATGGTAGCGCATTCGGCCGAACAGGCCAAGAAACTCAGTTTGCCGCAGTTTTTTATGAAGATCCCCAATATGAGCCTTTTTGGTGAAGATACCTTCTTTTTCAACAAGGAGGAGTTATTGAAGGATTTCCGCTTGAGTCAGGCGGACAGCAGCATGGATTTTAGTGTGATGGAGGATGAGGCTTACCGGGTCGATTTAGAAGAAGTCGGGGAGCATGACTATAAACCCAGATTTTGGAAGTTGCAGCACTCCACCAGGGAACGATTAATGGAGTATCTCGTTGCCCTACCCCCTGAGTCCCAGAAAAAGGCGGTGGCGACAAGGCTCTGCGATCTGGTTGGCAATATGTACCCTATCGTCGACCAGGAGGTAAAGAAATACGTCCAGCGCATTCTTGACGATATGAATGTTGAACAGATCAATGATTGTTTGGAGCGAGAATTCAGCTATCGGAACAAAATAAAGGCCAAGATTAAAGAACTGGCGACAGATCACGCTGAGACCGTGTTCTATCAGTGGCTGGCCGCAGATAAAATAATGACCCAGGAATCTTTTAAATTACCTGAGTCAATCCACCCGGTGGAAACGGCCCCGGCGATACCAGCCAGCCTTTATGCCTCTGAGGGGAAGGTGAACTCCTGGGAGGCCAAGGTTATCAATGAAATTGCCAATCTCGACAATATTGCTTTTTGGCACCGCATTGAAGAGCGCAAAGGATTTTGCATTAACGGCTTTATCAATCACTACCCGGACTTTCTGGTGCAGACGAAGAACGGCAAGACTTTGCTTGTCGAGACCAAGGGTGATGATCGGGATAATTCCGATTCGGTCCGCAAGCTGAAACTCGGTGAGGCTTGGGCCAATAAGGCTGGAAATGATTTTCGTTATTTTATGGTGTTCGACACGAATGCCATTGCCGGGGCCTATAATCTTGATGACTTTTTAAAAGTTGTCGGTGGTCTGGGGTAAAAATAATGCTCCCCTTGCGGGAACATTGCTATTGACCCCAACAGGGGAACTCTATATAATCAAATGAGAATCATATCAATCAAGAGACTGAAAGAGTTCTGGGAAATATACCCTGACTCAGAAGATGCATGCCAAGCCTGGTATGCTGAAGCAAAGGCCGCTACCTGGAAAAATCCAGCTGAAATCAAGGAGCGGTTTGGCAGTGCCAGCATCCTGAAAGACAGCCGGGTAGTATTCAATATCTGCGGCAACAAATACCGGCTGATCGTAAAAATAAATTATTCTTACTCCGTGATCTATATTCGCTTTGTCGGCACCCATAAAGAGTACGATGCAATTGAAGCGGAGGTGGTGTGATGATCCCCAAAATTATTAAAACAGAAGAAGAATACGAAGCCACTTTGGCACGCATAGACGAGCTCATGGCTGCAACGTTTGGAACTCCAGAGGGCAATGAGCTTGAATTGCTGGTGACTCTGGTAGAACTCTATGAGGCCGCGGCCTATCCCATCGGTCTGCCAGATCCGATTGAAGCCATCAAGTTTCGCATGGAGCAGCTGGGCCTGAAACAGAAAGATTTGGTCCCTTTTTTCGGCAGCCGTGGGAGAGTATCAGAAGTTCTTTCCGGCCATCGGCCCCTGAGCCTGGCTATGGTCCGCAAGCTCCATGTCGGTCTGGGTATCCCGGCGGAAGTGCTGTTGCAGGAACCTGGGGCGGAAGTCCCCGCTTCCGTGGGTGAAATGGATTGGGGAAAATTTCCCCTTGGAGAAATGCTGAAACGAAGATGGCTTGATTATGCCGGAAACTTGACCGACGCCAAGGCCTCAGCCGAGGAATTGATCTCCACCTGGGCGGCCCCCCTTGGCGATTTTGCCTTTCAGCAGCAAGCCCAGCTTCGCCAGCATATCAGGGGTAACGGGCAAACGGATGACTATGCCCTGACTGCCTGGAGGATCAGAATTTCCCTCCTGGCCATGGAGCAGGACCTGCCTGCATATCAGCCGGAGACGATAAATCAAGATTTCGCCCACGAATTAGTCAAACTTAGTTTTTTAAAAGATGGTCCGCTTCTGGCCCGCGAATTTCTTCAGAAAAACGGTATTCGTTTTGTCGTTGAGCCGCATCTTCCCAAGACCCACCTTGATGGCGCCGCTCTGCGTTTACCAGACGGTGGTCCGGTTGTCGCTATGACCCTCCGCTATGACCGGATCGATTATTTCTGGTTTACACTCTGCCACGAACTTGCCCACCTTGCTTTGCATCAGGGTGAAGACGGTTGGGAGGTTTTCCTGGACGATCTGGAAAGCACAGATCTAACCGATATCGAGGGTGAGGCAGATCAATGGGCCGCCGAAGCTCTTATTCCTGGCAAAATATGGAAAGCATCGAGCTTGACTCAATCGCCAACTGCAACGGGAATTGTCGAATTTGCAACAAAACACCGGGTCCACCCTGCTATCCCAGCAGGACGTATTCGCCGTGAACGAAGGAATTACAAAGTATTCAGCCAACTCGTTGGTAACGGTCAGGTCAGGAAGCTTTTTCTTACTTGATTTGGCTGCGCAGGGCTGGGGTTGGACCACGCTAATTAATTGAAAGAACAAAATGATTCCCCGGAGGACTCCGGTCAAAACAGAAAACCCGCGACTCCAAAGGGAGGGCGGGTTTTATTCTTTCCAAATCAAGGGCAACTATTTCACTCACTACTGCCCAATCAGGCGCGATTAAGCACCGAGTTTTCTACATGTTCACTTTCGCTCCGGCTTCGGTTTTTCAGCCGGCTTCGATTTTCCTGATGACGAGTCCACCGGACCTGTTTGAGCCGGATTGCCCGCCCCGGCGGTCTCTGCAATCTCCCCCAGATACTTGGGCAACTCAATCCCTGCCATACTCGCCACATCATGCAGAGGTGGCAGGCTCTTGACCAGTCCGGCGAGGAAATTAGCAGTAGAGGTGCCGTCCTTGCCACCATTGGCCGAATCCCAGACCGTGACCTTATCGATCTTGATGTTGCGAATGGCCTCAACCTGAAGCTTGACGATCTCCTCAATCTTTTCGGTCATCAGCAGCGTGGCGACCGCCTTGGCATCACCGTTACACCCCTTGACCAAGCTCAGGTACCCGGCGGCCTTGGAGTCCAGAACCTTTCTAATACCCTCAGCCTCAGCCTGATATTTGAGCAGGACCCCATCGGCCTGCCCCTTGGCAATCCGGCGGATCTTCTCGGCCTCGGCCTCAGCGGCAATCTCAACCTTTCTCTTATTGATCTCCTGGCGAACCACTTCCTCGGCATTCAGACGCTCCTGCTCCGCCAGGTACTGGGCCTTCTGGATCTCCACCTCGGCCTCGCGCCGTGCCACCTCACCCCGCTGGAGGGCGGCGGCCTGCTTGACGGTCAGCTGGGCGTTGGCGTCGGCGATATCGGCCTTGGCCCGATTCTCGCCATCCACCGCCTGAGCTTCCTGCTGATGGACGTAAACCCGCTGATCGGCTTCGGCCTTCTTCTGACCCTTTTGCGATTCAGCGACGTTCTCGGCCACCCGGATCTCTTGTTCCCGATTGGCCTCGGCTTCACCGATGGTGGCGGCGGCCTCCTGTTGCTGAACAAAGACCCGCTGATCGGCCTCCGCCTTTTTCTTACCCTTTTCCGACTGGGCGGCATTTTCAGCCACCCGGATATCTTTTTCCCGATAGGCCTCGGCCTCACCGATGGCACCCAATTTCTCCTGATCAGCCACATCGACCTTGGCCTGATTGATGGCCTCGGCCGCCGCCTTCTTCCCGATGGAATCGATATACCCCGACTCATCGGTGATATCGGTGATATTGACATTGATCAAGTACAGGCCGATCTTATTAAGTTCTGGAGCAACATTCTTGCGAATCGAATCCAGAAAGCGCTCCCGATCCTGGTTGATCTCCTCAATGGTCAACGAGGCAACAGTGAGCCTGAGTTGACCGAAGATGATCTCCTTGGCCATCTCCTCAATTTCCGTCTGAGACAGGTGCAGCAGACGCTCAGCGGCGGAGGTCATGACCTCGGGTTCGGTGCTGATCCCCACCGTGAAGGTTGAGGGCACATTGATCCGGATATTCTGCATGGAAAGGGCTTTCTGCAGAGGGATGGAGATGGTCATCGGGGTCAAACTGATATAGGCATAATCCTGGATCAGCGGCCAGATCAAAGCGCCGCCGCCGTGGATACAACGAGCCGATTGGCCCACCCCTACCTTACCGTAGACCACCAGGATCTTGTCCGATGGGCAGCGCTTGTAACGCGAGGCCAAGAAGATGATGGTCGAAAAAACCAGAATCAGAAAAGCAATAATGGGCAGAATCCAGAAATTAAACATGATCGCTCCTTTTTTCAGTTGATGGCTGCTACCGTAACCACATTACCCTGCACGGCAGTGACCCGGATCAAGGTACCGGTGGGGATACCACCGCCGTCACCGGCGATGGCATCAAACTCACGCTGGCGATTATTATGATTGATGTTGACCCGCCCCTTACCACCCTCCGGGAGGGTCAGGTAAACCGTACCCGTGCACCCGACCAGGCCGGTGTTGGTAAGGGTGCCGCTGGACTGGAGTCGATACGCACCATGAAAGAGTTTGCCGATCACCCAGACCGCCGCGAGCCCCGCCACCACCGCTCCGGGCAGAGAAACCAGGGCCCCGCTATTGCTCTGACGGGAGAGGGCCAGACCGACCAGACCGAACATCATGAGAAAGGCGGAAAACCCTTGCAGGGATAAAAAACGGAAACCAAGGTCGGAGTCGACGTGATGGTCAACGATTTCCATATCACCACCAATCCCGCCAAGATCCGGGTCAGTGTCGGTATCACCACCCAGGAACTGCATGACCAACTTAAAAACGACAAAGATCGTGCCGATCCCGGCGCAGACCAGGTAGAACGTTTCCAGACCGGTGAAACCGGAAAAGCCTTGATCCATGGATTACCCTCCTGTGCAACGAGCTGGCTGGGCTGAATGTCCTGGCCCAGATAAACTGGAACGCAAATTTAGACCCACAAAAAACCTGGCAACATGACATAACTTACTGAAATGAAATTACTTATCCAAGGTCTTGCCATGAAAAAACGGAAATTACTGATACGGTACCAAATATTTGAGTGTATAGCTATTTCCTAGCAGAAGTAGAGGGTTGTAGCCAGAGATTTTTTGGGGCCATAATTTTTTTTGGTTTGCGCGGGCTCCCCGCCTTAGGGGGCAACCGTTGTTTGCCAATTATTGATCAAGCCCGGGGAAAGGATCCTTGACCATCTTCTCCAACAGTTCTTGGGGATTACGCAAAAACACCTCGGCCTGATGCTGGGGATCGAAAAAATCCTTGTTATAAAAAGAGATAAGGTTCAAATGCTCCCAGCGGGTCAGATAGTACTCAATCATATCCGGTAATTTGGAAAAAACGCTAAATCCCGGGTACGGATCCCGAAAGCTGGAGCGGGCCAGCTTTTCTGCCGAGAGGGTCTGGGTCTTATAGAAATTTTCCATAAACATCAGTTCACCTGGCAACCGCGCCTCAATCCCCAGCAAACATAACCCCTTGACGATCTGCTCGACAACCAGACGCCCGGCCCGAGCCAGTGGATACGGCAGGTAAATATTCTTGGGCCGGGAAAGTTCCAGATAGGAACGAATCGTCAAAATCAATTCGGCAAGTCCCACCGGGCTTGGATCAACAAAGTTATAGGTCTCGCCGGAAAACTCCTGACGATGGTCAAGAATATGGTGGACAAAGGGGGGCAGTTTTTTGGAATGGGTATAGGAATGCATCACCCCTCGCCGAGTAAACAACACGGGCATGGCCTGATTCATCACCGAAAAGAGCAGCCGATGGAACCCCTGGATCTTATGATCATGCTTGCCGTAGACCACTCCCAGCCGGATGATCGTATAATCAAGACCCTGCTCTTCGTGCATCTGCCGGAGGGTGATTTCACTCATCAATTTTGATTTAGCATAGTTGGACATACCCTCAGTCAACGGCAACACATCGTCCTCGGCCAGATTCTCGCCGTTGGGCATGATTGCCGCTGAACTGAAATGGATATAGGGGATCTTCAGGGCCAAGGCCACCCGGGCCAGATTGATACTGCCCAGGTAGTTGACCTCGTAGGCCATCTTGGGATCACTGTCGATGGAGGCAATGGCCGTATTGATGATAAAATCGGGCCGATAGCGCCTGAAATAACTAAGAATATCTTCCGGTTCCCGCAGGCTGAGCTTCTTGCTGTTGGGTGAAAGGATATCCAACTCATCACCGGTCTTGGTTTTGAAATAATGCATCAGAGCACCGCCGATCAAGCCGGATCCTCCGATCAGCACACCCAATCGACGGACATGCTCAAAGCCCTTGGTTGCTTGTTTTTCCACCCTCATTCCCTCGAAATAATATCGATTAACAACGAACAGCCCGAAATGCTGAATTTACTATACCGCGCCCACCTCTGCTATTAAAACGAAATTCAGGAAAGCGCCCCTGAAGATCACCTCTGTTCAACTTAACCATTTTGAAAATTTTGAAAAAAGTGTATTTTGAAAAATAAATTCATATCTGTCGTTTCCGGAACTGTTTTCCGCCACGATGTACCCTTGAATCCCAAGAAACCTCATCCTTTTCAGTTCAGTCATAGAAAACAATGACCCTCTATTCCCGCAAAGATCTTGACGGATTTTGGAAAAAACTTGCCGCCAGTGAGACCTGCCCGGTCTACCTGATTTTCGGAGAGCGTTTTCTCACCAGCCAAACCGTCACCACCCTCCTGGAGCGTCTTCTCCCCGAGGCTCAAAGCGGGACCGCCAACCTGATCCCCATCGACGGAGATCAGGAACAACCGGTAAAAACCTTAAACCAGCTACGGACCTATAGCCTGTTCGGCGGAAAGCAGATCTTCAAGGTGACCGATTCCAAACTCTTCCACTCAAAAAACATCGCCAAGACCCTCTGGACCAAAGCGCTGGGCCATTATGACAGCAAGGAGGGGGAAGAGGCTGGTCGAACCTTGAAGCAGTTTCTCGAGGTGGGCGGGATTGGCCTTGACGATCTGGACAACCTCTCCGCTGCCGCCTGGAAGGCCCGGTTCGGTTTTACCAAGCCTTCCGGTAGTCTGGCCTGGGTCTCCGAAGTGCTGGAGGCCCCGCCGGAAAAAACCCAACCGACTGCGGCCGGAGGCCCGGAAGAGGCGGCAGATCTCTATCTCCAGGCCTTTGAGGCAGGGATACCTTCGGGAAACATCCTGATCCTCACCGCCGAGACGGTGGATAAACGGAAGAAACTCTATAAGTACATTACCCAACATGGCACCGTTATCGACCTGTCCGTTGATACCGGTTCCTCCAAGGCAGCCTCCGATGCGCAACAGGATATCCTGCGACAAGTGGTCCGGGAACGGCTCCAGGAGTTCGCCTGCCGGATTGAGCCCCGGGCTCTGGATCTCCTTTTGGAGCGGGTCGGATTTCACCCGGTAGCCGCAGCTCTGGAGAGTGAAAAACTGGCCCTGCTGGTCGGCGAGGGACAAACCATCAAGGTTGCTGATTTAAACGAGGTGGTGGGACGGACCCGGGAAGAGGCCCTGTATGAGCTGTCCGAAGCCTTTTCCAACCGCAACCTGGGCTCGGCCATGACCATTTCCGGCCGATTACTCGAAAACGGGGTCTACCCCCTGGTGATTCTTGCCACCTTGCGCAATCATATCAAGAAACTCCTGGTGATCCGCTCCCTGCAGAATTTGAGCGAGCCCACCTATTCCGAATCACTCGGCTTTCCTGCCTTCAAGGATAGATATCTGGAACGACTGAAACAGACACTCCCCCAGGTCCCCTCTGAACTGGGTAGCCATCCCTACGCCCTGTTCATGCTCTTCCGGATGGCAAGAAATTTTACCTGCTCCGAATTAATCGCTGATCTGAAAGAAATTCTGACCGCAGAGTACCGCTCCAAAGGCTCTGGTCTGCCCCCCCCGGTCATCATGGATACCCTGTTTTTAAAAATCCTCGGAGGAGAGCGGCTCCGGCGCTAAACACCCATGCCCCAAAAGACACGACATGAAGGAATGGTGGTAACCGACACCCGCGACGAGGTGAAGGAACCACCCATGTATAAAGTCATCCTCCACAATGATGACTATACCACCATGGAATTTGTGATAATGGTTCTGGAGGTAGTTTTTCACCTGGGACCCGAGCAGGCCATGACGATCATGCTTAATGTGCATCAGCAGGGCCGTGGCATTGCCGGTATTTATACCCGGGACGAGGCGGAAACCAAGATGGCCATTGTCCACCAGATGGCCCGCCAACATGATCATCCTCTAAAATGTTCCATTGAAAAAACGTGAAAAAGATGAAAATTTTTTTGTGCCGTTATATTCTGACGATAGATGTACATTATTTCCCTCTACAATTCGAGCAGCTGGATTCTGGAAACTACTAATTTAAAAATCTTCGATACCCATGATAAGCCAACAACTTGAAATCGCTCTGGTTAAAGCCATCCGGGAAGCCAAAGACCGCAGGCATGAACACGTCACGGTCGAGCATATCCTCTACGCGCTGCTCCATGAAGAATTAACCCAGGAAATCATCACCGCCTGTGGCGGCAATCTCGATAATCTAAAAGATAAACTGGAAGGTTTTTTTGCCCAGAATCTAAAAAAAATCAGCGCCGATATCTCTGCGGAACCGGTGCAAACCATCGGTTTCAACCGGGTCCTGCAGCGGGCCATCTCCCATGTCCAGAGCTGCGGTAAAAAAGAAGTGGATGCCTCTGATGTTCTGGTGGCCATCTTTGCCGAACCGGATTCCTATGCCGCCTATTTCCTGCGGGGAGAAGGCCTGAAACGCTTGTCCGTGGTCGAATACCTCTCCGCCGCTCATCCCTCACCCGGAACCATCAAGCCCCAGGAAGAAAAAAGTGGCGCCGCCCAGACCGATCTTGATCGGTTTACGGTCAACTTTGCCGAACGGGCCGCCAAGGGCCTGATCGATCCCCTGATCGGCCGATCCAAAGAACTCCACCGGATGATGCAGATCCTCAGCCGACGCCGGAAGAACAATCCCTTGCTGGTCGGTGAACCGGGAGTGGGCAAAACCGCCATCGCCGAAGGACTGGCCCTGGCGATCCACGACAAAAAAGTCCCTGAACTCTTACAGGATATCGAAATCCGCCTGCTGGACCTGGGCGGCCTGATGTCCGGGACCAAGTACCGCGGCGATTTTGAGCAGCGGATGAAGGCGGTTATCAACGGAGTGGAAGAGCAGGGTAATATCATTCTGTTCATTGATGAGATCCATACCATTGTCGGGGCCGGATCCACCACCGGCAGCAGCATGGATGCCTCCAACCTTCTGAAACCAGCCCTGCAGGCCGGTTCCTTGCGCTGTATCGGTTCGACGACCTATGAAGAATTCAAGAATCATATCGAAAAGGATCGGGCCCTGGCCCGGCGCTTCCAGAAGATCGACGTGCCCGAACCCACTGAACAGGAAAGCTTTTCCATCCTCAAAGGGTTGCGCAGCCGTTACGAAGAGCATCACGGGGTCCGCTACTCCACCGCCTCCCTCAAGGCCATGGCTGAACTCTCCTCCCGCTATATCAGCGATCGCTTCCTGCCCGACAAGGCCATTGACGTGCTGGACGAGGTGGGCGCAGCCTTCCGACTCTCCCCGACTCCCCGGAAATCAAAGGTCATAACCGTACGGGATGTGGAAGAGGTAGTTTCGAAGATGACCCGGGTCCCGGCCCGCCGAGCCGGCGCCTCGGATATTGAGCATTTGCGGAATCTGGACGGTGCCTTAAAATCGGTTATCTTCGGGCAGGACCACGCCATTGAAGCCATGGTCACCGCAATCAAGCGCTCCCGGGCCGGACTCAAACAACAGGATAAACCAACCGGTTCCTTCCTGTTCGCCGGACCCACCGGGGTCGGTAAAACCGAGGTGGCCCGGCAGTTGGCTACGGCCCTGGGGGTCCACTTCGAACGGTTCGACATGAGCGAATACATGGAAAAGCATGCGGTGGCTCGGCTGATCGGCGCCCCTCCCGGCTATGTGGGCTTCGACCAGGGCGGTCTCTTAACCGAGGCGGTCCGCAAACATCCATACTGCGTCTTGCTGCTTGATGAACTGGAAAAGGCCCATCCGGAGATCTTCAGTATCCTCCTCCAGATTATGGATCATTCGTCACTGACCGACAACACCGGGCGCAAGGCCGATTTTAGAAATGTAATCCTGGTCATGACCACCAACGCCGGTGCCCGGGAGATGAACGAACGGGCCATCGGCTTCATCGGTGACGGGCGGGGCCGTGAACAGAAGGCGATCAAGGATCTCTTTGCCCCTGAATTCCGCAACCGGCTTGACGGGATCATTACCTTTGAATCCCTGACTCACGAGGTAATGAAACGGATCGTCGACAAGATGATCGGAGAACTGGAAACCCAACTCAATGAGCGCAAAGTTGCCATCACCCTGACCCCTGCCGCCCGAAAATGGTTTGCCGAAAAAGGGTACGACCCAAGTTTCGGAGCCAGACCGCTCCGCCGCCTGATCATGCAGGAAATCGGCGATCCCCTGGCCGAAGAAATTCTCTTCGGACGCCTGACCAAGGGCGGCACGGTCCAGGTGGGGAGTAAGCAACAGAAGATCGTTTTAGACTTCACCTAAAAGGTATTACATTTTGAGGAATACAATGCTGTTAATCAATAAACGTACCATCCTGACCGGCCTCGCCATCTTGACCATAGGACTCACTGGCTGCGGCAATAATCAAACCGATCCTCAAACCGGAAACAAAGCTCCCGTGGATGCTGCCCCGGTCAAGACCGAACCAGCTGCCAAGGTTGCGTACCAGGGATCGCCACCTCCCAATCTCCCGCCCGAGCAAATTCTCACGATTACCGCCAAGGTTCTTGAGGTGCTGGATGGCGGCAGTTTTACCTTCCTGAAGATCGATTGGGACGGCAAACAACCATGGGCTGCGGTTCCGGCCAGCGAGGTTAAAAAGGGCCAGGAAGTGACCCTGTTGAACGCGGCGGTAATCCCCAACTTCCAAAGTTCCGCCCTCCACCGGAGCTTTGATGAGATCATCTTTGCTTCCGGAATTGAAGGGGTCAACCCCAGGAATCGGCAGGCGAAAGGCGGACCACCCCGGGATATTATGGAACGCCGTTCCATGCAATTGGTCGCCGCGGCCAGATCCTTCGATGAGAAAGAAGCCCAAAGCAGTTTTTCCACCGCCCCGGCCCCGGAATATACCATCACTGAAATATATCGGCGTCAGGCAGAACTCAAGGATACCCCTGTCCGGATCAAGGGAAAAATAATCAAAACAACCCCCGGCGCCATGGGGAAGAACTGGCTCCACATCGAAGATGGTTCCGGCACCTCGGAACAACAGGACAACGACTTGACCGTCAACACCCTGGAAGATCTGCCGGAAAAGGGCACCGCAGTGATCGTCCAGGGGATGCTGCGAACCGAACGGGATTTCGGCGGTGGGTATAGCTATACGGCCATCGTGGAAGACGCCCACCTGAGCCTCGACCGTTAACCAGCAGGAATTGACGGCAAGGGCCAGAGCGAAATGCGCTACGCGATCATCGGCCCGGGAGCCTTGGGATGTCTGCTGGCCGCAGCCCTTGGCGACCAGCATGAAGTCTGGCTTTTGGACCATGATCCGACCAGGGCCGCGCAACTCAACCAACAACAGATTCTTCTGACCAAAAATGGCCGGGAACGACCGATTCCCATTCGCGCCACCGCCAATCCCGCCGACCTCGCCGGAATTGATTGCGGTCTGCTCTGTGTCAAGAGCAAGGCGGTGGCCCAGGCGTTGACCAGAAGCCTGCCGGGTCTTGGGGGATGCCGCCTGATCATTGCCTTTGAGAACGGCATCGCCCATCTGGAAGTCATTCCCGCCCTCCTGCAAAAGATACCATGGGCGGTTGGAGTTACCGGGCTGGGCGCCACCCTCACCGGACCGGGTCAGATCCGTTTCGGCGGAGAGGGCCTGACCCGCATGGGTTTTCTCGCAGCAGAGCCCGATGCACCGACCATTGCCTTACTGACTGCAGTGGCCAATGATTTCCGGCAGTCCGGCCTGCCAACCGAGATTTCGATGAACATCCTCGGCCCAATCTGGGACAAACTGCTGATCAATTGCGGGATCAATGCCCTGACCGCGATCAGAAACTGCCCCAACGGCGATCTGCTGAACGATTCGGAAACCATCTCCATGCTGACCACTGCGGTCAAAGAAGGCGAGGCCGTGGCCAAAACTCTGGGCGTTTCCATCACCCCTGACCCGGTTGAAAGGACCATGGCGGTTTGCCGGGCCACCGCCGCAAATATCTCTTCCATGCTTCAAGACGTCCGGCGGCATAGACCCACTGAAATCGACGCCATCAACGGAGCTGTGGTGCATCTGGCAGAAACACTGGGTTTGCCGTCCGAAATGAACCGGGAACTGACGCGCCAAATCAGAAATTTAGAGGAGAGCGCCCCCCTTTTTCCTTGACAAATTGCCAGGTTATGAGTCAAAAATACCCCCTTTGCGGGATGATCATATATATACTTTCTGATCTTTAAGAAAAAATTGCTGATCCTGCCGATTAATCCATAGTAACCGGACCATCTTACCGCAACCATGACCCCGACCTTTGCAGGGGCCGTTGTTAAATTTTAACCATGAGGCACATTCATGAGTTCCCATCTTTTTACCTCCGAATCTGTTTCCGAAGGCCATCCGGATAAGGTGGCTGACCAGATTTCCGACGCCATCCTCGATGGTATTCTGACCCTGGATAAAACCGCCCGGGTCGCCTGCGAGACCATGGTCACCACCGGCATGGCCATCATCGCCGGTGAAATCACCACCACTGCCTGGGTAGACATGCCCCAGATCGTCCGGGATACCATCAAGGAAATCGGCTACAACTCCTCCGACATGGGTTTTGACTCCCAGTCCTGTGCCGTTCTAACCAGCATCGATAAGCAATCCCCGGATATCGCCGTAGGGGTCAATGAAGGCAGTGGACTCGATCTTGACCAGGGTGCTGGGGATCAAGGGTTGATGTTCGGCTTCGCCTGTACCGAAACCCGAGTCCTGATGCCCATGCCCATAACCTATGCCCATCGCCTGATGAAACGCCAGGCCGAGGTTCGGAAGGCAGGAAGACTCCCTTGGCTACGGCCCGATGCCAAGAGCCAGGTAACCATTGAATATGTGGATCGGAAACCCTCCCGGGTTGAGGCCATCGTCATCTCCACCCAGCATTCGCCCGACGTCAAATATGAAGATCTGAAGGAAGGGGTTATGGAGGAGATCATTAAACCGATCATCCCTGCTGACATGGTCGATAAGAACACCAAGTACTTCATCAACCCCACCGGGCGTTTCGTGATCGGCGGCCCGGTCGGTGACTGCGGGGTGACCGGTCGGAAGATCATTGTCGACACGTATGGCGGGATGGGTTCCCATGGCGGCGGCGCTTTTTCCGGCAAGGATCCGTCCAAGGTGGACCGCTCCTCCTCATACATGGGACGCTATGTAGCCAAGAATATTGTCGCGGCAGGACTCGCCACCGAGGCCGAGGTCCAGGTGGCCTACGCCATCGGCATCTCCCAACCGGTCTCAGTCAACGTCAACACCTTCGGGACCGGGGTGATCCCCGATGATCAAATCGTCAAACTGATTCTGGCCCACTTTGATCTGCGCCCCAAGGCAATCATCCAGCACTTGAACCTGCTGCGGCCCATTTATAAACAAACAGCGGCCTACGGTCATTTCGGGCGGGAACATGCCGATTTCACCTGGGAGAACACCGATAAGGCGGAGGAACTGAAAGCCGCTGCCGGCCTATAGCGGGGAAACGTCCAATAGCACCCCATCTGGTCGCGATCAGGATGGCTCGCATAGTGATACTATGGCTCGCCTTCCTGCTTGCGTCCATCTGAGGCACTCTTGAACGTTTCCAGTCAGTACCTAATTTTATTATTTTTTCTCTTGGCGAACTGATATTGAATCCTGTGATTTTAGAAATGCCATGAGACCTATTTCAGAGAGGAGTAAGTGAATGTCTAATAAAGTAATTGAGACCGGCGACTATAAAGTAGCCGACATGAAACTGGCCGAGTGGGGCCGCCG
This sequence comes from Pseudomonadota bacterium, assembly GCA_018814305.1. Classification (GTDB taxonomy): domain Bacteria; phylum Desulfobacterota; class Desulfobulbia; order Desulfobulbales; family JAGXFP01; genus JAHJAA01. Next base: position 22,075 of record JAHJAA010000031.1, read on the forward strand.
TGAGGTTGCCATTGCCGAGACCGAGATGCCGGGACTGATGGCAACCCGGGAAGAGTATGCCGGCAAACTCCCCTTGAAGGGTGCCCGAATCGCCGGTTGTCTTCACATGACCATCCAGACTGCGGTCTTGATGGAAACCCTGGTGGAGCTGGGCGCTGAAGTTCGCTGGTCGTCGTGCAATATCTTCTCCACCCAGGACCATGCCGCCGCCGCCATGGCAGCGGCCGGCATTCCCACCTTTGCCTGGAAAGGTGAAAATGAAGAGGAATTCTGGTGGTGCATTGAGCAGACCATCTTCGGGCCCGACGGCTGGGAACCCAACATGATTCTCGATGACGGTGGCGATCTGACCCAGATCATGCATGAGAAATATCCCGAGATGATGAAAAAGATCAAGGGAATCAGTGAAGAAACCACCACCGGGGTCCATCGCTTGAATGAGATGACCGAGGCGGGGACCCTGCTGGCTCCGGCCTTCAACGTCAATGACTCGGTGACCAAATCCAAGTTCGATAACCTTTATGGTTGCCGCGAATCACTTTTGGACGGAATCAAACGAGCCACCGACGTGATGATCGCTGGCAAGGTTGCGGTGGTCTGCGGTTACGGCGACGTAGGCAAGGGCTGTGCCCAGGCCTTCCGGGGTATGGGTGCCCAGGTCATGGTCACCGAAGTGGACCCGATCTGCGCCCTTCAGGCTGCCATGGAAGGGTATCAGGTGGTGACCATGGAACAGGCCGCCTCCAAGGGCAACATCTTCGTCACCTGTACCGGTAATCTCCGGGTGATCACCAAGGCCCATATGGAGCAGATGCCCGATCAGGCCATCGTCTGCAATATCGGCCATTTCGACAGCGAAATCGATATCGCCGCCATCCGCAGCCTGCCCTGGGAAAACATCAAACCCCAGGTGGATCACGTGATCTTCCCCGACGGGAAGAAAATCATCGTTCTGGCCGAAGGCCGGTTGGTTAATTTAGGTTGCGCCACCGGTCACCCAAGTTTCGTGATGAGCAACTCCTTCACCAATCAGGTCATGGCCCAGATCGAACTCTGGCAGAATCCTGGCAAGTATGAAAATAAGGTCTACTTCCTGCCTAAACACCTGGATGAGAAGGTGGCCCGTCTCCATCTCAGCAAGATCGGCGCCAACCTCACCACCCTGACCCCGGAACAGGCCAAGTATCTTGGCGTCAAGGTCGATGGCCCCTATAAGCCTGAGTATTACCGATACTGATCGATTGACCTGTTCACAACAAAAAAAACCCGGAACACCTGAGTGTTTCCGGGTTTTTTGCTGTCAATGGATGCAGAAAACACGTCAGGGCATCCCCTTAATCACTGTTATGCTGCAGCCCTGGAATTTCCAAAATCACCCTCTGCGTCAAATGGAATAAAGGACTGATGGGCAATGGCCACCGGGGCCGGGTGCCGAGCCGAAGAGCGTTTTATAGCCGGGTATTTCACAACCCTGCTAAAATCCGGGCCTGCCCGATGATAGGCTATTCCCTTACTTCCGACCATGGCAATCAGATCCTGAATGGTGCCCTTCATCAATTCAGCCTGGGCGCTCAATTCCTCGGCGGCCGCAGCTGACTCCTCGGCCGTTGCGGCATTTTGCTGGGTGACCATATCCATCTCAGTGACCGCTTTATTGATTTGACCCAAACCCTGGGCCTGTTCGACCGAGGCCCCGCTGATCTCGTTGACCAACTGACTGATCTTTGCCGAACGTGAGACCAACTCACCAAAGGCTTCAGTGGTAGTTAGCAACAGGTTGCTGCTGTCATTGACTCGTTTTACCGTACCTTCGATAAGTTCTGAGGTGTTCTTGGCCGCTTCCGCCGAACGCATGGCAAGATTACGCACCTCGTCGGCCACCACTGCAAAACCGGCACCGGCTTCCCCGGCCCGGGCCGCTTCAACCGCTGCATTCAAGGCCAACAAATTGGTCTGGAAGGCTATTTCATCGATGGTCTTGATAATTTTGAAAGTGGTCTCGCTTGCCGTGGAAACCTCATCCATGGCCTTATTCAACTCAGCCATAGAGGAATTCACCCGATCGACCACTTGCATGGTCTCCTTCATGATAGCGGCGGCTTCTTTGGCATTGCCAGCATTCTGCCTGGTCATGGAGTTGAGTTCCTCCAGCGAGGAAGAAGTCTCTTCTAAGGCGGCGGCCTGCTCTGAGGCCCCTTCCGCCAGCATCTGGCTTGAACTGGCAACCTGACCGGAAGCCGAGGCAACCTGGGCCGAGCCGTCGTTAAGATTCTCGATGGCTCGATTCAGAGGCCGGGTTATCTGCCGGATAAGGATCACCGCAAAGGCTATCCCGAAAAAAAATACACCAAGACTGACAATTGCCATGATGGTTTTTGAATTCCGACTCTGACCGAGGGCCTCGCCGGCCACAGCGTTAGCCTCTTCCGTGTTGAGTTTTTCAAAAGCCTCCACCGCTTTTCTAAAGGTTCCGGCCGCTTCCGCAGCAGCATCAGCCCGGCCGTCTATTGCCGCCTGATTCTTCGTTGCAACGGTCTCAATCAATCTTTTGCCCTCTGCTACAAATAAATCATGGGCGGTGGCCACCTGTTCGATTCTGGTCAGCCAATTCTTTTTCACCAAGTCCTTATCCTGACTGATAATTTTTTTAATTTGCGCAAAATTCCGGTCTTCAGCTGAATCTAGCTCGTTGAAACGTCGAACGTATTGCTCTTCTCCATGCAAAGCATAGAGGTTCGCCGACATCTCCTGATCCAGAGCCGTTTGCGAGACCGACGCCGTCAAGAGGGTCAGGGGCAGATGGGTGGATTCCAGATCACTGACTCCGACATCCACCAGGATTGCCTTCCAGAAGCCAACTCCCCCGATGGTGATGGCCAGGATCACAAGAAACCCAAAACCCAATTTGATTTTCGTACCAATGGTTACTTTATTGAAATTCAACATGACGTACCTCCCTCTTGATCAGCTGTCAAATGACCTGCTGCCTAGTAATGATTGTTTCACCCCTTTCAGATAATGAGGGGATTGCAGCCGTGGGGTCACTTTCTGCATCCCGATACTCTCCTTAACCTGCATGATGCCAATGCCATATTGCTCGGCTCCCAGCTCAAAGGTCAGGTATTTTCCCTCCCTGGTGCGATTTTCGAGTTGTTCAGCCATGGTTTCTCCCTTCCGATTGAACTGGCATCCCCCTGGAGGTTGTCTCAACACTCACAGGTCATCACTCCTTTTTTGCCAACCTTTTCCAAACGCCCAGCCTGATTCATTTTCTTTTTCTCAATACTTCGGATGGCCGTGACTATCTCCCGGGGCAACACCGGTTTCTTATAAAAACAATCAAACTCTGGCCTCAACAACAAATCCGGCAGATCTGCATTACCAAATCCCGATACCACCAGGACCGCTATCTCCGGAAAATCCCGATTGAGCCAGGCAATTAAGGTAAAGACGTTATACCGTGGTCCCTTGATATCAAAGAGGATTAACCCGAACTGGGTCCCAGCCTGAGCAGCTGCCAGGACCAGATCTTTGGCTACTGAAACGTCCTGACTGATATCAACTGCAAAACCCTCACGTTTCAAATGGCGTTTTATTGACTGACCCATGATTTCATGGTCAGCCACTACCAGTATTTTTTGGATCTTAGTTAGCTTCATGGTTTATACGCGACCAGAATAGAGGTTCTTGCTTGTGACCAGCCCGACTCGGCTTGCACCACATTGTGGTACCACTTAAGATAAGCAATGGTGGTGCCAAAGAATAAAAAAACGCCAACAAACCACATAACTATACGAATTATTGTGTTTTTCTATTAAAAAACAAGCGATCAACAGAGGGATGGTACCGACATGAATGTCGTCAAACAGGGAGTATGGAGCATTGAGGAGAGCTGGCGGGGACAGTATATTATTGCCAGAATACGGCCAAACAGGGAACGACGTAAACGTCGGACCGAAGCGACCTAAATGTCGCCAAGCAGGGAGATCCAGCGGGAATCCTTTTTCATTTCAGCAATCTTCCGCTGAACCTGACGGACCGTGATCCCAAGGACCGCCGCCGCCTGCTTACGATCGCCTCCGGTCTGGGTGAGAACATAAGCGGTTTGCAGTTCGGCGTCCTCCTTAAGACTGCAGAGCTTTCTACCAAAGACAGGGCCCGGAACGGTTTTCCCGCCAAGGGCCTCGGGGGACACATAGGGAACATTGGTCATGAGCAACGCCGTTTCCACCTTCTGGGCCAGTTCTCGGATATTGCCCGGATAGCTCTGCCGTTGCAGGAGATCAAGGGCCTCGGGAGAAAAACCTTTGATGGTTTTGCCATGACGCAAAGCCGCTTTTTTTAAAAAATGATCGGCAAGGAAGGGTATATCGCCCTCCCGCTCCCGGAGGGGAGGCAGATGCAGATGGATGGATTTAAGACGGTACAAAAGATCCAGCCGGAAGGTCCCCTGCTGACAAGCTTTGTCCAGATCCGCATTAGTCGCGGCAACAATCCGGACATCCACCGTGATCGGGTGGGGATCGCCAAGCCGCGTCACCTTGCCGTCTTCCAGCACCCGCAAAAATTTGGCCTGGAGCAATGGGGAGAGTTCGCCGATTTCATCCAGAAAAAGAGTCCCGCCATCGGCCTGTTCAAAATACCCAGGATAATCCATGGTGGCGCCGGTAAAAGCGCCTTTGACATGACCGAAAAAATGGCTCTCAAAGAGAGACTCGGATACCGAAGCAACATTCACCGGCACGTAGGGACCGCCGGGAACCGGCCCGACCTCATGAATGGCTCGAGCCAGAAGTTCCTTGCCGGTACCAGACTCCCCGGTGATCAACACCGGATTGCCACTTTTGGCCATGGTCTGGGCAAACAACAGAAGCTCCTTCATCCGGGGACAATGGGTGATAATCGGGTCAAAGGCCTCCGACAGGGTTGCAGATGTGCCAGAACTCGCTCCGGTAAGGCCACTCAACAAGGCCCGCCGTTCAAAGGCATGTTCCAGGACCAGGATCAACCTCTCATGATCAACCGGTTTGACCAGATAGTCATAGGCACCGAGCCGCAAGGCCTTGACCGCCGTATCAACGTCATCAACGGCGGTGAGCATAATGAATTCGGTATGGGGACTATACGGCTTGGTTGCCTCCAGCACCTGCAGGCCATCCATTTCCGGCATCAGTAGATCCAGAAAGACCACATCGAAAGTTCCTGATTGAATCCGTGCCAAAGCGGCAGGAGACTGATCACATGTTTCCACATCCCGGTAGCCGCAGCGTTTTAAGAGCCTCTGCAGCGAACTCAGGGCCATTGGTTCGTCATCAACCATCAATATCTTCATAACCTTTGCCTGCCGATTGAATTGATCATTTCGCTGAGCTTGGGTAGATCCAGGGGCTTCGTTATAAAATAATCCGGGGGCCGGGATTGCTCTGGAAGATACCGCGCCTCATCAGGCTCCCCGGTGATGAGAATAACCGACATCAGGGGAAATCTTTCTTTTATTTGCTGCAGTACCTGCCAACCAGTGATGCCGGGCATGGCAATATCGCTTAAGACCAGATCGATCTCAGGGTGGTCCTCTAAAAAACCGAGGACCTCATGCCCGTTTTCCATGATTTCCATCGGCATCTTCTTCACGCCAATAAAAAATGATTTCAACAGACCCAACATCATCGGATCATCGTCGATACAGAGCATGGTCGGTCGTAATTCAAGCAGGCCTTGCCGCCGGTCAACCGGGAGGAAGACCGTAAACTTGGTTCCCAGACCGGGCCGTGACATTACCGCAATCCGACCATTATGCTCCTTGATCAGACCGTATGAGACGGAAAGCCCCAGGCCGGTGCCGCCATGATCACGCTTGGTGGTAAAGAATGGATCGAAAATATGGGGCACATCATCCGCTGAGATACCTCGTCCGTTATCTTCCAGCTCAATAAGAACGGCATGTAAGCGTTTGACATACCGGCTGCGAATAAAAATCACTCCACCCTCTTTACTGGGGATTGATTGAGCTGCATTCAAGATCAGATTGGCGACGACCTGTTCCAGTTTCTGGTAATGACCGTAAAATTGTGGCAGTCCATCGGCCAATTCCATGGTGATACGGCCAACCAGCTTCCGGGCCTGGGCCCCGACAATGGCCAAGGAATCTTGAATGATATTGTTAATCTCGACCAGCTTATCGGGCACCGTCTCGTCCAATCGGGCAAAATCCTTAAGCTTTCCAACAATGGTATTGATCCGGTCGGAGCCGGTCTTGATGGCGGCAATAATTTCTCCCATCTCGTCAGTCATTTCCGCCAAGGTAATATTGCCGGCCTTTTTCTCGGGGTGCTGCCGGCAAAATTCATTGATTATCGGTAAAAACGTCTCCCAGGACTCCTCCAGCAACGGAACATTATAGGTGATGAAACTATTGGGATTGTTGATTTCATGGGCGACGCCGGCCACCACCTGGCCCAGTGAGGCGAGTTTATCCGCCTGGATTACCTGTTGGAGTCGCTGCTCCGACTCGAGCTGTAATTTTTTTTCCTCGGAAATGTCCTGCCAGGTCCCGGTGATATAGTACAATTCGCCCTTGGGACCTCGCCTTGCCCGAAGGTAGTTGGCAAACCAGGTGTAGGAACCATCCGCCACCTGAAAACGGTATTCACCTTTCCATTCATCTTCCTTACGCAGTTTCTCAAGACAGGATATGGCCAGAGACCTGTCCTCCGGGAAGAGATGTTTTTCCCAGAACCGGGGATCCTGAAGAAATTGCTCAGGGGTATAACCGGTAATCTCCTTGACCACATTGCTCATATGGGAGAAGGGAAAATCAGGCTCAGCCGTTCTGGTAAAAGGGATAATCGGCAAGGAATCCAACAGGAGGTTCAACTGTTCGTTGGTCCGTGCCAACTCGGCCTGGACGAATTCGGCCTCACGGCTGTCTCGTCGTGATTGAATGCCGTACGAAAGATTGTTCGCCAGTTCCTCAAGCAAATCAATCGCTTCATCATCAAATTCACTGGGACTTCCGCCATGGATAATCAAAGAGCCGACCGGCCCGGCCCTCAAGAATAAAGGAAGGATCAAAACCGAGCCACACCCCTGTTTTATCGCTTCCCCTCCCCAGGGAGGATGATCTGCGCCAAAAATTGTCATCAAATCCTGCACCAGCATCCGTTTGCCGGAAACTACGACCCGGCCCAGCGGATCATCGTCCACGGGAAAAGGCTCCTCCCAATTATCCGGCACGGTCACGAGACAACTTTCTTCACCGTGAAGGGCCATGGGCTTTACTACCATAGGCTGACACTCAGGCATGGCATAAGCGATCCAGGCCATCCGATATCCACCGATGGCCACCACCAGCCGACAGATATCGTGAAGAAGATCATCCTCGGTAGCGGCCCGGATCAAGGCTTCGTTCCCTTTGCTCACCACCTCCAGAGCTTTGCTGCGACGGCTCAGAGCCTCCTGGGCCCGCTTCCGCTCGGTAATATCGGTGGCAATCTCCAGACGGACCAAGCGGTTATCGACCCACTCAATTGCCCGGTCAACAATGTGATACCAGCGATTATTGATCGTGTTGCAGAATTCCCAGACAAACTCGCCAGCAGGTTCTCCGTTTTCATCCAGTAGTTTATCATTTGTGCAGAAGGAACAAGGACCATCCTGCCCATTTTGCAAGGTCTGCCAGCAGATGGTCCCTTCGATATCCCCAAAAATATCCCGGATGTATTGGTTGACAAAGAGCAGTTCATGACTTTCCATGTCAGTCACATAGACTGCGGCATCCAGACTGTCGAGAATTTTCATAATTTTATGCTGGAAGACCATTGAGGTACTCTCTCCTTGAATAATGCTCTGTATCGCGATCAGCAATTCTTGCATCCACATTTCATGATAGAGGGCAAAAGAGTAGGAGTCAAAGAGATGATGACATCTTGAAATCTGGGGTATACAGGTTTTGCGGAAAAGTGCCGCGGAACGGGTCATGGCCTGCCGTAACAGACCCGGGTGAGTAGATGGTTGTCGACGGATCTTTTCCAGGGCGTGCGCGTAAGCGTGAAGCACAGGACACGCCCAAATGGCGCTAAGTTTAGCATATTCTGCAAAATATTTGCTCAGGATAGAGAATCCCTCTTATTTTAGTCCTCGGCGAGTCCATCAACCGAGACTTATACCTCCTATATTTCACCAGCGCTTTTCCGCTGCGCCCCCCTTTTTCACGGTTTACCCTCGTCGATCTTTCCCGCCAAAAGCTTGATCTCTAATACCCTAAGATATATATTGTCGGTTCCGACTTGAATAAAGCCGCTAAACTTGATTTATAGAACCCTTTTGAACTTTTATTATTAAGCAGGTTCATGCCATTGAGACCGTTCCTCAACATATTTTCCCACCTGATCGCTGTATTGCTTGTTTTTCAGGGCAGCATTGCTTACGCGCTCCCCGAAAGCATTCATCTGAATGTATGCTTTAGCTCTGATGGGAGAATCAACCTTACCCCGGATCTCTGCCACACTGATCCATCGAAGCAACAGATCGGTCGACCGGACCTTTTTATTTCGCTCAATGAGTCCCATGTCGACTGCCTTGACTTGGAAATCGGCTGCCTTTCGGGGGGGGAACTGCGCCCAACCAGTTCAGTAAAATGTCCACTTAAAGCAAGGATCAAAAAAAGCACCCGAGCCGGCTTGGCAGCTTCACCTGACTTCTTGTCTGCAAGCAGGATACTTCCACCATCAACTCAGACGCAAACCGCAAGAACCAACCAGATATTCCCGTCCTCACTTCTCTCTTTCCTTCGGACCATAGTGCTCCTGATCTGATACGCCCCTCAAGTTCTCGCTTTCAACCCCAATAAATTAAGTGCAGGACAGCTATAAAGATCCATTGGCTAACCTTTTCCGTCCGGTATGCGCTTAAAATGTTTCGAAAAATCAAACCATTAAACTCATAACTCGTTTTGGAGCGATACATTATGCACCAATCGGATAAAGCATCAGACCCGAACTGGGTCCTGCTCTTTGCCTGCTGGCTTATAGCCACTGTTTCGACTCTGGGAAGCCTGTTCTTTAGTTATGTCATGGAATTCGCCCCATGTGTTTTATGCTGGTACCAGAGGATATTCCTTTTCCCTCTAGTCATCATCCTGACCAGGGGGTTGTTCCCCTTTGACAGAAGTGTTGTGAAATTTGCCATTCCACTCGCCATTCTCGGTTGGCTGACGGCTGTCTATCATAATCTGCTGTTTTCAGGGATCATCCCTGAAAAAATTCAGCCTTGCAGCCAAGGGGTATCATGCACTGAAGAGTACATTGATCTCTTCGGGTTCCTCTCCATTCCGATGCTTTCACTCCTTTCATTGACACTTATAACTGCCCTATTAATTTTGCTGCACAGGAGGATATCCAAATGAAACAGCAGCTGATCTTCGGAGTAACAAGTGTTGCGTTACTCTTAGCCTTTATGTCCGCAAGTTTTTACTACAAAGACCAACAGACCAAAAAATTCGGCTTTATGGCCGCTGAGAGCGCTGAAACCTTTATCAGGGATTATTCCCAGTCACTTGGCAGTGAGGAAGCGAAAGTATATCTGATCGAATTCATGGATCCAGCCTGTGAAACCTGCGCCTCCTTCTCTCCGTTCGTCAAAAAAATAATGAACGCCTATCCCGGCAAGATCAAATTGGTTTTACGATATGCCCCCTTTCATGATGGTGCCGATTACTTTGTGAAGATCCTGGAAGCCGCAAAAAAACAAGGGAAGTACTGGGAAACTCTTGAGGTGATGTATACGTCGCAACCACACTGGGCCAGTCATCATAATCCCCAACCCCAAAAAATCTGGCAATTTTTACCCCAAGCGGGTCTCGATCTTGCTCAGTTGGAAAAAGATATGAATGATCCGAAGATCGTAAAAATCATTGAACAGGATCTTGCCGATGCCAAAAAATTGAACGTCCGCAAAACACCAGGATTTTTTGTTAATGGGAAACCGCTCCAGACCTTTGGCTCCCAACAATTACTGGACTTGATTCGATCTGAGTTGCAGGCGAATTATCCCAACTGATCTTAAACTGAAAGGTTCAGAAAGAAAGAGGAACTCCACATGATGAAAAAGCTTTCACTTATCTTGCTCTTCTGTATCCCCCTGTTCATTGCTGCCTGCGGCAAGGAACCCAAAATAGCCACAGTGGGGGAACCCGCCCCCGATTTTACTCTTGTTGATGTGCAGGGCAAAACCTGGACCCTCTCCCAGCTTAAGGGCCAGGTGATATTTATTAATTTTTGGGCAACCTGGTGTCCACCCTGCCGTGAAGAGATGCCGTCAATGCAAAGGCTGCTCACCAAGATGCCCACAGATAAATTTAAAATGCTTGCTGTCCTCCATAAAGATACATCGGAAGCTGCAGATCAATTTGCGAAAAAACTGAATCTGACAATACCGATCCTGCTCGACCCGAACAACCAAACCGGGTCAAAGTATGGTCTCACCGGAGTACCTGAAACCTACATCGTTGACAAACAGGGGGTCCTTCGAGAAAAGGTGATCGGGCCGGCCCAGTGGGATTCGCAAAATATTCAGAAGGTACTAATGGGTTACATTAACCAGCAGTGACTCATTCCGGCCTTCTCAACTGTTGGCAAGAAGGGAAGTCAACGTTGCCCCACTGGGTGTGGGTTTAAGGGAAGTAGCTGTTCTCAATCAAGAAAACTTTCCCCGGAATTCTACGTACCAAGGTCGCCCCGAGTGGGCGGCCTTGGTTATTGGTGTTTGGTGGAGACGCAACCCCGAAGAAATGGATAATAACGTTGAAAAGATAGTTAGGTAGAGGTAATAAGAGGATAGGCCGGGCGAAAATAGTGGTCCGGCTCTTCCGAAAATCCACCAAAAGTCAAAAGCGGACTTGCCAGCTTTTCCTTGTTCTGTTTTTTACCATAACCATCATCAATAGATACTTTGGTAACTGTATACGTGAGATGAGCTTTTGAAACTGACCCTTTCTTTGACCAAAAAATATCTTTTATTGAGTCTGGCCATCTTATTATTTATCTTCGGCCTGGTATTTTCCTCTTTTGTCCTGACCGAAAACATAAAAGGCGAGAGCCAGAAAATAAATTTGGCCAGTCGCCAGCACCTGCAACTGATGCGCATCTCATCTCTGGTGCATTTTTTTGTCAATCCCAGCCCATTGAAAGTCGGAATGAGTGGTCCCGACTCGGTCCAGAAAATACAAAAGGAAGCACAGGTATACGAAACCGTGCTCTACGGACTTAAGGATGGGGACCCAGCCTTGGGGCTCACCCCCATTGCCTTGCATGATCCGGATTCCTTAGTCCAACTGGATCTGGTCATCAAACATTGGAACAAATCACAAAAACCAATTTTACAAAAAATATTAATCACCCCTGTCTCAGAGCGGCAGGAACTGTGTAATCCCTGCCATAGCGCCTTCAGGGAACATATCAATGAGATTGAACTGTTGGCCAGCACCATGAGTAACAACTACAATCAACACCTGAAATCTTTTAGCCGGTTCAGATTTTTTGCCCTGCTTTTCTTCCCGATATTACTGCTCGGCATAACCTGGTTCATCCGCCGAAAACTCATTCTGCCGGTTAAGAAATTAAAAGAAGCCACCGATTTGATCGAGCAGGGAGATTTCGAAGTCAGGTTACCAGTGCTCAGCAGTGACGAGATCGGCTATCTGACCATGTCCCATAATCGCATGGCAGAAAAACTAAAATTATTATTCCAGGAAAAAGAAGACAACCTGAATCAGCTTACGTTTTTTAATCAGGAGATACTGGCCCGAGAAAGCGATCTGAAAAGCTCTATCCAGAACCAGGGAATAGTAAATGCCATCCTGCAGATATCCTTGAGTCCGATCTCTCTGGTTAACCAACTACAGCTTGCCTTACCAGTAATTCTGTCAATCGGGCGCGTCGAATTATTATCGAGCGGAGTTATATTCTTAGCCAGTGAGAACGCTGATGAGCTACAGATGGCTGCCTTCCACGGCATCGGCAAAACAAAGGCGGCAGCCTGTCGTCGAGTACCTTTTGGCGTCTGCCACTGTGGTCGTGCCGCTGCCAAAGGTGAAATTCAATTTGCGTCATGCGTTGACCATAAACACGAGATCGATTGCTTCGAACGTGACCCCCACGGCCATTATTGCGTCCCGATTATATCTGGGAATAAACTTTTAGGCGTGATCTGTGTTTACGTCGAAGAAGGGCATGAACGAAAGGCGGAAGAAGAAGAAATTCTGCTGACCATTACCAATATCCTGGCGGGCATCATTGAACGTAAAAAGATGGAAGAGCAGTTGGTTCAATTGGTTCATGACCTGCAATTAAGCATAAAAAATTTAGACGATGAGAAAATATTTACTGAATCGGTCATCCGCAGTCTAAGCACCGGTTTGATGGTCCTCGACCTGGAAGGCAGGATTATTGCTGCCAACCCAAACGGAGACCTTATTCTCAATCAATTTGAACCGGAACCGATTGGCAAAGAACTGGTCTCCGTCCTGGGTGACTCTGCAGTACAAGCAATGACTGGTATCCACGACGAGGTATCACACGTATCAGCTGAAATCACCCTCCCTTCTCGCAAGGGCACTGAAAGAACCTTGGGCTTTACCGCCACCAACCGCAAAGACGCGGTAGGAAACAGGGTGGGGATCATCATCTCCTTCAACGACATAACGGAAGACAAGTACTTTCGAAAAGAAATAGAAAACATGAACCGGCTCAGCACGGTGGCCGAAATTGCCTCTGCCGTGGCCCATGAGGTTAGAAATCCCCTGGCTGGGATTAAAACCATGGCCCAGGCCATTGACGAACATTTGAGCGAAAATGACGACAAGAAGGAATACATAATCCGAATAATCCGACAGATTGACCGCCTGAACATTCTCCTTACCAATTTTTTCTCCTATGCCAGACCGGCGGAACCCAAAAAAGTTCAGACCTCCCTGCAGGATATAATAAGCGAAACCAAGCCCCTGATCAGCAGCAGACTGTACAAGAAGGGCATTAAACTTAAGGAACAATATGAAGAGGACCTGCCCCTGGTCAATGTCGACCCCAACCAGATCCAGCAGGTATTCCTGAACCTGATGTTGAATTCAATTGAAGCATTCAAACAAAGCGGCGTTATTGAAATAATCGCTGAAAAATTTGATGCCACCAAAAAAGAAATATACTCCCTCACATATCCTGAGTTGAAAGATAGTAGCAACTACGTGTTAGTTCACTTTCGAGATACCGGCCCAGGGTTGGACGATACAATAGCCGAAAAAATATTTGAACCTTTCTTCACCACCAAACATACCGGTTCCGGATTGGGACTGTCCATCGTCTACCGAATACTGAAAGAGAACAACGCAATCATCCATCTTGACCGTAGTGTAAAAGAAGGTACTGCCTTTATGATGATTTTCGAAACAGGGAAATAACGAGAACGGATCTGATCGTCAATGATTCAGCGCTGAAGGGCTGCGAATAAGAAGGAACCCTTTATACATTTTAAAGATCCCGAGCCCGACCAGTCCTGGCTGGCTAAACCAATGGTGAGGAGATGGTTTTATTAATTGGTTGAGGAAGTCGGTCAGGAAACCTGTCACGATCGAGCTTGACTTTTTGGCTTCATAGCCCCAAGAATAGCAATATGTCAAGCCTGTCTCTTTGAAGATATCCTGTATTAACTGAAGTATATTCTTAATAATTCCAGTCAAACCTTTAGGGCTCACTATGAAAAAAACGTTTAAATTGACCCACCCAAAGATCAAACTGCCCAGACTTGTTGAAGCCATCAAATATGAAGTGAAAAAATATATCCAAAGAGAACGCAGAAAGACTCTCCCCCCAGAAGTCGATTTTTGGGATTTTGACTGCCGGTTCGGTGATAATGAAGCAAGTAGTGAAGTTATTCATGTGTCCGCCATAAATAAATCCATATCCCTGGCCGAATCAAAGCAGCTCGAATCCTTTTATTTGGAAATTCTGGCCAAACCAGGCCGTCGAAGCAAGAAACCCACTGACGAACCAGAAATGAACGAGGAAGATTGAGTTACTACCACTACCAACTTGAAAGTGATTCAGCAGGATGGCTATAAATTTTATTTCAGGACACTATTGTGAATAATAACGATGTGTTACGTGGAATCCGCTTCACCTTCAACTTGAGTGATTCAAAAATGATTTCAATATTTAGCCAGGCTGATCACCAGGTGACGCGCGCGGAGATATGTGATTGGTTAAAAAAAGAGGATGATCCTGCCTTTCAGAAATGTAGTGACCCTCTCCTGGCGATTTTCCTGAACGGTCTGATTATCGAGAAACGAGGGAAAAAAGAAGGGCCGCAACCCGAACCAGAGCAAAAATTAACGAACAATATGGTTTTCCTGAAATTAAAAATTGCCCTAAACCTGAAAGCCGAAGACGTCTTGGAGCTTATGGAGATGGCTGGTTTTCCCATGAGTAAACACGAACTAAGTGCGTTTTCACGTAAGCCAGGCAACAAACACTATCGTGAATGTAAAGATCAGATCTTACGTTATTTTCTTAAAGGGATGCAACGTAAGTATCGCCCTGATCCCAAAGGATAACTATAGAATAAAAAAGTGCTTACCCCTTTACGTGAGATGAAGAAGGAAACCAATATCGGAATAAAAGGGGGCAAATTGAGATCCCCCTTGGGAAAACGATGCTTCTATCGCCTTCTTTGATTCATTGCGCAGATTCAAGTTCGAAGTGCAACTTCCTGAGACTATTAAAAATAGTCGAATATACCTTGACTTACGATGGATACCCCTATACAATTAGTTTTCCCTGATCTAAAAGTGGCTTTCCGATTCTTCTCGTAATTGAATCATCTTTTCACCACTTTCTTCTTACGTTTGTCCCACCACCAGTCTTTATGCCCTTCAGCTAGATTCCTTTGTCAATCGGCAGAAAATAATAGCTAAATCATAAAACTGCACCACGTTGTTATCATATTGCTCTAGGTCGTCTAGCACATTCTCTATGCCCTTCCTTTGGATTCTTTGCTCCAATCGGCAGAACGCCCTAACACCTAAGCTGTGCCGTGTTGTTTCCTTTTCATGGTCTGGTTTTTTTAATTCGGAGGAACAATACATGAGGTACAGGACCCTTCGTCCTAGTCTTAATAATGATGAACGGGTAAGCACAGCCCTGCTGTTGGCTGCCGGCACTGGTAGCCGCCTTGCCCCGTTGACCGATGAAGTGCCAAAGTGTCTGGTGCCGGTCAATGAAATTACGATTCTCAAGCGACTGGTCGATTCCCTTCAGGAACACAATTTCAAGCGGCTGATTATCGTTGTCGGCCATCAGGCGGACTGTATACGCAAGTTCCTTGGCCCTTTCGCCGGCGGGATGGAAATTGTTTATGTCACTAGCCCCTTATACAAAACCACCAACAATATCTATTCTTTATGGCTGACTAGAAAATTAATCAATGAGCCGTTTCTGTTGATCGAGAGTGATCTCGTTTTCGACTCGGAAATGCTGAAAGATATGCTCACTCCCGACCGAATTGCCATCGCTGAATTGAGCCCCTGGATGGATGGAACCACGGTGACCATTAATAGACACCAGAAGATCGGGGCATTTTATGGCGGCGACCATCAACGAGATGATAAACATTTTAAGACGGTCAATATCTACAGCCTTTCCCGCAAAACCTGGCATTTGGTTCGGGAAAGATTGGAGCGCCAGATTTCCGCTAATATGATGAATGGTTATTACGAGACTGTTTTCGCGGATATGGCCAACGAGGGCTGTCTGTCTTTTTCGCCGGTTTTCTTTGATCCCAAACGTTGGTATGAGATTGACAATCATGCCGATTTACGGGCAGCTGAAAAGATGTGCGCTCGCCATTACCAGCCCCAGGTCATTGCGGCAGAACAAATGGTTAGCAGGCAAAAAAGCAAAGGTTCCCTTGTCTATAAGTGCTTGAAAGGTCTTGATCCATTCAGCAAGGTGGCGGCTCCAGCAATGGCTGCTTCGCCCTTATCAAGCTAATCTTTTTAAAGATACCGAGAGATGACCAAAAAAGACCTCACAGCTCAAGAGAGCTACGAATATGTTTCCGGACAACATGGCGGCTATTGGCGCCATGATTTTATCGATCACAACTATCTCTACAACCTCTATTTTCCCCCGGAAGATTTCTTCCATCATCTTACCAGCCATATCCATCAACTGGTTTTAAGCTATCCCGTAGGTCAGCAGGAGCTGGCCTCCCTGGTTGGCGAGTTGATCGACCAGCCACCGGAGCGGATTGTGGTCGGCAATGGCGCCGCTGAACTGATCAAAATTATCGCCGGCCTGGGCCGGAAATTGATTGTGCCGGTGCCGTCCTTTAATGAATATGCCAATGTGATGCCAGCCGGGCAGGTGGTTGAGTTTGCCCTTAAAGCACCATCTTTTGAGCTGGATGTGGATAAATTCGCCGCCGAGGCCATCCGCACAGAGGCCCGTCTGGCCGTGATAGTCAGCCCGAACAATCCTACCTCCCTGCTGGTTCCGAAGGCGCAACTTATCCGTTTAGCCGATACATTGGCCAACCACGACTGTCTGCTCATCGTTGATGAATCTTTTATTGATTTTGCCGCCAATCGGGACCAGGAAACGCTGGAACCAGAGATCGATCAACACCCGAACCTGGCAATTTTCAAAAGCATGAGCAAGGCCTATAGTATCTGCGGGATCCGAATCGGCTATATGCTCACCGCCAACACCGACTTTGCGGCCCGGATCCGCCAGGGGCTGCATATCTGGAACCTTAATGGTTTCGCGGAGGAATTTCTGCGACTTGCCCCCCGGTACCGGCAGGCGTTTACCGCCAGCTGCAATAGGGTCAAGGCGGACCGCGATCATTTTTATGAACAACTGCAAACGATCCCGGACCTGATCGTTTATAAGCCTGAGGCCAATTATATATTCTGTCGGCTGCCCGATCATGGTGCCTCCGGTCCAGAGATAACCGAACAACTCTTTGTGAAGCACAACATCTATATTAAACATTGCCAGGGTAAGACCATGCCGGAATCTGACCGTTATCTCCGGATCGCCAGTCGCACCCAGCCCGAAAATATGAGCCTGGTTGGTGCCTTAACCGACCTTGTCGCTCAGGAGAGAATATCATGACCGCCAACCAGACAACAGAGTCCCCTTCAATCCTCTCTTTTGCCAAAGACCTGCCGAACATCTGTTCTCTGGCCGGACTGCTCTGCGCGGTCCTCGCTATTTATTTTGCGCTCCTTGGCAACTTCCCCGCCACAATGATCAGCCTGATCTGGGCATTATTCTTTGACTGGAGTGATGGCATCATCGCCCGGAGCATCAAAGGACGGAGCGAAAAACAACGGGCCTTCGGGGGCCAGCTTGATTCCCTGATCGATATTATCAGTTACGGCATTTGTCCGGCCCTGGTCCTGTTAAGCTGGGGAAATTTCAGCCCCTGGTTCCTGCCCGGCGCTTTTCTGATCCTGGCGGCCGGAGTCTTCCGACTCAGTTATTATAATGTCTTCGGACTGGTTGGCGGGTCGACCTACCGGGGCTTGGCGCTCGACAACAATTGCATCATTCTGACCTTTGTCTTCCTCTTTAGCGCCTTGATCGACAAAACTGTTTTCACTTCCTTGCTCTACATCCTGCTTATGATCCTGGCTGCCCTGAACGTGGCGCCAATCCATACTCCCAAATTGACCGGGCGCTGGTATTACATCCTCATCGCCTATACGATCACTTTGTCTGTGATATATGGCTGGCAGTTATTGCATTTTTCGCACTCAACTTAATTTTCCAGAAACCCTCTCGTTCAAAAGGAATTAAGCATGAATCTTTTACATATCTCCGATCTGCATTTCGGCCCTCGCCACTGGGAGGGAGACGACCAGGTTTTGCTGAATAAGCTCAATTCTTTTAATGCCGATATTGTGATCAACACCGGCGACAGTACCACCGATGGTCTGGAGGATGAGTATGTTGCCGCAGGGCTTTTCCTGGCGGGCCTCAAGTGCGACAATGTCATCTCCATCATTGGTAATCACGACAAAAGAAACATGCGCTCCCATGAACTGTTCCGCAAGTATATTTATGACACCCCGGTCATCACCATCCCCGAGACGGTGTTAACCAACAAGAAACACCTCTTTTTGAACCGGGAAATAACCAAGGTCCGTGAAAATTTCACCGATGTAAACTTTCTCAAGTCCCTTTCCATCGACGGGAAATCCATCCTGATTATCAACATCGATTCCAATGAACTATACAATGATGAGGGGTTTGTGGAAAAAGAGGTCCTCAAGGTGGCCTCAGAGAAAATCGAACAACTGGAATATGACCTGCCGCTGCTCCTTACCCATTATTCCGTTTTGGGCACCGACGAGTGTCCGCTGAAAAATTCATCGATCCTGATTGATTTTGTCCAAAAGCATAAAATCGAATATGTCTTTTGCGGCCATACCCACGAACTGGAACTGATGCGCACAAACGATCTCTATCACAACCACTCCTTCTTCCATTTTATGTGTGGCTCATTGTCCTCCTGCAACCATGCCAACGATGACAACATGTTTCTCTATTATGAGAATCTGGGCAGTGCTGACCTGCGCCTCTATCTGGTGCGGATTTTCCTGGAAGGGAGTGATATGCGTTTTGCAGAGGAACGGGTCATTTAAGCCAAAGTAGAATTCAAAGAAGTCTACGCTGGCTGGAAAAACAAATGAACCCTCGTGAAGCGGCCCACCGGGCGCTGACTCTGCTTGAAGATTCGGTTGAGGTCGGACTCATCATTTTGACCAAAAACGAATTTACCGCCCAGGCCAAAAACAGCATAGCGTGGTCTCATCTTACCGAGACGTAACAACAAAGTCAGTCCGATATCACATTCTTTTCATACCTCTGAGCCTTTTGCAAAAGGCTCATCTTTCATTGAATTACGGGGCTTACCTCCCCCTCCAGTTTTATCCCATCGGGTAAAGAATCTCCTGATTGACACCATCACACTCTTTCTGCAACTCCTCCGAGAGGATGGTCTCCGCTGCGGCCAGGGAGTCGTCAAGTTGGCCGGGATGGGTTGCACCAATGATGGTGCTTGGCACAAAATTAAAACTAAGCGTCCACGCAGCCGCCATGGTTGCCGGGGCCAGTCCATATCGTCTGGCGATGGCCGCATATTTCTGGGCCGCCGCCAATGATCGCTCGTTGGCAAATCGCCCGGCTTGCATCCTCATCCTGGAATCGGGATTGTTCTGGTAGTCCCCGTAACGAAAACCTTCCCAACTCACGCCGGGGGCATACTTGCCGCTCAAGACCCCTCCGGCCAGCGGTGAAAAAGGGAGCAGACTAACCTGCTCTTGCTTACAGACAATGGCAATCTCATCGAGAAAGCGCCGATTGAGCATCGAAAAGTTGTTCTGGATGCTTTCAAATCGCTTGAACCCCTGGTAGCGACTGGTCTCCAAGGCCTTGGTCAAACCGTAGGCATTCTCGTTCGAGGTTCCGAGATAGCGCACTTTACCGCTACGGACCAGCTGGTCGAGGGCTTCAAGACTTTCTTCAATCGGCACCACGGTATCCGGCCAATGGACCTGGTAAAGATCGATGTACTCGGTCTTGAGTCTCCGCAAACTTCCTTCGATGGCGGTGGTTATATGAAAGGCATCGATGGCCGTCAGGCCGTGCCGGACCGGCGGTACGAACCAGCCATTGGCCGCGCCCGCAACTTTCGTGGCCAGAATGATCGAATCCCTGGGCTTGTCGGCCAGCCATTCTCCAAAGATCCCCTCCGTGACCCCATAGGTTTCTGCCGTTGGCGGGACGGGGTAGACCTCAGCCATATCAAAAAAATTCACCCCGTTGGCGTAAGCCTTATCAAGGATCTCAAATGATGTTTTTTTATCGCATTTTTTCCCGAAGGTCATCGTCCCCATGCAGATATTGGACACCCTGAGGCCGCTTTTCCCGATATAGTTGTATTTCATCTTTTTCTCCTTTTAATTGCCGCTTGCTCGAATTCAAGCGTATTCAAGCTGTTCTGGTGGGATTTTTACTATACGTCACGCTGGGAACGCCATCAACATAGATGCCTTCCAGATAAGCGAGTTTTCTGGGCAGCTGTTGCGCCGAACCCCTGGTGATCAGGAAGGTTGCCGGTCGCCCGACGGTGAGTGCTCCCAGTTTCTCCATGCTGAAGAATCCGGCACCGGTTCCCGAGGCGCACCGGATAGTCTCCGCCATGGAATAACCGGCCTTGATGAACAACTTCATTTCCTCGACCATCGACTCACCATGGAGGATGCCGACACTCCCGGCCCCGGTTCCCACCGCCGTCGGCACCCCCAATTTTCGGGCCATCCGAAGCTGGGTCAACTGTTCGGCAAGCATCTTGGTCCAAAAGGCTGCAGCTCCCGGGTTGGGCTTACCGGGTGCCACATAGCGCTGGGAGAAACGGCAACAAACCTCCCCGCCGGAGCTCGCCCCATCCAAACCATTCTTGGCCCGAAGGACATTGGGAATCCACAACACCTGCTTCTCCGCCATTTTCCTGAGATTATCCTCACCCATCTCGAATCCCTGTTCGATGGCGTCGCACCCCACGTCAAGCGCCTCCTCAACCTGTTGGCGACCATTGGCCAACACCACCACCTTTCTACCACCCCTCTGCTGAAGTATACGAGACAGGTCTTTCTGGTCAAGCCGGAAAGCCCGGGCTTTATCATTTTCGACAGTGCCGGAATAATCGATCTTCAGAAAATCACCGCCGGCCGTGGTGCCGACAGCACAGTCCTCCCGGCTCCGACAGAGCCGGCCGGATGTTCGAAGGTCGATGCTCCCCCCCGGAGCCATCCCTTTCTGAGCCTGTTCCAACAAGTCGCTTGGATCATCGTTTGTGGCCACACCCAGTACTCCGTGGGCATGGCAATAACTGATATGCTGCTCCATCAGGACGATCTTTTGCGTGAAATCGGCCTCATCAGCGGCTACCCGAACGTGCAGGTCCACGGAGGGGGAACGGGACAGGGAAACGCTGCAATCAACCAGAGCCGGGAGAATGGTACAGTGCGAGAAGTCATCAATTGCAGTCTCTTCATTGCCGGGAAGATCGGCTGCGGAACCAATGCCGGTGATAATCCCGCCCTGCACAGCCAGAAAGACATTCCTGCGCACCTCAGCCCCACTGCCGTCAATAAAACTTCCCGCCACAATCAATCGTTTTCTGCCCATATCATTTGTTTCCTGGTGGATGCCATCGGGCTTTTCTGTACAGAGCTCCCGCCACTTCCCTGGCCCAAAGCGTCGCCAGAGGATAGACCGGGCAGCTATTGTGCAGCACCTGGTTGTTCCAGTAGATGGCGACGAGATTGATAAAGCTCATGGGGTACCTCAGAAAAACCGAAATCAATGACCCAAGGACCTCGATCCTGGTCCCTGGGGCCTTCGGTTGCCGGTTTGCCCTCGTGCCCTACCCCTCAAATACGGAGACAAGCAGCCCGCTATGAGCCTGCCGGAAGCCCTGGTTGATCAAAATCATACCAGAGAAAATAAAACGGCGTTGCGGATATTGCCACCTTTCCAGTTAATTTTTTCGCCTGCTTGATGAAAAGGGGTGCTGCTGAAAGTGAGGAAGGATGTAGCTGTCCGGTTCAAAAGATAGAATGACCGGCAATTAAATATGCTGTCCCGAAGGGCCCTGTTATTGCTCATAAATGGATAAGCCAACAGTGCTTCTTTTCAGGGGACTTTCTAAGAAAGATACGGGCATGACAAGATAGAAAAATCTGTTAGATGGGGAACATACTGAATACCTATAAAGGATCAACCGCTAAATTACGAGCCGGAAAGACATATTGCCAACCCCACTCTTTTGAGGCGTTTTTGTATTTTTTACCAAGGGCATTGGGAAGAAAAACAGCTCCATACCCCTCAGCCAGATCACGTTCATGGAAAGTA
>JAHJAA010000032.1 GCA_018814305.1 Pseudomonadota bacterium
AGCCTGTGATACCTTCATCCCTGAACCGGAGCGCGATATCGATAAACCGTTTTTGATGCCGGTAGAGGACGTATTTTCGATCTCTGGCCGTGGAACGGTTGCAACCGGACGAATTGAACGTGGTATCGTCAAGGTCGGTGATGAAGTATCGATCGTTGGTATTCGTGATACGGCAAAGACAACGGTTACCGGCGTTGAGATGTTTCGGAAGCTTTTGGATCAGGGGCAGGCCGGAGACAACGTAGGTATTCTGTTACGCGGCACCAAGCGTGAGGATATTGAGCGAGGTCAGGTCTTGGCCAAGACCGGCAGCATTACGCCGCATGTAAAGTTTAAGGCCGAGTGCTATATTTTGTCGAAGGAAGAGGGTGGTCGTCATACGCCGTTTTTTAATGGTTATCGTCCCCAGTTTTATTTTCGGACGACGGACGTTACCGGTGTTGTGACCTTGCCTGAAGGTGTGGAGATGGTCATGCCCGGTGACAATGTGACAGTAGAAGGCACGCTGATCACCCCGATCGCCATGGAAGAGGGCCTGCGTTTTGCAATTCGTGAAGGTGGCCGTACCGTTGGCGCCGGAGTCGTTAATCAGATAATCGAGTAATTACGCTCCTTATCTGTATTTAAATAAATTAGACCTGCCCTTTTATATGGAAGTAACATGTATGAGCTGGTCCTCAATGATTGGTTGAAGCAATGAGAGATATAATCACCCTTGGTTGTACCGAATGTAAACGCCGGAATTATACAACCACCAAAAATAAAAGATCTACTCCGCAGAAACTCGAATTTAAAAAATATTGCCGTTTCTGCCGAAGTCACAAACTGCATAAAGAAACAAAGTAGGGATAGAGGCCAGTAGCTCTAATTGGTAGAGCACCGGACTCCAAATCCGGGGGCTGGGGGTTCGAATCCCTCCTGGCCTGCCAAAATGCAACTTACTTCGCCTCATGTTTCAACTGAGGCGAAGTAATCTTTTTATAGTTCGGTCACCCCTTTTTTGGGGTTCTTGAATGATCTCAGTTGTTTGAGGTATCTAAGTGCCGGATCGACTTTGGGCCGGGAAGAGAGAGTTTTAGACCATGGCAACAAATAAAAAAGCTATTAGTACTGATAAAAATCGGCGTAAAAGCGAAGCTGATGATACTGCCCTCAGCAATTTTAGTCCTGCCAGGATCAAGGAGTTTTCCGCCGAGGTCAAGACTGAATTTGGTAAAATTGCCTGGCCCGATAAAAAGCATACCATTGGTTCAACCATGGTTGTAGTTGTGCTGGTAGTTATCATGGGCGTCTATCTAGGGGCGGTTGATCTTTTTCTTGGGAAACTGGTCGGTTTTATTTTAAATTAGAATCCGTTGGGGATTTGATTCAGGTAGTTTTTCTCGAAGAGTGAATCCTGGCCCCAGTTATAACAGACAATGATATAATCGACAGAGTTTATAGGATTAATAAATGGCAAGGGCTTGGTACATACTCCATACGTATTCTGGTTTTGAAGAACAGGTGAAAAGTGCCTTGCATGAGAGAATTAAGAATGCAGGGCAGGAAGATTTTTTTGGAGAGGTTTTAGTTCCAACCGAGCAGGTTGTTGAAATGGTTAAAGGGGCTAAAAAAACTTCGTCAAGAAAGTTTTTCCCTGGCTATATTCTCTTGAATGTCGATCTTAACGATGAAACATGGCATACCGTTCGAGGAACCTCCAAGGTGACGGGGTTTGTGGGTGATGATCTTCATCCACAGCCTTTGGCTGATGATGAAGCAATGAAGATTATCGGTCGGATTAAAGAAGGAGCGTTGAAACCTAAACCAAAAGTTATGTACGAAATCGGTGATAGTGTTCGGGTTACCGATGGCCCCTTTTCAAATTTTCAAGGGCTTGTCGATGAGGTTTTTCCAGATAAGGGTCGAGTTCGGGTTATGGTTAGTATTTTTGGCAGGGAGACACCGGTTGAACTTGAATTTGTTCAGGTTACCAAGGGTTAAGGACTTTAAACACGCCTCTAATCAGGCGAATTGAATAGCGGCAACAGAGGAGTGGAACATGGCAAAGAAAATTACTGGTTATATTAAACTGCAGATCCCTGCGGGCAAGGCCAACCCCTCCCCGCCAATCGGACCGGCACTTGGACAGCATGGCGTCAATATCATGGAGTTTTGTAAAGCTTATAACGCCAAAACTCAGGATCAAGCAGGTTCTATTATCCCTGTTGTCATCACGGTTTATGCGGATCGTTCATTTTCTTTTATCACCAAAACGCCTCCGGCTTCACGGTTGATTTTAAAGGCTGCCGGGCTTGGTAAGGGATCAAGTAATCCAAAGCGTGAGCGGGTAGCTAAATTGACCAAGGCTCAGATTCGTGAGATTGCCGAGGTGAAGATGCCGGACCTGAATGCATACGATATCGATGCGGCCACTCGGATCATTGAAGGATCAGCCCGGAGTTGCGGCGTTACGGTTACGGAATAACCGAAATTGAGATTGACTGATTCGTGCCAATATTGGTATGGCAGGCGCTGACAAAACAGAATGCATTAAAATTTATTGGGGTAATAACCATGCCTAAGAGAGGGAAACAATATCAACAAAACTCCGCCGGAATCGATCGGACGGTTGTTATGAATTTAGATGATGGGCTTGAGGCCGCATTGAAATGTAAGTTTGCGAAATTTGATGAATCGTTGGATGTGGCAATTCGTCTCGGGGTAGACCCCCGGCATGCGGATCAAATGGTTCGGAGCAGCTTGGTCCTTCCCAATGGTACCGGCAAAACTGATCGTGTTATGGTTTTTGCAAAGGGAGCGAAAGTTCAGGAGGCCCTTGATGCCGGAGCGGATTTCGCTGGCGGTGATGAATTTGTCGAAAAAATACAGGGTGGATGGCTTGAGTTTGATAAAACGATCGCCACTCCGGACATGATGGGTACTGTTGGTAAGATCGGACGTGTATTAGGACCTCGAAATCTGATGCCCAATGCAAAACTTGGCACGGTAACCTTTGATGTTGGCCGAGTGGTCAAAGAAATCAAGGGTGGTAAAATCGATTTTCGGGTCGATAAAGCAGGAATTGTCCATGCAATGGTGGGTCGTTCCTCGTTTGGTGTTGAAAAACTCCGAGAAAACGTGGTAGCCCTGATTGATCGTCTCCTTCAGTTGAAACCTTCAACTTCAAAGGGTATTTATCTTCGATCCATCAGCCTTTCAACCACCATGGGGCCAGGATTTAAGATCGATCCCATTGATATTCGTAACCAGATTAAACAGGCGGCCTGATTGATAGCCGTTTAACGGTTTGCTATGCATTTCATGGCATGCATCCTTGGGATGTATGTGTCTTTAATCGTGTCAGCCGGAAATTTTATTCCGTTTGACACTGTATATGCAGTTTGATGTCGAAGACAGTGGGCACTACGGTTTAATTGTCGTGGTTCATTTCTGCTTGATGAGCCAGTGCGGCCTGCCGAGACACGGATTAGAAATCGATTCTTAATCACTTGTTTGATCCTTTAATCAGGAATGACAGGTAATGATTTGTAGACGGAAGCGATCTCAATTGTCTACCCTTCATCGACTTTAACTGTATTGGCAATAAAACACAGTTGAAAGGAGGTAAAATCCATTGAAAAGAGAGGATAAGGCTTCAATCATCGATGAGTTACATGGCAAGTTTGTGGAAGCAAAAATTGCCATCGTCAGCGATTATTGTGGTCTGTCGGTATCGGCACTCGAATCGTTGCGCCGTGAGCTGAAAAAAAACAATGCAGAGATCCGTGTCGCCAAGAATACCCTTTTACGGCGAGCTGTTGAAGACACAGATTTCGGTGGTATGGGAGATTGCTTTCAGGGGACCACTGCGGTCGCCTTGTCCTATGACGATCCCGTCATGCCGGCAAAAGTGCTGGCTGATTTTGCCAAGGATAATCCCAAATTCATCATCAAATCAGCCTCGCTGGAAGGAAAAATCCTTTCAGCAGATGATGTGATAGCATTGTCCAAGCTGCCAAGCAAAGAGGTTCTGCTGGCCAGATTGCTTTCAGTTATGAATGGTGTACCCACCGCTTTTGTCAGAGTCCTTAATGGGGTTCCGCTCAAGTTGCTTTACGGTTTGCAGGCTATCCGCGACCAGAAAAATCAGGCAGATAATTAAACGAGATTTTAAATATAATTCAGGAGGAGTTTCCAATGGCAGTTTCAAAAGAAGATGTAATTGAATTTATTTCAAATATGACGGTTCTTGAACTTTCTGAGTTGGTCAGTGAACTTGAAGAAAAATTCGGTGTATCCGCCGCGGCTCCTATGGCTATGGCTGCTGGCCCTGCTGCTGGTGGTGAGGGTGCTGCTCCGGCAGAAGAGAAGACTGAATTCGATGTTATCTTGACTTCCGCTGGCGATAAGAAGATTGGAGTCATCAAGGAAGTCCGGGGAATCACTTCACTTGGTCTGAAGGAAGCTAAAGAACTGGTTGAAGGTGCTCCTACTCCGATTAAAGAAGGCGTCTCCAAAGCAGAGGCTGATGATATTAAGGCCAAAATTGAAGCTGCTGGTGGCTCTGTCGAAATTAAGTAAGCTTGTTTGTAGATGAACCACCGGGAGATCTTTTTTTAAGGGTCCGTCCGGTGGAAGCTGCAAGAATTGCAGCTTAAACGCAATAACGCTGCAGAGAGAACTCTGTGGCGTTTATTGCGTTTTTACGCGGACAGAGGAAGTGATCATTGAGCAAAGGCCCCGAGGGGTGGCCTGGCTCACAACTGATATCCCCTATTTGTCCGGAAAGCGGCGATGATGGATTCCATCCTTGTTGGTGGAATGCTTTCCGGGATGGCGTGGAAACGCCGCCAACACCGTTGATGGCTGATTTGAGTGCGGTCACAGACAGGGCGCACCGTTAATTTGACGAGGGCGATACTTAATGAAGATGATGAAAAGAGTCAGGAAGAATTTTGCAAAGACGTCTGATGTAGTTGAACGGCCTCATCTGATCGATATGCAGCGATTGTCTTATGACGGATTTCTGCAAAAGGAAGTCAATCCCGATCACCGTACTGATAGTGGCCTTCAGGCAATATTTAAAAGTGTCTTCCCAATTGATGACTTTAATGAGACCTGTTCTCTCGAATTTGTCAGCTATAATTTTGGTGAACCGAAATATACCGTTGAAGAGTGTGGCCAACGGGGAATGACCTTTGAGGCTCCAATCAAGATCACGGTTCGTCTTGTGTCGTATGACGTTGATCAGGAAACCGGAGTCAAAAGTATTCGCGACATTAAAGAACAGGCGGTTTATCTAGGATCCATTCCGCTCATGACTAAGACCGGGGTCTTTGTTATCAACGGCACTGAGCGGGTCATCGTCAGCCAGCTTCAACGCTCTCCTGGTTTATTTTTCAGCCATGATGGTGGAAAAACCCATGCAGGAGGTAAGCGCCTTTATTCTGCACGGATTATTCCGGTTCGAGGCTCATGGATTGACCTTGAATATGATGCCAAAGACATCTTGTATGTCCGGATAGACCGACGTCGTAAGTTCCCGGTGACCACTCTTCTCAAGTCCCTTGGCCATAATGCCCAGGAGTTGCTTCAATATTTCTATGAAGTTGAAGCCGTCACAGTCAAGGGGAATCATGCCTTTATCGTCTTTGATCCCGAAACCATGGTGGGCCAGCGTGCTCCGGCTGATATCGTTGATCCTGCAACCGGAGAAGTATTGGTTAAGGCGGGACTTAAAATCGGTAAAGCCAGAGTCAGTAAATTGAAGGAAGCCGGCGTCGAGCATATTCAGATATCACTCGATAAGCTGTCAGGAAGGTATGTCGCTCAGGATATTGTTGATCCTGCAACCGATGAAGTGCTTTTGCCCTGCAACGGTGAGCTGACCGAATCAATGTTGAAGGAGTTTGCTGCCGCCAAGATTGATACCTTTACAATTCTGGCCATTGATGGAGTCAATACAACGGATTCTTTCCGGAAAACCCTGTCTTTAGATAAGGCATTGTCTCCGGGAGATGCTTTGATCGAAATTTACCGCCGTTTACGGCCGAGTAGTCCCCCAACGGCTGAAATTGCAGGCAAATTTTTGGAAAATCTCTTTTTCAGCACCGATACGTATGATCTGTCCGAAGTGGGTCGGTTTAAACTCAATGCCAAACTTGGCATTGAAGCTCCCATCACCCAATGTACCTTGACCCGTGAAGATATCATGATGAGTGTGCGGGAACTTGTTCGGCTGAAAGATCGGCAGGGAGAGGTCGACGATATTGATCATCTCGGTAATCGTCGGGTTAGAACAGTTGGTGAGCTTATTGAAAATCAGTATCGAATGGGCCTGGTTCGTATGGAACGAGCGATCAGGGAGCGAATGAGTCTCCAGGAAATTGAAACCCTGATGCCCCATGATTTGATCAATCCGAAACCGATTACTGCGGCAATAAAGGAATTTTTTGGGACTAGTCAGCTTTCTCAGTTCATGGATCAGACAAATCCGCTTTCCGAGGTCACCCACAAGAGGCGGTTGAGCGCCCTTGGACCTGGTGGGTTATCGAGAGAACGGGCTGGTTTTGAGGTCCGGGATGTACATCCTACCCATTATGGCCGGGTTTGTCCGGTTGAAACACCGGAAGGTCCCAACATTGGGTTGATTGTCTCCTTAGCGACCTATGCCCGTGTGAATAAATATGGTTTTATAGAGACTCCATATCGGGTCATGGCCGACCGAAAGGTGACTGATACGGTAAAATATATGACGGCACTTGATGAGCAGCGATGTGTCATTGCTCCGGCCAAGACCGAAATGGACAGTGACGGCAGAATCGTTCCTGATACCTTGATTGCCCGGCAGGATGGCGAGGTTGGTTTTACCTCGGTGGCTCAGGTAACCCATTTGGATGTTTCTCCCAACCAGTTGGTCAGCGTGGCTGCCTCGATTATCCCCTTTCTTGAGAACGATGATGCCAACCGTGCCCTGATGGGATCCAACATGCAGCGACAGGGCGTTCCGCTTCTGCGAACTGCTGCGCCGCTTGTCGGTACGGGTCTTGAGGCCACGGTAGCCAGGGATTCCGGAGTTTGTCTGCTGGCTGGGGGCGACGGGATTGTTGATGAGGTCGACTCAAATCGAATCGTGGTTCGTTATGATGAACCCGGGACTGATGGTTTTGATACCGGAATCGGCATATATCGGCTGGAGAAGTATAAGAAAACCAATCAAAATACCTGCTTTAATCAAAAGCCGGTGGTCTATCCGGGGAAGCGCATAACCAAAGGTCAGTTGTTGGCGGACGGTCCTGGCTGTGATCAGGGTGAACTTGCCCTTGGTAAAAATGTGACCATCGCTTTTATGCCGTGGCGGGGATACAATTTTGAAGATTCAATTTTGGTCAGCGAACGTCTGCTGAAGGAAGATACGTACACTTCGCTGCATATTGAGGTGTTCGAGACCGTGGCCCGGGATACTAAATTGGGCAGGGAAGAGATCACTCGCGACATTCCCAATGTCAGTGAGGAGGCCATGCGGAATCTTGATGATTCCGGGGTCGTTCGGATCGGGGCCGAAATCAAGGCCGGAGATACGCTGGTCGGTAAGGTTACACCCAAGGGTGAAACCCAATTGTCGCCGGAAGAGAAGTTGTTGCGGGCGATTTTCGGCGAGAAGGCCGGAGACGTTAAGGATACCTCGCTCAGGGTTCCACCCGGCATCGAGGGGGTCGTAATCGATGCTAAAGTTTTCTCTCGAAAGGGGGTGGAAAAGGATGAACGGTCGCAGGCGATTGACGAGGTCGAAGAGGCCCTGTTGAAAAAAGATCTTGATGATGAGGTCGTCTGTTTAGAAAAGGCAGTTAAGACCAATCTTGGCGAGTTACTTGACGGGAAGAAGGCCGAGGATGATGTTGCGGTAAAAAAAGGCAAAGTACTGCTTAAAAAGGGTCAGAAAATCGTCAAGGAATTTGTCGTGACTTTGCCCCTTTCTTCGATCAAAAGAATTGCCTTCAGTGGTCGCGATAAATTGGAAGGGGAGATGTCATTACTCCTTGAGCGGTATGAAAATCAAAAGAAGATCGTTGAAGATCGTTATGAAGCAAGAATTGGCCGGATCCGGAAAGGGGATGATCTTCCTCCAGGGGTAATCAAGATGGTCAAAGTCTTTGTGGCCACCAAGAGGAAACTTGCGGTGGGTGACAAAATGGCAGGACGTCACGGGAACAAAGGTGTTGTTTCCAGAATTCTACCGGAAGAGGATATGCCCTTTTTTGCAGACGGCACCCCGGTGGATATCGTCTTGAATCCTCTAGGAGTTCCATCCCGAATGAATGTCGGTCAGCTTCTTGAAACTCACTTGGGGCTTGCCGCAAAACGGCTCGGAGAGCAAGTCAAGTCTCTTGCTGAATCGAAAAATATTGAAGGAATTAAAAAACGTCTCCAGTCTATATATTCCAAACAGGAATATACCCGGATGACCGAAAATCTCACTGACGAAGAGCTATTGTTGTTGGCATATCGAATGGGAGATGGGCTTCATATGGCCACGCCGGTTTTTGACGGTGCCAACGAGGCTGAAATTCGTCACCTTCTGGTCGAGGCCGGAGTTGACGAAGTGGGACAGGCAACACTGTATGATGGGTTAAGCGGCAAGAGGTTTGACAATCAGGTTACGGTGGGCGTGATGTACATTATGAAACTTCACCACCTGGTTGACAACAAGATTCATGCCCGATCCACTGGTCCTTATTCTCTGGTTACCCAGCAGCCCCTGGGCGGCAAGGCCCAATTTGGTGGTCAGCGACTGGGAGAGATGGAAGTATGGGCCATGGAAGCGTATGGCGCAGCATATACGCTCCAGGAATTTTTGACCGTTAAGTCCGATGATGTCAATGGCCGGACCAAGATGTACGAGAAGATCGTCAAGGGAGATAATTTCCTTGAAGCCGGTCTCCCTGAATCCTTCCATGTTTTGGTAAAAGAGCTTCAAGGCCTTTGTCTCGACATGGAATTGATCAATGAGTGAGCTGTAGGCGGGATGGCTGTCGACAATGAACCTGTCTGTAATTGTTAGTGATAACAAAATACATAAAGGTGTGAACTGTGGATGAACTTTTTAGCTTCTTCGATAAAGCGAAGAAACCAGTAAATTTTAATTCAGTCAGAATTTCCTTGGCCTCTCCTGAAAAAATCAGGGATTGGTCCAATGGTGAGGTCAAAAAGCCGGAGACCATTAATTACCGGACCTTTAAGCCGGAGCGGGACGGATTGTTCTGCGCCAAAATTTTTGGCCCGGTGAAGGACTATGAATGTAATTGTGGAAAATACAAGCGAATGAAACATCGCGGTGTTGTCTGCGAAAAATGCGGTGTTGAGGTCATTCAGTCCAAGGTTAGGCGTGAGCGACTTGGTCATATTGAATTGGCAGCGCCGGTTGCACATATCTGGTTTTTGAAGAGTTTGCCCAGCAAGATCGGTAACCTTCTTGATCTGACCCTGAAAGAGTTAGAGAAGGTATTGTATTTCGATTCTTACGTGGTGACTACGTCCAATGTTCCTGCGATTCCTGCGGGGACGCTGCTCAACGAAGAACAGTGTCGGCTGAGCAGAGAGGAGCATCCCGGCAAATTTTCAGTGGGAATCGGTGCTGCCGCGATCAAGGAGATGCTCCAGAATCTGGAACTTGTTTCCATCGCTACTGAACTCCGTGAGGAGATGCGGAATACTGGTTCCGAGGCAAAACGGAAAAAGTATGCTAAGCGTCTCAATGTGGTTGAGGCCTTCCGTGATTCAGGGAACCATCCTGATTGGATGATTCTTGAAGTTATTCCTGTTCTTCCCCCTGATTTACGGCCATTGGTACCCCTTGAGGGAGGTCGTTTTGCCACCTCCGATCTCAACGATCTTTATCGTCGGGTGATTAATCGGAATAACAGGTTGAAACGGCTTTTGGAATTGGATGCCCCGGAAATTATTATTCGTAATGAAAAGCGAATGCTCCAGGAAGCGGTTGATGTACTCTTTGATAATGGTCGTCGGGGCAAGGTTATTACCGGTCCCAACAAACGTCCTTTGAAGTCTTTGAGTGACATGTTGAAAGGGAAGCAGGGGCGCTTCCGTCAAAATCTTTTAGGGAAACGGGTTGATTACTCCGGACGTACCGTAATCGTGGTCGGGCCTCATCTGAGGTTGCATCAGTGCGGTTTGCCAAAGAAGATGGCCCTGGAGTTATTCAAACCCTTTATTTACAACAAGTTGGAAAGTCTCGGTCATGTCAGCACCATCAAAAGTGCCCGGAAGATGGTTGAGAAGGCCACCAAGGAAGTCTGGGACGTTCTGGAGGATGTGGTCAGGGAATACCCGGTGATCTTGAATCGGGCACCAACTCTCCACCGTCTTGGGATGCAGGCTTTTGAACCGATTCTGATCGAGGGAAAGGCCATTCAGCTTCACCCGCTCGTCTGTACTGCATTTAATGCCGATTTTGACGGCGATCAGATGGCGGTGCATCTTCCGCTGACTGTTGAGGCCCAGATTGAAGCCAGAGTCCTGATGATGTCGACCAATAACATCCTGTCCCCTGCCCATGGTGAGCCGATCATTATCCCATCCCAGGATATAGTGTTGGGGCTTTACTATATGACCAGGGAGCGATTACTGGCCATGGGGGAAGGGAAATGTTTTTCCTCCATTGATGAGGCCCGCATTGCATATGAATACGGTGAGGTTCATCTTCAGGCAAAAATCAGGGTTCGGATCGACGGGAAACTGGTGGAGACCACGGTGGGAAGGGTTCTGGTCGGTGAACTCTTACCGGAAAAGGTACCCTTCAGCATGGTCAATCAGGTATTGAACAAGAAGGGTTTGGCAAAACTTATTGACCATACCTACCGGCATTGTGGTAGCAAGGCCACCGTAATTCTCGCGGATCGCCTCAAGGATCTTGGTTATGAACAGTCAACGATGGCAGGTATCTCCATCTGTATTAATGATATGATGATTCCGGTCAGCAAGGATGATATTCTCGCCAAGGCGGAAAAAGAGGTTATCGATGTTGAAGAGGGTTTTTATAACGGTGTTCTGACGGAGAGTGAAAAATATAATAACGTGGTTGATATATGGTCGAGGGCAACGGATAAGGTCTCCCAGGAGATGATGACCGAGATGAGCGTCCAGTATGTCCGGGGAGGTGACGGAAAAGTCGTTGAAACCCCGAGCTTTAACTCAATTTTCATCATGGCGGATTCCGGAGCTAGGGGTAGTAAGGATCAGATTCGCCAGCTTGCAGGGATGCGGGGATTGATGGCCAAGCCTTCCGGTGAAATTATCGAGTCACCGATTAAGGCAAATTTCCGGGAAGGACTGAACGTCCTGGAATATTTCATCTCCACCCATGGTGCTCGTAAAGGTCTGGCTGATACAGCGTTGAAGACGGCTAACTCAGGTTATCTGACCCGTCGCTTGGTTGATGTGGCCCAGGACTCGACAATTGTCGAACGGGATTGCGAAACCATGGACGGGATCGAGGCGGAACCCCTGATGGAGGGGGGCGAAGTGATTCAGCCGGTCGGTGACCGGATCTTGGGGCGTGTTGCCCTCGATGATATTGTTGATCCTTTTAATGGAGATATCTTGGTCGAGTCCAATACCGAAATTACTGAAGAGATGGTTGAAGTGATCAATAATGCCGGTATCGATCGAATTAATATTCGGTCCGTGTTGACCTGCCGTTCTCGGCGGGGGGTCTGTGCCAGGTGTTATGGCCGTGATTTAGGGCGTGGGCATATGGTCAATATCGGGGAGGCTGTAGGGATCATTGCTGCCCAGTCAATCGGTGAGCCAGGAACCCAGTTGACCATGCGGACGTTCCATATCGGTGGTACCGCCAGCCGTTCAGTGCAACAGGCGGATGTAACCACGGTCCATGGTGGGATAATCGTTTTCCACAATATTCATACGGTTGTCAATGAAGCTGGAACCATGATCGCCATGAATCGAAATGGTGAAGTAACCATCATCGGTCCCAATGGCCGGGAAAGAGAACGATATCGTATCAATTACGGCGCGCAGTTACTGGTTCATGAGGGGACGACCGTTGAACCGGGAACCCGTCTGGCCGAATGGGATCCGTTCTCCACTCCAATTGTCAGTGAAGTCGGCGGTGTGATTAAATTCGGTGATATTCTTGAAGGGGTGACCATGCAGGAGAAAGTGGACCCCATCACCGGTCGTTCCACCCAGGTAATCGTTTCTCCACGGACCGGAACATTTAATCCGCGAATCTCAATCAAGGATGATAAAAGTCGGACTCTCAAGCTGCCCAAAACCGGGTCTCCTGCTCGATACAGCCTGTCGGTTGGTACTTATATTCTGGTTAATGAGGGGACTGAAGTTAAGCCGGGTGCTATTATCGGTAAGATTCCCCGCGAAACGACCAAAACGAAGGATATTACCGGTGGTTTACCTCGAGTTGCCGAACTGTTTGAGGTTCGTAAACCCAAGGAGCATGCGGTCATCACCGAGATTGACGGACAGATTAGTTATGGTAAGGATCTGAAAGGCAAGAAGCGGGTTGTGGTGACCCCGGAACTCGGTGAAGCTAGAGAGTATCTGATTCCCAAAGGGAAACATATTATCGTTCATGAAGGTGATTACGTCCGAGCTGGTGAGGCGTTGGTGGATGGTTCTCCTGATCCTAACGATATCCTTAGGGTCTTGGGGGTTAAGGAACTCGCCCGCTTTCTGGTGAATGAAATTCAGGAGGTGTATCGGCTCCAAGGCGTCAAGATCAATGATAAACACATCGAAGTCATTGTGCGCCAGATGTTGCGGCGGGTTACCATCACCGATGTTGGTGATTCCACATTCATGCTCGGAGAACAGGTCGAGTCTTGGTTGTTTTCGGAAGAAAATGAAAATCTCATTAAATCGGGCAGTCGTCCGGCTGTAGCCGAACCCCTGTTACTCGGAGTGACCAAGGCTTCACTGAGCACCGATAGCTTTATCTCAGCGGCCTCATTCCAGGAGACCACAAAGGTTCTGACCAACGCCGCAATGGCTGGGCGTTTGGACGATTTAAGCGGTTTGAAGGAAAATGTGATTATGGGACGGCTCGTACCGGCAGGAACAGGTTTGGCACGTTACCGAATTTAGAAGGGGCTCAGTTGGAATGAGTTGTTGAGTTTCAGATGCGATGCCGACCCCCATGGTGTGACCTTGCAAATTCAGTGGTTCCCCTCTCTGAGGGGGCATTGTGCCGTAAAAGCATAGGCAAAAGCATAGGTCGAAATTCCTGGTGATGTGTGTAGTCGTTCGTGATTTGATTGAGAAGGCTTTTCTGTAGGAGTGATCATACTTAGTTTGGATAATATTCTTGACAAGTAGTCGCGTTTGGATTATTAATCCCGTTTTCCCGGATTGGACGCTCTTCCATACTTTGTGAAATTTGCGGCTGCATGAAGAGTTTCAAGAATATTTACTGTTTCAGGTTTTGATCTAAAGTTTTAGTAATTTCAAGCAAGTGAGGCGAGAATGCCAACCATAAATCAACTAGTAAGACAGGGTCGTAAGAAAATTGTAAAACGGACTAATACGCCTGCCTTACAAGGGTCCCCCCAAAAGCGTGGAGTCTGTGTTAGGGTTTATACCACGACTCCCAAGAAACCGAACTCGGCATTACGAAAAGTTGCCAGGGTCCGGTTGACCAACGGGATCGAAGTAACCTCATATATCCCCGGGATCGGCCATAATCTTCAGGAGCATTCTGTTGTGCTGATCAGGGGCGGCAGGGTCAAAGACCTTCCCGGTGTTCGTTATCATATCGTCAGAGGAACGCTTGATACCCTTGGTGTGTCCGAGCGTCGCCAGGGTCGTTCCAAGTACGGCGCCAAGCGTCCGAAATAAGGAGTTCAGTAATGCCGAGAAGAAATGTTGTTGCAAAACGTCAAATTGAACCTGATCCAAGATTTAATAGTGTCTTGGTAGCAAAGTTCATCAATGGCTTGATGGAGCGGGGGAAGAAAAGTGTTGCCCGCGGAATATTTTATGATGCCATGGATATTCTGACAGAGAAGATCAAGGAAGAAGAACCCTTGAATGTTTTTGAAAAGGCCATGGAGAAGGTCCGTCCTCGCGTAGAGGTTAAATCTCGACGGGTCGGTGGTGCAACGTATCAGGTGCCCATCGAAGTACGGCCCGAGCGTCGTAATGCCTTGGCGATTCGCTGGTTAGTAAGTTTTTCCAAGAAACGGTCTGGGCGAGCTATGTCTGAGAAATTGGCCGGTGAATTCATGGATGCTTTTAATAACCGAGGATCGGCTGTTAAGAAGCGGGAAGACACCCATAAGATGGCTGAAGCCAATAAGGCCTTTGCTCATTACCGCTGGTAGGAGCCTGTTTTGTCAAACCTCTTGACAAAACGTACTTGGTAAATTAAAAACACTCTTTCTGTTGGGCTGAGGTTGCCTTACTCCCCCGGAGTATTCTGGCGAAAAGGACAGAAGATTTGGGTTGAGAAGAACGTGGCGACTGATCAGAAATCACTTGCTCTGTTGCGTAACATCGGCATTATGGCTCATATTGATGCCGGCAAGACGACGACAACAGAACGGATATTATATTATACGGGCCGATCTCATAAGATAGGCGAAGTTCATGACGGTAATGCGGTCATGGATTGGATGGAGCAGGAACAGGAGCGGGGCATAACCATTACCTCCGCAGCTACTACTTGTTTTTGGAATGGACATAGCATTAATATTATTGATACACCTGGTCATGTTGATTTTACAGTTGAAGTAGAACGTTGTCTGCGAGTCCTTGATGGAGTAGTTGCCGTTTTTTGTGCTGTTGGTGGGGTTGAGCCTCAGTCTGAAACGGTTTGGCGACAGGCAGATAAATATAAGATTCCGCGACTTGCCTTTATTAACAAGATGGATCGACTCGGCGCAAATTTTCAGCGCTGTCTTGACATGATTGAAAAAAGGCTCGGAGCAAATCCTCTTCCCCTGCAGATTCCTGTGGGGAGTGAAGAGAGTTTTGACGGGGTGATCGATCTTGTCGAAGAGCAAATGCTTCGTTTCGATGAGGGAGATCAGGGAACTACTATTGTTTCTAGTCCAATCCCGCAAGAACTGAAGCAACTTTCCACGGCCGCACGTATGGTTCTCCTCGAGAAGTTGGCCGACTTCGATGAGGGAATCATGGAAAAGTACCTGGAAGAACAATCTGTTCCTGTTGTCGAGATTCGTCAAGCGATTCGTTCGGCAACACTCCGAAACCAGCTCGTACCCGTGTTTTGCGGAAGTGCTTTCAAAAATAAGGGAGTGCAGCCGCTGCTCGACGCAATTGTTTCTTATTTGCCTTCGCCTTTGGATATTCCTCCTGTAGAGGGGCGTAACTCTGAAGACGTCGTCGAAACACGTAAGGTTGGGGCCAATGAGAAGTTTTGTGGTCTCGCCTTTAAGCTGGCTAGTGATCCCTATGTTGATAACCTTACCTATCTTAGGGTTTATTCAGGGACACTTAAGGTCGGAGCCAAGGTCTTTAATTCGGTCAAGCGTAAGCAAGAAAAGGTTGGACGCATCCTAAAAATGCATGCCAACAAGCGCGAGGAAGTTCCCGAAGTTAGTTCTGGGGATATCGCTGCTTTAGTCGGTCTACGATTCACTGGAACCGGGGACACTCTTTGTGACTTGGGCGATACAATACGGCTCGAGACTATGGTCTTTCCTCTGCCGGTTATTTCGACGGCAATAGAGCCCCGGGCCCTCAGTGATGAAGCTAAGCTTCGCGAGAGCTTACAGAAGATCGTCATGGAGGATCCATCATTTGCAGTAAAGATCGATCCGGATACTGGGCAGACGATCATATCCGGCATGGGTGAACTTCATCTGGAGATTATCGTCGATCGGTTGCTCCGTGAGTTTAAGGTTGCCGCAAATGTAGGCAAGCCTCAGGTTGCTTATAAGGAAACCATTGAAGAGCCTGCCAAAGCAGAAGGTCTTTTTGAGCAACTTGCAGGGAGTCGTCCCCAGTATGGTCATGTATGGATTGAAGTTGAACCATTAGAGCGGGGTGCTGGGGTTGAGTTTGTCAATAAATTGACTCCTCAGAGTATTCCGGCGGAGTTTGTTCCCTCAATAAAACGGGGAGTAATTGATGGGCTCGATTCTGGAGCCTTGGTAGGTTTTCGCACTGAAGATATTCGGGTGAGTCTGGTCGGCGGTTCCTATCATGTCGAAAATTCGACAGAGCAGGCCTTTGGAGTCGCAGCGTCGATGGCATTACGTAAGGCTTTAAATCAAGCTCATCCGGTTTTGCTCGAGCCGATTATGGAACTTGAGATTGTTCTGCCTGAAAAGTATCTCGGGGACGTTATTGGTGACCTGAACAGTAAGCGTGCACGGATCCTTGGGATGGACGCCAGGTTGGCAGGAATACAAGAAGTAAAGGCGCAAGTTCCATTGGCTGAGATGTTTGGATATTCAACGGACTTACGGTCTGCAACCCAGGGTAGAGCGAGTTTTAGTATGCAGTTTGCCACATTCGATCGGGTTCCAGATCGCGAAGCCGCGCAAATTGTTAAAAGGATTAAGGGATTTATCTAATCCGAATGATCAAAATATTGAAATATTTGAGGTAGGGTCATGGCAAAGGAAAAATTTCAAAGAACAAAACCCCATGTAAATATAGGCACGATTGGTCATATCGATCATGGGAAGACGACATTGACCTCAGCGATAACGCGGGTATTGTCCCTTCGTGGCTTGGCCAAAGCCACTGAT
>JAHJAA010000002.1 GCA_018814305.1 Pseudomonadota bacterium
GATATTCTTATGGTGCATGAAAAGCCTCCGTTTTGGTCAGGGTTTCTTTTGGTAGGGACTCCCTTGTCATTATAGAGGCTTTTCTGTCTTATGTAACCGTTTTCATTGAATATTCATTGAGTCTTTTCAACACCATTTTATGATAAACAGTAGATATTTAAAGTTTTGAGGGTGCTTGATTTTTTATGATGTCAGAATGACATCTTTAATCCTAGCGGTTTTTCAAATCAGCCAGAATTGATCAGAATTTCATCAACAATTACTGAGTTTAATTATCAAATACAGATAGGACAATAGCTGTGTGAAAATTGCACATCTGCGTGAGATGAAATATATGACTCAATCCCAAAAGAAGCAGCGGGATGATTAATCGGCATTATTCTAAAGGGGAAAAAGAGCTATTGAATAAAGCTCTCTCCTCTCCCCCCTAAATACTCTGATGATTCAGTTTATACTGCCACTTACCACCAGAGTTCTGTCACCATAGCGTGGATTTACGTAAATCTGTTTAATAGAAAATGAGACGGAGTCAGCATAGCTGCTCACCGGAACACTTAAATCAAAACTGTAGGTCGGTTGGGTAACCTCATATCTTTCTGTCTGCGCGAGAGTGCAGGGCTCCGGACTGGAATAAACTTCTGTTGTACCATTGACCGTCAGCGAAACCTCCGTTTGGAACCAGAAACTGCCGTAATCACTGTTACAAACTGCGTCATAAGCAGCTGAACTGCCAGAAACCGTCACCTGACCGCCATTCACCCCAGCAATTTCATAGGTCCGCGACATCGTAAAACCCTCACTATCCTCGGGATTCTGCAGACAGGCTCCTTGGACCGAATAGGTAAGTTGTAAACCATTAAATGGGTCGGTTGGATAAGTACCACTGGCTCCAGAACCGGTGCAGGCCACTGCCGGATTACTCCCACTATCAACCGGGGGAGAATCATCAAGGATCCTACCGCCACAATCCGAGCAGTCTGAGCCTAGCTCGCATACATCGTAAGCCGAGCCGTCCCCGCCATCATCACAAACCCCATCACCTGCATAAGCGCAGGTGTCACTACAGGTTGCGCTAATCGAATCGGTGTCGCAGTCATCCCCAACACCGTCCCCGTCAGAATCGGTCTGACTGGCGTTGGCACTGTAAGGGCAATTATCAATAGCATCGGCCACCCCATCGTTATCGGCATCCGGTAGAGTTGTCTCCGGAGAGGATGTGGGATCGGCAGCAACATTTTCAGGAGTAGCCGTTGTAATTGGAATTTTGTTAATCACCACCTCTGTGGTACCACTAGCGATGGAAAGATCGGTCACTTCCGCCCTAGCTATCGAATTACCCGAGACGGTAATCTCGGTTTGCCCAGCTGGGATTTTCGCCTGCCCGCTGGAGTTAGTGGTAGTGGCGCCGATTTTACAATCTACAGATTCATACCCATCTCGGCAGCCAGTGGTTACTGAGAGGGTTTTATATCCATCCTGCAGGACATTACCAGCCACATCCTTCACAATCACTCCAACGATACCGGTCGGATTAACCACAGTTAAAGTCATGTCGGTTACGGCCTTACTCGAAATTTCCTCCAATACCTCAAGACCCTTTTCCTTGCGGGTCTGGCGAGCAGCATCACGCCTCTCCAGCCCGCCATCAACATTGTTTAATATATCCTTATTGGCCTGCCCCTCATCCCTGTATGCCTGTATTGAGGCATCACTGGCTGATTTAAGCTTATCCATTAATTTTTTGGTGGCGTAGGTAAACAGCAAGGTTCCAACAAAGGTCACTAAAAATCTCGGTGCGGTCGAGATATTTCTCGACGTTGGAAGTGCCCCTGCAATATCGGTTTCGGCAGCCTCCAGAGCAGCAACAGCCGCCGCGAGACTTTCAAGATTGTCAGCCTGGCTATCGAGAAAAGTTGCCGCATTGTCGTAGTTGCCATTATTAAGATCATTACCAATATCAATGGCATAGGAGGCCGCTTGGTCAAGGTAGGTCTCCACATCATTTGCGGCTGTGTTATATGTCGTCAAGCGACTCCGGAACTTAGCGGTGGTAACAGCCGAAGTATCACTGGTATCATCACCTCCGCCCCCTCCACCGCAGCTAATGAGCTGAACTAAAAAAAAGAAGATGACTGTTAATGTAATTGCTTTAGTTGTTGAAACGGTGAATGTCATTGAATCATTCTCCTTACAATTATGTACAGCAGCCCAATATATTTATTGATATCACTATATTTGGATATTTTAAGCATAATCTACGGTGATCATCACCGTGCAATTAAGATTCTAAACTAACACTGGCGCATTATTAATCAATAATTATTTCTAATAACTGGAACGAGCATAAAAAATTCTGTCCACAATATGGAGAAATAATCAAAGATCAAACTTATGGTGTTTACTGATTATCCTCAGTACCGAGAGACAAGATGTTTCCAAATAATTTTGACCGAGTTGGTTTAAGATGTCAATTCGACATCATAGATTTACCCAAACTTATGATTTTTACTGATTATCTCCTGTACCGAGAGTCAATATATTTCCAAAATATCCTGCT
Organism: Pseudomonadota bacterium; assembly: GCA_018814305.1. GTDB lineage: Bacteria > Desulfobacterota > Desulfobulbia > Desulfobulbales > JAGXFP01 > JAHJAA01. The sequence goes on from JAHJAA010000002.1 coordinate 2,558, forward strand.
TTGCAGGAACACCGCACCTGACACTCATGCCTCTCAAATACATCGACTAATAAGGCTTACCTCTTTCTTTCTCATTTTTCACCAAATTTTCATTTAATTTCAGCCAGAAAAAATTGCTATACGAACCGAACTATTTTATCCAACAATATCCTGGCAGATACAGATAAATTCTGCTCGCCGCTGATCCTATTTTACTGTCCTACCCAACCGCCCCATCATGGCCCACCCTAACCCAAAAAAACCACTTACCATACATCCTCTTAAAAAAAGTGGTACTCTCTGATGAGCCTCTCATGCAATTCTTATTTCCCCCTCAACACCATGCTATTGTTTGGTGCAATCCACACCAGAATCACTCAACATCTTAAAAAGTGCCTCGGCTATTTCATTCGCATCTTTTCGTATCACCTGTTGTGGTCCAGCCAATCCACTGATAATTTCCCCCTGCCGTTGACTGTCAACTTCGCCATAGCTGAGGAATGTCGTTAAAACTTTTTCATGCCCGAGGTTCTGGCTCCAGGCCTTGAACTGTTCCGGGGTCTTGCATACTTGTTGTCCCAGATGGACAAGGGTATTCCTAAAACTATGGGGATTAAAATACGGAAAACCAGCCCGTTCAAAGGCATCCCGAAATATCGTACGGATTGGTGAAGCATTGCTCCAGTGATTCTTTGACAAACCTACCGCTTCAAACTGACGAGTCGTCCCGTGCCCCACTCGTGTAGCCGGGAACAACGGATCATCATTACCCAGTAGTTTTTCGTCCCTGAGATACGACACCCACTCGACAACGATTTCACGGATATCCCCGCCTACCGGAAAAAAGAAGGTATCGAATGTTTTGCTGAATTTTGTCTCCACCTCTCGGGCATCCTGCTTGATTCTATTGGTAATGAGATCAACATATTTCAGTTTCATCGAGGCAATGGCTCTATCCCTGGCCCCGGTCAGCAACGTGAATGCCACAAGAGCACGATTACGCCGCTCTATCTCAGTTTCAACCCGCATGACACTGATGACATGTTTAATCTGTTCTATGGTCGGAAATCTTTGTTCTCGTTTGGCCGTCGCTACTCGAGTCTCCTTGTCAGACAAGTTAAAATAATCGGCATCGGAATACCTAAAGCGCGATTTATATCCTGGTTTATCCGACAGCCATTGGAAGAATCGTTTGAGCTGTGAAAGGGTTGCATGGAGAGTAGCCTTGCTCAATTTCTCCCCAGAAAACTTGGCTTTCTGCCCGGCTAGATGCTTCTTAAAAGCAATGGCCTGCTCAACATGGAATGACTTGAAATCTCGGTATTTAGTGTAAACCTCAAATCGATTCAGGGCCTTTGCCGCCGCATCGACCGTTGGCTCACCATGACGTTTCGCTTCCTTCAGATAGGCGAAATATTGTCGCTTGATTCGTTCATTAATTGGGCTGTGCTTTTTCATAGTTTAACTCCCTTATCTCAAGTCAATGTTCACGGTGGGTTTGATACTCTCAACTATGTGTTCCGATGCTACCGAAAAGCTGATGTCCATTCCCCCACGAACTTGCTCTATTTTGGCCAAACTGACCCGCCTGTTCATGATGGAATTACAGTCCGGACATATCGCTATCAGGTTGCCTGTTTTCTCAGTAATTGACTTATATTCTGCCCAATCCTCGGCAGGCGATTTCGGCGCACGACATCCGACGCAATAAATCTCCCCCGGTTTACAGGCCTGCTTATTTTTTACCCGCCGAGCCTGAAGAAAGGCGACCAGGTCACGGCCAAGAATCAGCATGGGGCGTTTAGCATCGCAGGTAGCAAGACCAACCTTGACCCATTGGCGCACGGAGTGCTTATGCATACCGAACAATTCGGCGATTTCCTCCACCGTGTAACTCCGATGGATTTTTATCAGGCGGTGGTTGGGGTGACGTTTTTTCATGGCTCACCTCAATAATGATAGTTGCGCGGGATGAACGACACAGGCTTCAACTTTGACTTTGTCTGGAGAGTGTTTGACACTTTTCCCTCGAGACGGGGTGGAAACCGATAAAACCGATGAAACCGACTCCACCTCTTCTACCAGCCATGCTTCAGCCGAACGATTTCCGTCAGCTCGAACAAAGCGCCGGCCATCGACAATGCGTCCAGCATGTCTCTTGATCCACCTTCCTAATTTACGACGGTTGATCTCACCACGTTCTTCAGCGATATCACATAAAACCTCACGTAATTCGCTATGTTCTTCAATTCTCCTTTCCGACTGCCCCACAGCCTCTCTCACCATGGCCGCAGTCCTGCCAAAGACAGATTGCCAGGCAGTCAACAAACGTCCCAGCGTCTCCCGGTCAGGGTCGTCTGACATTGCTACAAACACAGAATCGGTTGGGTCCGCACAACCGAGCCATAACAGGGGTTGGCGGCACAGGCCGGACCAATCGCCGAACCCGGCAAGTGATTGACATGAAGTTTCCGGTCTACCCGCGACAATCCAGGCTCGCACAATAGTCAAGGCTGCCGATACATAACGCCCCCGCTCCCGCAACACCTCACGTACCAATTCCGGACGAGAGAAGCTTCGTGCTGCAGGGATCTCGCAACCAGGATCAAGATGGATTGAAATGCAGCGTCGGGTCATATCTTGAACCGGACCAACGTTATTGCCACTGGAAAGGAATAAGGTTCGAGTACTGACAGTGGCGGTCTTTGAAACTCCCAGAATCCGACCACTCATGAACTCCGAGGTCAGCACCGTACAGAGGCTTTTATGGGCCAACAAATCACTGGTGAGGTTGTCAAACTCGACCACGGCCGGAACCCGTAGCAACTCTGCGAGCAGCATCTTTCGACATTCCTCATCATCGGCTGGGAAGGTCGTTGGGGTGCCGCGTTGTGGGGTAGAAAAGGCCGTGATCAATTCACATAAGTAGGACTTACCTGAGCCAACCATGTGCGCTCGGACATGAAACATCGGCGCATGATTGAGGCTAGGCCTAATGCTGGCAGTGAGTATCGCCGCCAGGGCGCCAGCCAAATCAGACGCGCTGGCAAAACTGAACTCTTTGAGCAAATCTTTCAATCGAGTCAGTGCGACCTTAGCCTGGGCAGGTGATGGCTTGGGGTTAACAGAGAAATCTCGCCCATCAAAAACACCGAACATGCCAGTCGCCGAATCATACCCCGCTGCCGTCATCAAGCTGCCATCGGGCCGCAAATAGGGTTGTCGCGCCAGTCCGTTCAACACCGGCAAATGGGGATAACTGGTCGAATCGAACAGAACTGCCGCATGACGGGCGGGAGGATCCGCACGGACCCAATCCGCGCTACGGCCATCGTATCGTTCCCAAGTCGCAGCAGCAGACAATGCTCGCACCAGAGCCGGTTGGCTGATATTATCCACCCTGGTTTCACGGGTCCCAGGGTCGGTAATCACCGTAACAATCAAACCGCCACGCTGGTAATGTCGGCCCGACAGCGCCAATTCACGCTCAGCCGCATCCACCACACGATTCATCTCTCCGGGCATAACCCGAATGATCGGCTTCATTCGCGCCATACCGGCCTCTATCTCGAGGAAGCTCAGCAGATCGCGAATACGCCGGTCGGCACAATGGCCATGCAAACATTTGAATCCTCCAACAGGCCATAGATCATCCGGTTCAAAATAGGCAGTCCCCCCGTCTACTTGCCCCGTGTGCTCTTGCAACCATGGACAGGTAACATCATGCCTACCCTCTCCAAGTGGCGCTTTGTAACGGCCATGGTTCCGCAATGCGACCAGGACAGCATTCTCTTCTGGGCAGGGAATCCACACAGGATCGCCATCGACTGGAGTATCTTGTCTCGGACGAGAACCTTGCCTCATGGGCCTATCAACCGGCACCATCTCTATTTGGAGACCATCGACCAGTTCTTCAACGGAATACCGCAACTCAGGCGACCATTCCAACATCCGACAGGCAAACTGAGGTGAATGCTTACCATTCATCCCAATCGGCAGTCTTGCCAGACGAGTCCTTGGCCCATTGGCACCGGGATCACATAAACCGGCAGCGACAATGGCATTCATCAAGTGGTCGGCTGTTCGCCCGTCACGAAGCGGTTCACTGAGCAGATACCCGGCCTGATAATTTCCGGGAGATGTTTCCAACAACCAGGAAGGCAACAAAGTCAACCGCTCATTGGGTACTTTGCTCCCAACATCATCAAGCATCACCGCATGAAGGGCATGAAAACGTGTCTTCTGCCTTCGGAATACTCCTGCCTCATCGGGCATGAATACCGCCAAGCTGAAATAGTTATTGGAGTCAGCCGGTAGCTCGATATTTACATCGTAACTATCCGGCCATGGCCTTCCAAACCAACCCTTAGCTGCTACATTCGTGGGATTTCCGCTGAAACTGACCAACACCGGTCGTGCATCCTCAGGCTCGTCACCAAAGACAACCTTCAGGAATTGACCATTACCGACCAAGTCGGTTTCGTCGGTTTTATCGGTTTTCATCAGGTCCAATGAGAAAAGTGTCACGGGGGGGGCCATTATCGCGGCCATCATTTCGCAAACTTTCGATCAGCTACCAACTGCACCACCAGAGAACGGATTTCATCATCGGTTTTCCCGGCAATGCGAGCTGCATTAAGAGCCTCGATTTCGTCAGAGGGCCAACCTACTGCCCTAAAACCGAGTGACACAGGTCTTGTCCAAAGACCTTCTGAAATCCGATTATAAAGAGTGGACCTGGAAAGACCGGAATAGAATTTGACTGCCGGGAACCTCAAAATGGTACGCTTCATAATCAACCCTCCTTGCGAATTAATGGAATATTGATTTAATAAAAGCAGAGCGATTTGAGCGAAACAAGACGCGGAAGGAGCCTCAGCGAAGACTATGCAATCGTCTAATATCTCAAGAGTGGCAACAAATTAGGATTTCAGGAAGAGACGAGAATTCGTCCAGAAGAAGAACAAATTTTGACAAAAAACTACGATTTTACAGCATGTTATTTTGTGCGATTTCTTTTCGCGCAACTATTTTGTAATTTTCATATTTTTTCTGATGGTACCATTAGCAATATCCTTTCCAATCTCCATCTTTCTGATCTGATCAGCAATCCATGTATCAGTACGGCCAGGTGTTTTCTTTTTAAGTTCTTTATATTTTTTCTGCCATCTTTCATGCTTAGCCTGTGTTTCAAGTTTTCTGGCTTCTCTTCTAATTGTGCTTGCTGCGTTATTTTTGCATGCGACAGGAGGCACAACTTGCTGTCGAGCAAGCACAAACTCAGTAATTAAAATAGAAACCTTCGCCCGCTCCCTTCGAGCAAGAGAGACTATCCCGCCTTGCCCCCTTGTAATCGCTAGATTAAACCAACCTCCAAGGTATGAACGAGCATCGAGGCCATAAGGGAGGATCAATTGAAACACTACCTCCTTGAATCTATCGGGGTTGACATAATCAAACGAATAGGGGCACTGATTTACCTTCCAAACATAGCTATCGATTAGAGATTCAAGTTCTTGGCAATCAACTGGCCCTGATTTCACTCTTTCCAAAGTGGATGAAATTGCCTGCCATACCCGATCAGGCCACTCCTTGGTTATGGCCAAGGCACTATCAACCCGCTCGTCATACGCAGACTCTAAGGCCTTGCTGATTTTCCATTTCAATTCCCCATCATTAAACCCTCTCACCAATTTCTCTCGGAGTTTGTTGTCAGCAATCGAGCACACACTCCACCATCGAATCAACTCCTCTTTGCGCAGAAACCTTATCTTGCTATCAATTAGGGTCAATACTTCTTTGGAGAGTTTCGATGGACTCACATTGTTCGCACCATTTTTTCCCATACAATCAATCCATCCCAGCCAATATTGAGCTATAAACTCAAAGGAAGTCTTATCAGACTATAAGATCTCAAGAGCGGCAACAAATCAGGATTTTGAACAGAGACATAATCTCGATTAATTTTCTCGAGTTTTCATATTTTTTCGTATGGTCCCAGTACTTTTACCCTGTCCAATACTCATCTTGCTGATCTTTATAGCAATCGACGAATCAGTGCTGCCGGAATTTTCCTTTTTTAATTCTCTATATTTTTTCCGCCAATTCTCATACATGTCCTGGGTATCAAGTTTACGAGCTTCGCGTCGAATAATGATTGAATCAAAGGAAGGGGGAGTTTTCGGGGATATAATCTGACTATGGGAGATCACATACTCGGCAATGGCAATAGATACGAGATCACGCTCTCGCCGTCCAGTGTTCTTGATGCTACATTGGCCAGCGACCACTTCAAGAGATAAATAACGATCAGAAGTTGGATGAGAAGCATTCAAGCCATAACGACTAGCCTCACGTTGCACACTCTCTTTATATTTTTGGAGATCTATATACTTTAGAGTAAAGGGGGCGTCTCCAATTTCCCAAACATACTCATCAACAATAGATTCAAGCTCCTGACCATCAACCAAAGCGATTTGAGCATTATCCAAAGTGGAAGCAATTGCTCCCCATACCATACCAGGCCATTCCTGAGTTATAACTACGGCGTTGGCGACTATCTCCTTGTAGACAGCACCTGAGAACACATGATAATGACGTACTCTCAGGGCAATAAATTCTTTCACCAATTTATCACGCAATTTGGCGTAAGTGGCTCGCTTTAATTCTCCCCAACGGATATCCTGCTCCCGTCGTAGATGACGAACCTTGCGGGCAATAAGATTCCGAATTTCCTCGGGGAGTCTAGGGGTGCTCTGACTGCTGTAATCTTTTTTCGTCATTCCAGCCTCATATACCTAACACTAAGCCAACTAACACGTAACATACTTTATCCACTGATAGTCAATATTGGTCAGCAATCCCCCCAATATCTTTACTCCAATAAGTGAAGATCCATAACAGTTATATTAAGCAATATTTTACTGAATAATTAGGTATGGGCGCATGATTGTCCACTCTCGACAAGGTGAATCCAAAACAATAGAGAGAAGAGGTGAATCTGCTAAGAGAATACAACCTCCAGTGCGAACAACCAAAAGTTCTTCGCTTAATCGCCAGAAATCCATCTTTTCCATTATTAATTCGCTGGTAGGCTTCTTGAGTTTAGGAAGAACATAACATTGGGATTATGCAAGACATTATTGTACATTAATGAACTTCTGAAAGAAAGTTTGACTTTTGAATCTACGACCAGTCTGAAAACACGGACACCAATATAAATGATTAAACTAGACGACCTCAAAAAAAACACAGCTGTCTCAGGCCTTGAGCCTGGACATGTGGTCCGTATCGTCACCACCGAACCAGTCGGCGAAAATGCCCTGACAGTTTATTATAAGACCGCAGATGGCCGGTTGCTGGAGCGAATGCTTTTCCGCACTGATGAAGCCAATCTTGCGATTGCCGAGGCTGGGCGACCTTGGTCTTTCGATGCCCCGGGTACCGATTTTAAACTGGCGGTTGAAGCCTACCGGATCAATCTTGCCTATCTTTTCGACCCTATGATGGCGGTGCATACTTCAAACGTAAAGCCTTTGCCACACCAGATTACCGCCGTTTATGAATCAATGTTGCCCCGCCAACCTTTGCGTTACGTCCTAGCTGATGACCCTGGGGCTGGCAAGACCATTATGGCTGGTCTGTTCATTCGTGAACTGTTGATGCGGGCCGATGCCAGGCGGGTGTTGATCGTCTGTCCTGGTGGACTGGTTGAGCAGTGGCAGGATGAAATGTTTGAGAAGTTCGGTCTGAACTTCTCCATATTTTCCCGCGAGTTGGAGCAGCAGACCCGGAGCGGCAACCCCTTTGACGATGTTGACCTGATGGTCGCCCGCCTCGATCAGCTGTCACGCAACGATGGACTTCTCGACAAACTCCACAATACCCACTGGGATCTGGTGGTGGTCGATGAGGCGCACAAACTGTCAGCCTCCTGGTATGGCAACAAGATTTCGGAGACCAAAAGGTTCAAGCTAGGCAAGCTGCTGGGCTCGATTACCCGGCATTTTCTGCTGATGACCGCCACGCCCCACAATGGTAAGGAAGAAGACTTCCAGCTGTTCCTGTCGCTCCTCGATTCCGACCGCTTTTACGGCAAATCCCGTGATGGGGTGTGCAAGGTCGATGTCTCTGACCTGATGCGGCGCATGGTTAAGGAGGACTTGTACACCTTCGAGGGCACCCGCCTCTTTCCCGAGCGACGCGCCTATACCGTCAACTACAAGCTGTCCGACCTGGAAGATGCGCTCTACCAGGCGGTGACCGACTACGTCCGGGAGGAGATGAACCGGGCCGACCGTCTGGAAAATGGCTCCCGTCGGGGCAATGTCGGGTTTGCCATGACCTCGCTGCAAAGGCGTTTGGCATCCAGTCCAGAGGCCATTTACCAATCGCTCCGGCGACGGCGCAAAAGGCTTAAGCGAAGAATTGAAGATGAAAAGCTCCGTCAGTCCGGGCAATTCATTCAAGCCGATTGGCCGGAAACCATCCTTCCCGAAGATCCTGACGATCTTTCTAGTGAAGAATCAGAGTTGCTTGAAGATACCGTTCTCGATCAGGCCACTGCAGCCCAGACTATCCAGGAATTAGAGGCAGAAGTCATAATCCTCACTGGCCTGGAAGAGCAAGCCAAACAGGTTGTGCACTCCGGGCAGGATCGCAAGTGGGACGAGATGTCTAAGCTCCTGCAAAACACCCCGGAGATGCGCGATGCCAATGGCCAACAGCGCAAGCTCATCATCTTTACCGAGCATCGAGACACCCTGAACTACCTGGCAGTCAAGATTCGTGGGGTGGTCGGCAGCGAGGAGGCGGTGATCATGATCCACGGCGGGGTCAAACGAGAGGACCGCCGCCGGGTCCAAGAGCTGTTCCGCAACGACCCATCTTCCCGGGTGCTTCTGGCCACCGATGCGGCCGGCGAAGGCGTGAACCTCCAGAACGCCAATCTGATGATCAATTATGACCTGCCTTGGAACCCGAACCGCCTTGAACAACGCTTTGGCCGTATCCATCGAATCGGGCAAACCGAAATCTGCCATCTGTGGAACATGGTGGCCAATGAAACCAGGGAAGGAGATGTCTTCCAGCGGCTGTTCGAGAAACTGGAGATTGAACGCCTGGCCTTGGGCGGCAGGGTTTTTGATGTCCTGGGCGAGGTTTTCGATGGCAAGAGCTTGCGTGACCTGCTGATTGAGGCCATCCGCTATGGCGAAAGCCCAGAGAAAAAAGCCGAGCTTCACCGCGTGGTTGAAGGGGCGCTGGACACGGAGCACCTCAAATCCATCATCAGTCGTAATGCCTTATGCGAGGAGGTGATGGATGAAAAACGGCTCTTCGCTGTCAAAGAGGAAATGGAAAAAGCCGAGGCCCGAAAGCTCCAGCCCTATTTCATCCGCTCTTTCTTCAGCCAGGCCTTCCAGCAGTTGGGCGGCGAACTCCGGCCCAGGGAAACCGGACGCTGGGAAATCATCCATGTCCCAGCCATAATCCGGGAGCGTGATCGACAGCTCACCGGGCGTGACCGGCGCAATCTCGATCCCGTGTTGCGGCGCTACGAACGTATCTGTTTCGAGAAAGAAAATGTCCGGCTCACTAATCGAGTTGGTGCGCCAATGGCCAGCCTCATTCATCCCGGTCACCCCCTGATGCAATCGGTTACCGACATCGTCATGGAGCAGCATCGTAGCAAGCTCAAACAGGGTGCTGTCCTGATTGACCGGAGCGACATGGGGATCAACCCGAAGGTCATGTTCATTCTCGATCACTCGGTCAAGGAAGGAACCGACCAGTCCCAGGTTGCCTCCCGGCGTATGCAATTTGTTGAGATTGATGCCAGTGGCGAGGCCATTAATGCCGGTTGGGCTCCCCATCTCGATCTTGAGCCCATCTCCGTGCAGGACTTGAGCCTGATCGAGGATATTCTAAATGCCCCTTGGCTGACCGCCAATCTGGAGCAACTTGCCCTGGGCCATGCCTCTACCCATCTAGTTCCGGCCCACTTTGACGAAGTGAGAAGTCGCCGTGAGCACCAGGTGGACAAAACCCTGGCAGCCGTTCATGAGCGGTTGGTCAAGGAAATCAATTACTGGTCGGATCGTTATCTCAAGTTGCAGGAGGATATTGCCGCCGGCAAAGATGTGCGTCTTACCCTGGAAAATGTCCGCCGCACCATCGATGAACTTACCGCCCGGCGGGAGAGTCGGGAAAAGGAATTGACCGGAATGCGCCAGGTGATCTCCGCCACTCCGGTGGTGGCCGGTGGCGCCCTGGTTATTCCTGCCGGATTGCTGGCTCAACGACGGGGCGAACAGGAAGGTGAGGCCTGGAGCAAGGATGCCAAAGCCCGCGCCCGAATCGAATGGATGGCCATGGAAGCGGTTATCCAGGCAGAACGCAGCCTGGGCCATCAGGTTATCGATGTTTCCGCCGAAAAATGCGGCTGGGATATTACTGCCATTCCTTCAGTCCAGGATGGCAGTCTGCCTGCTGCAAGACATATCGAGGTCAAGGGACGGGTAAAAGGGTCCACAACCATCACCGTCACCCGTAACGAGATTCTCTACGGGCTCAACCAGGCCGACAAGTTCATCCTGGCCATTGTGCTGATTGATGGTGACAGTTATGATGGCCCGTTCTATGTACGTGAGCCTTTCAGCCAGGAACCGGATTGGGCGGTGAGCAGCATCAACTTGGATTTGCAGGAGTTGCTGGGAAGAGCCAAGGGGAATTGAGACAGATAAAAAAGAAACGCCCCCGGAGCTTGCGCTCTCGAAGGCGTCGGGCCGGCGATACTCTCACCGGCGGGGTTTATGAACAGATTATGCAAACTTTGAATGGGGTTGTCAAGATGTTTATGGGAAATGTTTATGCGAAAGAGGAGCACTCCTAAGCTATGCAGCGAGTCATTGCCTATATCGATGGATTCAATCTCTATTTCGGCCTACGAGAAAATAGATGGCGAAAATACTACTGGTTAGACTTGGTCAAGCTGGTTCAATCACTGCTTAAGCCAGATCAACAATTCGTCGCAGCCCATTATTTTACCGCTCGTATCCGTGATGCCGGCAATAACAGCAGCGATTCAAAACGGCAGTCCATTTATTTAGATGCCTTGGCCACTCTGCCAGCCATCACAATCCACGAAGGCCATTATCTCCAGAAGAAAGTGCAGTGCCGTAAGTGTGGGGTGACATGGTCCACCTTTGAGGAAAAGATGACCGATGTCAATATAGCAGCCCAGCTATTGGTCGATGCTTTCGACAATCGGTATGACACTGCCCTCATTATTTCCGGTGACAGCGATCTCACAACCCCGGTTCAGAGAGTAAGAGAGCGATTTCCGGACAAGCGTGTCGTGATTGCCCTACCGCCAAAGCGCCATTCTCAGCAGTTAACCCTGGCAGCGAACGGTGCCTTCACCATTGGTGAGGCCAAATTACGGCAAAGCCAGTTACCCGATAAAGTCGTCACAACTGGCGGGTATATTCTCCAGAGGCCTGAACATTGGCGGTAAACCAGGATCAAGGCCAAGAGACCCTATGGATTTGATATTCCCCCATCCAAACATAACCCCCACGAAGCTCAGCGAAGTCGCCTCTGCTGATTGTTGCAAACTGTGCAATTCTCCTGAACCGCTGCATCCGTGCTCACATGTTATTCCTCAATGGATGTACGAGATGCTTCCGATGGACAACCGAAGGATGCGGATTGCGTCTTCACACCAGGGAGAATGGGAACAACGATCACTAACCGGCATCTATGGCACATTTGTGTGCCGAAAATGTGAAGATCGTTTCGCCACATGGGATGGCTATGCTGCAGCTGTTCTCCGTAGGCAACCGACTGCAACTACCCAAGGATGGGATTTTGGACAATACGATTACGCAAGGCTGAAGAGGTTTTTCCTCTCGATTATGTGGCGAATCCATGCTTGCGAGAAATTTTTCGAAGAAGTAGACCTCGGCTCTTACGTGAACCCTTTGGCTAAGTGCCTTCTCAATGATGACACGAATGCTTTACGCGATTTTGAGGTAGTTCCGACTTGGTGTCCGCACCTACTTGCCCTCGACGAAACTGAGCCTGGTTGGCTATATTCATATGGGGGAATGGCACCCATCAAGGTGCAGATCAAATCCATCCCCTGCTGGGTAAATTCCCACGGCGTGATGACACCTGTCAGAGTGATGATCGAATCGGTTCCATACTGGCAACTCTATCTCCCACTATTCCAAGCACTAATTAAGGTAGAGCCTGGCCCTGGTGCGCCTTGTCTGCAACCATTTGTGATGGCCGAGAAAAGCAGTCTTTGCATGCTTGAGAAAACATTCACCGAGTTTGGCGAAGCCAAAACCGGCGAGCATGTGGTCACAGAAAATCAGAAGAAAAAGAATGCAAAACGTCAAGACCCCTAAAAAACTCATCGAAGTAGCATTGCCGCTCGACGATATTAATGCAGCCTGCGCATATGAAAAAATGCCAGGAATCGGGCCTCATCCTCGTGGTATTCATCTCTGGTGGGCCAGGCGGCCTTTGGCTGCGGCCCGGGCGGTGCTTTTCGCCCAGATGGTTAACGATCCCGGCTATGAGCGACACCTGCAGCGAGGGGTGAACAAGAAAGAGGCCCAGGCCAAGCGGGAACACCTCTTCGACATTATCCGCCGATTGGTTCTTTGGGAGAACACCAATAACCAGGAGGTGCTGGCCGAGGCGCGGGAGGAGATTTGGAAGAGCTGGCGCGAGACCTGCGAGTTGAATCGTAGCCATCCTCGGGCTGCCGAACTGTTCAACCCCGAGACGCTGCCTGCCTTTCACGATCCCTTCGCCGGGGGTGGCGCGATTCCGCTCGAAGCCCAGCGGCTGGGTTTGGAGAGCCATGCCTCGGACCTCAACCCGGTGGCGGTGCTGATCAATAAGGCGATGATAGAGATTCCGCCGCGCTTTGCCGGGCAGCAGCCGGTGGGGCCTGTTCCGGCGACTGAAAAACAGACCAAATTACACAGTGATTGGACTGGGGCTAGAGGCCTGGCAGAAGACGTGCGACGCTATGGGGCCTGGGTGCGAGATGAGGCTTTCCGGCGGATCGGCCATCTTTACCCCAAGGTCACCGTGATCCAGGCAGCGGATGGCAGCTATCGCCATGCAACCGAGGCAGAAAAACAGGCAGGGCGTCCAATTAGCAAGGAATCTACGGTGATCGCCTGGTTGTGGGTACGGACGGTCAAAAGCCCAAACCCTGCCTTTTCCCATGTGGAAGTGCCGCTGGCCTCCACCTTCATCCTCTCCAACAAGAAGGGCAAGGAAAGCTGGGTTGAGCCGGTTGTGGAAAAAGACGTCTATCGATTTGATATTCGGAGTGGCACTCCCCCGGAGAGCGCCAAGAAAGGGACAAAAGCGGCAGGAAGAGGTGCCAATTTCCTCTGCCTTCTTTCCGGAACTCCAATCAGTGGAGACTACATCAAGATAGAGGGCAAGGCAGGCCGCTTGGGCGCTCGCCTTATGGCCATTGTCGCGGAAGGTCAACGAAGACGAATTTATCTGTCACCAAATCAAGAGATGGAAAGTGTTGCTCGTCAAGCGACGGCTGACTGGCGACCGAGCGGGGATGTCCCCGCACGGTTGACTGGGGGGACATGCGTACCCTATGGCCTTAAAGAATGGGGTGACCTGTTCACCCCCCGTCAACTAGTTGCCCTGACCACCTTATCCGACCTTGTGCAAGAGGCGCAAGCCAAGATCAAGCGCGATGCCTTGTCCGCGGGCCTACCCGATGACGGCCAGGGTCTGGCCACCGGAGGCACCGGCGCTACTGCATATGCCGAGGCAGTGGCAGTCTATTTGGGGTTTACTGTTGATCGCTGTGCAGACTTTTCAAATAGCTGCACAAGATGGGTAGCTGGCAACCAAAAGGTGATGAATCTTTATGGCAAACAAGCAATAGCCATGACTTGGGACTACCCCGAGGCTGCAATTCTCCACAATACCGTTGGGGGATTCTTACCTGCTGCAAACTTCATAGCTGATTGCTTACTAAAACTACCTGCTAACGACACGCTGGGCATTGCCCAGCAGCAAGACGCCTCGAGAAGTATTCTCGCAGCGAGAAAAGTCGTATCAACCGATCCACCATACTACGACAATATCGGTTATGCTGATCTCTCCGACTTCTTCTATGTTTGGCTGCGACGCAGTCTCAGGACTATCTTTCCCGATCTATTCACTACCATGGCAGTACCCAAGGCTGCGGAGTTGGTAGCCACTCCATATCGCCACGGCGGCAAGGAGAAGGCTGAGGCATTCTTCCTGGCTGGCATGACCGAGGCTATGCACCGGCTGGCAGAACAGGCCCACCCAGCTTTTCCCACCACTATTTACTATGCATTCAAGCAGTCCGATACCACCGATGTGGGTACTGGTAATACCGGCTGGGAGACCTTTCTGGAGGCGGTGTTGCGGGCTGGGTTTGCCATCACCGGCACCTGGCCGATGCGTAGTGAACAATCAGAACGTTTGATTGGTAAAGGGACTAATGCCTTAGCCTCTTCCATTGTCTTGGTCTGCTGCCAGCGAGACTCCCAGGCTCCCACTACCTCCCGGCGAGAGTTCATCCGCGAACTGAAGGAGGAGCTGGCGGAGGCTGTGGAGGTGATGATTGGCGGCGCTGAGGGGGTTTCACCAGTGGCCCCGGTGGATTTGGCTCAAGCGGTCATCGGCCCGGGCATGGCGATCTTCTCCCGTTACGCAGCTGTGCTGGAGGCGGATGGCAGCTCCATGACCGTCCACGGTGCGCTGTTACTCATCAATCGGATGCTCACCGAGGGAGGAGACGACTTTGACGCCGATACCCGCTTCTGCCTGGCCTGGTTTGACGAGCAGGGCTGGGCCGTGGGCGATTTTGGACAAGCTGATGTCTTGGCCCGCGCCAAGGGCACCAGCGTGCATGGCGTGGCCGAAGCAGGGGTGGTTGAGACCGGCTCGGGCAAAGTACGCCTCTTTAAGCCGGCAGAATACCCGGCGGACTGGAATCCGGAGACAGATAACCGCACCCCGGTTTGGGAAGCATTGCACCAGTTGATTCGCGCCTTGCGAGCAGAGGGCGAGAGTGCCGCCGGGGCCTTGCTGGCCCGGATGCCGGAACGGGCCGAGCCCACCCGCAACCTGGCCTACCGGCTCTATACTCTGTGCGAGCGCAAAGGCTGGGCCGAGGAAGCGCGCAGTTACAACGAACTAATCGCCTCCTGGCTGGGCATCGAGTTGGCCTCCCACGAGTTCGTCCACGTCAACACTCAATTGAAGTTTGAATTTTAGGAGATTGCAATGTTGAACAGCATGCACATTCGTGAATTTACCGTTTTCAAGGATGTCCGTCTCGATTTTTCGCCCGGTCTAAACGTAATCGTGGGAGAAAATGGTACAGGTAAAACGCATCTGCTCAAACTGGGCTATCTGTTCTGTAGGGCTTGGCCGGACTTGAAGGCTAGGAGGTTGAGCTTAAGCCCACAGAGGACGCAAGCTTACCTGGATGAACGATTGGCAGGTTTGTTTCGTGTTGGAGATCTGGCCTCTCTGATTCGGCAGGGGCATAAAAACGGCGCTTCGTTACAGGCGGATGTGACCGGGCATATTCCCACTACCCACATTCGATTACCCCAAGAACCTCCCCCCCAATCACCGGGTATCTCTGAAGAGATGCCTTGGCACATCCAGATCAAACGAGGCAAAAATGCCCCGGCTGATGTGCAGGTGCTGATCCTGCCGGATGGCGCAGCTTCTAACGCCTTTCTCCCCCAACAGGTCTTCGTGCCAAGCAAGGAGATGGTCTCCTTGTTCAAGGGTTTGATCGGTCTTTTTGAGAAATACCGGGAATTTCCCCTTGATGAAACCTACCGGGATCTAGCTGTGGCCATGTCCACACTGGAGCCACGCGAGACCTCGTCTTTGCTGCCGGTAATCATGAAGCGCATCCAAACCCTACTGGGCGGTGATTTAAGGCTCGACAATGGGGATCTGGTTTTCGAACGATCCGACGGCTCGCGCCTGGAAACTCAACTGATGGCCGAGGGTTACAGAAAGCTGGCGCTGATCATTTATCTTCTGCGCTATGGGGTGATCGAACGAGGCAGCACCCTCTTTTGGGACGAACCAGAGTCCAACCTGAACCCCGCCGCCATTCGGTTGCTGGCCGAGGCCCTCTTTGTTCTTTCCGGCTTGGGGGTGCAAGTGATCGTCGCCACCCACAGTCTGTTTTTGTTGAGGGAGTTTGAAATTCTGCATTTGAAGGCAAAGTCTGTTGACAAGCCTAAACCCCGTTATCTTGGGCTGAGTTTCAAGCGCGGACAGGTAATGGTTAGCCAGGGGAATGACATTGCCGACCTCGATTCGCTGGTATTGCTGGATGAAAATATTCTCCAGGGTGATCGGTTCCAAGAGGTTGGGCAATGAGTCTAGTCGCCGATGTAGATGGGTTGCGGTTGACCATGCCGGAGGGCTGGTGGGTGTGGAAATACGACGATTCGGCATTTTATCGTAAGCAGTTTCAAAACCTGGCCGGAGGTTCCAAAGCCATGGACGCAGTGGCCTTGGCCGATGATGGCACCCTGTGGCTAATTGAGATCAAGGATTATCGGAGACACAGGAGGACGAAACCCAGCAGCGTTTTTGCTGAGGTGGCGTCGAAGGTGCGGGCCACGTTGGCCGGCCTAGCGACAGCAAGAGTGCGGGCGAATGACCAGGACGAAAAGACAAAGGCGCGGCAGGCCATGACCTGCAGACAAATCCGGGTGGCGATGCAATTGGTGCAGTCCGTCAAACCTTCAAAGCTGTTTCCGCAAGTCGTGGAACCCCATGACGCCCAGATCAAATTGCGACAGGCTGTCAAGGCAGTTGATCCACATCCCTTATGTGCCATAAAGGTAATGAATGATGCCAGTTTGCCTTGGCAGACCGAACCGATACCCAATTAATTCAAGGAGCAAGAAGCATGACTCTGAAGCCCTGGCGTGAAATTGCCGTTCCTCATGAAGACGTATTACGCGGAACCTTCCAACAGGCCGAGTTCGCGGCTGATATTTCCCGTGTTCATAATGGGACTGCAACTGGCGAATACCAGGACCCAGCGCTATTTTTCCAGCGGACCTTCATCACCGAAGGCATGCGATTATTGCTCGATTCCGTGGTCAAACGGTTGGCCGGCCGGGGCGGCGACCCGGTAATCCAGTTGCAGACCGCCTTTGGTGGAGGTAAGACCCACACCATGCTGGCCGTCTATCACCTGATCAATAGTGAGCATGACGCCAGCCGCTTGCAAGGGATTCCGCCAATTCTGGATGCGGCCGGGATCACCGAGCTACCCAAGGCCAGGATAGTGGTTCTCGACGGGATTCGTCTCTCTCCCAACCAACCGCAGACACGCGGTGGACAGATGGTGCGGACCCTCTGGGGCGAACTGGCCTGGCAGTTGGGTGCCGAGGAGGCCTATACGCGAGTTGCCGAATCTGATCATTCTGGAACCTCACCCGGCAAGGAAATTCTGACCGGACTGCTGGCCGACTATACCCCCTGCGTAATCCTCATCGATGAGCTGGTGGCCTACGTCCGCCAGTTTGAGGAGGGCAAGTCTTACACCGGTGGCACCTACGATTCCAATCTCTCCTTCATCCAGGCCATGACCGAGGCTTTGAAGGCGGTCCCCACAGCTGTGGTGCTTGCCTCACTGCCGGAATCAGACAGGGAGGCAGGAAGTCAGCGCGGGGTGAATGCCTTGGCGGCACTGGCCCATTGCTTTGGCCGAGTCCAGGCGCTATGGAAACCGGTGGCGACTGACGAGGCCTTCGAGATCGTGCGGCGACGGCTTTTTACGGAGATTGTTGACCGGCCGGCAGCTGACGAGGTGTGCCGGGCCTATGCCGACTTTTATGTTGAGAACAAAGGCGACTTTCCACCCGAAACCCAGGACCGTCATTATCTGGAGCGGTTGCAACAGGCCTACCCGATTCATCCCGAGGTGTTTTCTCGCCTTTACGAGGATTGGTCGTCCCTGCCCAACTTTCAACGAACCCGGGGCGTCTTGAAGTTGATGGCCCAAGTGATTCACCGACTCTGGAAGGATGGCAACAACGACCTGCTGATCATGCCGGGCAGCTTTCCGCTCTATGATCCCGATGCCCGCAAGGAGCCGGTTAACTATCTGACCCAGGGTTGGGATCCGGTTCTGGAAAAGGATATTGACGGGGAGCGGGCAATCACAACCGAATTGGACAGTACCAAGCCGCTATTCGGAGCAATCCAGGCCTGCCGGCGACTTTCCCGCACCATATTTCTAGGCAGTGCCCCGGATGCCGGTGCCGTTGGTGGCGCTAAGCATCATCGTGGCCTGGAAGTAGAACGGGTGCTACTGGGAGCAGCCCAACCAGGGCAGGTTTTGGGTCACTACAAAGATGCGATTCGAGCCATGGTTGACCGGCTGCAATACCTGAACAGCGCCAACAACCGCTACTGGTTTGATACCCGTCCCAACCTGCGGCGAGAGATGGAAGACAGGAAGCGTCGTTTCAACAACCGCGAGGACGTCTTTCCTGTGATCCGGGAGAAACTGCGCATCGGATCGCAGCGAACCTTTGGCGGGGTTCACATCTTTACCAATAGCGCCGATGTACCCGATGATGAAACTTTGCGCCTGGTGGTTTTACCCCCGAACGCGACGTTCAGTAAAGGTAGCCAAGGACCAGCATTAGAGCTAGCAGGTGAAATCCTTAAGAATCGGGGCGATCAGCCACGCCAGAAACAGAACCGGCTATTCTTCATGGCAGCGGATGGCGACAATATCAGTCGCCTGAATGACCAGGTGCGATCCGTTCTTGCTTGGCAGTCGATTGTTGCCGACTACCGCGAGAATCGACTGGTTCTGGATAACCTGATGGCCAATACGGCCGCATCCGCCTTGGAGCAGGCCAAGCAGGCCTTGGAACGCTTGATTCGTGAAACATACAAGTGGCTCTTGGTGCCGATGCAGGAGGCCCGGGCGGGAAAAGGTATATCCGAGTTGTGTTGGGAGCCTTTCCTGATTAACCCGTCGACACTGAACCGTACTCAGGAAATCGAGCAGATTCTGAGTGAAAATGAATTACTGATTACGACCTGGGCGCCAATCCATCTAGCCAATCTACTGAAGACCTGGTTCTGGAAGGAAAAGACCCCGGCGGTTGGTGCGCTGGATGTCTGGCAGAAGAGCTGTTGCTATCTCTACCTGCCCCGGCTGGTGGATCGTTCAGTCTTCACCAGTACCTTGGCTGCTGGCGCGCCTAGCACCGATTTCTTCGGCTTTGCCCAAGGAGTCGAAGAAGATAAATATCTCGACTTCAGCTTCGGCAAGCCGATTATACCGATTCTGAATAGCTCTTTGCTGTTGTTAGAACCGTCAGTAGCAAGCGCTTATGCGGAGAATGAGCGTCAGAAGGAAGAGCTTACGAAGGAGTCACCACCAAGGGTTGGATCAGAGGGATATGCCTCCCCCCCGGATGTAAACGTACGAAGTGATGAGCCAGGACAGCCACCACAAAGAGAGAACCCACCACCTCCAGCGACCAAGACCAGATTTTATGGAAGCGTCGAACTTGACCCAACTAGAGCCAAGATTGACTTCGCCCAAATCGTTGATGAGGTTCTTATGCAGTTCACCGCTCGGCATAATTCCAATGTGAAAATCACAATCGATATTTCTGCCGAAATTCCGGTGGGGTTTGACGATGGGATACAGAGGTCAGTAAAAGAGAACTGCCAGACTCTAAAATTCAGAAATGCGGAGTTTGAGTAAACTCAACCTCTTTCTCATCAATCAAGTAGAGCGGGGGAACAGAAAACCTGCCGCAGAATGTTGCGATCTATCTCGTTCGCTGTTTATGCCGGATGACATTGCCTGAAGTAGTGAAAAGGAAAAGGGTAGAGTAGAGCACTGATTCAGACAGTCCGTCAGTTCTTTCATTAACGCCTCGCCGCACGCGGCTACTACGTGTGCCGATGGCTCATCTTCCTCAGTGCTCCCTCATCAAACCGTGCGTACAGTTTTCCCGTACACGGC
>JAHJAA010000033.1 GCA_018814305.1 Pseudomonadota bacterium
CCTAGCTTGGTCTGGCGTGCCGCCAAAAGTCCACCTTTTTAACCCGACCGGACTCCCTTGTCAAGTCTTTTTAAATCCTCATCAGACTTA
This sequence comes from Pseudomonadota bacterium, assembly GCA_018814305.1. Lineage (GTDB taxonomy): Bacteria > Desulfobacterota > Desulfobulbia > Desulfobulbales > JAGXFP01 > JAHJAA01. The sequence goes on from JAHJAA010000033.1 coordinate 91, forward strand.
ATCTCCTTAACAACATCCCCCCGTTCGGGAGCGCCAAATATAGCCCGTTCCCGCCAACTGTCAACAAAAGAATCAACACCTCTTGAAAATAATATCCATCATTTACAAGAGGCATTGCAAGACTTTTAAAATACCTATGGAGAAACAACCAGTTCCCCCATAAACCAAAATGGTTCAACACGATGGAATCACTAAATAAAAAATCATCCACGGCTCAAAATGCCACGTTTCTATTAAATATAAATGCCCATTCGCTCCACCTCAGTGAACTATGCACCTACTATATATTCTATCAAATCCGATTAATAGTGGCAGCCAGACAGCCAGCCCCAAAACCGTTATCAATATTGACCACCGCAACCCCCGGGGTACAACTGTTCAACATTCCAAGCAGAGCGGCGATACCCCCAAAACCAGTTCCATACCCAACACTGGTAGGAACAGCAACAACCGGCCGATCGACGAGCCCCCCGACCACGCTGGGCAAGGCGCCTTCCATTCCCGCCACCACCACCAGAACCTTGGCCTGCCTCAGTTGACCATACCCCGCCAGGAGACGATGGATTCCAGCGACACCGACATCGTACAGCTGTTCCACGTGATGTCCAAGGCTCGCAGCCGTAACTCTGGCCTCTTCCGCCACCGGAATATCGGAGGTGCCTGCGGCAATAACTAGAATTGTTCCTCTACCAACACCCAAGTCCGAAGAAACTGGATTCCCCACCAGCATTCTCGCTTCACCATAATATTCAAGGAGGGGCAACTCCCGGCAAACCAGTTCAGCCTTGGCCGCATCAATTCTAGTCGCCAATGCAATTCCGGTATGTTTCAATAGCTGACCCATAATCATCACGATCTGCTCACAACTCTTATTCTCACCATACACAACTTCCGGGAGCCCCGTCCTAATTTGCCGATGATGATCCAGGCAAGCGAAGCCCATGGTCTCCCCCGGCAAGTGTTGCAAACTGGTCACAGCATCCTCAACACTGCATCGCCCCTCACTGACCTGTTTCAACAATTCGGTCAATTTATGATTATCCATATCCTCAATCCTATTCGGTCGGCTGGGCTTTTATTATTGCCAGCAAGCAGTTGCCGTGCTAATTGTTTGCTGCATTAGCTATTGATTCCGATCCTACCGACCACCAATAAAAACCACAAGAGAATCACCCATTATGACACAAAAGTCCTGGAGGAAAATCATCCTCCGTTGTCCAACGGCAGTTGAAGATGCTCTCTCGTCCTATCTCGGAGACCTGACCGGTAGCGGAGTAGAAATTATTGAGAATCCGCAGGACTCGACAATTTCTACCATTTACGCCTATCTCCTCGAAGACGACCCGAATCTCCCCGATACCCTGAACTCAATTCGAGACTATCTACAGGACCTGGCCCAACAATTTCCAGCCCAACCTCGAACCGTTCTCCAATTAGATTCCATCGAAGATCAGGACTGGCACCGAAAGTGGAAAGAGTCATTCAAGCCGTTTCGTCTGTCCGCCAATCTGATCGTCAAACCCTCCTGGGAAACCTACCAGCCATCTCCCCAAAAAAAAATCATCGAGATCGACCCGGGCATGGCCTTCGGGACCGGCCTCCACGCCAGCACCAGACTGGCCACAGAACTCATTGAAGAATACCTCCTCAGCCTGCCCGAACCCCCTGCCCGCGTCCTTGATGTGGGAACCGGCACTGCCATCCTGGCCATCGCTGCAGCTCTACTCGGGTGTCAAAACATCATCGCCATCGACAACGACCCGGAAGCTGTTAGCGCCGCCACCGCCAATATCAAAGCCAACCACTTGTCCAGCGCAATCACGGCCAGCGGGACCGATCTTGACGACCTTCCCGGTCAGTATGACCTGATCATCGCCAACATCATCCACAACACCCTGGTTGAGATGGTAACAACCCTCAACCATCTCCTGGCTCCAAACGGTTGCCTGATCCTGGCGGGTATTCTTACCGGAGAACAAACCGAGAACATTATCAAGGTATATGAAAGCGAAGGCCTTTTACATATAAAAACAGCCACCAGCCAGGAGTGGTCGGCCTTACGGTTAGGTAACAAGTAAAAATGCGCCGGTTCCATGTTGCCCCCCATGATATCCATGAAGGAATCGCCACTCTGACCGGGAGCGAGGCCCACCATCTCACCCATGTCCTACGTCTTAAGCCGGGCACCAGGATCACCCTGTTCGACGGAACGGGATCGACCTACGAGGGGAACATCACCCGCTTAGTCCACGACAAGGTAACCGTGAACATCGACCGAATTAATAGCGACCACGGCGACCACCCCCAACTCCATCTCGGCCAGGCCTTGATTACCGGCAAGAAATTCGATCTGGTGGTCCAGAAAGCAACAGAACTGGGGATTGCTTCCCTGACCCCTTACCTTTCGACATACTGTGCCAAAGGGGAACCTTCTGCCCATAAGCAAGAGCGTTGGGAGCGCATCGCCCTTGAATCATGTAAGCAATGCTGCCGGACAATTCCTCCGAAAATCCTCCCGGTTATGACCATCAAAGAATGCTTCAAACAGGCAACCCGTCAAGATCTGAAGATCATCTTCTGGGAGGAGACGGCCAGCCACAACCTCAAAGATGTGGCGGTTCTAATTAACGAAGTGAGGCCCCACTCGATCTTCTATATGATTGGTCCGGAGGGCGGTCTCACTGACACTGAAGTGTTGACGGCTCAAGAACACGGTTTCGTGTCAGTCACCTTGGGCCAGCAGATTCTGCGGGCCGAGACAGCCGGTATTGCCGCTGGAGCGATCCTTCAGTTCCTCCTCGGAAATATGGATTAAATCGATGCGGGCCGTAATCCAAAGAGTCAGTCGAAGCGAAGTTACGGTGGGAGGAGAAACCACCGGGGCAATTGGTGACGGCCTTTTGGTTCTGCTCGGAGTCAGTAATCGCGATGGTGATAAAGACGCCGATTATCTGGCTGAAAAAATCGTCCATCTACGGATCTTTGAAGACGACCAGGGCAAAATGAATAGATCCCTTCTGGAGACCGAAGGGGAGATCCTGGTCGTTTCTCAGTTCACCCTCTACGGCGACTGCCGAAAAGGTCGACGCCCTTCTTATAATGATGCGGCCCCACCGGAAAGAGCAGAAACTCTCTACGAATATTTTGTGATGGTCCTAAAAGAAAAGGGCATTCCCGTCGCCACCGGACGATTCCAGGCAATGATGGCGGTCAACCTCATTAATGTCGGGCCGGTGACAATTTTGCTCGATTCAGAAAAACGGTTTTAGCCCAAATCCTGCTCAACTTTTTCGTGATTCCATGGCCCGCCAGAGTTTCATAAAACCCTCCTGCAGGTCTTTATCATCGAGGGTTGAAACGAGTGCGCCCAGCGCCTTCTCCCTTACAGGATCGGCCACAAACGGCTTTAACCGCATAAAAGGCCCCTGATCGTTCCGGGCCGGGGTAACCGATTTGGCAGGGGCTTCCAGTTTGAAACGGATATCGGTAATCCCGTCTTCTCCCAGCTGTTGATTGATAATTTCCAGCAACTGTTGCTTCTGGAGGGTCAACTGCTGCATCCAGACCGAGTCATGCACCCCGACCCAGAGGACAGTCCCCCGAAGAACCACCGGCCAGGCTTGAAGAGAAAGGTCAAGCCCCACCAACACCTCCCAACACTCAAATAGCTGGTGACGATGGAGAACCTTCTCCCACCGTCTTTTTTGGACGAGTTCCCCAATGAGGGCGGCAATGCCGACCATCTGACCCCTTTCTCTCATTATTTTCTAGAACCCCGTCAACTGTTACTGTTTTAGCCTGTATGGGAAGAGAATACCGTCTAGGTGACCGTTATCACTAAAAAGAGGCACACCTCCCAAGAATCGATTTCAAAGATTCCTTGCCCCTTTAGGTTTTTATCATTATATAGTTGCGTTCTGCAAAAAAACCTTTTTTGACAAAAATAACAACCGGGAACTACAATGGGATTTCGTTGCGGTATCGTCGGGCTGCCCAATGTCGGCAAGTCCACCATTTTTAATGCCATGACCTCGGCCGGAATAGAATCGGCCAATTATCCGTTCTGCACCATCGAGCCGAACGTGGGCATGGTGCCGGTCCGAGACCCCCGCCTTGACCGGCTCTCCGAACTGGCCAAGACAAAAAAGGAGGTCTATGCCCAAATGGAGTTTGTCGATATCGCCGGGCTGGTCGCCGGCGCCAGCAAAGGTGAAGGACTGGGCAACCAGTTTCTTGGTCACATTCGCCAGGTGGATGCCATTGCCCATGTGGTCCGTTGCTTTGAAGACAGCAACATCGTCCATGTGGATGGGAGTATTGACCCACTCCGAGATCGCGAGGTCATCAATACCGAACTGATCCTGGCCGACCTGGACACGGTAACCCGAAGAAGTGCCAAGACCGCAGGTCGGGCTCGCACCGGCGACAAGGAAGGCCAGCGACAGATGGTTATTCTGGAAAAACTGGAGGCCCTGTTAAATGACGGCAAACCGGCCCGACTTCTCGAAGTTGATGAGACCGGGCGGACACTCCTCCGTGAACTCTGCCTGTTAACCGCTAAACCCATCCTCTACGTGGCCAATGTCCTGGAAGAGGATATTCTCACAGGCAACGACTGGGTGGCCCGCCTGGAAGAAGCCGCCCGGGAGGAAAACGCGCCGGTAGTGGTCATCTCCGGCGCCATCGAAGAGGAATTAAGTAAACTCCCGATGGAGGAACGGAAAGAATTTCTTGCCGATATGGGCATGGAGGAATCCGGACTGAATCGACTGGTCAAAGCAGGTTATGAACTGCTTGGCCTGATCAATTACTTTACAGTGGGCGAGAAGGAAACCAGGGCCTGGACCATCACAAAAGGCACTTCAGCCCCCCAGGCGGCCGGGGTCATCCATACGGATTTCGAAAAAGGGTTCATCCGAGCTGAGGTTATTGCCTATAACGACTACATCGCTTGCCGTACTGAGGCGGTGGCTAAAGAAAAGGGTCTCTGGCGACTCGAGGGCAAGGAGTACATCGTTCAGGACGGTGACTGTATGAATTTCCGTTTTAATGTATGAAAGGAGCCCCATGCTGAAAACCAATCGCGACAAACTGATCTGTCAATCGGTGGTTGGCGAGATTACCTCCCCCCAGGGCGGAATCAACCCCTATCGAGTTAACCCGGACGGCCACGCTGATATCTATCCAGGGGTGGGCGGCATTACCTATAACCTGCGAATCGGTGATCTGGCCAGCGGTTGGTTTGCCGACCATGTGGAGCCCGGAGTCAGTATCAGCAATCTCACCCAGATCGCAGGCCAGCCAGGGCCCAACCGGGCCCTAAACCAATTTTCCTGTGTGGGCAATACGGCAAGGATCATCTCAGGAGACGCCAAGGGCAAATCCGGCCAGGTAACTGGCAAACACGGTGGCATCGAACATGTCCTGATCGACTTTGAACCGGAAACCCTCGATCTCCTGGCCATTGGAGATAAGATCCAGATCAAGGCCACGGGGTGTGGGCTGGCACTCACCGAATCCCCGGTTAAGATTATTAATCTTGATCCGGATCTGTTAGAGGCCATGGACCTAAAGATAGGCAATAACGGTGCAGTCGAGGTCGGGGTAACCCATATTATTCCGGCCCGGATCATGGGTTCGGGAATTGGTTCCCCCCATAGCCACAGTGGTGATTACGATGTGCAACTCTTTGACCAGGTCACTGTTGAAGAGTTCGGCCTGGATGATCTCCGGTTGGGCGATCTGGTGGCCATAACCAACGCCGATGCCACCTATGGCCGGATCTACAAGACCGGCGGCATGGTGATTGGTGTGGTGGTCCATTCCGACTGCGTCCTGGCCGGGCATGGCCCGGGAGTCATGGTAGCCATGAGCTCCCGAGATGGGTTGATAAACCCCCGGATCACTCCCGATGCCAACCTTAAAAATTACTTCCAAAAACTGTAATGAGGATGCTGCTGTGAACAACGACCGACAACGACTGAAAGAAATCATCCTGGAAAAGTCCTACCGCAAAGGGAAATTCAAACTCTCTTCCGGCAAGGAATCCGACTTTTATATTGACGGTAAACAAACCACTCTCTCCGCCGAAGGGGCCTATCTCTGCGGAAAACTGATTTTCGAGCTTATCCACGACAACCCTGAGACGATTACTGCAGTGGGGGGCATGACCCTGGGGGCCGACCCCCTGGTCACAGCCGCCTCCATGGCAAGTTTTCTGGCAGAACAGCCCATTCCCGCATTCATCGTCAGGAAGGAGTCCAAAGGACATGGCACGGAACAGTATATTGAAGGATTGAAAAATATGCCGGCCGGAGGCACCGTCGCGCTGCTGGAGGATGTGGTCACCACCGGCGGCACCCTGATCAAGGTGATCGACCGGGTCGAGGCCCAGGGCTTCAAAGTCGGTTTGATTGTCACCGTGGTTGACCGTCAGGAGGGCGGCGCTGAAACCCTGGCCCAGGCAGGGTATCCCCTAAAGGCAATCTTCACCCGCCAGGAATTATTGAGCTAACATCATGATGGAATGCAAAGAATGCCAAGGCAGGCTTGAGGTCTTACGAGCCTGCTGGAAGGTCCGAATGAAATGCAGCCAATGCGGCCGAGAATTTCAGATCCACGAGGTCTACGATCAACTGGACGATGAAACCGAAGCGCTCCTTGACCGCTACCCCTCAATCATCTACGACTGATCGTCGTTTCCTCCAGATCACCGCAGGCAGACTCCACCGATTTACCTCAGGGTATCATGGGGAAGATTGCCCCCCATGCTGATCGACCACCTGGATGACTTTGCCTGGATAATGCGGCGTTCAAGGAATTGTCTGCGATCCGCCCTTATGGACGAAACTCGCTGAGCGGCAGGGACTGAGAGTTATGATGCCTGTGCCTGACTCACCATTCTATCCGCAACAAGTCATCGAGAACACTCACCTTGGCGATCCGCACCTGGATAACATCACCCGGTTCAGCCTTGACCGCCTGATTACGGGGAAGATCACTTTCCATGAGATAGTCGGTGAGCACAATATTCACCCGGTGCGGCCCCTTTTCGATCACCAGTCCGTTCACCCTTTCCCCGACCCTCTTTTCCAAGTGTTTCAGCAACCAATAACGGTGACGGAGCCTTCGGACCAGATTCATCCGGGACTGGGCCTTGGTGATCTCGGCCACGAATCCGGCCAACTCATACTCGGGAAATCGCGCCCCTTTTCCCTGGCATAACGAAAGAACCTGATGTTGCATAATCAGATCAAAAAACCGCCTGATTGGCGAGGTCATGGTGGTGTACTGCATGACGCCGACACAACTATGGGGGTGCGGCCCGGTAGTGATTCTGGCTGGTTTTAAAAATCGACGCTGGCGGAAATTGACAAAAAGTTCCCGCTGAAATCCCTGGTACAGACGTTTGTGGGGTTGGTCCTGGCCGCGAAACAGGCCAGGGACCTGCCGATCCGCCACAAACGAAGCCCCCAAAGTATTGGCAAGGACCATCAGTTCCGCCACCAGGACCCGGCTCCCGGAGTCGGCATCTTCAAGACGGACCTCGATCTCGTCGTCACTCCCAATCTTGATCACCACATCGGGAAAGGGCATAATGATCGCGCCAGCTGCAATGCGCCGTTCACGAAGGCGACCAGCCAAATCATTCAAAATACCCAGTTCCTCATCCCCATCAAGCAGTCGATCCGCCTCAGGATAGGACAGTTGCCGCTGCACCCTGACCATGGCAGGAACAACGTTCGTGTCAAGAATCTCGCCATCCCTGGACAAATCGACAATAAAACTGATAACCGCTCGAAGGCGCCCCTTGATCAGACTGCAAACCCCTTCGGAAAGGGATTCCGGCAACATGGGAATCCGCTCATCGGGAAAATACAACGAAGAACAACGCCGGCGAGCCTCTTCGAACAAAGCCATTCCAGGTCGAATATATCGGGCTACATCGGAGATATGAATACCCACTCGAAAATTGTCGCCGATTTTTTCCACATGAAGGGCGTCATCAAAGTCGCGGGTTGCCCCCCCATCGATGGTCAACAACGGGAGATGGGTGTAATCTCGATATTTCTCGGCCAGTAAGCTCTCAGGGTCGGGCTCACCGAATCCCGCCGCCTCGTGCAAGGCCTCGTCGGAAAAGCCCTTGGGGAGTTGCTGCCGTAAGAAGGGAACATTTTCATTCGACTTCCAGATCCCGGCTGAGATCAGGAGATGATAGACATCATGGTCACGAGTCAGCCGAGCCTCCTTGAGGAGATCCCTGGCCAGCTCACTTTCCTCGAAATCGTTACCAAAAAGATAATAATTTCGCACCAGATCAAGACACCGCCCCTGCTCCGGCCAATCACCCGGATCTTCCCCCTTGGCCAACCTGGCCAGATTTTCGGCCCCACGACTCAACAGGGCCACCCGGGAGAGCTCTCGCTCTTCCCGCTCGCGAAGCTGCTCCACCACCTCAGGGGTATGCACCACAATAGCCCCTTCCCGGTACTTGAAGTAGAGCCGATCTTCAAAGACCGCCCGAAGGAAGGCGGCGATCTGATCATCGGCGGGTTCCTCGCCATAACAGAGGGCAGCCAGGAATTCCGTTGAAAACCTCTCCTGGGCTTCAGCACTGGCCAACTCCCAGATTTCGGCGAGGTTAACAGAGCCGGCCAGACTCTTCCGGCGCTCATTAACCTCCAACAGCAACCGCTGCAGATCCTCCCGACTCTCACCACCGTTCGTTGCCCTATTGCTACTATGCAGAATCCTGATCTTCGGCAGATTAACCTCACGTCCGTTCTGATTGATTACCCGGACCCGTTTATCATCAGCGGAGAGGACCAGAGCACAGATAAATTTTCCCTGCTCGATATATTCAACAATAATGCCCATCAAGGCCATTGGCTTTTCCTATGAAGAAACTGCTTGAACCGTTGGAACGGTTGAAATTGAAAGAACCATTTCCTTTCTCTGGAAATGGTTGCGAAAGGGTTCGGTTCGGTGATTCTTGTCTACTCAGTGCGATCATGCTGGACAGTTAAGCGAAAGGTTCACTTTCTAACAGGATTCCAGACCGTTGTCACCAATTAGCATGTCAAATCGGGGAAAACGGACTATAGTAGGTCCTCGAAGGCCGGGTCCCGGCTCAAGATAAAAAAATCCCCGGAAACATCATGAATCAAACGGAACATACGGAACAGGTCAAATCAGGAATAGTCGCTCTAGTCGGGCCGCCCAATGTGGGAAAATCCACCTTGTTAAACTGCCTGCTGGGCCAGAAGATCTCCATCGTCTCGCCCAAGCCCCAGACCACCCGCAACCGAGTACTCGGCATCGTCAACGGCCCGAATTATCAGATCGTCCTGCTGGACACCCCTGGCATCCATCAGGCCAGAAGTCCTTTAAATATCGAAATGGTTAAAATAGCCATGGAGACCCTGACCGAAGTGGACGTGGTCCTGTTCATGATCGATGTCACCCTGCCACTCCCCACTAAAAACCGCAACCCGGCCAGGCACCTCAAAGACACCCGGGTTCCGACCATTCTTCTGGTTAATAAAATCGATCTGGTACCCCGGGAAAAACTCCTCCCCATCCTCCAGGCGTACCAGGACATCTTCCCTTTCGAGGCGATCATTCCCCTATCGGCCCTGACCAGCGACGGCACCGACATTCTTATCGAGAAACTCGTCACCATGATACCCCTCGGTCCCCGGCTCTACCCGGAAGACATTCCCACCGACGCCAGCGAGCGGTTCATCGTCTCAGAGATCATCCGCGAAAAGGTCTTTCTCAATACCCGGGATGAGGTCCCCTATTCCACAGCGGTGGTAGTCGACCGGTTCAAAGAGGACCCTGAGAAAAACCTGGTCACCATCGATGCCACCATTATCATTGAGCAAACCTCGCAGAAAGGGATCATCATCGGCAAAAAGGGGAGCATGCTACAAAAGATCGGCAGTGAAGCCCGGGGTGATATTGAACATCTTCTGGATCAGAAGGTCTATTTGAAACTCTGGGTCAAGGTTGTAAAAGATTGGTCTAAAAATGACCGTTTTTTGAAGGAGCTTGGTTTTTGAGGCAAGACAGCCCCAAACCGGTTTCAACCTGATCAACTTTGTTCCATTCTTCCCCTACCTCGATATCTCAATCTTTAACAGTACCCGGGCGATCAATAATCCCGGTAAAGAAGCCCCCAGGTGACCTCTTTGCTCTTTCAGTAATGCCCTAGATACTACAGCCCGCAGCAGGACACCAGGATTGATCACCGAATGCTCCTGGAGCGGCAGCTCCATCCCTGGAAGTCATTACTATCATTCCCCAGCTAGTTCCAATGGACTTCCTGCAGGTCTTCACTCTGATGATCTCCCCTTAATGGCTAAAGATTTTAGTGTAAAGAATGGATCCCTGCTTGGTTCTGGGAGAGGTAGGACTCCGCCAACATCGAGCACGATCAACCGATACTCTTCGTCACGCTATTTCCCTCTGGGGGAGAAAGTTTTGATGAGTTCTCGTTTTCCATCACGCCTGAAAACAAAAATCTGATACGTGACCAGATGACCGCCCACCACCCTCTTCTTGGTCGAAAAATCCTGGTTGACCGCTCTTGGGTTGAGTTCCCCTTTAAAGGCGACTTCCTCCGTCTTTCGTCCGACAACATTCACTTCATAGGCAACCGCTCCACGCCCGTATATCGAACAATGAATCACGGTATCTTGCTTAAACATGTTCCCCCCGATATCCAGTTTGCAGCTCCCGGAAAGCTCACTCAGAGAGGTATTTTCGCCCTGATCCTATCTCTCGAAGAAGGCCTCCCTTTCGAGTCCCAGTAAGGTGTCGCGCAAACGATGGATCTCCCTGGCAAGATCCTTATCGTTTTTTCTGTCTCGTTGCTGCTCAATAACAGTGGTCTTGAGGTCAATGGCTTGTTTAACCAGGGTATCCGCCATTTTATCCAGTCGAGTTTCGGCAAAGGCCGCCCCGGGAGCAAACCCAACAAGCAGGAAAAAGACAATTGCATTGACCTTGATTTTCATCAATTATCCTGTTTTATCCGATATTTATAATAGAGACAATCGGTCATGCAAAAATCCTTCTTATTACTGCCCCCGGCTTGAATGTCTTTTCCATTCATACAGTGGTTGAGGGTCTCGTTTACATCCCAACAGTTTCTCGTCTCTTCCGGATCAAGCATCGGGCAACCTTCCCGACTGCACTTAAAAAACTCATAACATTTCCGCTCCATGCTCTTCCCCCCTGGAATGGCTGTGAGCAAATTAAAAAGATTGACGCATCTCCCTTTTAACGCATCTGGTCCTATCAAAAAACATACTACATTCTTTTACAAAAAAGTGCCTTAAAAGGAGCGGATGATATCATAAAATTTCTTTCAATACCTACTGGTCCGGATAAAATATTCGGCTTCGCATACTAAAATCCTGAAATCCCCAGGCCAGGAGCATTGCAGGGTTGAACCGGTCCGACCAACATTGAGTAAATCCTCCCCGACATCAATGTTACAATTAATTAGTCCAGATACTTGAGGTATCTTAAAAAAAATGCCAGATACTATCACTGTTTTGATCACCCATAAACCATGAACAAAAAAAACCGTAAGGAACTAGGACCCAATGGATGAAATAATTCCACCCGATATCCAAAAAGATCTCAACCTGGCGACCATCCTTCACCAACGGGCCTCTTCCGATTATGAAACATGCCTTGAATTCAACGCGCTCATGTCCAACCTCCTGGGGCGACTGGAAGATGCCGGCTACTCTAAAACTGCCGACACGGTGATGGGTATACTCATCGACTGTAACCCCAAAACAGGCACTCAATGCGAGAAGGCCACCCGGATCGGGGAAAAGATGAATAAACTGCAAAATGATCCTCTATTAGTGTCCAATCGGGCTTCGGAAAAATCAAACAAATGAAGGCCCGGAAAATATGATAATGCCCCATATTCATCGTGTAGTATATCCCGGCAGGAAGGAAGGGATTGTTGTCTCAGAATTGGGAAAACCACTGAACCTTCCCGATGGTTGGACCTTTCTGCCCTCTGGTGATGCAACAATCACCAAGAGTGTTAAGGCAAAAGGGCCAACCTGGGTGGTACAGGAGAAAAAGGGTCGGAGGTTGCTGACCAGAGGGCTCTGGGCCAACGCCTCGGATATCCTGGCCTCGCAGCAAGAGGTCGCGGCCAAGAGGTCAACTCAGACCTACACCCGAAGAAGGGGGAGTGATCTTGCCAGGCGTGCAACCAAACAACAGAGGTATATCGAGGAGTTCTTTGCCGAAGTAATCATTTTTCTGGATTTTCATCCCCGATACCACAACGAAGCCGAGATTCTTGCCGGAAAAGTCACCGACCATGCAACCCCGATAGGCAGTGGCACGGTGGCAAGGACCGAACGAATTCCTGTGGCCAAACGCGCCGAGGCTGCGGTCATTGCCTGGATGCGACACGCTACCACAGCCTACGACTCGATGCGTATTGAACGGATAAAAGGCAGAAGAAGAGAGGTACGGCGACATCTCGCCGCAAAATCCATCGCGCTGCTCCAAGCCTATCGGCTGGGACACGAGGTTACCGAGAACTGTCCTCTTAAAAAGTATTGGCTCTAAAATTCAGGGAACAGCCCCCCCCTTTTTCCCGCATTTAAGAAGTGAGTGTGGCTCTCCCCTCTCTCTTGGTGAACACCCGGATCTCCACATCAACCTCCAGCGCCAATCTATCAAGGGCCGCCACCTTGGCCTTGGTCGGTCGATTGATGTTCCAGAAATAAGGGGTCATGGCAAGCAGGTCCATAATCGTCTGACTCCCCTCGAGCTCCAGTTGGTAATTGAGCCTCGACATGGTCAGAAGAGAGAACAGACCTTCAGCCTTTTCGGTTATTGATGGTGCGGCGTGCTCCCTGGTTACCGGATAAATGATATCCCTCAAACCGTTTAAGTGTCTTGGGCCTGGGCTTACGAATAAGAGACTCCCGTTCTGTTTGAGGACCCTGGAAAATTCCAGAATATTTGTCGGCGAAAAGATATTCAGGACAATATCCAAAGAGGCCTCGAGGAAAGGCAGATCATTAATACTGGCCACAAACCAGGCCGTTGCCCGATCGCGTTGGGTGGCCTGCCGAACCGCAAACTTGGAAACATCAACCCCGTGATACTCAATCGGGCGACGGGTTTTGTCTCCAAAATCCACGAAATTCTTGAGGCGATGCAGATAAAATCCTTCACCGCAACCGGCGTCAAGAACGCTGCAATCGCTCCCGCACCCCAATCCAGACAGCAGGACACCGGTGATCTCGTTGATAGCCTCGGACACCTGATTATAATACCCCAGATCCAGGAACCTTCTTCGGCTCCTGATCATTTCGGGGACATCCCCCGGTTCTTTAGAATGTTTTTTGTGGGCAAGCAGGAGATTAACATAGCCCTGGCGGGCTGCATCAAAGCTGTGCAACGCAGCGCACTGGTAACCGTTTGTTGTTAGGAACAAAGGTTTACGACAAACGGGGCACTGCAGGATGGATGACATGCGCAGATCCTTAGGATGGGTCCCAGATCTCTTACGCATGAAGAGTCAGGAAATATCTGGATTTAGGACGTCTGGTGGGATCAATTACTAGGCTGTTTTACTCCCACTACATTTAACTATCACCTTACTTGATAATGAAAAAATAAGCCGTTCAGAACTCGGACAAACCGCATCAACCCCTGTTGAAGTCAAAAAGATACAGTTTAAATTAACCAACAGATAACCTGCTGGTTTGTTCTGTTATTATTGAGGAAGCCGAACCGGCTTCCAAACCATCATCATCCACATTCACCAAGCCGGGCGGCATTATAGGCATTTCTCTGCTGCTCAGCGAACAAGGCCTCTTCAATTGCGGCTTCAGCACGTTTTGCAAAATCATCAAGTTCATTCGTTGAAATAATTGGTCCTATTGCTGCCACTCGACTGGTTTGCGACACCATCTCCTTCATGATTATCGGTCTCCCATTGGCCTCAATTTGCTCCCAGGTCGAAAGAGTCTTTTGATAATCACCCAACCGCAGATACGCCAGACCGAGATAGAGATGGGAGAAAGTCTCAGAGGGGTGGTCTATAATAATTTTTTCAAATTGCCTCACAGCTTGTTCTGTTTGGCCGATTTTCAAAAGACTATACCCCAAATTTCGCCTGGCCAAATAGGCCTCAGGCTGTTTGGCCAAATATTCACCGTAGAGATCCGCAGCAACCTGGTACTCCTGGGCTAAATACTTTGATTCAGCCTTTTGGATCAGTCCGGAACTGCAACCGGTAATAGCCAGAGCTAAAATTAACGCGATTACAAGAGCTATTTTTATGTTCATACAACGTTCCAGGTAAGGTTGAATCCCCTGGCTCCTTAAGCGGATTATTTATTATCCAAGAATCACTTGGAATATCATTTCATCGCCATGACTTTACAGGAATCATCCCATATCAAAATCTTGCCCAGGAGAACCAATCGCTCATTCGGAACCCCATGCCTTACATAAAGTAATCATCGCCTCAATTATTTAACAGTTTTCCGATTAAGAAGAGAAACTTAATATGTTCTGCTGTCACCCTACAAGGGATAAAAATCACCCTTTTCTGGGTATCCTGAAGACTTCTGTCGCTTAATTGATTCAACGTGCTTATTATAACAAAATCTGCTATGTGCGATTTAAAATACCCTGCTCAACAATTTTCCACCACGAAGCGATGTCTATCAGATTTCTTGACTACATCCTGATACCTCTAAGGAGAGAACCATGAATAAATACTTTGCTGTAGGACTCATCGCCGGATTTTCTTCACTCTTTGGGCTCTTTTTGTCCTCACCGGCAACTGCCAGTGATTATAACGTACAGAAAAGTGGGGTCGTCACCGACAACACAACCGAATTGAGTTGGTTGAGAAATGATGACAATATCAAACGGCAATGGAACGACGCCAAAAAGTATTGCAAGGGTCTTTCGTTCGCCGGTTATGACGATTGGCGGTTGCCCAGTCAATACGAGCTCAAAACTATTCGGGTTGTAGGTAGTACGTATCCAGCACTTGACCAAAAGGCTTTTCCGACGACCAAGGCTGACAAATACTGGACAGAAACAGAGTTGCCTTATTATGAGGACAAGGCGTTCTTTGTGGATTTTGGAGAAGATACAACGGCAACCGACTTCAACGAGAGCTTAGAAGCAATGAAATGGGAGAATAAATATTATAGCCGATGTGTCAGGGGGACCCATAAAAAAGTATCGAAGAAATGAACCCCCAACACCAAATTGATCCCCGGGCTTCCTGCCATATTTCAGGCCCCCCGAAAGAAAAATTCCCCCTTCACCAAACGAAGATTGCCTCTTCTAACTCTATGTATGAGAGGAGGGCTGAAAGTAAAACAATAAAGCTGGCTTTTCTTTTGATCCTTTCCCTCGCCCCCGGTTGCACCTCAAATCATTCAATTGACTCAACTGCAACTGATTCAAAGTCAACCGGGGTATCAAAGGGTATTGAAGTCTCGGTCCAGACCTATTGGCAAAATACCGAAATTTATCTCCAGCCTGGCGCCCAGGTGAAGCTTTCTGCGGTTGGCTTGTGGACTCTGGAAGCTGAAAAGACTTTTTATGGCCCTGAAGGCTCCAACGCGGCCTACGAAAACTGCCATTACGGTGAACTGGTCGCCCAAGTCGGGCTGCATTATTATGGAAAGACTATCTGCATCGGCGAAGGCACCACCTTTACGGCTGAAACGGTCGGCCTCCTTTACCTTAGTTCCTGGGCCCCCTGGGATGCGGACCGAGCTCTGGGGGCAGGAAGCGTCATGGTACAGATTGAAGCAGCTGGGGTTGATGCTCCAACCCTGGTTCCAGCTGATCTTGCCACCATCAACCTGAAAAATTTGGCTGCTGATGAACTCGAGATCTCGGGCCAACATGTGATAGTAACCGTGTCCAAGGCTCAGTTGATCAAATTCCAGGCGGATGCGGCCGAATCGATTGAAGTATTTGATAATTTTTACCAATCACACCTGGAACTTTCCGGGCACGCACCATATACCGGGCAACCCATACGCTACTTTCCAGATGCAGACACCCGCGAATTAGGCGCTTGGGCCTGGATGCTGGCCGGGAATCCGATCAGACTTGATCCGATGGCGGCCTACGGTGAGGGGTTCGACCGTTCAAATCTTTTACAGTCGCAGAACCAAGCTAATTCAGTCTGGGGATTTGTCCATGAAATGGGGCACGATTTCACCTTCACCAACGGAGGTCGTTACCTGATAGGTCGGGGACCGACCGAGGCCTGGGCCAATATCTTTACCCTCTATACCCTGGAGAATTCAGGACATCCTGAGGCAGATAAAGACGATCGGTGCCGTGATCTGGATGAATATTTTCAGAATGGAGAGTATCAGACTTTTAAAAATGACACCTGGCTGCCACTCTGTATGTTGTTCGAGTTAAAGGAACTATATGGCTGGCAGTTCTTTAAGAATTTCTTCAGGCATTATAATTCCTTGGGCCAGGATAATTTGCCATTAAAATATGATATTGATGAGAATCGCTGGGCGTGGCTCCTTTCTGAGTTCAACCTCCTCACTGGAGATGATCACTCAGAACTTTTCAAAAAGTACCACATCCCTCTTCCCCTCAATTCCCCTTAAGAAGCGCCCGATTTGGTTCCATCAAACTACAACGTAGAGCCGGAAACAAGGTGGCTCCAACTCCGGTAAAACTTCCAAGCAGCAGACAGAATAGAACCAATAGGAAGAAATGCGGGGCACTGGGCCATTGAAAGGGAATGGCAAAGGAGGTCTCAATATAATTCTTCAAGCCAAAAAACAGCGCCCCCCCAATCAAGATCCCGAGAGTACTGCCTGCAAAAGACAACATGGAGGCCTCGGTAACGGTCAGGCGGAAAATTGTTTCTCGCTTTGCCCCCATGGCCCGCAACAGGCCTATTTCACGCATCCGCTCATTCACAATCATTGAAAAAATGACTGCGATCAAGAGAAATGAAATGAGCCAGAGAACTCCTCCTGCCAGAAATACCGCCCGCAGTAACATGAAAAGCTGTTTGCCCACCGAGGTCTCGACCTTCTTGGTTAAAATCGCCTTCACCCCTTTTACATCATGACCAATCTGATTACCAATCTCCTCGGTCGGAAAAAATGGACTGGTGCGGACCAGAACGGCTGAGACTATTTCCTGGTCCCAACTCAGGTCATCCGGCAAAGGAGCTGAGGATTTAACCATTAAATCTTTTAAATTCTCCTTGGACATAAAAATGGAATTGTCAAAAAAAGCATTGCCCGAGACCTCAAGCTTACCACTCACCGTAAAGATTTTATTGTAGAGTTGGATCTTAAAACCAAGCTGATGGGGGATGCTGTTCCCGACAATGACCTCTCCGCTCTTGATGACCTTATCCCCATTGTCTTTGAGCCAGGCCCGGACACTAAAGTCATTTTCCGGGTCAAAGCCGACCAGTAATTTATTGCCGATATCACAACACCCATCAGTGGAAGAGAGATAAAAAAGTTGAGCTGAAGCGGCTTCAACCACCTTTAATTTTTTCTTAAGTTTACGATGATACATTTGGACTTCTTTCATCTGATCAACCACAGCCCCCGCCATATAATAGGTAATGGGGCTACCTTCCGCCATGGCTTTTATTGCCTCTTTCCTCTGCTCCCATGGGACAACGACAAGATCTGACCCAAGCCGGGCGGCGTTGCGGGTTAAGCTGGTTTTAACCGACTGCATGACCGCCGAAACAGAGAAGATGGTCCCTGTCGCTACCGCAACCGCCGCGACAATTGCTAAACTCCTGAACAAATTCCGTCTGATATTTCTTCTGGCCAGACCGGATATGGATATCATCACTCGTTATTCCTCTTTCAAAATCTCTTATCCGCGAAACGGGGCCGACAAACTCCAAAACAACAAAAACGGCGAAGTGGTGAAGGTGCCGTAGATTTACGCGATTACAGTTGGTCGCTATAGTCACCTATGCGACCGGCTGTAATCGCGTAAAGATGCGGTGCATCCGCCACTTAGCCCTCTCGAATCGCCTCGTACGGCTCGAGCTTGCTGCAACGAATGGCCGGACCAAGGGCGGTGGAGGTACAGGAAACAATAATGGCTACTCCGCACAATAATGCGGCCACGCTGATAAATATCGGGTCGGGCCACACAAAAGGGATCTCAGTACCATAGATGAGTATAATGAGCCTTTTCAGACGATCTAAAGTCAACATCCCGCCAATAACTCCGATCATACTGCCAATTGCAGCCAGGACCGCCGCTTCATATAAGATTAATCTGATCATTTTTTCCCTGGTGGCTCCCATGGCCCGCAGCAGGCCAAATTCCCTCTGCCGTTCATTGACCACCATGGCAAAAACAAGTCCCATCAGAAAAAGGGTCATTGCCCAACTCAAAATCCCGACGGCAACAATCCCCCACAGACTGGCTTCAACATCTTGTCTCATGGTGGTAACCAGGTTGCGACTGACGACGGTCTTGACCCCCGGTACCGAGCTTTCAATCGTGGAGGCAACCTTGTACACATCGGCCTCAGGATCGATCTTGACCATGACGGTCGAAATCTGATTTTCATCAATCTCAAGAGGTAATCCGGCCTTAGTCTTGGAAATATCAATCATACTTCGGGCCACTTCCATGGTCATAAAGGCGGAATAATCAATAAATCTCAACCCGGTGGGGGCAGCGGCACTCTTCACCTGAAATCGCTTCCCGAAAAAGCTGATCAACATGCCATCGGTGGCATAAAGGGTATTGACCCCTACCGTGATGGGATCAAATTTCATCTTCTCTTCGTCCACTTTAAATTTAATCCACGGAGTTACCGCAAAATCAGTACCCGGGTCAAAGCCGACCAGCAGAACGGTGGGCAAAGTGCAGCATTCCACTACAAGAGAGGTAATGAAAAGTTGAGGAGAGGTCCTTTGAACGCCGGGGACCTGAGCGACCTTTTCTTCAACCTGCTTATCCATGTAAAAGGCTGTTGGTTCACCGCCCAGCAGGACATTGCTGCCTTTAGCCTCGTAACCATCAGGCACCACCATGATATCGGCGCCAAGCCGCGCCATGCCGAGTTCAAGACCTACCTTGACAGATTTCAGAAGGACCGCGCCGGTAAAAACCAGGCCGCAGGCCAGGGTACCGGCCAGAATAATTGAGAGACTGCGGAAGCGTTTACGTCTGAGATTTTTTAGGGCAATCTTGATAAGTGTCATTTGATTTCCTGAGTACGGTCCACCTTAACCGGACGGATGAAACCGACAGAGGCTAAGGTGGAGTTGTTTGGGGAAGAGAGATGGGTTGAATTAATCATTTTTTACAAATTAAATCGATGATAAATACGCACCCGACCAAGCTTTTCACTGATAAAAAAAAAGAGGGACGACAAAATACGTCGTCCCTCCAGTTTTTTACTGAACTAAAAGAGCTGTTCAGCTATCAAAGTACCGATTAGTGAATGGAGCTCTTCGGTATGGCGGTGATATAACCCTCGGTGGTCATGGTGATAGGCATATAATGCGTATCGGTCTGACCGGAGGCACAATAAATAGCAGTACCGGTTCCTTTGGTATCAACATCATAAGCAATGTCGGCGGTAACGGCACCGGAGGCAAGATCAACTTTGCCATAATGAACTTTGCCATTTGCATCCACATGGTAGGTAGACCAATACAGAGTCGTACCATCGATCCGAGCGTCATGTAGCCAATAATCGGTGGCAGGAGAACTGGCCGGGGCAACCTGAACACGTTTCAGGGTGGAATATGGGACCAGAGGGGCAATAGGATCGGTGGTATTACTTGGATCTATAACCAAGTCAACCTTGGCAAAATGGGCTCCATGGCCGGCAATATAAACGGTGCCGCTATAGGTGCCGTCGCCACCGGCAACGATTGAGCCGTCAAGTCCGCAAAGGGTCGAGTTTCTGGTGTTCCCGTGACATCCATTACAGACGGAGACGGGATTACCGACCGGTCTACCGTTGACCACATCGTAGAGCTGGATTTCACCATCCATGTTCCCCTCAGAGGCTGTCCCC
>JAHJAA010000034.1 GCA_018814305.1 Pseudomonadota bacterium
CCCACGGCAACTCTCTTTGCCGTTCGCGGAATAGGATCTCAAATAACCAAGCTTACTTCCCTGATGCTGAGGGGGCGTTGCCTCAACGTTCCCTCATTTTTGGAGGATATACCTCCCTTAATTTGCGAGTTCGCTCTCATCGGGGTGGCCATGGTCGGAATCATCATGATACGGGGGAAGGCATGAAAAAAGCCAAATTCGTTGCCCTGCTGGCCGGTTTTTCCTTCATCTCCCTGGCCATCGTGGTCCAGGCTATTATCCCGTCGCGCCTCAAAGAGACATCTATTAAATATGTCGAAAAAACAATCCGCACTCCGCTGGGTGAACTCTCTCAAATCAAGGCAGATGCTCGTCCATACGAAGGACAGATCGAAAAGGGGCGAAAAATTTATCTGCGCGAAGGGTGCTGGTACTGCCATTCCATGTACATCCGCCCGGTGGCCGGCGAAGAGCGCCGCTGGGGACCAGTCTCCCAGGTCGGTGAATACGTCTGGGATACCCCCCACCTCTTTGGTACCCGCCGGATCGGGCCGGACCTGATCCGTGAAGGCGGGAAATACGGGAACGATTGGCATCGAGTCCACTTCGCCAATGCCCGGATCATTGTCCCCGACTCAATCATGCCAAAATTCCCCTGGCTTTTTGAAACTCAAAACGGCATGGAAGTCCCCAACGCCGAAGGAGAGGCCCTGATCGCCTTTGTCCAGAATCTGGGGATGAACCGGGGTAAGTGGCGTGATGAATTTACCAGCCAGATGGTAACCGGCGGTTCCGCCGCCATCACCACCCCCGCTTCCTTAAGCCATGGGAATGAGGTTTATGAAAAACGATGTCAGGGGTGTCACGGAGAAAAAGGTGACGGCAAGGGGCCGGCCGCAGCTTTTTTTGCCAAGGTGCTGCCCCGCGATTTCACTACCGCCACCTTCAAATTCCGGACCACTCCCAGTGGCTCGCTGCCGCTTGACACCGATCTTTACCGAAGCATCACCATGGGGGTTCCGGGTACCGCCATGCCGCCCTGGTTCGAGTTGCCTGAGGTGGACAGGTGGGATGTGGTGCAGTACCTGAAGACCTTTGGCTCCTATTTTACAGAATCAACTCCCGAGCCCCCCTTCTTCGTACCGTCCGCCCCAAAATCCAGCGAAGAACTCCTGGCCCGGGGCAAGGAACTCCATGGCCTTTATCAATGTGATGCCTGCCACGGCAAAGACGGCAAAGGAGACGGACCCTCGGCGGCAACCCTTACTGATGATTGGGGAGACCCCATCCGGCCAGCCGATTTTACCACCGGCGTTTTTAAGGTCGGCCCTCAACCGGAGGATATTTATCGCACCGTCATGACCGGACTCAATGGCACTCCCATGCCCTCATACGACTCGATTCTGTCCTCCGAAGACGACCGCTGGGCCCTGGCCTATTTCATCCTCAGCCGCTCGGCGGATCAGCCATGATGGGCGAGCAGATTGTTTTCTGGGAGTTTCTGGTCGCCCTTTGCATGGGGCTTGCCTCCTTCAGCGTCTTTATCTGGGCTGTTTTGAACGGAGAACTCGACGAGGAAAGTGAAGACGTAAAACACCGGGTAATGGAAAGGGAGTGGCATGATGAGTGAAAAAAACTATGAACATACCGGCAAGGCAGGACACCAAAGGGAATCAGCCCCGTTTTGGTTTCTGCTTCTGTGCCTGGCGGTTGCCGGCTGGGTGGCATACTACGTTTACAACTTCTGGGGTGGTCTTGGACCCGGACTTGATTATTAACGAGAATCAACCTAAAACACTGGAGAAATCATCATGCTCAGGACACTGGTATTAACTGCAATTCTGGTTTTGACCCTGTCGGTCAACGGCTGGACGTACAACCAGATCCAGGTCACCAACGGTGGCACAATTACCGGAAGGGTAATCGCAACGGGGAATATCCCCCAGGATGAAACCATCAAGGTCACCAAGGATAGCCAGCATTGCGGCGACACCCTCCCCAGAGAAAAATATGTTATCGCTTCAGACGGGGGAGTCCGATATGCCGTGGTCCTCATTGAAAATATCAAAGCAGGTAAATCATTCCCTGCAACCCCGGTGGAAGTAGACAACGTCAAATGCGCCTTCACCCCCCATGTCCAGGTTGGGGTCAATGGCCAGCAGTTGACGATCAAAAACAACGACCCCATGCTCCATAACACCCACATCTATCTCAACAAGAGAACGGTCTATAATTTTGCCCTGCCCATTACCGGTATGGAAATAAAGAAACCTATCAAGAAAACAGGAATCATGAGCATCGAGTGTGATGCCCATTCCTGGATGCAAGGCTATCTCTATCTTAACGACAACCCATACATTGCCGTCACCGACGAACATGGCGCATTCAGCCTGACCGATATTCCGCCTGGAGATTATACGGTTAAAATCTGGCACGAAGGCTTCGGAGAAAAAGAGCAACCGGTGACCGTCCCAGCCAATGCAGCCGCAGATCTGCAGGTCGAATTTACACGTTAATCAAAACCGTTAAGGAGAAAATGATGAAAAGAGCGCAAATGTATCTCATCCCCCTGCTTGCAGCTATTTTGGTGGCCCTGGGCGCCTCCCAAGCCTTGGCGGTGCCGAGTTTTGCCCGACAATTCGGCAAACCCTGCAGCGCCTGTCATACCATGTGGCCTGCATTGAATGCCACCGGACGTGCCTTCAAAGACACGGCCTACACCACCGTGGCCGACGACTATCCTCGGATCGATAAAGATAATCTTGACCTGCTTCGGTACTCCCCCCTCTCCTTAAGCGTGATCTCCTTCCCCTACACCAGAAGCAACAGTGATACGGCTGCAACCGACATTCCAGCCGAGGTTGCCCTCTTCTATGCCGGTCGGATCACCCCAAACATCGGCGCCTTTATTGAACCGATCCTGTTCCCCGAGTTTGAGTTCGAATTCGCCAAACTGGCTTCGTACACCCGCCTGGGCACCAATACCATTGGACTCGCCGGAGGAAAGATGGATGCGGGCGGCGTGGACCCATATAACACCTTCAGGTTCACCGCCTACCATACCATCAACTCTCCAGCCATCTTTTCCCAGGAACGAGGCGCCGGCGACTTCTTCTATTTTGGAGCCACCGACAACACCGGCCTGATCGCCTACGGGCGGTTTTTGAATAATCGTCTCTATGCCGCCACTGGAGGTTTCAGAGGCCACAGTTCCGATGACCCCTGGGATCTGTACGGTCGGGTGGCTTTTGACCAGCCGGTGACCGCCGAGTCGAGCCTCTCATTCGGCGGCATCCTCTACAGCGGAGCTGAACGGTATGAAACAGCCCCACTCTCCGGTACTTTTTACAAAAGCGATGTCATACGATACGGTGCGGATCTCTCTTTCCAGATGGAATCAGGAGCAAACATCATTGAAGCCATAGCAGTCTATATGGAAGGGGAAGATAAAGACCTGGACAATACCGCTGGGAATAACGTCAAATTCAAAAGTTATTATCTGGAGGTTACCTATGTTTTTGACCGGATGTACGGGGTGACCCTAGGCTACGACTCCATGAAGTCGGATGAAGATTCGAGTCTCGACAAAGAAGGGGCGCTGGTGAATGTTTCTTACAACCCCTGGCTGAACACCAAAATCGCCCTGGAATTTTCAGACTTCAAGATTGACGGGGACGACCACGACCAACACGTTGACCTGCTCCTCCATCTCTATCTATAACAGCGAATATTCCTATAGAATTCAGCCAAAGGCCCTTCCAGGGCCTTTGGCCTTTTTTACCCCCTCATCCTTTCCAGAAAGCAAATTCATACCCTCAAGCGCGCTCACTCTCCCTTCTAAGAATGCCCACTGGAACTGTAACGAGGAGTCTCCATTCCGAATCACCCTGATTCTACAGAAGAATCCCTGCTGCAATAATCCATATCATTCCCTTGAAATATCGCCAGCCCCCCCATTATCCCTATTTTCCTCTGCCAAAATGACATTTCTCCCTGCCATGTTGACAGCAGCAACACCCGAACCACGCTCGCCTTAAAACAACATCTTGTTGTAATAATGCATATATTTACATTTGGCACGGATCTGGCATTAAAAGAAAAACAAAGGGAACATAAAATACGGCCATCGCCTGAATCAACCAGAATCAAAAAAATACATGAGGAAAAACATCATGAACGCAATTATCAATAAGAGCCAAACCCAAGTTCAAGTAAAAGACCAGTCCCTCGAGGCGATTGGCAAGACAACCATTGCCCTCTTCGGCGGCGCCTCTCTGATGATCGGATTGTGGGCCGTAGCCTGTTTCGCCGGTGCCCTGATGACCGCCGGCCCGGCAACCCTGTTCAAGGGATTCATTACCGCTGTAACCGGCCTGTAAAAAGAACGATAAAACAAAAAAATCATCCGGAGAAAGACCATGATCGCCAATATCAAAACCAACACCGCTGCAAATCTGAGCTCAGAAACTGGAATCGACACCATCACTCGCCTCAGCCTTTTCAGTATGGCAACGGTTTCCGGCCTGGTTGGGATCTGGTCAACAGCATGTTTGATCTCCGTTATGTTGAGCAATGGTCCCAGTACGGTCGTCAGCGGTTTCGTTTCAGCTCTAGTCGGCTGAAACTCACACTCTCCCCCAGCCATTTAAAATAAAAAGCCCGTACCATCCTTTCCGGGCTTTTTATTTTATAGCAGTCTCCAGTACCACCTCACCTGCTTTTTGGGGCAGGTGAATAATTGTTGGCAGTCCATCGATTCTCACATCCCACCAAAGAACTTTCCACCCGACAAAGGCCACCGACTTTATTCTCTTTAATGGTATGGCTCTCCTCCATCTGAAGAGTGGCGTGATCGACACCAAAGCGATCAAAGAGGGCATCGACAATCCGGGACAACAATTCATTGGTTGAGCCATATCCATCCGCAACCACCACGTGAGCGGAAATCGCCTCATGACCGCTGGCAATCGACCAGATATGAAGGTCGTAGACACAGCAAACCCCGGAATGGCTGAGAATCTCGGCCTCAACCTCCCGATAATCGATATGGGAGGGAACTCCCAATAACAAAATATGAACCGCATCCCGGACGATCCCCCACGAACTCCACAGAATTAAGAGGCAGATAACCAGGCTGACCAGGGGATCGATGAGTCGAAGATCGGTGTACCGAATGACGAGGCCGGCAATCAAGGCGCCTACCGACCCCAGAGAGTCAGCCATAACATGAAGAAATGCCCCGCGAACATTAATATTATCATCCTTATGGGCATGAAGAAGCCGGATCGAGATCAGGTTGACCACCAGACCGATGGCGGCCACAACAATCATCCCTGTCGCTTTAACCTGAGGTGGATCCTGCAACCGGGTATAGGCCTCATGGAGGATCACCCCCACAATGGCCCACAGGGCAAGACCATTCAACAGGGCAGCCAGGATCTCGAAACGCCTGTACCCGAAAGTCTGGGTAGGGGAAGGCGGTTTCGCCCCGATCTTTAAAGCCAGCAAACTTAAAGCCAGAGCGCAGGCATCGGTGAGCATATGACCGGCGTCGGAGAGCAGGGCCAGCGAATTGGTAAACCACCCCCCCACCGCCTCCACCACCATGAATGAGGCGATCAGGAGAAAGGAGAGGAAAAGGCTCCGGTGGGAACCATTATGTTGATTATGGGAATGGTCATATGCCATAAGAAAAAGGTGCTCACTCCGATCTGACTGGCTTCGATCCGGAAACTAATTATCAAGATAAACCGCTGGAGAGAGTATCTAGGGGATACCTCCCGCAACCTCACTAAGCCCCCCACAACCTCATCAGGAAAAGGCCATCAACTTCACGGTATCAGTCTGGGAAAAAAGCGTCAACAGTGCTACCTGAGAAAATAACCAGAGCGTTTTTATGTAAGAATTCGGCACACTTTTCCGCAAACTACTTGGCAGAGACCTCCCGATGCGATAAGAAAGATGATATAAAAAAGTCGATTCCGTCGGAGGAACTTCCTTCTCGGCCGACCGACCCGTTTGCCAACGATCGAAAACTATGCCCAACCACTCAACGCTACCACAAAAGCTCACCGCACTCCTGGTCTATGGGCGCCCCCCCCTGGTCTTCGGTGGAATGCTATGCGCCATAGCCGTTATGTGGAGTCGCGATCTTGATTTTTATAAGATTGGGGTATTTCTCCTCCTGGTCGCCATGTGCTTCGAGCTCACGGTCAGCTGGTTTGCCGCTCGCTTCCCCCCCCATGCCACCATGGCCAACCTGGCCGACCGGGTCATGGATAAAATCGTCTCAGCCACTCTCTTTCCACTGGTGGCCGTCGGTATGATGTGGCGCCTTATCTTTGTTCTACCAGACCACTCCCGGCCCGAAATGCTCCATGCCATCCTGGTTCTCATCGTTTGTATCACCGTTTTAATCAGAGATAACTTTGCTCACTTCATGCGCAGTAGCGCCAATCCCAAAGGGGTTGAAGCCGAAACCATCGAATTCACTCGATTACGCGTCATGGTAGCCGCGCCGATCGGAGTACTCCTCTATATCCATGCCTTTTACCTGCCTGGCGGGATAGGTGGATCGATCTCAGCCCTGATCACCTCACTGGCCCTTCTGCCGACCCGCATTTATCTGATCATCGAAATTCTGTTTCTCATCATCAACTTCGGCTCAATCGGGGGGCTTTGCCGCAAGTACGGAACCATGGTTCTCAATGAGGTTTGCCATGAAGATGATGTCCTGCGCCGAAAAATTCTGGCCTTCTTCCCCAACACCTTGACCGTGTTCAATGCCTTGCTTGGGATCCTTGCGGTCTTATTCACCCAGCAGGGCTGGTTGCGCCAGGCCTATCTCTTTGTGATCGGCGCCGCTATCTTTGACAAACTGGACGGAGCCGTGGCCCGCAAACTTGGCCTGACCGCCCCGTCGACCCAAACGGATGGAACTTCTGCCATCACCCTGGGGGGACTCCTCGACGATATCGCTGACGGGATCAGCTTCTGTCTTGCTCCCGCCCTGATCTTTCATATGACCATGGCCGAATATCCAGAGTTTGCCATCGCCAAACCCTGGCCGATGGTGGCAGCGACAACATATGCCCTGCTGGGCCTGGCACGGCTCATCTACTTTTCCTTAGACCGCACCCCGATCCCCGGTTTTTTTAAGGGAATGCCGACCACTGCCTCAGCTTTACTGGTGGTCGCACCCCTGCTCATGTTCAAACAAGCGGCCATTGAGGGACAGTCCTCGGTTTATCTCTGGGGGATCATCTGTTTCCTGGTAATGATGACGGCCTCCATCGCCATGAATCTCTATCCGGTCCGCTATCTCCATATCGGTCGGACCATGGACCGGAACCCTTGGTTTGCAAGGTTCTGTGTCTTTCTGCTCCTTGTCTCGATCTTCTCCCCCTACTTCGGATTCCTAACTATGACCTACCTCCTCCTCTACCTTCTGTCACCGATCTTCACCCGACGCATGGAGCCCAAGCCGCCCCAGGGTTCCTGAGCACCCTTTGGCTCTTCCCATATTTGGACAGCAACAAGTTGTCTTATTCTTGGTAATTATTGTTTACAGGTAAAAATTATCGTTTATCAAAGAGAAAATCATTTGACTCTTTGAATTATTTCTTTATATCCTAGTGGTATCCGGCGCCTTAACCCACCCCTTCAAGGCCGGTCAATGATTACATAATTCATCATAAGTCGATGAATCAAATACATTTCAGTAGAGCATGTTTTTCCTTTATTCAGGAAAAAATTGATCCATTGAGGAGGATTCTATGAATTGTATTGGGGCTGATCAGCGACCGTTATCCACCGGTATCTCCCGAAGAAATTTTCTCAAGGTCTGTACTGCAGCGGCAGTCTGTCTCGGACTGCCGGAAAGCTTCGGGCCAAAACTTGCCATGGCCGCCGAAAAGGCAGCCCAACGACCGCCGGTGATCTGGCTTTCCGCCCAGGAATGCACCGGTTGCACCGAGACCCTGCTTCGAGCAACCCACCCCACCCTGGAAACCCTGCTCCTCGACCTGATCTCCCTGGAATACCATGAGACCCTAAACGCCGGGGCTGGCCATCAGGCGGAAGAGTTTCGTAAAAACTCCATCGCCGCCAACGCCGGAAAATTTATTCTGGTGGTCGATGGCTCCATTCCGGTCAAGGATGGCGGCATCTACTGCAAGATTGCCGGACGAACCGCCCTTGCCATTCTCGAGGAGACCGCCCCCCAGGCTGCGGCAGTAATCGCCATTGGTTCATGTGCCTCCTGGGGCGGGGTGCCGTCAGCCTCCCCCAATCCAACCGGGGCTACCCCGGTCCATGAAATTCTAAAGGGCAAGAACATTGCCGTAGTTAATATCCCCGGCTGTCCTCCAAATCCGTATAACTTCCTGTCCACCGTTCTTTACTTCCTCACCTTTAACAAGCTGCCCGAACTTGACGCCAAGATGCGCCCGAAATTCGCCTATGGTCGGCTCATCCATGAAAACTGCGAACGCCGACCCCATTTCGATGCCGGTCGCTTTGCCGAACGTTTTGGCGATGAAGGTCACCGTCAAGGCTACTGTCTTTATAAACTCGGCTGCAAGGGCCCAGAGACCTTCAACAACTGCCCGACCCTGCTCTTCGGTGATGTGGGTTCCGGGGCCTGGCCGGTGGGAATTGGTCACCCCTGTTTTGGTTGTTCCGAGCAGGGGGTCGGTTTCGAACTACCCCTTCACAGCCCAGCCCGACCGCTTTACATCACACCTCCGACCCAATTCAGTCCAGCAACTCCCGCACCCGGCCAAGGCGGTTCAAAGCTTGCCGCTGCCATTGGTGGTGCGGCCATCGGGGCCGGTGCCGTTGCCGCTGGTCGGTATCTTGGGAATAAGGACAACGAGGGGGAGTAAGCCATGGCCTTGAACCGGCGTGAATTCCTGAAAATCTCAGCGGGAAGCGGAATCCTTCTGGCCTCGGACCTGTCACCCTCCCTGGCTTCCGAACCCAAGTCCCTGCCACCGGAGGCTGTCGGTATCCTCTACGACGCGACCCTGTGTATCGGTTGCAAATCCTGCATGGTCAACTGCAAAAAGTACAACAGCATGCCAAAAGGTGCCCTGGAACAAGAGTATGGGGAAATTCCATACGAGTATCAATCCGATCTCCAGATCTACGATGCACCGATCGATCTATCCGCCAAGACCTTGAATATTATCAAAACCTATACCAACGGAACCGGGCTCAATAAGGACCAGGAGATCGACGGATTTTCCTTTGTTAAGCAGCACTGCCTTCACTGTGTCGATCCTGCCTGTGTCTCGGTTTGTCCGGTGGCCGCCCTCTTCAAGAATCCCGTAAACGGTATAGTCGGCTACGATAAGGACAAATGTATCGGCTGCCGATATTGTCAGGTGGCTTGCCCCTTTCAGATTCCAAAATTCGAATTTGAGAGTGCCAACCCCAAAATCGTTAAGTGCCAACTCTGCCGTCACCGTTACGCCGAAGGTAAATATGCGGCCTGCTGCGAATTCTGCCCCACCGGCGCTTCCATCTTCGGCAAAGTAACCGAACTCAAGGCCGAGGCAGCGAATCGTCTTGCCGCCCAACCCGGCACGGAGTACGCCTACCCGGTCAAAACGGTGGATTCAGCAGAAAAATCGGTCAGAAAGGTTTCAGGGTATGTTGATCATGTCTATGGCCTGACCGAAGCAGGTGGCACTCAGTATATGCTGATGTCCGGGGTCCCTTTCGCGAATCTGGGTTTCAATCCCGCAATCAACGATCAGGCCTATCCGGATATTACCTGGAGCTATATCAAAAAGGTTCCGGTCTTGATCGTTGCCCTCCTGACCGCCGGAACGGTTATTCACCTGAAAACCAAAAACCGTAAAGAGAAAAGTACAAAGGGGGAATCAGGACAAGAGTGACGAAACAGAAAACGGTTCGCTGCCCGCGTCAAAAGAGTTCAGCACGACAATGACGGTATGATCAAAAAAATACCCAGTTGAAATTGCTCATCAACAGCAGGAGGAAACAATGGCAAAGAGAATCACGATCGACCCTGTGACCAGAATTGAAGGGCATCTCCGCATCGATTGCGAAGTAAGCGGCGGCAAGGTAACCAATGCCTGGTCATCGGGACAGATGTGGCGTGGTTTCGAGGTCATCCTTCAAGGTCGGGATCCCCGGGACGCCTGGATTTTCACCCAGCGCTTCTGCGGCGTCTGAACGTCAGTCCACGCACTGGCTTCGGTGCGTACCGTTGAGAATGCCCTAGGCATGGAAATCCCTTTAAATGCCCAATACATCAGAAATATGATAATGGGGGCCCATGCCACCCACGACCATATCGTTCATTTTTATCATCTCTGTGCCCTGGACTGGGTGGATATCGTCTCGGCCCTTAAGGCGGATGCCAGGGCCACGGCGAAACTGGCCCAATCTCTTTCCGACTGGAAGCGAAACAGTTACCAGGAAATCAAAGGCGCCCAGGAACGATTACAGGCCCTGGTCGATTCCGGCCAGCTTGGGATCTACGGCAGCGGGTACTGGGGACACCCGGCCATGAAACTGTCGCCCGAGGTCAACCTGCTGGCCGCAACCCACTACCTGCAGGCCCTTGAGTACCAACGGAATATCAACCGAGTGGTCAGTATCTTAGGCAGCAAAACCCCCCACATCCAGAATGTGGCCGTGGGAGGGGTGGCCAACGCCATCAATCTGGACAGTCCCACCGCCCTAAATATGGAACGACTCTATTACATCAAGACAATCATCGATGAAGTACGCGAATTCGTCGAAAAGGTGCTTCTGGTTGATGTGGCCGCGGTAGGGGCCTTTTATGCTGACTGGACCACCATTGGGGCCGGAGTGACCAACTATCTGTCCGCCCCGGACATGCCCCTTGACACCAAGGGGACGATTTTTGAACTCCCCGGAGGGTACATCCCCGACGGTGATATCAGTAAGTTTACCCCGATCAAAAGCTTTGACGATCCCTATTTCGAGGATAACGTCCAGGAATCGATCAAGCATTCCTGGTATGACGGCGATTGGACCCGTCACCCATACCAGGAAGAGACGGTGCCCCATTACACCGATTTTGAAGACGATGGCAAATACTCCTGGGTCAAGGCCCCGACCTTCAAGGGTAAACCGGCCCAGGTTGGCCCCCTGGCCAACGTCCTCTGCATGTTTGCGGCAGGCCATGAACCCACCATCAAATACACCACCCAGGTTCTCGACACCGTAAGCGCGTTGGTGAAATCCAAGGTCGGGGTCGGCGCTCTCCATTCGACCATCGGTCGGATCGCCGCCCGGGCCGTTCGGTGCGCCGTGCTGTTCGATACCCTGGATCATCAATGGCACGCCCTGGTGAACAACCTGGCCAAGGGAGATATGACTATCTTCAACCAACCGGAATTTCCCTCCGGAATCCAGGAGGGCTTTGGTTTTCACGAGGCCCCCCGCGGCATCCTCTCCCATTGGATTGTCATTGAAAACGGCAAAATCAAAAACTATCAGGCGGTGGTGCCTTCAACCTGGAATGCCGGTCCCCGCAACGGGCGGGACGAATTGGGCCCCTATGAGGCAGCGTTACTGGGCAATCCGGTTGCCGATCCTGAAAAACCATTGGAGATCCTCCGTACCATCCACTCCTTTGATCCCTGCCTGGCCTGCGCGATCCATCTGGTCGACGAAGAACAGAATGAAATTATCCGAGTCAAGGCCCTGTGAGAGACATGGAACCCCACTCCGACATCCTGATTTTAGGCATCGGCAATGTTCTCTTGACCGATGAGGGGGTCGGAGTCCGGGTAGTGAATGAACTGCAGCGACGATACCGTTTTTCACCTGGAGTGGAGATTATGGATGGTGGTACGGCGGGAATCGAGCTGCTCCGATATCTCGGCAACCGGACACATCTGATCATCATCGATGCCATGGCCGGTGGCCGCAAGCCTGGAACAGTGACCAGGGTTGAGGGCGATGCGGTTCCCGCTATTTTTAAAACGAGGATTTCTCCCCATCAGCTGGGGCTGTCCGACCTCCTGGCCTCGGCCATGTTAACCGGAGAAATGCCGGAAAATCTGGTCATGTTCGGAATTGAGCCGGCAAATCTCGATACCGGGATCGATCTGTCTGAACCGGTTGAAGCGATCATGGGTTCACTCCTTGAGGCGATCTGTAACGAACTGACCGCCCTTGGGGTCACAATACTCCCGCTCCCTGGTGATTTTTCCGGGAAAGCAAGGTTCTGGGAAGCCACCCACAACCGACAAGATGTTCCCCCTGGTGGTATTTATTAACCGCCGGGACACAAGAGATAATGGAGGTATCATATGAAACCTGGGCATGAGATCAAATTGTGGACCCTCAACACCACTTGCCTGGTCATTTTCATTATCGTCGGCATCATCGGCATGGGCTACCGGCTGATCCATGGCCTGGGAGCCGTAACCAATCTGAATGATCTTTACCCGTGGGGTTTCTGGCTCGGGTTTGACGTCCTCGGTGGGGTGGCCATGGCGGCAGGCGGTTTCATCATTGCCTGTGCCGTCTATATCTTCAATTGGGAAAAGTATAAGCCCATCAGCCGCCCCGCCATTCTCACCGCATTCCTGGGCTATCTGATGGCCGTCGTCGCCCTGTTTCTGGATATCGGCCATCCCTTCCGGCTCTGGCACCCAACCATCATGTGGCAGGTCCATTCGGTCATGTGGGTGGTGGCGATCCACGTCATCCTTTACACCACCACACTGGCCATCGAGTCGTCTCCAATGCTCCTTGAAAAAACCGGGATGAAGACCACCCTCAAACTGGTCAACAAAATCATGATCGGTGCGGTCATCTTCGGGGTAATGCTCTCCACCCTCCACCAGGCATCCCTGGGCGCCGTGTTCCTCATCGCCCCCTCCAAGATGTCTCCACTCTGGTACACCCATTTCCTGCCGTACATGTTCCTGATTTCCGCCGTTGCCATGGGCATGGCCATGGTCAGCACCGAGGCCATGCTCAGCGCCAAGGCCTTTAACCATAAAATAGACCGTGAAATTTTTTCTGGTCTGGCCCTCGGCACCTTCCGTACCCTGGCCCTCTACCTGGCCTTAAAGGTTTTTTTCCTACTGAAAAATGCAGGGCTTGCCCCACTCATGGACAATACCCTGGAATCAGGAATGTACCTTTTTGAAGTTATTCTGGGGATTGTAGCGCCGCTCCTCCTCCTGGCCAACAAGAAGGGTCGAACCGACCTTAGCAACATCATGCTGGCCAATACCCTGGTCATCGCCGGGGTTCTGATCAACCGTTTGAATGTCTGCCTGTTCAGTATGGATCAGTATGCCGTAACCAAAGGATATGGTTATTTTCCCTCCATCATGGAATTGCTGATTACCCTCGGCGTAGTTTCCCTTGGCATCTTTATCTTCAAACTCGCCGCCCGCTACTTGCCGCTTTTCGCAAAAGTTTAAGGGACGTCAGGGATTCACAAATACCTCTTTTTTGGGTCCTTCAGAAACTGGTTCGATAGCGCCTGGAATACCGGACGGCCCTGTTAATTAAGTTTTTCACAGCACGGTTGACTCAAAATCAGGAGTAGTCTTCAAAACTGGCGAGATCCGTAAGGATTGCTTTTACAGTTATTAGGACAGCCTGGACAACAGCAGGAGACATTCTTTCACCAAAAGTATCAACTCGACCCGCCTCAATCCCCCATCCCCAGATCTCGGAGGGCAGGACCAACCCTAGACTCCGGCCGGTTTCCAGGGCCCACTCCAGATTTGTATCATGGGAGCAGGTGGAGTGGAGAGAATGATCCAACTCGGCTCGCTTCAATTTCATTACCAGACCAGGCTCGTGTCGACCGGTCTGGACCGCGTCAACGATAATTGCCCGATCATAGCCGACCATACACTCCATCAACCGCATCCCCCCCACCGGCAGCTCTACCAGGGTTAACGATTCATGAGCGCCAACTTCCCTCAACCTCCTGACCACCTGGACGCCGACCCCATCATCCCCTAAATATGGATTTCCCAGACCAATAAGAATAGTTCTGATTTTTTTCACTATTATCTCCACTCAACCGGCCCAAGCAATGAACTGTCGCAATCTGCGTCCACACACCATTTAAGGCTTAACCTTTCGAAGAACCACCTCACCGGCGTGGTCGCGGATCGTCATCACCAGAGAGGGACTCCCGGGCAAGGCGTGGGTAGCACAGGAAAAACAGGGATCGTAAAGGCGGAAGGCCATCTCAATCCTGTTCAGCAAACCATCATCGATGACCCGGCCCTTCTTGATCAACCCCTGGGCGGCCCGCTTGACCGACATGGCAATGGGAGCATGGTTATTGGTGGTACCTACAATCAGATTAAGCCTGGTTAACACCCCGCGCTCATCGGTCCAATAGTGATGGGTCAGGGTCCCCCGAGGCGCTTCGATACAACCAACTCCTTCGCGGGGAATCCCGGTCGGGATCACCCGCACTTCGGGGCTGGTCAGGGCCGGATGGGCGGCCAGTTCTGCCATCCGTTCCGCAGCATAAAGCATTTCAATCAAGCGGGCCCAATGGGTCGCCAGTCGCTGATGAACCGGGCGATACCGTCCGTTGACCGAGCCATTACCGAAGTAGCCATAGAACTTTTCAAATTGTTTCTGGGCAAGCGGCGTCGCCATCCCGTCCGCCACATTCAACCTGGCGAGGGGGGTTGAGCAGTAAACTCCGCTCCCGGGGCCATCGGTCAACCCCTGCCAGCCAATGTTCCTGAGATAGGGAAATTTCAGATAGGTCCACGATTCAACCCGTTCGGCAATATGTTCCGCATAATCCCTGGGGGCATATCGGCAGAATTCATGACCGTCCGGGGCCACCACCCGGATGGTTCCGTCATAAAAATTCACCCGGTTTTCGGGATCCACTGTGCCGGAATAATAGGTCTCATGACGGTAACTATCGGCAAAGAGAAGCTCGAGAAAGGCCTCATCGGTCAGAATCCGCTTTTCAAAAAGATCCAGGGAAAAAAGGGCGAAATCAACATTCTGCCGGGCGGCAGCGACGATTTCACCCCTTTCAGCCTCGTTTATGGCCCGGGACCAGCCCCCCGGGAGAGCCGCATTGGGATGGATCGATCGCCCCCCCAAAAGACCAATGATCCCATGGTTGCGGCGACGACAATCAAAGATTCGAGTGCCCACCTCGGCCCCAAGCTTTGCCACCACCCCGAAGATATTACGCTCCTCGGCCGGAGCTTCCGGCCCGACCAGGAGATCCGGTCCGCCAAGGACATAGAAATGGGTGGTATGATCTGCCACAAAGAAGGCGCAGTAGAAGAGCTCTCGTAACAGGCGAGCAGCCAAGGGTGGCTCAACCCCATAGAGGTCATCCAAAGCCTTGCCGGCGGCAATATGATGGGCCTCGGGACAGATCCCACAAATCCGATTGGTAATATTCGGCATCTCCTCGGCCGACCGCCCTACACAAAACTGCTCGAAACCACGTAGTTCCGGAACGATGAAATATGCATTCTCCACGTCACCTTCCGCATCAAGGAAGATCTCAATCCGCCCATGACCTTCCAGGCGGGTAATTGGGTCGATGGTAATTCGTCTCTTCATCGACCGACCTTCCCTCCCAGCATGGATTTTGCCAGGCTAAATGTATAGAAGGTGCCAGCCGGGTCAACGATCCCGGAAAAAAGTTCATCCAGCCGCTGGGTTCTTTCCACCTCCCCATCACAGTCCTTGCCCGGATCGAGCATTGAACCAAGGGCGGCGATCATCTGCGCCCCCTGATCGTCCACCCCGGGCGGCGGGCCATAGCAGCCGATACAAACCATATTGTTCCTGGGACACCTTGCCCCGCAACCGCTTCGGGTGGCCGGGCCCAGACAGATAAATCCCTGCTCCAGGAGACAAACGCCCTCCTCGGGGATCTGTTGGTGGGCCCGGTAAAATCGAGTAGGTCGCCGGACATTCCTCACCCGCGGGCACTCCTCGCAGAGCGCTCGCTCACCCGCTCCCAGCAACGAGCCAGATGGTGGCAAAGGGCTCCCCCCAACAAAAGTTTCAATAACCTTTTCAACCTGAACCCCTTCGGGGGGGCAACCCGGCACCAGATAATCCACAGCAACCACCTGATCCAAACTGCGGACCGAAGCAGCAAAGACAGGCAACGAAAGAATCCCTTCGGCCACCTCGCTTCGCGATCCGGGAATAACCGCTTCAGGGTTCACGGTTGTATGATTCTTTAGATAAACGGCCTCAAAATGATCGGCGGCTGTTGAGAGATTGGACAATCCGGGCACACAACCTTCCATGGCACAGGAACCATAGGCAACTAGTATCCTAGATTTTGTCCGGAGCAACCTGGCCATATCCTCGTCTTCCTGGTTGCGAATGGCACCATTAAAGAAGGTGAGATCAATTGCGCCATCACCAAGCTTGGCCAGATCCTCCTTCTTCCCGTCCACCAGACAGGGACAGAAAACGATTTCGAAAACCTCAGCAAAACGGAGGATTTGGTCATGGATTTCCAAAAGCGAAATTTCACATCCGCCACACCCTGAGGCCCAGTACATGGCAAATTTCGGTTTCATGGCACACTCTCCCTCGCCTCAATAGCTGCAGCCCCTGCAGAGCAAGACGACACCGGCCCCAACTTTTGCAGATCATTGCGCATCTTCCCAACCGCCTCAACAAAGGCGGCAGCTTCTGAGGCCGAAACCAGAACCAGACGAAAGCGCGCCTGATCGATCCCCAGTTGCCCCATCAACTTCAGCAATAGACGGGCTCGACCGAGAGCGCTCAAATTCCCCTTGGAATAATGACAGCCTCCAAGATGACACCCCCCGATAATCACCCCGTCGGCCCCCTCCCGGAAGGCCTTGAGTACAAACCGAGGCTCCACGGCGCCGCTGCACAAAACCCGAATAATCCGGACATCATTAGGGGAGCGTAAACGCATGGTCCCGGCCAGATCGGCGGCCCGATAGGCACACCAATTACAGAGAAACCCGACAATTATTGGTTCAAATTCCATGGGTCGTATCCCCCGAACGGGTTCTCAAGAGTCCTTCTATTTCCGCAACGACCTGATCACCAGTAAATTGGCCCATGTCAATCACCCCGCTGGGACAAGCGGCAACGCACGTACCACAGCCACAGCAGAGCAGAGTAATGATCTTCGAGATCTTCCGTTCTCCGTCATAGGTAATAGCCTGACAAGGGCAGAGATCATTACAGATTCGGCATCCGCAGCAATGATCAGCATCTATAGTTGCTCGGACCGGATCGATTACCACCTCTCCCCTGGCGATGGTCGCCAGGACCTGACCGGCAGCAGCCCCGGCCTGGGCAACAGTCTCGGCAATATCCTTGGGCCCCTGGCAGCACCCGGCGATCAACACCCCGGGGTTCATGGTGGCAACGGGGGAAACCTTGGCATGGGCCTCACTCAAAAAACCATTGACGTCACAGGACAAACCGAACTTGGTGGCCAGTTGAACGGCATCACCCCGAGGCTCCATGGCCGGACTGAGAATGACCATATCAACAGGAATCCTCCGGGTCCGACCGATCATGGTATCCTCAACCTGAACAATGAGGTGACCCTCTTCCGTAACCGTAAAGGCCGCCTCCATCACCATGGCAACCCGGCCCCGGATAAAATACCCACCCTTCTCCTGGAGTTGATGATAGAACTCTTCACAGCCCTTACCGGGGGTCCGAATATCAATATAGAAATTGAAGACTTCAGCCCCGGTTTTTTCCATGATCTGCCGGGCGAACTTCAAAGAATACATACAACAGACCTTGGAACAGTATTCGTGATAATTGCGGTCACGACTGCCGACACAGTGAATAATCGCCACCCGCTTTGGTTGGGTAATACCATCACGACGCACGACTTTACCACCAGTGGGGCCGATGCTGCTCAACATCCGCTCCATCTCCAGGGCGGAAAAAACATCGGCAAAGCGGCCATAACCATATTGCGATATCCTGGCTGCATTAAAGAGCGAATAACCGGTGGCAATAATTATTTGCCCCACCCCGATCTCCCGGAAGACCTCTTTCTCCTTTAGATCGATGGCTCCCGTCGGACAGAACTTCTCACAAAGCCTGCATTTACCGGTTGAGAAATACAGGCAATCGCTCCGCTCCAAGACAGGCACAAAAGGAACCGCCTGAGCAAAGGGAAAATGGATCGCCTTGCGATTGCCGAGCCCGGCATTATGGCCGGTGTCAACCACCCTTTTGGGGCATTTTTCCTCACAAATTCCACAACCATTGCAGAGCTCGGGGCTCACTGATCGAGGATTGGTCCTGACCCTCACGGTAAAATTACCGATCCCCCCGGCCACCGCCTCCACTTCGCTCATGGTCAAGAGGGTGATCCCGGGGTGATGAGCCACAGCTGACATCCTGGGGGTTAGAATACAGGCTCCGCATTCCAGGGCCGGGAAAGTCGTATCGAGTTGAGCCATATGTCCGCCAAGACTAGGCCCCTGTTCAACCAGATAAACCCCATACCCGGCCGAGGCAATTCGCAAGGCGGCCTCAATTCCGGCAATTCCACCACCGACGACCAGGGTAGCAGGGTTCACCGGGACTCTCTCTGGGACAATCTCCCGTTGATACCCCACTCGAGCGACGGTTGCGGCCACCTGGCTCTGGGCCCTTACTGAAGCAGCCTGTCCGGAGTCGGCAATCCAGGCAATTTGTTCCCGAACATTGCAGACTACAACCAGAAATGGATTCAGCCCGGCGCGAACCGCCGCCATCCGAAAGGTCTCCTCATGGAGATGAGGCGAGCAGGCCGCCACAACCACCCGATCGAGGCCATGATCCTTAATGTCATTAACCAACAGTTCCTGACCACTTTCAGAACACATGAACCCGTTTTCTCGAACAATTGCGACCCCATCAAGACTCCGGACATATTCGGCCACTGCCGACACATCAATGACTCCACCGATATTGGCACCACATCGACAAAGATAGACCCCGATCCGCTGGTTCACGATATTTCCTCCCGATTCCCCCCAAGAGCTTCCCCATCTCCAGGATAACCAGACGTATCGTGCTGACTCCGGGCCTCACCAAGCAACCGTCCCCCGGTCATAGCCTCCAGATCAAGGCCAAGTTCTTCCTCCTTCAATCCAAAGGCCAGCCCCATCAACTGAGTAAAAAAGAGGACCGGAAATTCAAAGTTCGTTCCGTAACGAAGGTTAACATCGCGTTGATAAAGATCCAGATTCAACTGACAAACCGGACAGGCCACTGCTATACAGTTAGCCCCTTCCTTTTCGGCATTATTCAGAATACGATGGATGATTTCAAATCCGGTGTCTGCCTTAATCTGCGGCAGATGCCCACCGCAGCAATAGCCTCGAAGCGAGAAATCAAGGGGAACGGCACCCAGGGCCCCAAGCAGAGTATCCATCCCGACGGGATACTCTGGCTGGCCAAAGCAAGAGGTCGGACGGACCAGCATACACCCGTAATAGGGCGCCACCTGGAGGTCCGACAAGGGTTTTGTCACCTGCTCCTGGATATGCTCCAATCCAATATCGCGAAGAAAAACATCAAGGATGTGTCTGATCTGCAGGCGCCCGGGCCCATAGGAAAGTCCACCAGCAGCCATAGCCTCGTTGACCTTTTCACCGACCTCAGGGTAATCGGTCATGACGACCTCCACCCGTTTGAGGTTCAGGAAACAGGCACTGCAGGAGGCAACCACAGTATGACAATCCTCCGGGACCAGGGCCAGATTCCTGGCAGCCACCGCATAGGAGGCCAAGCGGCTCACCGCCATATATTCAGTGGCCCCGCAGCAGTTCCAATCCGGAATGGTGACAAGTTCCAGCCCCAGAAGGTGCGAAACTGCCTGGAGTGAAACTTCGTACCCTGACGAAAGGGTTTCCGACGAGCACCCAGGATAATAGGCATATTTCATCGGTCATCCACCTCCAATTCCTTAGCCCTAACAATAATTCGCTGCAACTGCCCAATGTTCTCAATATGAGCTGGACCATGCACCACCTGCTCACGGTCGTGGTGGTTCAGGGAGAGTGACCCCCAGGCCCGCTCGCCCCTCCCCCCCTTGGACAAGTGATAGCGGAAGGCATAGCCCATATCAAAACTTTTCCCATATTTTTCAAGTAAATTCACATAGATTCTGGATACATCGGAGGCATCGTTCCTTCTCATCTGACCGGCCTGTTTGGCCAGTTCCTTGATGGTATACATGATCTCGGTAATTGGAATCTGCTGGGGACAACGAATCGTGCAGTAGTAACAGGAGATACAGAACCAGGCGGTGTCGGCAGCCATGACTTCTGCATCGTAACCGGCCTGGAGCAGGGCAAAAAGCCCCCGAGGGGTGTGATCCATTTCTTCGGCAGAGGGGCAAGACCCACCACAGGTACCACATTGAAGACACAACCGAAGGGCTTCACCGCCGGGGGTCAAGCGCATTATCAGCTGATAAAGATCACCAGCGGCAGACAAAGGCACCAAGCCCCGGCCGCCTTCCACGCCCTCCCCGATCGCCCCTTTCTCCCGACCATTGATAACAACACTGTCCGCATCATCCGCCAAGAGATGTTCACGAATCTCATTGATCTTAAATCCCCTTGCCTTTAAAGCAAAAATCAACCGCACCAGCCCCAAAACGACCGGATCATTATAAAAACGCACCCCACCACTGGCCGCCCCTTTCCGAATACCCTTGGGCAACAACCCTTCCTGCACGTAATACTGATACGTCCGCTTACTGAGGAGATATCCCTCACCCCGTAAGGTTTCGAGAATTTCATCCACCGTCAGCAAAGTAGTGTCTTCCGCCATAATCCCTCTCACTGTTAATAACACACCAAATACCACTGAAAAGCAAAAGTTGAAAGACGTATATTACGGGGAAAATTTTTCCAAAAACCCTGACATCACAGAAAATCAAGGAGGCTTAGCAAATACTCAAGTCCCTAATGTGCTGTTGAGTTGGCACTTTCAAGCGTTTGCAAGAAAGGCATATCTCTTGCAAAAACTGACAATCATTAGGTCTATTAGACTCCGGCCAGTTCCACCACCTGGTGCTTTTCGGGGTTGAACCGAAAAGTATCGATCCGGGCCTCACGCTTTCCGGGAAAATCAACGCCGTCATGTCAAAACTCATCAATGGCATCCTTCAGGAGCTTGAAAGCATCGGTTGTCGTGCTTTTCCCCAGGAAATGATCTATAGTTAGTCCCATGCACGAAATGTCGATTGCCATGAGTAT
Source organism: Pseudomonadota bacterium (assembly GCA_018814305.1). Classification (GTDB taxonomy): domain Bacteria; phylum Desulfobacterota; class Desulfobulbia; order Desulfobulbales; family JAGXFP01; genus JAHJAA01. The sequence continues at coordinate 21,234 of JAHJAA010000034.1, forward strand.
CATCGAGCAGGTCTCGGCTACGGCCCGGGCTGAGGGCGCCCGGAAAGTCAACACCATCGAACTGATGATCGGCCCCCTGGCAGGAGTCATGACCGAGGCCCTCACCTTCTGCTTTGAGGCTGCTGCCAAAGATACCCCGGCGGAAGGGGCGATATTGGAAATCCACACCACCCAGGCCACCGGCTGCTGCCTTTCCTGCGGACAGGAAAATGAGATCAAAGCCTTTGGCGACCAATGCCCGAGTTGTAATGGGTTTCTGGCCCATACCCGGGGTGGCGACGAGCTTCGAATCATGGCCATCACCGTTGACGAGTAAGGGGGTTTCGCTGATCAATGAGGCAGAAAGGTACCCCCGGGTAATCATTACCGGCAATTCAAATTTTTCGGGGCCTTTCCCGTCCCTTTTTGAATAAACTGATTTAAAGAGAAAATGCCATGTGCGACTCCTGCGGTTGTCCCAAAACAGATACAGTTACCATTCGCAAACCGGGCAGCGCCAACACCACGACGGATCATCACCACGACCATCACCACGATCATCAAAGCAGGACCATCCGCATTGAACAGGACGTGCTGGGCAAGAACGACCAGGTCGCCCAGCGCAACCGGGAGTACTTCCGATCCCATTCCATCGAAGTCTTTAACCTGGTCAGTTCTCCAGGCTCCGGCAAGACTACCATCCTGGAAAAAACCCTGGTTACCATGCCCGAGATCCCCCTGGCTGTCATCGAGGGGGATCAGCAGACCATGCATGATGCCGATCGAATCGCCGCCACCGGCGCCCAGGTGATCCAGGTCAATACCGGCACCGGCTGCCATCTCGATGCCGACATGATCGACCGAGCCCTGCCGGAACTCGAACTGAGCGATCACTCCATCCTCTTTATCGAAAACGTGGGGAATCTGGTCTGTCCAGCCATGTTCGATCTGGGTGAGGCCTGTAAGATCGTGATCATCAGCGTCACCGAAGGCGATGACAAACCCCTCAAATACCCAACCATGTTCCGGGCGGCCGACCTTTGCCTCATCAACAAAATCGACCTCCTGCCCTATGTAAATTTCGACGTGGAACGCTGCCGAGACTACGCCAAGCGCATCAACCATCATCTTGAATTCATAGAACTTTCCGCCACCTCAGGCCAGGGGATGTCAACGTGGCTTGACTGGTTGCGCCAAAGAGCTGTCCGCCCCTGAGGTCGTGTCCCGCCATGACCACAATTCGAAAGGAAATCAAAGTCAACGGTATTGTCCAGGGAGTCGGGTTCCGCCCCTTTATCTTCCAGACGGCCGGGCGCTTGGGCCTCACCGGCTTTGTGGCCAACACCGAGGCCGGGGTTGAAATCGAGGTGGAGGGTCGACCGGAGAACGTAGCCTCCCTTCAGGTCGAGCTTGAACACCACCCGCCTCTGCTGGCCCGAATCAGTGCCATCTCCAGTCGGGATATCCCCCTTAAAAACGATAGGGAATTCTCCTTTCACACCTCAACAGCGGCCGGGCACCCCGTCACCGGCATTGCCCCTGATGCTGCCATCTGCCAAGAATGCCTGCAAGAGCTTCTCGATCCGAGCGATCGCCGCTACCACTACCCGTTCATCAACTGCATCAACTGCGGTCCCCGCTATACCATTGTCGAGCGCATTCCCTATGACCGGGCCACCACCACCATGCGGAACTTCACCATGTGCGGTGAATGCCAACGGGAATACCTTGATCCATCTGGCCGCCGCTTTCACGCCCAACCCAACTGCTGTCCAGCCTGCGGCCCCCGGCTTTCCCTGCTTGACGGCAAAGGCAGGGTCATTGACGACCAGGATCCACTGCCCCGGACGATTGCCCTTCTGAAGAAAGGGAACATCGTAGCGATCAAGGGAATCGGTGGTTTTCACCTGGCGGTTGATGCCAAAAGCCCCAAGGCTGTGAGACTTCTGCGCCAGAAAAAAGGCCGGGAAGAAAGACCCTTTGCGATGATGGCGGCCAATCTCACCCTGGCCAGAAGGATCTGCCATCTGTCCCGACGCGACCAACAGACCCTCCAATCACCGATCAGTCCCATTGTCCTTGCCCTCCAGCGGGGTAACCATGATCTGGCCCCGGAGGTTGCTCCGGGCTGCGACACCTTTGGCATTATGCTGCCTTACACTCCCCTCCATCATCTGCTGTTCCAAGGAGAGCATCCCCTGGAGGTCCTGGTGATGACCAGCGGCAACCGCAGCGAAGAACCAATCAGCCAGGATACCGACAGCGCCTTGGCTGACCTTGCCGGGTTTACCGATTATTTTCTTACCCATGACCGTAAGATCCATCTGTGCAATGACGACTCCATCGTAACCAATCTGGGCGGGGCGGAACGGATTTTCCGACGGAGCCGAGGCTATGCCCCCCAACCGTTCTCCCTTGGCGACAAAGGCCCCCCGCTCCTGGCCGTCGGTGGTGAACTGAAGAATACCGTCTGCCTGGTCTCGGAAGATCGGGCCATCATGAGCCAGCATATCGGCGACCTGAAAAACCTGGCCGCCTATCTTTCATTCCAGAAGACCATCACCCACCTGCGCCGGATCTTTGAGATCAATCCGCAACTCATCGTCCATGATCTCCACCCCGGATATCTCTCCAGCAGCTGGGCGCTGGAGCAAAACGACATTCCAACCCTGGCGGTCCAGCATCATCACGCCCATCTGGCCGGTTGCCTGTGGGAAAACGGGCATACCGACGAGGCCATCGGCATTATTCTGGACGGCACCGGCTATGGTCCGGACCACACCATCTGGGGCGGGGAAATACTGATCGGCAACCAAGCCGGTTTTCGGCGTTTTGGTTGTTTCGAACCCATGCCCCTGCCCGGCGGCGATGCGGCTATCATGGCCCCCTGGCGTACTGCGGTGGCCTGGCTTGACCGAACCTTTCCGGAAAACCTGCCGGATCTCCCCTTTCTTAAGGGACATGACCCTCAACCGATTATCGAGATGGCCCGAGCCGGGATCAATACCCCCCAGACCTCCAGTTGCGGCCGCCTCTTTGATGCGGTCGCAGCCATGGCCGGAGGCCGCCAGACCATCAGTTACGAAGGACAAGCGGCCATTGAATTCATGCAGGCTGCCAACAATCGCACCGCCCCCCCCTATGACTATGAAATCACCTCCACCACCGCCATCCGCCACTTATCGGTTCAATCAATCCTCAGATCTGTTATAAAGGGAATATCGGGAGGCGAGTCCACCGTTACAGTCAGCCGCCGCTTCCATGGGACCCTGATCGAATCACTCTCTGCCCTGGCGAATCTTGCCAGACAGGAAACCGGACTCACCACAGTGGCCCTAAGCGGTGGGGTCTTACAAAACAGACTTCTGCTGACCGGCCTCAGAACCCATCTTAAAAAACATGGCTTTACCGTGCTCTGCCATACCCTGGTTCCGTGTAACGATGGAGGAATCGCCTTGGGGCAGGCCATGATCGGCCGGGAATATCTGAAACGAACCAATTCAATGAATCAATAATGGGATCTTAGGAGAAAAAGCATGTGTCTCGCCATACCCGGAAAAGTTATTGAGATCTTCACCGAAGCAGGGTTGTTGATGGGGCGAGTTGACTATGCCGGCACAGTCAATACCATTTGCCTGGAGTATGTGCCGGAGATTACGGTCGGTAAATATACCGTAGTCCATGCGGGATTTGCCCTCTCGGTCATCGACGAAGAAGAGGCGATGAAGAGTTACGAGGCCTGGCAGGAACTGATCGAAACAGCGGCCCGTGACGGCGGTGGCTATGAAGACCAGCTGGCCACCATTGAAAATCTGAAGGGAAATACAACCAGGTAAAACATCATATTGATCAAAGAGGACCCTTCCATAACTTTAGGCACTCATCTCACTTAAAATCTAGGCACCTTTCCAAATATCATGAACAACATCAAATACCTTGATGAATATCGAGATCCGGTTCTGGCCGGGAAGATCCTTGAGCAAATTCGAGCCACCGTGACCAGACCCTGGGTGATCATGGAGATCTGCGGCGGCCAGACCCACTCCATTGTAAAGAACGGCATTGATCAACTGCTCCCCCCTGAAATCGAACTGGTCCACGGACCCGGCTGCCCGGTCTGTGTTACCCCCCTAGAGACCATCGATCGGGCCATTGCCATTGCCGGTTGCCCCGAGGTGATCTTCTGCAGTTTCGGCGATATGCTCCGGGTGCCCGGCAGCACCAAGGATCTCTTTAAGGTTAAATCCGAGGGGGGTGATGTACGGATGGTCTATTCGCCGTTGGAGGCGGTCAAACTGGCCCGTCAACATCCGGATCGGGAGGTGGTTTTCCTGGCTGTCGGATTCGAAACCACCGCCCCCGGAAACGCCATGGCCATGGTCCAGGCGGCCCGGGAAGACCTAACAAACTTCAGCGAACTGGTCAGTCATGTCCTGGTTCCCCCGGCAATGCGGGCCCTACTCTCCGCCCCAAACAACCGGGTCCAGGGGTATCTTGCAGCGGGTCATGTCTGCACGGTGATGGGTTGGGAAGAGTATGAGTCCATTGCCGATGAGTTTAGCGTCCCCATTGTGGTGACCGGCTTTGAGCCGGTGGACCTTTTATCCGGAATCCTCGCCACCGTCCACCAGTTGGAGGAAGGACGACACGAGGTGGAAAACCGATACGAGCGGTTGGTCCACCGCGAAGGGAACTTAGCCGCCCGCAAGGTAATCGATCAGGTCTTTACCGTGACCGATCGAAAATGGCGGGGGATCGGGGAGATTCCCCTGAGTGGGCTGGCAATTCGTGAGGAATTCAAGCGTTTTGACGCTGAAGAAAAATTTCAGGTGGGCAATATCTCTGTTCTTGAACCGGAAATCTGTATCAGCGGCGAGATCCTCCAGGGTTTACGCAAGCCCTCCACCTGCCCGGCTTATGGCAAAGAGTGTACCCCGACCCACCCCTTGGGCGCCACCATGGTCTCCTCGGAGGGTGCCTGTGCCGCCTACTATCAATACAAATCATATTCGGGGAATTAACTCCCCCATCCGGTCCAAGACTATTCGAAACGGATAACTTTTTAAACCTTCTGATATAGGTCACCCATGCCGAGTATCACCGATTTCACCTGCCCCCTGCCCCGCCTGGATTATGATACGATCCAACTGGCCCACGGCAGCGGTGGGCGCCTCTCCGCAGAGTTGATCGACAAACTCTTTCTGCCCCGTTTTGCCAATCCGATCTTAAACCGACTGGAAGACCAGGCAACCCTGCAAATGCCCCCGGGTCGATTGGCCATGACCACCGATTCCTTTGTGGTTTCCCCCATCTTTTTTCCCGGGGGCGATATCGGCGATCTGGCCATCAACGGAACAGTCAACGATCTGGCCATGGGTGGCGCCACCCCGCTGTATTTAAGTGTGGCCTTTATTCTGGAAGAGGGTTTGCCAATAGCCGACCTGCACCGAATTCTGCTTTCCATGGAAAAGAGTGCCGCCACCGCCGGAATCCAGGTGGTCACCGGAGATACCAAGGTGGTTAACAAAGGGGCCTGCGATCAGATCTTCATCAACACCACCGGGATCGGAGTGATCGAATCGGGGATCGCTCTTTCTGCCGCCAATATCCGACCAGGCGACAAAATCATCGTCTCCGGCACCATCGCCGATCACGGCATGGCCATCCTGACCTGCCGGGAGAATCTCTCCTTTCACAGCAGGATCAACTCTGATAGTGCTGCCCTCAACAGCCTGGTCAAAGAAATGCTGGAGGTGAGCAAAGAGATCCATGCCCTGCGTGACCCTACCCGGGGTGGGCTCGCCACCACCCTCAATGAGTTTGCCGCCTCATCCGGGGTCGGTATCTTGCTGGAGGAAAAGGCAATCCCGGTCCGTGCCGAGGTCCGCGGGGCCTGTGAGGTCATGGGGATCGATCCACTCTATGTGGCCAACGAAGGCAAGTTGGTGGCCGCAGTCCCACCAGACCAGGCGGAACGGGTCTTGAACGCCATGCGTTGTCATCCCCTGGGGAGTGAAGCGCAAATCATCGGAACGGCGGTCGCCGAACACCCACGCCTGGTGACCATCAAAACGGCCCTTGGCGCCGAACGAATCGTCGCCATGCCTGTAGGAGAACAACTTCCCAGGATATGCTGAAATGAGCTGACAAGAAGATAAGCGATAGGGATAAAAATTCGCGCTTACGTCCACTCCGGATTTTGGAGCGACCATCCCTCCCCACCCAAACACACTCAATTCCTGGCTTACACCTTCATGCCCGAGGCTACTCTCCGATCAGGATTACCTTCACCTGGTATTCTCCTGCATTATTGCAATAACGATCAAGCCAAGGATAATCATTGGCAAGCACGAACAGCTCACCACCTTCTGCCGGCGAAAACTCAACCTGATTCCTCACCAAAGGATCAAGCCGGAAAAACCGCTCACTTTCTCCTATGGTGGCAACCAGCTCCAGCCAGTTGCCATCACAGGTAGCGACCGGCCGAAAGTTTTCTGCGACTTTCATAATAAACCTCTCCAAGAAGCCCAGCTTCAATTCCTCAACCCGGAAGCCATCAGCACCGATCGGTAGACAACAATCTTTCCCCTCAGAGCGGTAATCCGGCCTCCGGCACTTGATTGTTCCATCAAATACATTCAGGGAAATCTGTTGCACCTCAAAACGGTATTTCTTATCTGCTTCGAGGTTGATGCCGCTGGGGTTGCATTTCTTCCGAAGATCGACGTCAAACACCCAACTCGGGACTGATAAATCGAGAGGCCTTTCCGCCACGCGGGAATGACAGGCTTGATCAATGAACCTGGCAGCACAGCCCGACACAAGAAACCCCAAAAGGATCATAACAAAAGTCGCCGTGGTCCGTTTCATGGTGATCCCCTCACTGCACCTGGGCCTTCAGTTTCCCTGCCTCGATATGGGAAGCAATGGTGTAGCCCAGATCCCGGTAGGCCCGGTACTGCCGGTCGTCATAAAAGATGTCGGTGGTCGATTCCAGGGGAAAGCGGTCATGTTCCCGGGCGTAAGAGACCACTGAATAGGGATAGCGGTCCCGGCAGGGATCATCGCCGGTCTTGAGATCGTCCCTTTTAATGGAAAGTTTCACATACACGAGATCGATCTTCTGCTCTCTGCCGCCCTCCCCAATCAGCCCAGAAATTGTGCCCCTGACTATCCCCCCTGAAGGCGGAAGATAATAAACATCCAAAGCTGGAGTATTGGGAGACTCCCAGTCAAGGTCGAGGCCCATCTCGTCCTGCAGGTTCCGCTTCAAACGCATCAGGGAGGAATAGACAGATTGCCCATCCTCTTCCGCGTCCACCGCGACAACCTTCTTCACCCCCCGCCGCACCAGGGAATAGATGCCCAGGTTATCGATATGACCGCCATCGCTCAGATGCAGGTCACTCAAGGTTTGATCGTCGAACAGCCGATAGAGCGGAAAAATACAGACCATTTTTCTCAGGAGTCCAAGCTCGGGATTTGCCGACGGGCTATGGTTCGGAATATTGTAACCAAGATCCAAATTCAAAACATTCAGCAATTCGGAAACAGCAACAATCTCCCCTTCGCTCCGGCCGGCGGCATCGATCGATTCCGACTGCCCGTCAATCGCTGCGCCTGAGATGGAAACCGCCCGCCCCAGACTGATGTCGGGACACTCCTCAGCGGGCACATAGCCGCTGAGCCCAGAGCCGCAACTCCAGGGGGTGAATTCGTAAACCGCCTCGGTCAATTTCTTCTTGCTGGAACGAAGCGAACGGTTGGCATAATCCACGGTGGCATTGATGATAAAGTAGGGCAGACGCCCATCAACCTGAGCACCATCGTGCTTCCCATGGGCTTCCAGGTAGTCGGCCAGATCCCGGAAGCTAAGGTCCCTGGCATTAACCCTTGGGGAGAGATTTTCCTCCTCATCGTTGACAAAGGATCTCAGGTTATACGAAAGCGGGACATAGCCGTAGGTTCGCTCGAGACCATTCTGGTAAAAATGGCGATAGGGGTTAAGGTTCGCCTTGAAATCAAACAATCCGTTAAAAATCCAGTGAAGTGGGAGCGAGCCGAGATAAACGACGAAATTCCCCGTCTGCTGGCCGTAGTTGCGAACCGTTCGCCAAATCCCCGGTTTTTTTTCGAAACTCATGATATCCGAACTCTGTTGAAGGACATACTGGAATTTATATGCGTCTGGGGCAGCCAGATCGTTCAGAGGAAGCTTGCTCCCAACTGAATCCTTTTCACCGCAATACTCTTTGTCGGCAAAAAAACTCGCCGCACCTCTTTTGGCGAAATCATCCCGGGCGTTTTTGTACTCCTTACACGGAGAGTCACTAGCATCAGTACAGGAGAAAATTGAACTGACTTGACTAGCGGGAAGGTTCGGAAGGCCCTCCCGATTTAAGTAATAGTTCTGCATAAAATACCAGTACGAGGCATAGGAGCCGCCGGAAACCGAGGAGATCACCTCGACCTCATCCAGGATCCCCTTTTCCTGCAGGGCCTTCATCACCCCGATATTAAAGGAGGCCGACCTCGTACCTCCGCCGGAGAGAGCCAGACCCAGTTCCGGAGCTCGACCACCGAGGTACTCCCATTCCTCGGCAAAATTTTTCTTCAAGATACGCTCGTTGGCTGCACCGACCTCCTTTCTTGTCTCCAGATCACAAGAAGTGAGACAACCTGCCCCGCTGATCTCCTCATAACATCTCAATCCATTGGTCCCGCATTCCGGCGCCTGACAGACATTGACCAACCTCTTCTGGTGGCCAGCGCAGCCGCCGAGGAGCAGCAAGAGCAAGCCCGCTGTCGTGAATTTCTCCCTCATCTTTCCATTCATACCTTTCTCCCTCATCGGCCACACCACCTAATCGGCAACAGGCAAGCCAAAAAATTAGTTCATCAAGCCCATGGCCTTAAAAAAGTTCTGATCCACCGTAATTCCCCAATACCAGGTTTTTTCCGCGGCATTGTCATTGTTCACTGGAATCGCCTGCCCGAAATTCAGGAAAGCGGAGCGGTTCATCTCGTAGGAGAACCCGACCAGCAGATAATTGTCGCTGGTCTCAGTCCCGCCCGCATTGTTCGACATCACTGTGTAGCCGACATTAACGTCAAGCGATTCCTTGAGCCCCGTCCACCATGATTTGGAAAAAATCCTGGTGGTCAAAAGCGGCTCACGCGGCTGATAATAACTCCTCGGCACCAGCAGAATCCGAAGGATCGGCGCGGTGGCCACTTCATCAAACTCCCTGAAATAGACGGCGCTGAGCCCCAGGGTAACGTACTGCTTCTGCCCTTCAAGCCTGGCGACAAAGTCGTCGGTAAAATTCGCGGCCTTAAGCACATTCAGATCATTGCCCAGGATCCTGACACCATTGAAATATTGGGGCCTGCCTGCCGCTATCTGGCTGCATACCGGCTTTTTGCCGGACCTCTCACCCTCAAGATCTTTCTCGGCCAGCAGGCTGACATGCGCCAGGATATTGGTTTCCGGCATCCCCGCCTTTTTCCAGATCACTGCCTCCCGAATGGAGAGATTCCCACATATTAAGATTTCATACTTATCATTCGATATGGCGCCAGCATTATCCTCCACAGAAACCTTGACCACGGCTCCAATTGCTATCACGGGGGCGACAAAAGATATCTGGGCGTTAGAAGCAGTCGCCTGTTCCGGCTCAAGGAGTATAGCTTGGCCGTCGATTTCGAGGCGAATCTTGTCTGTTGCTGCAATAAATGTCCCGGTCAAGGTAACCCTCTCTCCGACCACAACAGTCGGAGGTTGAACTGAATTGAGTATGGGATTGGCAAAAACTGGCCCCGACCAAAAGATCATTGCCATAAACAAGCCCGCAATGACAATGGATAAATATTTCATGCTATTCTCCTTCCTGTTTCAATGTTATCATCATAAAGACTTGGGGAAGATGACCCGGCAGAGCTCTATATCAATAATGGTGCTAGGCATGGGGAAGATCCACTAACACATCACCCCGACTGAGAACTCATAACAAAAGGGCAGAGGACAAACAGAAAACTGGCGCCACTTCTGCAGGACACCTTTACTCTATATACCTGACATTAAAATTGCTTTCAAGTCAATCTTAACGATAGGCATCAGAAAGGACGAAACAGAAAAAAGGTGTGGGGTTGAACACTAAGGCAGACCGAGATCGTCCAGGGATAAAACAAGTCCTTGAAGCATAGATGCCAGGGGGAAAGAGGCTGAGCGGTAATCTGGCAAACTTAGGAGGTGATCAGTGGTGCAGTTAAGAGGTGATGGTGAAAAGTAACAAGTTAAGAAAAATCGCTTTTAGCATTCACTCCAGAATTTTGGGAGGCCATCCTGCTCCCCCATACAAGCTCAATTCCTGACTGATACATTTACAGCAATAGACAACGGTGTGAACGTACAAAGAAAGACAGAGGGCCCGAAATCCCGCGACCAATAGAAAACAAGGGCGGATAGGAGAAAAAGAAAAACCGGCCATAGGGGGGATGGCCGGTTTCAAGGGGGAAAGAGAAATTTTTTCATTTCGCTTTATGTGCCTCCTAAGTAAAGCAACACCTGTGCCAACAGAACAAAAAATATGCGAAAACACCAAAAATCAACGCATTAAAGAACAGGTTAGCATCTTGGTGTCCCCCCATAACTCTTCAAAATTTTGTACTTTCTAAAAATACCCCCAGAAAAGTATTAAAAATAGTACCCAGTTCATTGGTCGTCCTCTGGGTATTCCACCTTTAAATATGCCCTGAAGAAAATCCCCGATTCTGATCATCAATCCTTGCAGGAGCAGCACCCCGTCTTCCCACAGGTGTTGATACCCAAGAGCGCGTACGGCGGACACCACCCGATCAGGCCGGTTAGAATTGGCACGATCCCCAGATATCCCCACGGACTGACCGGACCGACAAAGGCCAGGGAGAGAACACCCAAGCCCACTAAAATTCGGACGATTCGCTCGATACTGCCGATGTTCTTTTTCATACTTGATTCCTCAGTAAATTATTTAGCTTCTTTCAGTCAATTCATGCTCTCCGCCTTTAACAATAAGCAGTTTTGCCGGAACAACCAGGAATCAATCCGACCGTAAGACCTTTGGAGCCGAAGACCCCCGCCCCATCATCATTACACATCCATAACCAATCATCAAACCCACCGGGATAATGGTACGATCGACACTGGTTTTTAAATGCCAGGCTAAATCATGGGGAGTCACCAGGTACACCGCAAAAACCATCAATGAATAGATCAGCGCCGTCATCAGCAAAAAACCGGATAAAGGGTTATTCTTCCCCTGCCGGGCCAGATAGAGATAAAGGATGAGGGGAACAGCAAACTCCAGTTGAAAAAAGACGCATCGGGCTATTTCCAAAACATCGTGCCATGACCTTGTGCTGAGAATAAATCCCAACGGGAGGGTGTCCTGGGAAAGATCGCTATGGATCCCGTACTTTGCACAGACCAGTTCCCACCCCACAAGCGGCAGCAGAGCGGCAGCTCCGGCGAGACATACCGACCTCCCAATAGAGACTCGAGACATAATATAAGCTGGCAAAAAGGCAATATTCACCGCCAGAATGATAAAGATACCCTCGTTTTTAACAAGACAAAGGATAGCGGCGACCATCGCCATGGCGGCTACCAGAAGAACATGTTCCGATTGGTCGATTTTTTCCCGAGAGCCCCCCTTGGTCAGAAGATAAAAGGACGCGACCAAAGCAGTCCCATAGACTGCCAGCAAAGGGTCCATCCATCCACTGAACAGGAAGTTCCGCCCGAGAAACAGCAGCATCAGAATCAACCCTAAAATTTGCCTTTGTCCGCTGAGAAACGCGGTCAACAGACACAACGCCGGCAACATCACAAAAACGCCGGCCACCTTAGGCACCACCTCATTCCAATACCCCAGACAAAGGGCAAAACTCGCCGACAAGGCCGGGACAAAGGTCGGATAATCATTATGACTCCAGGGCGCATACCCATCCAATTGCGCATACAGGGAGCCATCGAAAAACATCCGCTTCCCATGGAACAACCAGATGGACCTGGCATCCCAGCCATCCGTGGGACTCCCCAGGGCCAGGACCACACCTCCAATAAAAAACAATTTCAAGGGGAGATATTGGCCTGGCCGGCCCAGTAAAAAGATCCCGACCAATCCCAAAAGAACGGTAACCAAACCAATTTTGGTGATTGCCGGCGCCCCGAAAGCCCAGAAGAGATAGTTTCCCAGCAAGACGAAGCCCAGCACAATCGACCATCGAAGAAGATAACGATCAGGCAACGGTCTCTGCTCGGTCATGATGAGCCCTGCCCCTTGCACGTATACAAAACGACCCCGGCTCCTTCCTCGACCATATCACAGGCCAGATACCCGGCTTCACCCGGTTTTGCGACAACAAACTCGGCACCACTGCGCACCCTCACCGGATAGACAAATTCAACCGTCCGCTGCAAAACAACAGGGTCGTTAGTGAACCCAGGACTCAACGTAAAATCTTTGAGAGAATATTTGCCAACCAACCGGGTGATCTCCCGGGCAAGGGGCGGCAGGGATTCCCTAATGGCGGTATCCGGCAAAAAAGCCGCAAAAAGAATACCCGGCGAAAAACCTTTGTCGCGGCCGATGGCCACCAAGGTCAACAGACAGAGGGTGATAAGTAGAATATTTGTTTTTCGGTTTTTCATTCCACGGCCAAGCTGTTTCTGTATGGAAACAAGCTAAAGATTCAACGCGCTCTACTCACCAGTTACCACCGAGAATAAAATGATAATGCAACCCACCGATCTGGGCCGGTGGGCCCAGTGACATATCAGTCTCAACTCGAGAATATCTGGATTCAAAGGCAAAATTCAGATATTCGTTAAATATCAGATTCATCCCCCCCGCAACCCAAAAGCCAGCCCCCCGGCCGATATTCGAACGCCCGGCCTCTTCCGTATTCAGCTCCCCCTTGACCCAGGCCAGATCCAATCCTCCGCCGACAAAAGGGCGAACCGTGTCAAAAGACAACCAGGTCTTGCGAACCCCGAGAGCAAGCTCACAGGTCTCAACCCGAAGATCCATCAGGACATGGGCGGGGATCTCAAAATCACCGAATCCGGTCTTGGCCCGGTAGGCATCATTTCCAGTATAAAGATACATCTGACTGCGTGAATAAAGCAGATCAACGGCCAGGCTCACCGGCCAGGTTTTTTTACGGAGATCGGTCATGAGCGCCAGTTCTCCATTGGTATGGATCGGCGTCCATTGGGATTTGTCCAGAACCTTGAAACCCAGACCGGCATTGACCGATCCTTCCCAATCCCCCAACATTCCATCAGGCTCATCATCTATCAACCTAAGCTGGTCGCCCTCTTTGACGGTAGACAAATCCAACAGATTCGGGGCAGAGGCCAAGGAACCTTGAGACAGGATGAGCTCCCCGATGAGCAGCAAGAGAAGAACTTTACCGGCCATTCCGGGAATAACCCCATCAAAACTCATAACGGATCCCAGCTCCGACAAAATTTGATCCTCCGGAAACCCCGTTGATCAGACCGTAGTCCCCGGACCGATGATGAATCCGGTAAAAGAACTGCGTAGCGGGAGCGGAAGGCAGCGCAAAGGTGAATTCGAACATCAGGTAGTTCAAGAGTCGTGAACAGTTATAGGCTGAGCCGTGATTAATGGCATGCTGATCAATCTCGATGGGGGGACAGCGGGTGGCGTAGGAAATCCCCTCGCCAAAGGCGAAATCCGTATTCAGATACCGATCCCAAGGGAACTTGAGCCAGCGCAGAACCAGGACCAGATTAAATTCATAATGGTCGTCATGCCCCAGTTGACGTGATTTTTCATATGACTGCCCTTCGGCCCAATCATACCCTTCGGCACTGCAGGCCGGGCAGGGACAGGGATATTTGCCCTGACCGGAATGGTGGATGGCCTGCCCCTCAACCTCAAGCCGCATGGCATCCTCCCGGGCTAAAAGCTTCCGACCTGCGGCCAGGGCAAAGATATTGGAATTGGCGAACTTCGGGCTATACGCAACTTCGGAGAGATTGTTGTCCGAAATCTGCCCCCCGTAAACCGACATGAACCAGTCGCGATCCTCGACGGCAAAGGCAGGTGGGACCAACCCCTTCAGGAGCAAGAAAAACAACCCTGCAACAACCAGACAAAAGAATCGCCCCGGTCCATGGGAACAACAAGAGACAGAATTTACCGGAATTACAGAAGCAACCGCATCGGAACCGATCTTAGGAATGGACATCTCTCACCGCTCAACAAAAAAGGATCCGCATCATTATAAATTCCTCGCACCATGGGGCGCGGATCCCAAAACAATCAGTAAAATCACTAAGAAGCACAACCAAGATCCATCATTTACCCCATGGGCTCCGGATTCTCAAGCCAAATAAGCAATTGCATAAGGCGCAGGGTATCGTAATCAACTTTCCCGCCCAATTCATGATGGACCGGACCCAACCGATCCGGCCCAAGGCGCAAAAACAACGTCCTGATCTCTGCCTGTTCCTCCGGGGAAATGAGCAGTTCATCCCGCAGGATCTTGGCAGGGACCGAATGCCCATGCCGCAGATATTCCGTTAAATGAGTCAGGATGGTGGACTGTTTCACCCGATACTCACCCATGCAACGCGGAATCGACCAACCGTCACGACACCGACCACCGACTTCCATGAAGCGAGGAATTCGCCCACTGTTATGGTTCGGGACCGAATCCTTGCGATTCACCCGGGATTCGTCGGGGACGATCTCAGGTCGCGGGATCCCCTTTTCCCGGCAATAGGTACTAATCTCTCCCAGAAAAATATCGCCATACCGCTCCAACTTGACCTGCCCCACCCCATGAATCTCCAGCAAATCGTCGGCGGTTCTGGGTAAAACCGCAGCCATCTCCACCAAGGTCCGGTCGGAAAAAACCGCATAGGGCGGCACATTGGCCGAATCAGCCAGGATCTTTCTTCTCCCCCTGAGAATAGCGAAGAGATCGTGATCACAATCCATCTCCCCTTTGACCACGGTTTTCCGCCCCACGACGGGCTCGCTACGGTCTTCGACCAATATCCCCATAAGTTTCTCTTCACCTCGGAGCAAAGGCCAGGCCATGGGAGTCAACCGCAATCCGCCATACTCCTGGTCCTGGTCCAATAAACCGCGCTGGAGACATTGCCGGGACAGATGAAACCACTGGGCCCGGGAAAGATCTCCCCCGATCCCATAGGTGGTAAGGTTTTGGTGATTATGCTGAAGGACCTTTTTGTTCTTCGCTCCACGTAAGACGTCAATGACATGGTTGGCGCCAAACATCTCGCCGGTCCGTTTAACACATGACAGAAATTTCTGGGCCGCAACACTCAGATCGACCAGATCCGGTTGTCCGATCAGACAGTTATCACACATCCCGCACCCGCCTTCGTGGTCAGCAACCGGGTACTCCTCCCCGAAATAACCCAGCAGTGGCCGCCGCCGGCAGACCGTACTTTCGGCATACCCGACCATGGCATCGAGATGCATCCGGGCCAACCGTTTTTCAGAATCAGTCTTCCGGTCGATAAAATATTTGATCTTATGGATATCGCCATAGCTGAAAAGAAGAATGCACTGGGAGTGGAGGCCGTCCCGGCCGGCCCGACCGATCTCCTGATAATAGCCCTCGAGATTCTTGGGCAGGTCGTAATGAATCACAAAACGGACATTGGGTTTATCGATCCCCATCCCGAAGGCGATGGTAGCTACGATAATCTGCAGATCATCACGGATAAAGGCCTCCTGATTCCGCATCCTTTCCTGATCGGTGAGGCCCGCATGATATGGTGCTACGGAAAATCCCAATTTTGCCAAATGGTCGGCCAATTCATCCACCTGCCGACGGGTGGCGCAATATATAATCCCCGATTGATCGGGAAACTTTTTAAGCTGTTCGACCACCTGGGCGAGGGGGCGAGACTTGGGCACCACCCGCAGGAACAAATTATCCCGATTGAAACTCCCGAGAAACTGATGCCCCTTGGCAAAACCCAGATTCGTTGAAATATCCTGCCGAACCCGGGGGGTGGCCGTGGCGGTCAGGGCCAGACAAACCGCAGCCGAGAACCGTTGCCGAACCTCAGCGATCTGCCGGTATTCCGGCCTGAAGTCATGCCCCCATTCGGAGATACAATGGGCCTCGTCAATGGCCAGAATCCCCACCTCAATTCCATCAAGGATCTTAAGGACCCTCGGTTTCAGCAAGGTTTCAGGCGCCAGATAGAGCAATTTCAAGCGATTATTCTTGAGTTCAGCCAGAGTCGCATCGTACTGAGCCGCCGACAATGAACTGTTGAGATATTCAGCAGCGACTCCCAATTGACGAAGCTGGGCAACCTGGTCCTGCATCAAGGAGATCAGGGGAGAAACCACCAGGGTCAGCCCCCGGCCGACAATGCCGGGTATCTGGTAACAGAGCGATTTCCCTCCCCCGGTGGGCATTACCACCAGGGAATCATGCCCTTCAAGAATATTGGTGATGATCTCTTCCTGAAGGGGGCGGAAATTGGAAAACCCGAAAACACTCTTCAGGGTATCACGAGCCTTTGCAAGCATGAGAGGAACCTCCAAACAACTCTTCACAATACGTTTATTCAGATGACTCATAAGGAATCAGGGCTGGACTATGCAGATAGATGCAACCAAGGCCATCTCCCCAAACCAGGCGGAATCAGAAAACACCTCTGCATCAATCATCAGATAAACTTTAGAACATACTCCATTTTTTCAGATACATAAACAACCAGACTGTCCAGGAGTCAGCTGCTCACATCTCTAACCCCCAACCACAAAGCAGGAACTGCTCCTACAAACAAATTTTAAATATTTTTCGTTTGACTCCATTACTTTATTTACGAGACGATATAACCATGAAAATTGGAATGTCCCCGCAGAAAAAAGGATTGGAATGATGCTGATGTCACCCCCCAACGGGAACCCTCAAATCGATCCGACAAAAATAAGTCCCCGCCGGTTGAAACAAACCCTGGCTAAGATCTTCCAGGGAGGCCTTTCTGCAGGGAGGTTTCACTTCTTTGCCGCAAACCGTCTTCTTAAACTCAACGACCGCATCAGTCTCCTCCGAGAATCAATCGCCCAGACCGCCAAGGGATACGAGCCCCACTTCCTGGGCCTGGGCCGCGAATTACAATCAATCTATTCCGACGCCAACACCCTCACCAAGCAGACCATCCAGACCGCCGGACAAATCAACGATGATTCAGCCGACAGCCCACTCCCGCGCCTCCGGGAGCAGATCCAAATCTCTCTGAACGGTCTGAAGGAGTGCCAAAACGGCATTATTAACAATTTAAGCAACCTGGAGGAGCAGGGCCAACAGATCTCAGTCCTGTCACGGACCAGCCAGGAACTTGAAAAAATAGCCCTTTTTCTAAAGGTAACCGCAGTCAATGTCGGGATAGAGGCCACCCGTTCCGAAGAGGCCATCCAGATGTTTTCCCTGACAGCCGGGGAAATTGGGGCGCTGGGGAAAAAAATAATCACGGTATCGGACAACATCGAGCGGGACACTACCGCCGCCGCCAAGGTGCAAAACACAATCCACCATGAAATATCCCTGAAACAGCTGGCCTTCCAGGGATACGGCCTCGACGCCGAGGCCACGGTTAAAAAAGCGGTGGGCAACATCGAACTGCTGGTTCGAAATGCCATGACCGCCATGGAGCAGACCGCGGGGTATGCCAAATCCATCGCCGCCCAAACCGGAGAAATCGTGGTCGGCATCCAATTTCATGACAATATGAGCCAACGGCTGGAACATGTTGTGGAGACTCTCGAAGAAATAGAGACCTCTTTTACATCCGCTTCAAAACCGGAGCAAACTGAACGGATCATTACCGCCCACTCCCTCTTCACCCTCCAGGCCACCCAACTTCGCCAGGTTATTAACGAAATCGATCAAGTGTACCGGCAAAACGCCGTGGCCTTTGAAAATATCAAACAAGAAATCGAGCAGATCGCCTTGGTCCTCCGTAGCTTATGCGACCCAACTCCGGATCGTGAAGACCGCGACTCCTCGACCTCACCTTTTGCCCACCTGAAGACCTCTCTTGACCATCTCATCAATCTGTTGAGCCAAGGGCAAAAAATAACCAATGAAATCGAACAGGGGGTAGAACAGGCAGCAAGCACCTCAAAACGCCTCCTCACCTACATGGATCTGATCAATGCCACCGCCTTCGAGATAAAGGTTCAGGCTTTGAATGCCATCATCAAGGCTGCCCATCTGGGCGAAAAAGGAAACACTCTGGTTGTGCTGGCCCATGAGATGAACAATCTCTCCGATACCACCGATCGGTTTGTAAGTGAAGTTTCTCAGGTCTATCGGGCCATGGCAGCCCAGACCGAGTTGGGCAGCATGGGGGACACTTCCGACCAAAACCAGCTCAGGGGAAGCAACCTCAAATCGGCAATCACCGATATTGAGGCGATCAGCGCTCTCCTTGATACCACTGCCCAAAACGCTACCGCCCAAGCCACTGCCCTGACTGACGCCATTATCAAGACCAGCGACTCCATGACTTTTCTCTCGGAAATGTCCGACCGTTTGGGTGGAAACCTCGCCGAAGCCGAGGCGATCATCGCCCAACTCGCCGAATGGTGTCACGGGGTTAACACCACCACGATGGACGGGGCCATGGCAAAGGTTGCAGACCGATACACCATGGACCAGGAACGCCTGGTCCATCACCGGTTAACCTCTGCGGAAAGCTCCTCTGCGCAGGATCAGGGGATTGATGCCGCAACCGATGAAGTTCTCTGGTTTGACGAGGATGGATCGACCTCAGACCCAATCTCAGAGGAAATCACTCCCTACAAAGAAGCGGACAACATTGTTCTTTTCGATAACGTCCAGGATACCTCTCCCGCTGAAGCCACTGGCAATGGAGAGGACCTGACTGCCGATGTTCTCTTTTTTGCCCCCCCCGGGCCTCCAGAGGAGAATATAATTGCAGAGAATGGGGAGAATCAAACCGAGGAAGAAGATCTTGGTACCAACGTTGAACTCTTTTAAGAGCAACCTACCCTGACTGTATTGGGAGGAATTTTAAAAAACAAGCTCAATTTGATCGGTTACCACAGGAGAGAGGTATGACCCAACAAGAAACAGTTCATTCACCGGCAAAATTCCTGGCCCTGCGCGGGGATTTCACCATCGGCCGGGCCGCTGAATTCACGGCAATGCTCCGCACCGCACTGGAATCAGGCTCGCCCGTTACCCTCGATGTGCAGGCGGTTGTAGAAGTTGATCTGACCTTCATGCAACTGCTCTGTGCTGCCCATCGCACTGCGTGTGAATTAAACACAACGGTTACCATCAGCTCCCCCTGGCCGGAATCTGTTGCCCAGCAGATTGAACAGGCCGGATTTACCAATCGGCGGTGCCCCTTCAAGTTAGATCCAGGCTGCCTCTGGCATAAGGAGGGGTTCCGATGAGTAAGACCATTATGACCGTTGACGACTCAGCCAGTGTCCGACAAATGGTAAGCTTCACCCTCTCGGGCGCCGGATACGGGGTGGTGGAGGCGGAACACGGCCAGGATGCCCTGGATAAATTGAAAGCCGCCGCAGTCAATCTGATTATCACCGACCTGAACATGCCAGTGATGGACGGAATCGAACTGGTCAGGGCCGTCCGTAGCGATCCGGCCCTGAAGTTTTTACCCATTGTCCTCCTGACCACGGAATCCCAGGACAGCAAAAAGCAGGAGGGACGACAGGCCGGGGCCACCGGATGGATCGTCAAGCCCTTCAAACCGGAGCAACTGCTGGCCGTTGTCAAAAAAATCATCGGGGCATGATCCATGGACACACATCAAACCGCATATATTGAAGAAGCCAGAGAAATTCTCACCGAATTGGAGACCTCTCTCCTGGAACTTGAAGAAAGACCCGACGATATGGAGCTGATCGGCAGGGTTTTTCGGGCGCTGCATACCATCAAGGGTTCCGGGGCCATGTTCGGCTTCGATGAAATCGCCACCTTTACCCATCACGTGGAAACGGCCTTTGACCTGGTCCGCTCCGGCGAGCTTACCGTGAGCAGTGACCTGATTAATCTGACCCTGGCGGCCCGGGATGAGATCAGAAAAATGCTCGAGGACCATGGCAATCGTTCCGAAGAAGACCAGCAAACGGCCGATGAAATCCTGATCAATATCAAACACCTGACCCAGGGAACAAAAGGGGAGAAAGCAGCCCCTGAGAACACCTCTAAATCAGGCAGTCCGCCCCCGAAACCACGGGCACCCCTTCCTGAGGTAAAAGGGAAACTGGCAACCTTTCGGGTCTCCTTCAAGCCCACTCCCGAGATCCTGCTCACCGGCACCAACCCCATCCTGCTGCTGCAAGAACTGGCCGAACTCGGAGAATGCACCATCATCATCGGCAATGAGGCCATCCCGCCGCTTACCGAGATCAATCCGGAACTCTGCTACGTCTATTGGGAGGTCATTTTGACCACCAGGAGCGGAGAAAATGCCATCAAGGATGTCTTTATCTTTGTGGAGGATTGCAGCGAAATCAGGATCGATCTGATCGATGAAGACCTTGATCCCGATGATGACACCCAGCATAAAAAACTCGGCGAAATCCTGGTGGACCGGAATGTTCTCTCCGCCTCCGAACTATCCAATTGCCTTGCCAAACAAAAAAGGATCGGGGAGGTCCTGGTCGAGGCCAATCTGGCCAGCAACGATGCCATCGATAACGCCCTGGCCGAGCAGAACCACCTGACCAAGGTCCGCCAAAAGCACAAGGATCATGCCGAAACCTCCACCATCCGGGTTGAGGCTGGACGCCTGGACAACCTGGTGGATCTGGTGGGTGAGCTGGTCACCTTGCAGGCCCGGCTCAGCCAAAAGGCCTTGCGGGAGAATGACCCCGACCTGATCTCCATCTCCGAGGAGGCCGACCGGCTCACCGCGGAACTGCGAAACAACGCCATGAGTATCCGGATGCTGCCCATTGGTGACACCTTCAGCAAATTCCGCCGCCTAGTCCGTGACCTTTCCAAGGGGCTGGGGAAACAGATCGTCATGACCACCGAGGGTGAGGATACCGAACTGGACAAGACGGTGATCGACAAATTGAACGACCCCATGGTCCACCTGATCAGAAACTGCATCGACCACGGAATCGAGATGCCGGAAGAACGCGAGGCCGCCGGCAAACCTCCCCAGGGCACCGTCCACCTCAAGGCCTTTCATTCCGGGGCCAATGTCTATCTCCAGATCACCGATGACGGCAAGGGCCTTGATGCCGAGGCCATCCGGGCCAAGGCCGTGGAAAAAAATCTGCTCTCCGCCGATGCCACCCCCCCGGAAAGCGAACTGTTCGCCCTGATCTTCGCCCCGGGCTTTTCAACCGCAAAGACCGTTTCCGATGTCTCCGGCCGAGGGGTCGGCATGGATGTGGTCAAGCGCAATATTGATGCCCTGCGCGGCACCATCGAACTGGAGAGCAACAAAGGGACCGGGACCACCGTTACCCTGAAATTGCCACTCACCCTGGCCATCATCGACGGGTTACTGGTCCAGATCGACACTGGTTTTTTCGTAATCCCACTCACCGCAGTGGAGGAATGCCTGGAACTGACTCGCCAGGAGGCACGCCTCGCCCAGGAACGGAATATGATCTCCTTCCGGGGCGAAATCTTCAGCTATATCAGTCTCCGAGAGATGTTCGGCTGCAAGGGTGAACCACCTCCCCTGGAAAAGGTGGTGGTGGTGGAGGTGAACGGCAGCCGGATCGGCATGGGCCTGGACAGTGTCATTGGCCAGCACCAGACCGTAATCAAGAGCCTCAGCAAGGTTTACCAGAACATCACCGGCCTGTCCGGGGCTACCATCCTGGGCGACGGCACCGTGGCCCTGATTCTGGATATTCCACAACTGGTGCACTGCGCCGAAATTGAGCGAAGAGGTGGTTAAATATCAATAAAATACTCCATGGCTATGGATCCGACCATTGCGAACAGTACACCTAGGCCGATTCACCTTCATGGCGCGGAAAATTTGTTTTGAAAAGGACGGGGGAACCAACAAGTTACTGACCAAAACTAGGGAGAAAAGGTATGAAATTCAAAGACTTACAGATCAAGATGAAAATTTTAGGCTCCATCGGCGTCGTACTGCTCATGACCCTGATAGTGATCGGGATCTATCAGTTCAGTCTGAGCACTACTTTATCGCGTTATGAATCGTTGATGGATGCTGATATGGCCATGGCTACCCATGCGAGACTCATTGATATCGCTATGCTTGAAGCGCGGCGCAGCGAAAAGGATTTTTTTATCAGAAAGGACAAAAAGTATATCACCCTCGTCGACGAGGCCGTCAAAACCATCAAGGATGAAGCGGAACTCGCCGCCAAGGCCGCCAAGGAGGCTGGCCATGACGACATGGTTGAATTGGCCGGCAAGATCGGCGAACAGGCCGCCAAGTATGACCTGGCCTTCGGGCATGTCCACGAAGCGGAAGAGGTCAAAGGACTCGATCACAAATCCGGCCTCCAGGCCAAATTCCGGGCTGCCGCCGAGTACTTTCAGGAGATGGCCAAGGAGCACGAGGTCGGTGATCTCGAAGAGGCCATGCTCAACTTCCGTCGCTACGAAAAGGATTATAAACTCACCGGCAAGGACAGTTACAAGGAAAAATGGATTGCCGCCGTAGCCCTCTACGGAAAGGAACTGGAAAAGAGCCTCTGTGAAGCAGAAGCCAAAAAACGCCAGCAGGCCGCCCTCCCGAAATATAAGGAGGCCATGCAACAGTTCCTCTCTGCCACCACCGAACAGAAGAAAGAATCTGCCTATAACGATCTCCGTGGAGCGGCCCACGAGATTGAGAATGCCCTGGAATTAGTGCATCTTCCCGGCGCATTGACCATGGCCTATAACCTTCGTAAGCAAGAAAAGGATTACATGTTACGAGGCGAAGAGAAATACGTCCAACAGACCCATGCGGTTATCGAGACGATCCTGACCTCCTTCCGCTCCGCCAAACTCGCTCCAGAGCATGTCGCCGATGTGGAGAAGGGGATGAAGGAATACCGGGAATCCTTTGACGCCCTGGTCGCCCAGGACAAGGAGATTGCCGAAAAGACCGAAGAGATGCGCCAGGCAGTTCATGAGATCGAACCGATGATCAACAATATGATCAAGGAATCGCATGAAAGCTCCGAAGCGAAACATACGGCCATCGAAAGCCGAGCCCAAATGGCCTCGATTGTCGCCTTGAGTTCCGGCGGGGTCGCCGTTGGTATCGGGTTGCTGCTGGCCTTTCTCATTGCCGGGATGATTTCGCGGCCAATCATTGAACTGGTCAAGAGCCTTAATGCCGTGGCCAACGGAGATCTCAATGTGGATCTCACCGTCACCAGCAAGGACGAGATTGGACAATTGCTCACCGCCATGAAGAACATGGTGGGCAAACTCCGCATGGTGGTCGGCGATGTGCTGGGTGCCGCCAACAATGTCTCTTCCGGCAGCCAGCAGCTCTCCTCCAGCGCTGAGGAGATGTCCCAGGGTGCCACCGAACAGGCCGCGGCCGCCGAGGAGGCCTCCTCCTCCATGGAAGAGATGGCCTCGAACATCAGTCAGAGTGCCGACAATGCCCTGCAGACCGGCAAGATCGCCGACCAGTCATCCCAGGATGCGGTGGAAGGCGGCAAGGCGGTATCCCAAACCGTTTCAGCCATGAAAAACATCGCTGAGAAGATCTCCATTATCGAAGAGATCGCCCGCCAGACCGATCTGTTGGCTTTGAATGCAGCCATCGAAGCGGCCCGGGCCGGTGAACACGGCAAGGGTTTTGCCGTGGTGGCCTCGGAGGTCCGGAAACTGGCCGAACGGAGCCAGACCGCCGCCGCTGAAATCAGCAAACTCTCCTCCTCCAGCGTGGAAGTAGCCGAACATGCCGGTAACCTGCTGGCGAAACTGGTGCCCAATATCCAGAAGACCTCCGAACTGGTCCAGGAGATCAGTGCGGCCAGTAATGAACAGAACTCCGGCGCCGACCAGATCAACAAGGCAATCCAGCAGCTCGATCAGGTCATCCAACAGAATGCGGCGGTGGCCGAAGAGATGTCTTCCACCTCGGAAGAATTGGCCAGTCAGGCCGAGATGCTGCTCAACACCATTGAATTTTTCAAACTGGACGACGGCAACAAATCACGTTCCGGCCAAATGGATAGAGGCCGCAGTTCCGGCACAATGCGGGCCAAACCGGCCAGAGACAGCCATCTCATCGCCCATCTGCCCAACAAGGACAAAAAAGCATCGGCCAAGTCCACCGAGGCAACCTCCGGCTTTGCCTATGATCTGGACCAGGAAAGCGGGGCCGGCGATCACCTGGATCATGACTTTGAAAAGTATTAGGAGAGAAGCCATGGAATCCGATCAGAGAATCAACAAAACCGCCCTCTATCTCACCTTCCGCCTAGGTGAAGAGCTCTTTGCCCTGGATGTCTTTCAGGTGCGTGAGGTGTTGGATATCGCCGCCATCACCAAGATTCCCCGCGCCCTTGACTTCATGCGGGGGATCATCAACGTCCGGGGTACGGTGGTACCGGTGATCGATATGCGGATCAAATTCGGTATGAGCCCCATCGAGCAAACCCTGGATTCGAGAATCGTGGTAATGGAATTGGATCTGGATGGGGAAATCACCGTGCTCGGCGCCCTGGCGGACTCAGTCCATGAAGTCATGGAACTCGAAGCGAATCAGATTGAGCCGCCGCCAAAAATCGGCTCACGCTGGCGCACCGATTTCATCAAGGGAGTCGGCAAGCGCAATGACCAATTCATCCTGGTCCTGGATGTCGACCGGGTCTTTTCCGCTGATGAACTGACCAGGATCGCCTCGGTTGAACGCGAAGGGGCTATGGCCACCGACACCACGGGACTCTGAGGCAGACATACCCACCATGACATCGGCAAGCCAGGAGTATCAAGAACAAAAGGATAAAGGCGATCCTCCCGGGAGTTTTGTCCCTGAAGCAATGTCGGACATGATGTTCCTCCGTTTCCAGGAGGTCATCATGTCCGAGTTGGGCATTAACGTCACCAGTGCCAAAAAGACCATGATCCAGGCCCGCCTGGCTAAACGACTCAGGATCCGGCAGCTCCATTCCTATGAGGAGTATTTCGATTATGTCTTCAAAACAGCCGACGGACGTGCCGAAATCCAGGATTTCATCGATGTCATCACCACCAACAAAACCGACTTCTTCCGTGAACCCCACCACTTTGACTATCTCATCGGGACCGCCCTGCCCCAGCTTCTTGCCCGCAATGAGCGGAACATCCCCCGAGTTATCAATCTCTGGAGCGCCGGTTGCTCGTCGGGCGAAGAGCCTTATACCCTGGCCATGCTGATGGATGATTTTATCCATTCCCAGCCGGGCATAAACTATTCGATTCTGGCCAGTGATATCTGCACCACCGTGCTCAAAAAGGCCCAGTCAGCCATCTACCCCCAGAATCTGGCCGCGCCGATTCCCCTGGGATTCAAAAAAAAGTACCTTTTGAAAAGCAAGGATCGGGCTAAAAATCAGGTCAGGATTGTGCCGCAGTTACGGAGCAAGGTCCGGTTTAAACAGATCAACTTCATGGATCCGGACTTTGACCTTCCCACCCGGATGGATATTATCTTCTTCCGCAACGTCATCATCTACTTCGACCATGAGACCCAGCAAACCGTTCTGGAAAAGATGTGCCGCCACCTCCGCACCGGGGGTTACCTGTTCATCGGCCACTCCGAAACCCTGAGCGGTTTCCGCCTGCCCCTGACTGCAGTGGGACCGACCATTTACCGGAAAACGGCATGACCGTGGAAGATTGCATCCCCCTCGTATACCTCAAACCCGGTGAAATATTTTTTGACAAGAAGTCCGCCTGTGTTTCCACCGTGCTGGGATCATGTGTCGCAGTGACCATGGTCGAACACCACACAGGGTTCGCCTCAATCTGCCACGCCCAGCTCCCGAGATGCAAAGACCACACAAAATGCCTCACGGGCTGCAGTGAAAAATATAAATACATGGATTGCTCCATCGAGGCGATGCTTGCCGCCTTTAGTAAGCATGGGATTAATCCGGCTCAACTGGAAATTAAAATTTTTGGGGGGGCAAATGGAGTGGGGTCCTCGCCAGCTCTTGAGACAGCCGGGAAAATCGGGCGAATGAATATCGAGGTCGCCCTGTCAACCCTGGCGGCCAGAGGCCTTTCCCCCCACAATTCCGATATAGACGGAACCTCCGGCCGAAAAATCTACTTTATGACCCCGACCGGAGAGGTCTGGGCGAAAAGATTCAAGGGCAAAAATCTATGTAACGAAAATGTGAGCAACATCCCCCTTGAACGTCTGACCTTTCACGGCATGAAGATATGCTCACCCGTTATAAAAGAACGATTTCGATTTCTAAAATAAAATCGAAAGACACCAAAGGTCCTTTACCATGGAAAAGAAAATAAAAGTCCTGATAGTCGATGACTCGGCCGTGGTTCGCCAGACCCTGGAGGAGATCCTCAACTCCGACCCTGCTATCCAGGTCATCGCCACCGCCATGGATCCCTATATTGCCGCCGACCGAATGCGCCAGGAAATCCCCGACGTGATCACCCTGGATGTGGAAATGCCCCGGATGGATGGCATCACCTTCCTGCGGAAAATCATGTCCCAGAATCCCATCCCGGTGGTGATCTGCTCAACCCTTACCGAAAAGGGATCGGAAACCGCCCTGAAGGCCCTGGAATACGGGGCCGTGGAGATTATCCAGAAACCGAAATTGGGGGCCAAGATCTTTCTGGAGGAGTCCCGCATCGCCATCTGCGACGCAGTCAAGGCGGCGGCCCAGGCGGTGACCAAGAAACTGCCGGAGAGAAAGGCGGTTCAGCCCAAACTGACCGCCGATGCGGTCATCGCCAAACCGACCACCAGGGCCATGGTCCAGACCACGGAAAAAGTCGTGGTTATTGGGGCCTCAACCGGCGGGACCGAGGCCTTGCGAACCTTTCTGGAAATGCTGCCGGTGGATGCCCCGGGGATCGTCATTGTCCAGCATATGCCGGAACATTTCACCGCCGCCTTTGCCCAGCGTCTCAATGGTCTCTGCCAGATCGAGGTCAAGGAGGCGCAAAACAACGACTCGGTGCTCCGGGGCCGAGCCCTGATCGCCCCCGGCAATCACCATATGTTATTGAAGAGAAGCGGAGCCCGTTACTATGTGGAAATCAAGGATGGTCCGCTGGTCAGCCGCCATCGACCCTCGGTGGATGTGCTTTTCCGCTCGGCGGCACGGTATGCGGGAAAAAATGCGGTGGGCGTAATCATGACCGGCATGGGTGATGACGGAGCCCGGGGCATGCTTGAAATGAAACATGCCGGGGCCTCATGCACCATTGCCCAGGATGAAGCCACCTCGGTGGTCTTTGGAATGCCCAACGAGGCCATCAAGATCGGAGCAATCAGCCTGGTGGTTCCATTACCCGCCATTGCCGGTCAGGTTCTGAAGGCATGTAATGATGGGTAGCCTAAAAAAAATTCATGAGCCAAGGGGCCAAACAGAAAATTGGGTTGGTTTCAACCTAGAAGGCCAGAGGATAGATTAAAAAATCACCACCCCCAAACCAAACTTCTTGAAATCCATCCGGTCAGCCCGTTCTCATGCTTTACCTTGACCCAACCGTTTTTTTGTTCCAGGGTTTTGAAGACCACCCCATAATTGGCTTTCCCAACAACCTTACTCTTTGAGCTGGGACTACTTCTGATATTGATCCTCTTTTTTTTGACAATAAAATGAGGTTCTTTGCTGATCAACTTCCCATAAACCCAGCCAACATCACCCTCAAAATCCTCAACCTTCACCCAGTTCTTCTGCTCAGAAATCCTCTTCAAAGGAAACCCATTCCCAAGCTCCCAAAGAACAGAATAGTTCTCTCCGGGTCCAGAACGCATGTTCACTTTTGCGCCATTGATGCTCACCATGGTTATGGCCTCGCAGACCGAGACCAAAAACAGAACGACCAGGAACCCGATAGCCATCTTCTTCATACAACCGAAAATCAAAAAAACACCCCCATTTTTGCTGGATGAAAGCCGACCCGCAACAGGCTGAGGCAGATTGCCCCCTCTGGCTTTCATCATTCGTTGAATCCTGCCGGATCAATCCGACCGTCCACATCTCCCTCAATCACCGGGGTCAGCCTCGGTGCAGCATAACGGCCAGCACGCACAGGAACTCCGCCCACCTCAAGATAAATCGCATCGTAACCACATGCCTTGGTCATACATTTCATGCACGTGATGCATTCCATATCCTCAGGCGTTTCGTCGAATTTGACTCCCATAGGGCAGACCGAATGGCAGGCCCGGCAATGGGTACAGCGTTGCTCATCCCACCGGAGCCTGACGACTCGAAAACGGCTGAACAAGCCATAAAAAGCCCCCAGTGGACATCCTACCCGACAAAAGGGACGGCTGGCAAAAACGCTCCAGACGATAAAGAGTACAAGTATAACAAATTTATTTAAAAACAGCAGCCCCAGGGTCGAACGTAAACCGGGCTGAAGAAAGATCATCGGAAGTCCGGCCTCAAAAGTACCGGCAGGGCAGATATATTCACAAAACCACGTTTTGCCCGCCCCGAATTCATCAATTGCAAAGGCCGGCAATAAAATCACAAAAACAACGAGCAAAAAAAGCTTCACATAACGCAAGGGGCGGGGGATTGCGAATTTCGGCGAAGGTATTTTGTGGATCAGTTCCTGGACAAACCCAAAGGGACAGGCCCAACCGCAAATCATCCGCCCAAACATACCCCCAAGAACACCTGCTGAACCAACCACGTACAACCCGACAAAATACTGCCCACCATCAAGAGAGAGTCGAATATTGGCCAAAAGCTGTTGGATCGATCCGATGATGCAATATGTTGTGGCGGCAGGACAGGAATAACAATTCAACCCTGGAGCACAAATCACCTTCAAAGGCCCCTGATAAATTTCCCGGGTAAAAGGAAAGGCCCAGTAACCGTTGGTTAAAAAACCAAATATGACCTGAACCCATTTTCGGACATACTCCATGATCAGTATCCGCCAGAATTCGTTAGAGTGGAATTACAAAAAGAAGAAGCACGTTGATCACAGCTTTATTGAGATAACAAAAATTGATGGAGCAAGCTACTACAAGCCTACTCCCGGGAAAGCACTATCCAATCCCGATACAACTAAGACATATCCGGACTGCCTGCTCAAGCACTCTCTCCGGTTCACCAAAGGCCACCCCGGTTCCCAAGAGAACGAGAAAAAAGAGCACCACAATGACCGGTCCCTTATGCATCGGATATTCGGGTCTTAATCGTTTCATAGCTTTCATTGAATTCAGTTTTACTAAAGAACACCCCTGGATCAATGGTCCTTGGGGGTTCGATCAAAGAACATTTAACCAGACCAAACACATGCCAATCAAAGATTGGGTGAATCATATTTGAGCGAAGGGGGTAACTACGTTAAATGCAGCCTGTCCTCAACCGAAGTGATTTTATCACCTATACCGACTGATTTATCCCGCCGATCATCGATGACGATCTGGGTGACCACTCTCTTCACCCCTTTTGTGAAGGGATATTCATGGATTGTCGCCGCAACAGCCAAAAGTGCCTCAGCGCTCCCCTCGACAATGGTTCCCATGTCGGTCAAGGTGAACCGAAGGTCTTGTTTCCCCAATTTTTTCTGAATTCCAGCGACAAAATCGCCGACACTGACGGATCTGGTCCCCAAGGGAATCACAGTTATCTGCATTAATGCCATATATCGCTCCTGGATCAATAGTCATCATTATCTTTTTGATAACGAACCTGATCAATGATATCCTGATCCAGATCCGAGGAAAACTCATCATCCAAGTCCTCATCTTCGTCAAGATAGTCATCAGGCAATGGGACATAGTCACCGACAATGCCGAAATACAGAGACTCATCTTCCACTTCAACGGCGTATTCATCGGTGATCTCGCTCAATTCACCCGAATGTTTATAGTTAAAATAGACAATGTTCTGCATATGGCAGAAACTATCCTGATCGACATCATAAAACTGTAATGCTACCCCTGTATCTTCAATGCGAACAACCTCTGCAGCCATCTCCAGCACCAACGTACTGGTTCGTCCAACTAAATGGAATTCCACATCACACTTCTCTCCGAGAGCCACCCCGGTGACACCCTCGACAAAAACCCCGCTGACACTGACGTTCTTGGTCTCACACTCTTCGAATCGTCGGGAACCCGAAAATTCGAGTTTGGCTGAAGCCCGGAACGTAACCCGGACATCCTGACGTCTTTCATCTGGTCGATTCATCATCAATACCTATTGGTCAAATTGACTGAAAAATTCTTCTTCCAGCCGATCAGGGTCACCGGAATTGTAGTATAATATATTTTTCAAATGATAAAAGCTGTCCAAATCAATCTCTACAAATTTCAGGCCCACTCCGTTGGATTCCACCCGCATGATTTCACCCTTCATGCGGAGCCGAACATCACTGGTCGCTCCGGTAAGGTTAAGCACAACATCACATACTTCCCCCCTAGGGTGACCGGAAACCCCTTCCGCAAAAACGCCATAGAGACTCAGATTATTTGTTTCACACTTATGAGTGCGTCCATCGGCAAACTTCAGATCCAGAGTCGCTTGAAACGGAACCCTGGTGTTCTTGCGTCGCTCAACTTCAGACATTTCACCCTCCTGGCAGTTCCACCATGTTCACTATTCTCAACGTATCAATCCTCGATTGATTATCGTCGACATTATTCTATAGCGCCATGTTACCACAATGTGAATTTATATTTCTCCATCTATTTCATCGTCATTCCCAGAACGATTTAACCGAATAGAACTATCTTGCTCTGTCTTCGACCTCCCCTTACCGGCATGGCCGACCCGACGTTTTAAAGCCATAAAACGCTCATAGACCCCGGTAAATATTCGAGCCTCCTCAGCTGCGTTGAAAGACGTATCCTCAGAAGCCTTCAGCAGATGAGCCAGGGCCTCCTTTAGAAAATCAAGGGCTGGCGGGTAAAAATCTTGCTCATGACGGCTGATATAATCCAAGGTTCCTCTGGCCATCTTAAGAATATATGTTATTCCTTTGCGCCTCTGATGTTCGGGCCCAAGAACCTCAAAGACCTCGTAAAGCAATGCGATCCGGCGTCGGCTCAGGCACCAATCCGGAGTAAAAACCTCAATCTTCAACCGCTGAACTGCTTCTGCCGGGGTCATTCCCATTTGGACACTTTTACCATTAAAGCGTTGCTGCAGCGTGATCAGGATTTTTCCATTTCCCTCACCGAGAAAATAACATATACTCTTCTAACTTTAATAAATAAAAAAGGCCTTCATGAATATTACCGCTCTCTCCATACCGGGTGCCCTTTTAGGAGCAATCGTCGGAAGTTTTCTAAATGTAGTGATCCTGCGCCTGCCCGATCCCGAAGGTTCCATTGTTTTCCCGGGATCACATTGCCCCGGGTGCGGAAAACCGATCCGTTGGTTCGACAACATTCCGATCCTCAGTTTTTTCTTGCTCTTAGGGAAATGCCGGGGCTGCAGCATGAAGATCTCCTGGCAATATCCAGTTGTCGAGACGATCATGGCCGGGCTCGGTTTTTTTCTGTTCAGAACCTTCCCACCGGTGGAAGCGTCCATCTACTTTCCCTTTGCCGCCGCCCTGCTGGCGATCATCTTCATCGACGCCGCCCATCAAATCATTCCCGACGTAATCAGTCTCCCCGGGATCGTTGCAGGATTTTTAGCCTCTTTTTTTAATCCCTTGGTTTCCTGGCAAAGTTCCAGCCTCGGGATTCTGGCCGGAGGGGGAAGCCTCTACCTCATCGCCATGACCTATTATCTGATCACCCGCCGGGAAGGAATGGGGGGGGGGGATATTAAACTGCTTGCCATGATCGGCGCCTTTCTCGGTTGGCAGGCCTTACCGTTTGTGGTCTTCGGCAGTTCACTACTGGGTACCGTCGTAGGCATCGGCGCCATGATCAAACAAGGCAAGGGGGGGAAAACAGTTATACCCTATGGCCCCTTTTTATCGATTGCCGCCTTGGTTTATCTGTTCTTCAGTGTTGAAATACAACAATTTTTCATCATGTTTTTTCTTCCGCCGGCAAGTTAACGGAACCCGTCAGGTCCAAATAGATCATGATTGATTTTTTTCAGATATTAAATCACCTGAGTATCGGTGCCATCATTCTTGATCGTGACCTCAAAGTCATCTTCTGGAACCGGTGGATCACCGAACACAGTATGGTCAACTTTGAAGATGTCCTCGGCCAAAAGATCAAAGAGATTTTTCCCAAACTTGCCCCCAAGGGCTTTCTCAAAAAAGCAAGGGAAGTCATAAAAAGCGGCAAACCAGCCTTTTTTAACAACAAGCTCCATCGGAACATGTTTCCCTTCATGTCGGTCCGCTCATACCTTAACCGCCATCTTGAACCAATGGAGCAAACCATAATCCTGTCACCGATGAAAAACGACAATGGGGTGACGGATTCCATCCTCATCTCCATCTTCGATATCTCCGACTGGGTCATTTATCAAAATGACCTGTTGAAATCAAAGGCCGAACTGGAGAAATTAAGCCGCACCGACGATCTCACCCAGGTTCCCAACCGGCGCAACATCCTGAACAAACTCTTTGAAGAAATGATCACCCACAAACGCAAGAAACGTCCACTTTCCATGGCGGTCATCGATATCGATCATTTTAAAAAATTCAATGATACCTTTGGACACCAGTGCGGCGACAATATCCTCCACGAAATGGCCCAGTTTATTTCCGGGCGTCTTCGGGACTATGACATCCTGGGGAGATACGGCGGGGAAGAGTTTCTCTTGATTCTACCTGAAACCACAGGAGAACAGGCCTTCCAGGTCTGTGACCGGCTCAGGCAGACCTTGGCTGAAAAGGTCTTCACCTATGATGACCGAAGACTGACGATCACCATCAGTATCGGGGTTTCCTGCATGAACGCGGGAGAAGTGATTGCCATGGATGAGCTGTTCAAGGAGGCTGACCGCTGTCTTTTTATTGCCAAGGATGATGGCCGTAATAAAACCGTGATCAAGAGCGAATACTGCTGCTTTAACTAGTGTTTAATTGCAATAATTAATTTATTTATGTATATTTGGGGCATGCCAAGACAAGCCCCAAATATTATCCTGACTACGGAAGAAGCCAGCACGCTAAAAACAATTTCAAATAGCCGATCGGCCGAATATCGCCAAG
>JAHJAA010000035.1 GCA_018814305.1 Pseudomonadota bacterium
CTTGGCGATATTCGGCCGATCGGCTATTTGAAATTGTTTTTAGCGTGCTGGCTTCTTCCGTAGTCAGGATAATATTTGGGGCTTGTCTTGGCATGCCCCAAATATACATAAATAAATAAATTATTGCAATTAAACACTAGCTACAGATTCTAAATCGAATAAAGATTGAACCGCTTATTCAGAGAGCCTTGCCATAAAAACCACTAAAATCACCGGTAAGGTTCTAAATTTATTTAAAATAGTTCCTGCTCACCACGGTTTGGCGCCTCAAAGCCTGCCGGATCGATCAATCGTCTTCGTTATGCCGCCAGGACCGTGGAATGAACTCATGACTCCGCCCCTCCAAGGTTACCTCAAACGTCCCAGTCAGATCCTCAAACGACATGGTAAAATCCTTTCTGTTTTTCAAAAGAACAATCATGTCATCAAGGTCAACCTGGTAATCTTCATAATAAGTCTCATTATAGAAGTCACGCTTTTCGGTGTAGTACACCGTCCCGTCTCTGTCATCATAGGAATAGATGGCCACAACCAGACCATCGGTTCTATTCAGAAGAGGTTGACTGGTAACCATGACCAGTTGCTCATCGGCCGAGTTGATCATCACCCGGTGCTCGCCCAAGCTGTACCAAGCCCCCTGGACCTGTCGATGAAGCAGGTCCAGAAAAGATCGTTCCTGCTCGTCGGCCATGATTCTGGCCTCACCCTTACTGGAAAACTTTATCCCAACATTGAGCACCGAGTAGAGGATTGACGTTACCATGACCATCATAACCATGGCGATCATCATCTCGAACAGGGTCATCCCTGCTTGACCGACTCCCCTGAGACGACGGGGACCCGCCCGCCCTGCTTCCTCGGAATCCCAGCCAATCTTCATCGAGCAACCCCAAAATCCTTTTCTACCAGGGGTAAACCGGTGAGCAGGTCAATGCGGATCCGTTTAAACTTCTCATCCCTGGTCAGGGTCAGAATCCCCGGGGTGGCATGGCCCTCTGGAAAGAACACCACTTCGTCAGGATCCAGGGTCAAAACATCCCCACCAACCAGCTGGCAATCCCTTTCTTCCTCGAGTGCTCCGGTTAACACCATCTTACAGCCATCAAGATCATCGATTGTGAAACGCACCACCTCCCTCCTGCTGACCGAAACAAGCCTGGCATATCGGAGTGTAGCGGCAAACCTTCTGAATTCCTGACGAAATCTCAATCCATCAATCATCCTGCTGAGCGATGGGACGGCGACTGAAAACATCATGGCTACGATCACCAGAACGGCGATCATTTCCAGGAGCGAAAAGCCCTGTTGGGAATAAACATCCCCCGGTCTCTCCCGTCGGGGCAACAACCGGAAAAACATACCTTACCCAGCGATCTCGTTAATGCTCAAGATCACCGACAGCATGGTGACCACCACATATCCGGCGACCAGGGCAATGATCAGGATGAACAGGGGTTCGATCAGGGCCAGCAGGCGTTTGACTTTAAGCCGAAGACCTTCTTCATAATGATCGGCGATCTGACCACAAACCAACCCGACCCGACCCGATTCCTCGCCAATGGCCAACAGATCTCCGGCCAGGTCGGGCAAAAGCCCGGAGCCCTTCAATTTGAGCCCGACCCGTTGCCCTTCTTTCAGGGCTGAAGTTGCCCTGTTCAGAAGCCTTTTGAACTCGCGATTGCTCGCCACTCCGGCACTGATCTTCAAGGCGGTACTCAAATGAACCCCATTGTTCACCAAAACCTCCAGGGTCCTGAAGATCCTGGTTGTTTCCAGATCCTTGACAAATGCAGAGATCAAGGGCAACCGGATGGCCAGTCGATCCAGGGCCTGACTCCCTGCTTCACTTGTAATATAACGGTAGATCAACAGGGGTACCCCAGCCATGACCAACAGAGCAGCAAAAAGATGATCACTGATCATCCTGGCCGAATCGATCATAACCCTCACATTGAGCGGCAACTCCTGTCCCATTCCCTCGAACAAAACCTCGAACCTGGGAAGAATCGCAACAATCAGGACCATCAAGGCGACAAAGCCCACCACCAGGAGAATGGCGGGGTAGATCGAGGCGGATACGATAAACTGCTTGAGTTCCTGAAAAGATGCTTGATAATCGGAGATCCTGGTAAGCATAGCCGGCAGAATGCCGCCTTCCTCACCGGCCTTGATAATATTGACATACATCGGGGAAAACTGTTTTGGGTAATCAGAAAGCGCCTCGGAAAAGGATTTCCCCTCCTTCAACTTCCGCTCGATTTCCCCGGTAAAATCACGAAAGGCTGCTTTGTGACTGTGTTGCTTGATGGTCCGGAGGGCGCTGTCCAACGATAGCCCGGCCCCAAGTAAAAGCGATACCTGCTTGGTGAAAAAATCTATATCACCACGGGTTACCCGTTCCGTTCCGAATCGCCAGGGCATGACCACCCGCTTTCGCGACTGAAATGCATGGCGAATTTCCAGAGGACGCAAACCCGATTCCATCAACCGGGCGGCCACCGTTTCCCGGTCATCAGCATCAAGGGTACCTCGCTTGATCGCGTTGGCCCCATCAACTGCGATATAACTGAAAAGTGACATAACAAACGTGCCTAAAGTTTATGGAGAAATTCGATCATGAATTTCTCCAGCATACGAATTTCAACTTAGAATGGGTCTTTAGCGCCCAGAGACCCGGACCACTTCGGCCAGGGTCGTTACCCCAGCCCGGACCTTGACGAGACCATCCTCATACATCCCCTGAAAACCGGATTCCACCGCAACCTTACGGATATCCACCAGATCCGCCCCATGGGAGATGACCCTGATCAATTTATCGTTCATGGCCAGGAATTCGTAAAGCCCAACCCGCCCCAGATACCCGCTGTTACCGCACAAAGTGCAGCCCTGCCCTTCATAGAGGTAAAAATCTTCATCATCAGGCATGAACCCAAGGGCCTCCGAAGCCAGCCCCTTTTTCTCCTTACAATGGGGGCAGATCCGTCGGACCAGGCGCTGGGCCATGACCCCGCGCAGAGAGGACACCAGCAGAAAACGCTCTACCCCCAGGTCGATCATCCGGACCACCGCCGAAACCGCATCGTTGGTATGCAGGGTGGAAAAGACCAGATGGCCGGTCAAAGAAGACTGGACCGCGATCTCGGCAGTTTCCAGGTCGCGGATCTCGCCAACCATAATGACATCGGGATCCTGGCGGACGATGGACCGGAGCCCCTTGGCGAAGGTCAGGTCGATGTCCGGTCGGACCTGGATCTGGTTAATCCCTTTCAACTGGTACTCAACCGGATCTTCAATGGTAATTATCTTGTTGGATTCATTACTGATCTTGTTCAAAGCGCAGTACAGGGTCGTGGTTTTTCCCGAGCCGGTGGGACCGGTAACCAGGATAATCCCATCCTGGACCTTCAAAATCCGGCGAAAATCCTGTTCCGTCTCCGGGCGCATCCCGAGTTTTTCAAGTTCAAGAATCACGGATCCCTTTTCGAGGATTCGGATAACAACCCCCTCCCCATACACCGTGGGCAAGGTGGACACCCGCAGATCAATCTCCTTACCTGAAATTCGGATACTGATTTTACCATCCTGGGGGAGACGCCGTTCGGCAATATCCAGAGACGCCATCAACTTGACCCGGGAAATAATTGCGGACTGCATTGAATGGGCGGGCCGATCATGATCCTGGAGAATCCCGTCGATCCGAAAACGGACCAGAAGACCTTCTTCATTGGGCTCCAGATGAATATCACTGGCCCGGCGATTAACCGCCATGTCGATCAGGTTATTCACATACTTAATAACCGGGGCCTCGGAAGCCATATCCTTCAATTTGTCGATATCGGACTCATCAAAGGACATGTTGCGACCATCAATATCCTGAGAAGAAAGGCCGTAATGCTCAGCCACAATTTTACGCAGGGCGGATTCAACGATCAACTGGACCTCGTAATCGCAACCACAAATCGCATCCATGGCATCGAAAAGATCGCCATCCAGCGGATTACTAAGCAGCAGGATAGTCCTGTCTTCACCCCGTTTCAGGAGGGCAAAGGGATGCTCCCGGTGAAACATGGTGGCAAGTTCCACCGGCATGACTTCATCGGACGGCTCGGCTTCGTAGAGGGGAATGAACAACTGCTCACCCAGAACTTCGATCAGATCTTCCTCACTGACAAATCCCAGGGTAACCAGGATCTCACCGATCCGATTGACCACCGTCCCCTGATGGGAAAGAGCCCGCTCGAGCTGAGCCTGCTCCAGCTTGCCGTGACTCACCAGCATCTGACCTAATTTCTGCTGCCCGCCCCAGCCAATCATTCTATTCATACAGTATCCTCAATCTCCATGCTCATCACGTCACTGCGGCCCGTTCATCTGACACACCAAGAGGCCGCTGGTCTGGCTCCTGAGCATCGGCCATCCCGTCACCGCCGGACAACTATATGTCCGATGGCCTCAAAGCGAAGGTGAGAGGGGGATGCAAAAATCAGAGAGAGCCCAATTCAACACATTTCCATGTAGAAATAATATCCGAACCATATTGACGAAGGGTGTTTTCGTAAACGGACTTTCTACCAATCGATTTACATTTTTCAAAGGAGTAACTCATAGCTTTTTTTTCACCACTCTGATTATGCCGGATAGTAACCAGAAATGCACTTTCACTCAAAATTTCGACTCGTTGAGCTTCATTACCCTCACTTGATTTATGTGATGCATATTCTGCCGGCCCTACAGAACAGCTTACGAGGAGCATCGTGAGAGAAATATAGAGTATCCTGAATTTCATCATTTGAATAATACCTAAATGTTTTTTTAGTCTGCAAAGAATTGTCACCTATCTTCTCCGGGTTTCGAACCTTCAAAGTGTCTCTTGTCCTGCTTGGGAGCCCCCCTCTTTTAGAAAATGAAGTTTTGGGAAAAGGCCCTTGAGGGGGCTGCTTCCTATCGAGTTCGCGAATAAACCCGAGAGGCATGCCAAAACAAAGGGATTAACAGAATCAAAGGCATATTTTGAAAGATCACATCCATCTTTTCGTCTCCTTGCCACCCTGAATGACAAAAAGTCGATTGGTTTAACGACCAAAGGGTAAAACGCCCCCATAAGCTGTTCTAATGAATATCCTCATCCCAGGAAGACATATTAGGGAAGGCGTTTAGGGAAGGCATTTAGGGCCTCGAAGCTACTTTTACTGCAATAGCATGAAGGCACCGACGAAGTTATCAAACAGTTTTCTGATGAAAATGTCCAGAGAGATGGTGACGGTTAAGAAAGACGGTAAAGCCGCCTCCGCCAGCTTGAGCCGTTGCCCGAAACCAATTGGTTTCGTCGGTGGAGCATGACCTAATATCTCCATTTCGTGAAAACTCTGATTTTATATGTAACAAATTAAATCTTAGCATTATATTCAACTTTTTGTTAAGAATCTACGTGAAATTTTTACAATTCTAAATTGTAACTCCAGGGAAAAAGGAGCGTGTTTTTATGAATCTGTTTAATAAAAAAAAGGAAAGCGCGGTTGAAAGGAAGGACCTAACTAAATCCTACACTTTTTCCACTTTCCTGATTGGGGCTGCCCTGACGTATCTGTTTTACAACTATTTGATATCTACCGATATATTTAATGGAGCTTATTATGATAAATTTGTGAATCGTGGCCCGATACCTTACTTAACAACGTATTTATTCTTTTGGGGTCTCGCTCTTATTCTTTTCCACTGGTTATGGCTGGCCAGAGAGAGGACGACATTCGACCTTATCAGGAATACCCTGCAGGACTTTAAAAAAATTGATCGAGAGTCTGCGCAGGTTGCAATGGATAAAATAAGAGCTATAGAGAAGGGAAAGTATGCCAGCATCTCTTCAAACAGGTTTATCCGAGCATTGCGCAGAGTCAGGGATGGCGTAGAACAGAAATCTGAAATTTCGGAAATGATGGGTGAGCAGGCTAGTATCGACTACAACATCATTAATACCAAAAACACCCCCGTCAAGTTCTTTATCTGGCTTATCCCTATCCTCGGTTTTATAGGTACTGTTGTTGGTGTCAGTGATGCAATCAGCGCCTTTTCCGACATCATCACGGCGGGCTCTGACTTGAATATAATCAAAGGAAATCTCGGAGGTGTTACGACCAGTTTAGGTGTCGCTTTTGACACGACCCTCCTGGCTTTGATCAAAACAGCCATTTTAATGTTCGGATACTCAACGCTTCAAAAACAGCAGCTGTCGTATTTAATAACCATGGACGAGTTTTCCGTTGACGACCTGACAAAAAAAGTTGTCCCGGAAGTTAAACGACAGGACAAATCCGAAACCGCTCAACTGACAACCGCGATAGGCGTTTTAACAGAGCAGATCACCACCTGGGACCCGAGATTTGCCGATACACTCAATACCTTTTTCAGCCGTATAGAACAGCAAAGCAACGAGGTTATCACATCTATCACCACTTTGAATGGAAAGGGCGAGCAGATAGCGGAACAGAACTCGCAGACCGCGGTCACAATCTCAAAATCCATGGATCGCTTTAAAGCTTATACCAGTGAGATCGAGCAGTCTGTTCAAGCTCTGTTTGCACAGATTCGTGAGACTACAGGTCATAATTCACAGACCGCGATCACCATCTCAGAATCCATGGATCGCTTCAAAACTTATAGTAGCGAGGTCGAGCATTCTGTTCAGGGTCTGTTCGCCCAGGTTCAAGAAACGACAGAAAGGAGTTCACAGACCGCGATTACCATCTCAGAATCCATGGATCGCTACCGGGATTACAGCAGCAGTGTTGAACGGTCTGTTCAGGACGCTCTCGCACAGGTAAAAGAAGCCACAAGTCAGAATTCACAGACCGCGATCACAATCTCAGAATCCGTGGGACGCTTCCAGAGTCATAGCAGTGATGTGTTACATTCTGTTCAAGAACTGTTTGATAGTGTCAAAGAAACAACTGGACAAAGCTCAACCGCTGTCAATACACTCTCCCAGACTATTGTAAAATTTGCTTCGCAAATTAATGAATTCAATTCATTACAGGCAACCATTCAGGAAAATATTAAATGCATTACGGACCTCGAAGAGTTTAATCGCTGTCTTAATGCATTAAGTCACACTCTTGACAAACTTCCTTCCCTCTTAACCAACATGATGCGGCCAAGAGAAATTCGTCTGGTGGAGAACCTCATGGGGGAAGATAGATGAAACGCCATGTCGATGAAGAAATAAACATTTTTAATTTCTCATTTTTAGACATATTGTGCGCTACAATCGGAGCCCTGATTTTTATTCTTTTAATGATTGTACTTTCTACGAATAATTTCGTAGAAAAAAAATTCATTGAAGAGTTGAAGATGAAGCACAATGAGGCGCTGGTCGAATTATCAAAGCTGGAAAAATCTGTCGAAGAACGGCAGAAAGAGGTTGAAAAACGCCAGAAAGAAGTTTCTGCCAAAAATGAAATAATTGCTCAAATGAAAAAAATGTATACAAAACCCAGTGTTCTTCCTGAGCGCGATGTGACCGACACAATAACTGCCGGCAGCGGCACTGTTGAAGCCCAGAAAACAGACGCACGATCTAATCTGGAAAGCAAGGTCATCACGGTGGCAGAAGGGCAAATTTATCTGGGGAGCAGCATTCATCCGGTGAGTACTCGAGATACTCAAGAAGCTG
Organism: Pseudomonadota bacterium; assembly: GCA_018814305.1. GTDB lineage: Bacteria > Desulfobacterota > Desulfobulbia > Desulfobulbales > JAGXFP01 > JAHJAA01. The sequence goes on from JAHJAA010000035.1 coordinate 7,667, forward strand.
AAGATGCCATGAGACAGTTCTTTAGATACTATGATGAAAATTTTGAACATCTTTCCTGGAATATATGGGACGACGGAGAATTGACGTACAAAAGGGCTATTATTTCTGCTTCATCTATGAAATCGGTCTATGCAGAGGGATTGAAAGCGGCAAAAGAGTCCAATCTTCCTGATTCGTCTAAAACCATTGACGGGAAATATGGTGCAGATAAGAATAATGATGGCAAAATCGATGAGCTATATGTTGATAACAACAAGGATGGCGAATGGGATATTAAGTATGTCAATATTGACAGGGATGACTTCTGGGAAGAGGTGTATATAGGTTATGATATTCCTAGTGCAAAATGGCGAAGAAAGATGGTTGATACTAACTCTGACAATATTTATGACCTTCTTCTTGAAGATACCATGCCGTTTGATAACAACTGGGAGAAAAAATCAATTGATCCTAACATAAAGACCGGCAAGTCCAGAGAGTCTTATGAAGACACAAATAACGATGGAATTTACGACACTAGACTTGTCAATACCGATTTTACCGATGAAGATTGGGAAATAAGTTACACAAAATATGATCCAAAATTTAAAAGATGGAAATTATCATTGGTTGATACCAATGGTGACGGCGCCCCGGATGTAATGTGGGCCGACACCGATATGAATAATATTGACATGGAGGAGAAGTACGTTGATCAGAATTTTGATGGAAAATGGGATCTTCGCTATCGTGATCTGGATTCCAGTGACAATGATTGGGAAGCTCTTTATTCAAAACCCATTCCAGAGAAAGATGCCTGGGGGGAGGTCCTTGTCGATACAGATGGGGATGGCGCCTGGGACAAGAAGATGATAGACAGCAATGGTGACGGGGAATTTGAAAAAGAAATCAAACTCGACTCAGCAAAGCCAACGGATTAATCTTTCAGGGATTAAAACATCAAATCCCCGTTCACCGACCAAGGGAAAGAGGTGCATTACCTCAGAAGTTTAAGCGATCAGGGCACCCAGAAGAATCGCCCGCTCGCTCTTGCCCGCTAAGCCGACTGCCGGAGTCTCTCTCCGTTCGCTTACCTGCGGACCAGTCGCGATCACACGAATCTGAACCCCCTATGACCACTTACAGATTTCTCCAAGACATTCCGGGCTGTTGCCAAAATTGTGAGGGCTCACAATCAATCCTTTCCGTAGATTATTTCTCGGATTCTGGGGGGCGTTCTTCAAAAGTCCCCCAGGGGTTGCAAAGGGATTTCAAGGGAATATACATCTTTTGCCAAGGTAATTATATCGGCATTTGCACCCAGAGGGTATACGTTTCGTTTGACCAGACAAACTGCTCAACTCAGCTTTAAGGTTTTATTTATGACTGTTATTCAACGAACACAACCGGGAACCAGTGTACTGATTTACATCAACGTTTTATTCTGCTTTCTGGCACTACTGTCACCGGGCAATGCCATTGCAGAAGTCTATCAAAATTTAGAAAACAACAATACTTCTATAAAGGAACTCGCCCTGGAAGGTAAAACAGACACGGCATTAGAGGAATATCAACGACTGGTATTGATTAAAGGAAAAGAGGATTTGCCGCTTCTTAGGGACATATCGAGAGGAATATTAAGAAAAAACTGGGAAAAGACCATCAATATTCTAGGGGATCTGGAGGATAATACTGCGATTCAGTTCTTTATTTCAGCCCTTCAATCGAATAAAAATCGGGTGGCCGAAGCTGCGACAGAAGCCTTGCGCAAGTTTGGTGATGAAAGGGCCGTTCCACCGCTCATCAACGCAGCACTATGCCATCGTGACAGCAAGATACGCAAGGCGGCGCTCAATACGCTGACTTCCTTTAACAACAATGGCCTGATAAATAGCAGCCATGTACCTGCTCTTCTTCAATCTTTTCAACAATGCACGGATGTGGATGACACGTCATTATCTTTCGCCGTGAAGATAATGGGGGAAATTGGTGATAAACATGCTGTTCCCATTTTACAGGAACTTTTTGGCAGCATGATTGCCCCATCCCCCCGAGCGAGCAGCATCCTTTCCCCTGAAGATGTAGTAAGAACTTTAAATATGCTTGGCGACCACAACTCCAGAGATAAACTTGAAAAAACGTACCGAGAAGGAAATGACAAGCAACGCATAAAAGCGGCATTAGCTTTAGGGAAACTTGGTGATACAAGTGTTGTACCTCTACTCATGCAAACCCTGAAAGACAAAAATACCAGTGAAGAAGTTACGGTTAATACTATTACGGCCTTAAGTTTTCTGGGAGCCAAGGAGGCTATCCCAATCCTTACTGAAACTTTAAATGATAAAAGTGGCTGGGTCCGTGAACAGTCGGCCGTAGCCCTTTACGAACTGAATCAATGGAAATATTTCCCCAGAATCATCAAGGAAATGACAGCGAATAAGTCAATTCCTGAATCTGTGATTATGAGTTTGACACCGGATGATGGCAATGCCGTTCGATTTCTCATGAATTTACTCGGTCGGGGCGGTCTATCTTCAAATGAGTATATTCGGGTAGTAGATCTCTTGAATAGTCTGGGAGATGCGCGAGCTGTACCCACACTGGTACAATCACTTAAAGATTACAAATCACCAAGACGTCATGCACGGGTAATTATTGCGAATACCTTAGGGAATATAGGTGACAAAAGAGCTGTCCCTGGTCTTATCGACGCTCTTAAAGACCGAGATGATATGAGGTTGGTCAAGACGGCAATGGAATCGCTTTACAAACTGGGTGACAAGCGAGCCGTTTCCGCTCTTATTAGTGAACTCCAGGACGATGACGGGTTCTACAAAAGTGGAACCGCAACGATCAGGGTCAATGAAGACTCCCATTTTATCTTCAGTGATGAGAAAGATATTAACCGTGGAATTGCGGCAATGATTTTAGGAAAATTTGGGGATCGCGATGCTGTCCCAGTACTTATCAACAGTTTTCTCGACAATTCCAGTTATTTTGTTGATTCCCGCATTAAAATCGCCGAGGCATTAGGGGAACTGGGCGACAAGAGAGCAGTGCCCGCTCTTGTTGACGTACTGTATTATGAGAAAGATCAAAAGTTGATCAAAGAAGCTGCAATGGCACTGGCCAAATTGGGAGAAAAGAACGCTATTCCTATTCTCATTCAGGGCTTTAAACTCAATATTAATGATGATGACCGCATGATGATGGTCCATTGTATCAGCGAATTCGGCCTCTTCGCCGCCCCTCACCTTCTTAAAGCTCTTAATGATGAAGATATTTTAGAACGCACTTGGTCTGCACGCAGTTTAGGTGAAATTTACTCAAAAATCAAGATTACTCCAATGCAACAAACAGTGAAGAATACGCCTTTGGGCGATGACAAAGAACCGGATATAAGAAAAAATCCCGAGGGTTTGAAAGGCAAGTCCGGAAACGAACTCATGGCGCTTTTGCGTACGGATAATCCATTAACCATTGAGGCCCCCAGTAACTTGAAGGATTGGAATGGGAAAACCGATCTCTCAAAAGTACGGAAAGCCATGAGTGGTCAAAACACTGATTTCCCCCCCGAAGTCATCCCCGAGACAAAGAAAGAGCAAGGTAAATCAACTATTTTAAATCTAACGACTCAACTCGAGGATAAAAATCCTTTGATGAAATATGAGGCCGCAGGCGATTTACAAAAAACGGATTTTGATCCGGGTACGCCTGTGTCAGTGGAACCCCGGAATGATAAAATTTCTACGTTGAAAGACGTCACTGCCGAAGAGTCTGGAAAGGAGGCAGGATTCCAGGAGACTCTCAGGAGTCTTCGAAACAGACTCAAAGATCCTTTCGAAAACGTCCGGTTCGCTTCTGCTGAGGCCTTGTGGAGAATTGTGGACTTCGTTACTGATCCACCCACTTCCCAAGGTGACTCCGAGGTGATCAGTGAGTAAGCCACCGGCAAAGCCGGTGGCTTAAAAGATTGTGGACCGCTCAAAGCGGTATATTCAAAAGATTATCTGACCACCGTGCGGTGGTCTCCCTCATTCAACCTTTTTGGAATAGCGAAAGTTGTTCAATTCGATGATCTTCTTTCTCCTGCTCTTTGATATAGTTCCGAACAATTTCCTCCTCGCTGCCAACTGTTGACACAAAATACCCTCGTGCCCAGAAATGCATCCCGCCGTAATTCTTCCGCTGGCCGAGGTAGGTCCGCGCAATATGGATTGCGCTTTTGCCTTCATATATCCGACTACTTGCCCCACCGAATATTTTGGCGGAATCGATAGCATCATGTGCACGTGATCTGGCTGTAGGTGACCTTCCAATACTTTGCTCTCTTTTTGCCGAGCAAGCTCGTGAAACACCTCTCCCAGATTTTTCCGTAGCTGCCCATAGAGCACTTTCCGCCGACACTTCGGTATCCATACTCCATGATACTTGCATTCCCACTTCGTGTGACTTAAACCTTGTATGTCGTTCATCGAAGCCTCCCTTCTCGTGACTTTGAGCGGTCCACGAGTCAGGAGGCTTCGATATTATTCAGGAACTGTCAAACTTTTATTGTCCCCCGGCAAAGCCGGGGGGTTACCTTACAGAAATTAAAAACAGACGGTTTATTTAGCAGCTTCTCGAACAATCCTGCCTTTTTCGATATTCGAAAGAAGACCCATGGCTACTGCTTCTATGGCTGCATGGGTCACACATTTCACATAATGCCCATGGATTACGTACGTTTCCTTAGAACATTGATACCTTACATACTGAGAACCACTGCAACCTTCGGCACTGACTAAAAGGCCAACCGGGGTATCTGCGCAGGCATCCAATTCGTTGATGACGGTATCAGCATCGGAATCACCATCACAAACATTCCCCTCTCCATCGTTATCAAAATCTGCCTGATCCGTATTGACCACAAGAGGACAGTTATCAGATTCATCGGCTATGCCATCATTATCGTCATCGTTATCACAGACATCTCCGGCAGCATCCTGATCACTGTCCGCCTGGTCGGTATTGGCAATCCCAAGGCAATTGTCCTCTGCATCGGGCACGCTGTCACCATCGGCGTCATTATCACAGGCATCACCTACAAAATCATGGTCCAGGTCAGCCTGGTCGACATTCGGCAACGCCGGGCAGTTGTCATTCACATCAAGAATGGTGTCATTGTCATCATCATCATCACACACATCACCGCTCCCGTCTTGATCAAGATCGAGCTGGTCATTGTTAGAAATATCTGGGCAGTTGTCCGTCTCGTCAGGGATCTCATCCCCATCGAAATCATAACTTGGGATGGTGCATGAAAGAGCAATATCGGCATCGGTAAAACTCAGTATTTCGGGGCTGGTACTGCACGGTCCCAAAATGGTAAAGGCCAACGCTTCACTATATATATAGAGCTTATAATTCACCCCAACTGGCATAAAAAAACTTTGTTGCCCGGTAAAACCGCCAGTAATCCCGCTTATTCCCCAATTACCAAGATACGCTCCCGGGTTGAATTCAATTTCAACCGTATTGTAATAAAGAGTCGAACCTTCGACAAAAACCTGTTCAGCATCACCGGTATCTATATTCCCTTGGGCGTCTATCCAAAAGGTTAGATATTGATTGATCGTCCAAAGATTATAGGAATGATCCTTTACAAGGGAAAACGTCTCAACTTCATTTGAATTTGGAGCGAATTCAATTGGGGTGGCAATATTCAGCGACCAATTTTCCGACCATCCATTCGGGTCAATGGTAATAGTAGCGGTTTTAAAAATCATTTTGTTGCCGACATATTCATATGAATCCGGCTTCCCCCCGGTAATTTGACCATCCGCTGAAATATTTACCGTCGTTCGATTATCGGAACTATTTGCCACAAACCATGAGTACTGAATACCGGGTATGACCTGAACCTCTAGATAGCCATTATTGTACCAATCAGGCAGGGCCCGACCCAGCATCCACTTGCCGGTATAATCGGCAGGATCAATAATAATTGGGGTGGTGTTAAATTGGAGGGTATTGCCGAATGCATTGAATGCGTCAATATCGGTGGTGGTAACAGTACCATCCGAAAGGATTTTAAATCTCCGCATATCCCCACCAATCAACAACTCCAGGTTGACTCCCGTTGGCAGGATGCGAGTCATGTTTTCGTCATGATAGGTACCGCCATTATTCACCATACTGTTAAAAGCCCACTGCCCCAGATATTCGCCACGATCGATGGTTACCGGGGCTGTTCTGATGATTACCCTGTTTTGTCCCCCGATTATGGCGTCTGGAGACAATGCGGAGACAACGCCCGAACTATCAATTTCAAAGGTGGCCTCATAACCGGTACGTCCGAACTGGATATTATATTCTCCCGTACCAGGAACAAAAACAAGGGTCTGAGGGCCATGCAGTATTTCAGTTCCTGAAAAACTATACCCACCATCGTACCCATTGGGGTCGACGGTTGCTTCAATCGTATTGAAAGTGAGGGTATGATCTCCGCCGACTCCGGAGACACCATTGAGAACAGTGACAAAACCGCTGCCATCAACAGTGACGATAAAGGTAGCCCGGGTTGGCCAATACCCAATGGTTATTGTAGATGGTCCCTCCCCTAAATCAACGGTCGCCGGGCCAAGATTTCTAATGCTTGACTCAGCTGACCAGTAACCAGAATAGCCCCCTGGATCAACGGTAATCTCGTGACCAAAGGCGGACCCCGCATTCAATGCCAGAAGCATGAACCCACAGAAAATCAGCAAAATCGTATTAACGTTTCTTTTCATTGTTTCTCCTTTTGCTCTTTTTTGGGACAGGTTTGTGGGCAAATAAACAGACCGCCAAACTGTCGTTTGGAAATATTTATCCAAGTAAGCCAACTGAGGCAGCAGCACTCCTTATCAACAATTACCCCCCCTTGGCAGGCAGAACAAGAACGACAAGGATAGCCCCGAATGGAATCCCAAGGATTGAAGCGCCGTGATGGCAAGTTCCGGTGATGTGGCCTAATGCTTCCCGTGGAAACCTCCCGTTACCCTTTGAAAATTTTTTACCCTGCTGGCCCCGTATACATTTGTATTCTTCTTACATACTTGATTTTACCGCCGCTGTATTGTCAGCGAAATGCTGATTTTTTTGTAGGATAAACGTGAACGTACACGTCAGAGAAAGGACTACAAAGCCTATCCACCCCCAGAGCAAGTCTTGCTCCGCCGCATTATAATTGCGCGCATATTTAAAACGATACTTTAAATATGCCTTGAAAAGCCTCCCCCTTCATGATATATTCACTGGTATGATTTATATCCCTCGTGACCTTGAAACCCGTCTTTTCCGGTTATTGGAGTCAGCCCCTTGTCTGGCCGTAACCGGGCCTCGCCAGGCAGGAAAATCGACCCTGTTGCGCCATTGTCTGCCCAATCATCGGTATGTGACCCTGGATGACCCTTTTTTAAAGGAACAGGCCCAGAGCGATCCGATACTTTTTCTTGACAGCTTGCCTGAACCACTCATCATTGATGAAATCCAACACGCGCCCGGATTGCTCTCGTACGTCAAGATTCGAGTTGATGAACATCGTGATATTAAAGGACGGTTTATATTTACCGGCTCACAGCAATTCGGCCTGATCAAAAATTTAAGCGAATCCCTGGCCGGTCGTATCGCCCTGCTGGAACTTCTACCCATGTCGGTGGCGGAAAAACGCCGACATCTACCCCTGCCCGACACAACCAGCCTATTCCACCATGCCGCCTTGACCGGCTGTTATCCTGAACTGGTGGTGGATGGGGACATCGATTTGCAGTCGTGGTATGCCTCCTACCTGCAGACCTACTTGGAGCGCGATATCCGAACCATCTATAACATTGGCGACCTCCGTGACTTCCAGCGATTTATTCGCCTGCTGTCAGCCCGTTGCGGGCAACAGCTCAATATGTCCGATTTCAGTCGAGATATAGGCGTTTCAGTCCCGACAATTAAAAACTGGCTTTCTATCCTAGAGGCAAGTCGGGTGGTGTATTTGCTCCCCCCGTATTATGCCAACCTGGGCAAACGGATCACCAAGGCGCCCAAGATCTACTTCATTGATATTGGCATGGCCTGCAACCTGGCCGGAGTGAGGGACAAAGCCCATCTTTTTAACGGCCCCATGGCAGGCCATCTTTTCGAGAATTTCTGTGTTCAAGAGACAGTTAAGTTTTTTCTCGGCCAGGGAATACAACCTCCGCTGTACTACATCAGGACCGGTAGTGGCCTGGAAGTAGACTTGCTTATTGAACCGTCGGCGGGTGTGCTGCTCCCGGTGGAAATCAAACTGACCAAGACCCCAACCCAAAAGCTGGCCCGATCCTTAACCTCCTTCCGAGATTCATTTGCCTCGCTCAATCCAGCCCCAGGTTTACTGCTAACTCTAAGCGACCAGAACCGTCCATTAACCCACGAAGTAACCGCGGTCACCATGGCCGATTATTTCGGGCGATTACAGCACCACATTGACCGTTGAAGGACCTCCTATGCCGAAGCCCTCCGAAATTGATCTTCTTACCCAGCCCTGAGAAGAAGCGATCAACATAGAACCCAAACGGGCAGCACGAATATCAAGCCCCCAGTAAGCAGACTGCAAACAGCATAGTTTTTCACAGCCTGCTCTATCAGAAAACACGGCGTTTCTCAATCACGGAGTATAGGTAAAATCTCCCGAGGAATAGCTGCCGCTTGAGTACGTATCATGATATGAGGGATGGACGTCATCCCCTGAAAAGACACTCAAGGTTGCATCGGTAAAGTTCAGTGTAAAATAGGCTGATGCCGTATTGATGCTTGCATTGAAGGTTGTTCCAGTAATTGTTCCATAGTAGCTGACCGAACTCCCCGTATCGTAGGTAATAGCCGCATTGGCATAGGTCCCGTCAGCTGAGGCTGCCAGAACTAAGGTCGCGGTCCCGGAACCAAACCCATCGAGACTGAGCCAGTTGAGCGCATAGGTTGACACCCCGCTGTACGGCGGGCTGGCAACAGTTGTTGTAGTCGTTGTGGCAACAGTCGTAGTGGTTGTCGGAATTGCTGTTGAGGTCGTTGTCACTAAAACGGTGGTGGTGGTTACCGGCACCGTACTCGTGGTCACCGCTACTGTGGTAGTGGTTGCAGATGCGGTCGTAGTGGTTGAGGGAGCGGTGGTGGTGGTGGTTTGAATCAACTCCTCGGTACAGTCAACCTGGTATTGAAGAGACATGGTGTCCCGGTGATCAAAAGAAGCCTGACCAGCTCCAATGGTACCCTGATACCGGATCACCAGATCAAGTTGGATCTGACCTGAACCAGCGTGGGTACACATGAAACTCCCAATCGAATTATTGGTAATGGGCAGAGGGGTATAAATTGAGCTGTCACCCCACCACGCCTGGCCGGAATTAGCATTGATTATGGCTTGCTGCAGAGCACTGTTTACCGAAGAATCCTGGGTCACAGCCCCATAAATTGTGCTGGTGAAAGAATCATAGCTCACGGAACTTAAGGTAATATCCTGATTTGCAGTGGAATTTTTCAAGATATTGATATCAATCGGCAGCGCAAAGGCCTCATTCGCCGGATGCGACAAGGCAAAACCAATACTCGAGTCGGCAACAACCGTTGCCTTGGGGTTACGAATCGTCAACATGCTAAAATGACCTACTTCGGTAACCACCTGAAGAGAGTTGTTGCCACCAACCAGATTGGAGATATTTTCCTGCAACAATTCAAGGCCGGTAGCGCTGCTTTCCAGTTCGGTAAATGGCGCAACCACCGCATCTGAAACATCGACTGTTTGTCCGGTTGTATCTTCCAGCCCCCCCATAACTTCAGGATTGGTCTGCACTGTCACCTCGACCGGAATATTGAACACCAATCCCTCCGGCTCAAGAGCATAGCTTACGGAATCCTGGGCATCAACCTGGGGGGTAATCGTTATCTGAGTATCTTGATCCAAAGCCCCAGCTTCAATATTCATCACAAATCCATTATCAGAGGTGGCGATACTTCCTCCTACAGTGGAACTAATTGTCTCAACCACTGCTCCAGGAACAGTCGAAGACTGATTGCTCGCACTTCCTCCACCACAGGCATGGAGAAATAACGAAAGCACCGAAACCAAAACTACAAACCACGCAATATTCTTCATGGATGTCCCTCTTTAACGTTTTTATTTAAGACTCTGCTGTTTGCTCATTTTCCAAATATCACCACAAAATGGGCAATAATTCCCCCGGAGAGATTACACCTGATCTCCATCAAGTCTTATTGGGTAACACGGGAAAATAACGACAGTATTGCCTAAAGATTCTTCCGGAGCCCCCCTTGCCTTTCAAAAATCTTCCGCCCCGTTTACCCCATTACATTTGTATTCTTCTTACATACTTGATTTTCCCGCCGCTGTATTAATGGTGTTGAAAAGACTCAATGAATATTCAATGAAAACGGTTACATAAGACAGAAAAGCCTCTATAATGACAAGGGAGTCCCTACCAAAAGAAACCCTGACCAAAACGGAGGCTTTTCATGCACCATAAGAATATC
>JAHJAA010000036.1 GCA_018814305.1 Pseudomonadota bacterium
CTTATCGATCAAGTGACGTTTGAGTATGATTACTTTTTCTTCAGGCGTGTAATTGTGTCTTCTCTTTTTCATTGAATTCTCCTTTGGCTGAGTATGTTAACTCAGACACCGGAAAATATCGATTCACGTTGAACCAAGACACCAACAACCAATAATAAGCTGCTCATCTTCCAATTGCGCAGTACCTTCTATTCAAAATCCCAATGGACACAATGATACTTTAGGGGCATGCCCCACCTTCATCCAGCTAAAAAAGAAAATTCAGGCGAAATTATCACAATCAGATTAGTTGAGAGGCCGAACTTTGTCAAGCAAGGAGAAGAGAGCCCGGCTCTTCTATAAAAAACATTGAAACGTTCAGACAGTTCAGGCAGTTATTAAGCTCATCAGTCACCCAAATATCAGTTGCATTCAACTGAATAAAAGGACTTCTTTAATCTTATATAAATATCTTCGACTCTGCGGAATCCCCGCCAGGAGGAGGACACCTTGGCATGGTCAAAGTAATTGTGGTCCCCACTCCGAGTTCACTCTGAATATCTATGCCGCAGTTCATCTGAGAAAGCATTTTCTTTGAGATGACCAAACCGAGGCCGGTTCCATGGGGTTTGGTTGTATAGAAGGGTTTGAAGGCGCTTTTGACCAACGTTTCGGACATCCCGCAACCATTATCGATTATGGACAATAGCGCCATGCTTCCGACAGCCTCTCCGCTGAACCGAAGGACCGGATTATCGACTCCGTTTAAGGCATCAAGGGCATTGGCCAGGATATTCATGGAAACATGCTGTAAGGCCCTGGTGTCCACTTTTACCCAACGCCCCTCAGGCAGAATATCAATAATAACTTTTATCCGCTTCTTTCTGACATCAGCCCCCAGCAGCTGGGTAAGACTCTCATAGAACTCAACCAGATCGACACATACCGTATTCGGTTTCTCGAACATATTGAAATTTTTAAATGATTTAAGCAGGGCCTCCATTTTCGCGGCATCGTTGGACATCCGCTCAAGGTAGACGGTAATCTCTTCCTTGGAAAGTTTGGGCAGATTGTTTTTAAGAACGGTCAAGGCCATTTTGACCGAATTCAAGGGATTACCGATCTCATGGCGGATCCCAGAAAACACGTAACTGATGTTGTTCATCATCTCTGAGGCCTCATCAATGGCCTCAAGACGACTTTGGTCGGTGACATCCTGAATTATCACCCCGACATATTGTTTAAACCCCTCCAGCCGATAAATAGTGTAGGCGAAGGTCCGATGATCACAGTTGATTATTGCCCGGGTACTTTTAGAAACCAGGGGATTTTTAATCTGCTCCAGCTCCGTCATCATCATCGCACTTAAATTTTCGAAATCCTGGGATGTATTCATGAAATCGAGACATTTTTCAGCATGATTATTTCTGAAGAAAACAATCCGATTTACCAAATCAAGGATCAGAATGCCGGTCTCAATATTTTTCAGAACTTCTGAAAATATCTCACTTCGTTCAGTTCGATCACTGCTCATAGTTTAGACCTTTCTTAAAAAAGTGTGTGACTGAATTTAAGCATCAGAAATTTTTATATCGATATCAAATGGTTCTGTCAACCTGTAGCACCTTCAACCCGATGAGTTCACTTCAAAAAGGCCCGGATCTATCGACCACGCCAGCCCCCTCCAACAAGGCATCAAGTCCCTGAACCACCTTCAGATCCGGCCGCGCCCGAAAGATTCCAGCCCTGTCATGCCCTTCATGGCCGACTCCCCTCAAAAAAATGTAATATATCCCACCGAAATGGTGTTCGTAACGATAATCTGCGATTCTCTGCCCCAGGTAACGATGCAGGGCAATCGTATAGATCAGGTATTGCAAAGAATAACGTTCCCGAGCCATCACCTCAATTAATAACTCTTCCCCATAATCCTCAGGTTGATGACCCAGAAGATTTGACTTCCAGTCCACAATAAAAAACTTCCCATTCTGTTGAAAAACCAGATCAATGTACCCCTTCATAAAACCGCGGAGGACTTCAAATGATTTTGAAAAAATACCCACTGGCCAGACCTTACGCCAACCAGGAACAAATCTGGCCAAGAACTGATCAAGGTCGTGAGCTCCCCCCCCTTTTAACGGAAAATAGAATTCAAGCTCGTTCAATCGTTCTGAAGACCCGATATTCGAAAGGACGTGATCTGGACGAGACGGATCAAGGGGATGATTGAGGAGACCATCCAGCATCCGATCAAGAACCACGTCCCAGTCCGGATCATAGCCCTGGGTTTGCAGGGCATTACGTAAGGAAAGACGGGCTTCACCGAAGCGGTATTGCTGGAAATCAAGCTTTTCCAGAAGAGTATGGAGAAAGGTTCCTGCGGCAGCGCCGGCCGGAAAACTGAAGATATCACGGTCGGTGGCCGAAAACACCTTCGGAGTCATTGTCGCCCCGAACCATTCAGGCCCATGGTCCGAACGAATATGACCTCCAGCCAGAGATGAAAAACTGAACACCCGCCAATCCACCCCGACCGGGACCATAAAAGCTCGAGACATCAAACCGTTCTTCTGAGACGGTTGAGCACTCCTATCCTTTCCAGAGGATCGAACCTCCAGGTCATACACAACCATTCCGCTGCCAGCGGCAGCAGTCACAGCCGCAAGATCGGCACGAATTTCATGATCAGCCTTGGTCGAGAGAAAATCAAAACCGGGGTCATCTCCCTCATCCCGATGCAGCAGATAGGCCAGGGCCGAGGTCCCAGCTCCTTTGATGGCTCCCCAAACCAGATAACATCGCTGCACCGCGCGGGTCAAGGCGACATAGAGAACCCTCAGATCTTCGGCCATCTCTTCCAGCCGGGCAGCGGCAAGCTGATCCGGCTCAGGTGGTGAGGTCAGATCGAGAATCAATTCGTTCCCGTCGTCCTGCCCGTGATAGATCAGGGGTTGACCGGATTGGGAACCCTTCCGGTCAACCAGCCGCGAACCGTTCCAGGAAAACGGACAAAATACGATGGGATACTGAAGCCCTTTGGCCTTATGAATAGTGACGATCTGTACCAACTCGGCATCACTTTCCAGGCGGAGTTGATATTCTTCCTGGGCGAGATCAAGCCCTGCTCCAGCGATACGTTCTTCCAGGAAACGGATCGTCTCGACCATGCCGAATTCATGTTCTACGGCAGCCAAATGAAGCACCTCCTGCAGGTGAAGCACATTGGTCAACGACCGAGTACCACCGATCCGCCCCAGGAGGCGTTCTCTAACCCCTTCCGAATCGATAAACCGGGTGAACATGGGGAAAAAACCGGCGCCAATCCAATGGTCATGATACTCCAGTAACCGTTCATACCATAAATCAAAGAAATCATTGTCATCATTGAACTGATCGAGTTTTTCTCCAGCAACACCTAGGATCCTGGTGGCCAGGGCCAACCTCAGAAGGCCTCCTCGGCGAGGCTCCCCTATGGCCTTAAGAATCCACGCCATCTCTTCCGCCTCCCGGGAGGCGAACAGGCTTTCCGAACTGTGCAGCACACTAGCCACAGCCACCTCTTCCAGACGGGCCTGGACTCGCCTGGCTTCGGCGTTGGTTCGAACCAGAACCACAATATCTCCTGCGATCAACGGATCCGCGCCGATCATTGCCATTCCTTGGCGTCCCTGCCAGAGGAGAGAAGTTATCTCACCAGCGAGCCAGTCCAGGATTTTTATTCTGGCCGCTTCCTTTGGCATCAAGGCAGTCTCTCCCTCCGGGCCACCGTTTCGATTCAGAAGGACAAGGTGCAAGGGCGGTTCTTCACTTCGGTTGATCAACAGCGGCGAATGATCCAAGCTCCCGGGACGGACCGGATCAAATTCAATCTCATCGAACACGAATGGTCGAGGTGCTTTGCTGAACAGGGCGTTAACCGCCTGAATCAGCCCAGGAACCGAACGGAAATTCCGGTCCAGGGTATATCGGGAACCCACATCCCGGACCGCCTGAATATAGGCGAAAATATCCGCCCCCCGAAAACTGTAAATCGCCTGCTTGGGATCCCCGATGAGATAGAGCAGGATGTCGGATCCTTGGAAAAGGCGGGAAAAAATCCCATATTGCACCCCATCGGTATCCTGAAATTCATCGATCATAGCGGCTTGAAACCGATCACGAACCACCCGGCAAAGCCGATCCCCACCCGGGCCTTTCAGCCCCTGGGCCAGGGTCGTCAACAGATCATCAAAAGACTGCTGATGAGCGCCCCCCTTACGAATGGTGAGTTCATCATGAACAAAGCGATAATATTCAGCCTGCAAGGCCAGACGACAGGCCCCAACTGCGGCGACCAACACCTCACTCGCCTCGGCCAGAAGTTCACAAAGGTCGAACAGGGGATGGACCGGGTAAGAAAAGCCTTTTTTCACGGCGGCTTCTATGGAACTTCTGGTAAATTTGGAAAAAGCAGGAAACAGGTCCGAAGGAGGATCCTGATCAACCACCAGCCGGTCCATGGCCGCAAGCCAGGCAGGAATCGATTTCAACGAATAGCGGCTTCTATTCAAGCCGGGATTCTCTGAAAATATTGTAGCCACCTCCAACCGGGCCCCGGCCCACGTAGCCACCACTTCGCCATGGGCGATCCGAAAACCCCTTTCCGCCCCGGCAAAATCACGAAATGCCTGGGCCCGGTCGATCACTGGCCTGATTGTAAGATCAGCACGTTGATGCATCGGGGCCAACGTCCTGCGGATCCGGTCAGGCAAAAAATCCTTACCGCAACTCCTCACAAAGAGCCGAGAAGCACCATAAAAATGGTGCCGGAAAAAATCCTCACTGATCTCCCTGAACAGTTCATGTTGATCGGTAATCAATTCACTATCAAATAAGACCCCGCTTTCCAGACTATTTTCCCGTAACATCTTCCGACAGAAACCATGGATGGTAAAGATCATCGCTTCATCAAAGCCACGCATGGCGGCCGTTAAAAGGCGACCGGCCCGCTGATGATCAGGGACTCTTTCAACCAATGCCAGCAAAAATGGATCATCAAAACACTCCCCTTCGCAAAAGGCCCGCCCTGCATCCATAATCCTGCCGCGAATCCGGGTCCTCAAATCCTCGGTAGCCGCCTCGGTAAAGGTGACCACCAGGATCTCATTGATCGGAACTTCCCTTTCCACCAGGAGACGGACGATGAGCCCGGCAATGGTATAGGTTTTACCGGTACCGGCACTGGCGTCAATCAGATGGGTCCCGGTTAGAGGGGCTTCGAGAAGATCAAATCGTTCAATCATTTCCGCGCCTCACCACTCACTCCGGCCTTGCAGCAGAGGGAGGTAAACAATCCCGGCGATTTCCCGAAAAAGCGCGCCCAGGACCTCATCCTCCCCATGGCAGAGCCGACAGAGGGGATCCTGCCCTTCACCCCGACTGTACATCCCCCCCCGCCAGGCATTCATAGCGGCGACGATCCCGGCTTCTTCCCCTTTTTTACCAGCTTGCAGCACATAGGCCAGTGACGTCTCCGGGAAAAAAGGCAACGGCATCCGAAGCCCCCGGAGATACAGCCGGAAAAGAGAAACCAGCACATCCCAACCGGCGACCTCGGGGGCAAATGAACAGGTCTTGTCTTTACCGACCACCAGTGTTTCCCCTCCATCCCCGCCCCCGAGGTTAAAAAAGAGATGGCGAATCCACCCCCCCAGCAGATCACTCCCCTTGAGCTTGGCAAAGCGGTAAAGGACCTGTCCGGTTTGGTCGAACCAATCCAAGGTCCCGGTAATGGTGATTCCATCAATTTCCAAAGAGCAGGATCGACTCAGGCACTGGCGCCCCTCAATCCTTTCATGCACCTGGCGACCCAAGGTCACCGTTTCCTCAGCAAGTTCGGTAAAGGCCACCTGCCCCACGCTGCCATGGGGCAAACATCCCATCCCCTGGAAATGGGGATACTCCTGCTCCAGGGAACGACCTAACAGGGAGTCATCCAAAATCAGGGAGCCAAGTTGATAGCGCTCAAGAGGTACCAGTTCAAAAGGTTCACTCACCTCCTGAGAGTCAAGCCCCCTAGGCTGCTCCAACCCCAGACGGTATCGGCAAAAAAAGCGAGTGGGATTCCGATAAAAACTTAAGAGATCGTCCAGAGTGACTTGACGACATTCAGAGGTGACCTCCGCCAGTTCCCCTGAAAGGAAGGGGCGTTGCACCGGAGGGGCCTCCCAGACCGTTGCCGCCCGGCAGTTTCGTTCGGAATAACTGAACAATCCCCGTTCATTCGAGCGAAAATATTCAGGGCTGAATCCATGGAGAGGATGCTCAACCAGATGCCCGCCCGCCCGGGGAAAACGTTTGACCAGATATTCACGCAATTCACTGACCACCACCGATGGCTGCAAAACACCGCCATCACTGATCGATTTTCCGACATAGCTCACCAACAGTCGTTGGCGGGCAGAGAGGATGGCCTCCAGAAAAAGGTACCGATCATCAAGCCGTCGGGAACGATCCCCGAGCCTGGGCCGGGCCGTAATCAAATCAAAACTTGGAACCATTGAAGATCGGGGAAAATCGCCATCGTTCATCCCCAAAAGACAAACCACCTGAAAAGGCACCGCCCGCATGGGCAGAAGTTCACAAAAGGTAATCCCCCCGGTCAAAAACCCCATACTTAACCCCTCTGCGGCCAGAGCGGTTTCCAGCCAACCGAGAATAACCGCCAGCTCAAGGGAAGCATCATAGCCCGATTGTTCCTGAAGTTCAGTCATGACATTAAGCTGCTTCCTGATCATTACCGCCTCCGGGTCATCTTCCTCGGGAGTCAAAATCAGGGCATCAAAAATTTCGGTCAGAACCGAGGCCCACTGAGCCAGGGTTCGGGGGACGGCCAGTTCACGGATCATCTTAAACAAACCCTCGATCCAGTTCAGAAAGCGGCCCAGGGTCTCCGTTGCCCCGCCCTCCATTTCAGAATAGGGCAGGATGCCGGCAAAAAGCTGCCGACCGTCTCCGGCCATGGCGTATCCCAGAAGAAGCCGATCCAACCCGGCTCGCCAGGTATTCTCCCGTTGCCCCGGCAGACCGATTCCTTCTTTATCGAACTCGTCAATTCCCCAGCGGATTCGCAGGTCTTCCACCCATCGTTTAATCACCTCCAGATCCTCAGAAGAAAAGCCTCCCCTGTGCCTAATTCCTTCGAATTCCAAAAGAGCGAGAATCCTCCCGACTTCGAAGCGGCCACCGTTCAATTCCAGGATGTGGAACAAGATCTTCACCAATCGTCCTTCATGGCGCAATGAGCGATCAGCGATGGTAAAAGGCAAAGTCTTCCCCCGAGCATCCCGGCTTTCAAAAACCGCCCGGATCAGAGGACTGTATCGATTGATATCCGGAGCCATGACGATGATTTCTCTTGGTTCTAGACCCGGAATTTCGGCAAAGGCTGCCAAGAGCTGATCATGGAGAACCTCAAGTTCTCGCAGGGGTGAATGACAGGAATGAAACGTTATGGTCCGATCGCAACAGATCGCCTCATCCTGGCAAGGTTCTCCAACCTGCAGGGCCAGAATATCTTCCTGCACCATGGCCAACATAGTTCCCCGGGAAATTTCCTGATCCCCCGGAGCAACAAAGGCCTCATCCGTTTCAAGATCAAACTCCTGCAGGAGAGAAAAAAGGTCCCGACCTTGCCGTCCCAGAGAAGCCAGCAAAGGATTTTCCACGGTGAGATGGAGCGCCTGATCATCTTCTGGTCCAGCCAGCCGCAAGCGATCCATGGTTCGCTCCGGGAGGATATCAAACCAATACTCACGGCAGGGATTCATGACATAAAAATGGACATCGACGACCCGGGCCAGGGCGGCAAAGAGCTGTAGATGAAACGGCGGCAGCGAGGAGATCCCGAAAATGGCAAACCGTCCCGGCAATCCTGAGTCCGGGGGGAGCTGATCAAGCCCGACAAAAAAATCCTGATATAATTCGGCCCGGGTAACCGCCTGCCCCGCCCCAGGTCTTTGCCGCAATTCTCGCCAGAGCCGCGCCTGCCAATGATCACCCTCTCCCCCCTCCCACAAGGTCATCATCTCAGGGCGATAAATAAGATATTGGTCAAACAGATCGGCAACTCGTCCAGCCAATTGAAACAATTTAACCCCACCACCACCCATTAAATACCCATCAATCGGCTCAAACCCTTTACGACCGGACATTTCCGCCAATACCTGCATCAGTTGCCACCGCACAACATCCTTATCAAAGGAGGGCCGGGAAGCCTGTTCCGGCAAGACGATCCGGAACATCCGACCAAGGAATTCATTGGGAAAGGGACAATCCAGGTTAGCTATCACCCCCAATTGCCCGGCGAGCATCATGCTCAACCATCGGGCCATCCCCCCACTCTGCAGGACCACGGTTTCTGCAATCATAGGAGGAAGGGGTTGTTCGGCCATCTGCCTGGCCAGCATTTCAGCCAGGCTTTCGAGACGATTACTTTCGTGAAGATAAAATGCCATGGACAGGCTCAGTTACGGGAATAGAAAAGATCGCTACGACACCCAAGTTATTGTAGCTCCATCGGTCAGAAGATCAACCAGAGTCTGCTCGGCTACTATCTTTTCATTCATAATAGAGCCAGTCACAATGATCAATAACTCGCCAGCTCGCAATGGTGGGCCAAGAATATTCGTCACTTTTATATTGACCTGACCCTGAAAGACCGGAAAACAAATGAAGCCCTGGATACGTACCATAACTTCCTTGTTCTACAGTTGTTAAAATTAAACAAGTTTCCATCCTCCCCATGACGGCTCCAAGACATACGCCCAATGCAGTATTTCAAGCGTCCGAGTTAACCCAGCTTTTTTGTCACAGCCCCCTCCAGCCACCGCTCAGCCCAAATGAAGCCATGTCAAGCAATATTAATATAAAAGTTAGTCTTGCATGCAGGTCTCCTGAGCGGTAGAATTTAATGTTCCGCGGCTACGATCAGGTATCCGACCAGTCCTGAACAATTGGCCTGGTTGCCCCCTGACCTTTCGCCTTTGCATTAAAATCAGGTCCCCCGGTTGATTCTCATGAATTGTTCCCGGGGATACACCATATCCCTTGTCGATAAAACGGTCTCATGAGACGAACCAAGCAAACGGATCAACATTTCAACCGACCCGCATCCGCCCGACAAAAGCTCCTTGATGCCCCAATTTCACTCATGCATCTCCCCCCCCTGATCAGCCGGCAGATCACGGAAATGGGATTCAAAACCATCCGTGATGCTTTCAGGGCTGCCCTGGCCGGTCGCCTCTACTCCCGTAAAAAAGGTGGCCTTGACCTGGAAAATCAAGTCCTGGCCCAGGGTTGTCGGATGCTGGGGCATCCAGTATTAACCAGAAATACAATCCGAAAATTTAAACCCGGTCCCGGAGAGATCACCGTCGGTGACACCATCGACCGGCTCAGCGGCAGGCCCTCGTCCTGCCCACCATCTCTCCTCGGCGCCTCAATCCGCATGCTCCTGCTCCCAGCTACCATGCATAACAGTGTTGAAGCCTTGGGCATTGATACCATCAAAGGACTGCTCAATACCCCCTTGCCCAAAATCGTTTCAGGCGAGGGAATCGGCCGACCCAATCTTGGCACCTTTTTGATTCACCTTTTTGACTTTATTTTCATCCTGAACGAGGACGACGACTCCACGCCGTGCCTTTCAGATCCGACAGTAAAACTGCAGAGTGGTCCCTGGAAAGTGATCCAGGATCCCTCGCTCAAAGAGTTCATGACCGAAGATGTAGCGCGAAGCGGCCACGAAACCCTCGACTCCAATCGTCTCGTCTCCACAACCATGTTCCGGACCATTAGTGGAGGGATATTCCAGGGTGATGGATATCACCATGCGTACCTCTCCCTTGCTCATAACCTTACCGACCCGGGCGAGCCCAAAATTGCTTCTGCGGTCTGTAGCCTCTGTGCCCCTTACGGCCTCAGACAGGAGCTCTGCCCCCATCTTGCCGCCTTGGCCCTGCTTGATTCCGGACCGAAGCAGACCTCCCCGGAGATTCTCCCCGGACTACCGCCTGAACCGCGACTCAGCCCATGGCAAGCAATCGGCTCCATTCTCTATGAACTTTTCGGTCCCGGCAGCCCCATTGATACCGTTATCTCATCCGATGACCACGGCTACCATCTTACCATCCCCGGTCCAGGCGAAATTCCTTGGGCCCACTGGCTTCTGACCGAAACGACCCTGGCAGAGGCTCGACTGCTCTTCGCAGAGCAGCTGAACTGGCAATGCGAACCACCAGCTTTCCCTCCCTATCGTGAAGAGTTGCTTACTCTGCGAGAGGTCCTGCAACAGACCGGCACTTCGGCCACTGAAGCTGAATTAAACGCCATCAATAAAAGAACCCCTGATCAGGACCGTGATGCATCGATCTGGTTCTGGTTAACCGATAAACAACGCCGGACCACCCCCTTACACTCTCTTCACCTTGAAGGACCGGACGCGGAAGGACTTTTTTCAATCCGGGCCTCTTCGCCGGAACCAGCCCAAGATCTTTTTCAGATGACCCTTCCCCGGACCAAAATGCCCGATCTGGTCGACGCCCTGGCCGCCTCCGGCTTTGAAGACCTCCTGCTGCCGCCGGCTCGGTCGATAACCAGAGCGACCCTAGACGACAATGGCGACCTGATTCTCAGCACCATGCTGAGAATGGCGGATGGCAGACTTCTTGAGCGACACGAACTTGAGGGCAACCGTTACGGCCGCTACTATTATTTGAAGGACCTTGGCTTCATTCCCGTTCTTGAGCAGGAGACGGACCAGCCCAGCTCCCAGGCGGATTACACCCCGAATCACTTTCAGGCCAATCAGGTACCTGAGTTCGTGGAGCGGTATCAGGAACTGCTCAATACCCCAGAAAACGATATTGATCCTGAACTCCGCAATCTCACCCTTCGTGAGGCCCCTGATCGGCTGGAGGTCAGTTCTTTTTCCTCGGACGAAAACTGGTGCTATCTGGCCGGCCAATACGGTCTCGGGAACCGAAACATCTCCCTCACCGAACTCCTGGTCGCCCGACTCGGCAAAAACAGATTCATGCCCGGTGGCCGTGAATGGTTGAAATTAACCGGTAGCCCCTTGGAATGGTTTCACAACCTGGGTGAAGAGCGAATCTGGCGCAATGAAGAAAACGGCGAAAACGGCATCCGCCTGACCCGGCGGGAAATGATGATGCTCTCCACCCTGGTGCCGGAACTCCGCATGGAAGATGCGGCCCGGGGACGAGAATTACTACGTCAACTGCTGGATACCGACCACTGGATTAACGATGAACGATTGGAAGGAATGCCGCCCCACCTCAGGGATTATCAACGGCACGGCATTTCATGGCTCTACCAGATCTATCGTAACCAACTGGCTGGCATCCTGGCCGATGACATGGGACTTGGCAAAACCCACCAGGCCCTGGGTCTTTTCAAGGCAATCATCGCCGCCACTGACCGACCCTTCCGGTTTCTGGTGGTGTGCCCAGCCACCGTGGTTCCCCACTGGACGGAAAAGATTACCGATTTTTTCCCCGAACTGAGCTATTACGTCTACCATGGCAGCCGTCGCGACTTAGAAAAAGCCGGCGATTGTCAGATCTATCTCACCACCTACGGGATTATCCGCCGCGACACCGAGGCCTTGGCCGACATGGATTTCGATCTGATTATTTATGACGAAATCCAACAACTCAAAAACAAACGAACCGATGTCTTCAAGTCCGCCGCCCTACTGAAGGGCCGGGTGGTTATCGGTCTCACCGGCACCCCGCTGGAAAATTCCGTGTACGATCTGAAGGCCATCTTCGATATCTGTCTACCGGGGTATCTGAATAGCGATCACGATTTTCGAAATCGCTTCGGCAATCCCATTGAAGAAGAAGGGAGCCACAAACACCGCCAAGCCCTCTCGCGATTAATCAGACCCTTTGTCCTCCGCCGGACCAGAGAACAGGTCCTGGTGGAACTCCCTGATGTGATTGAAGACATCCGGACCTGCCAGCTCAGTGACGACCAAGTCGGACTGTACCGGGAACTCATCGCCGGCCGGGGCCGAAGTATTTTGGACCGATTGACCGACACCTCTCCGGATCGACCGGTGGAATACATGGAACTCCTGGCGGTCATCAACTACCTGAAACAGGTCTGCGACCACCCCTGCCTGATTAAAAGTTGCACAGAATTCTCCAATTACAAGAGCGGCAAATGGGATCTCTTTGAGGAACTGCTCACGGAATGCCTCGATGCATCCATCAAGGTCGTGGTCTTCAGTCACTACACCCGGATGCTTGATATCATCGAAGACTACCTCGACCGGAAAGGTGTTGCCCACTGTGGCCTCAGGGGAAACATGACCATGAAAAAACGCCATGAAATGATCAGGACCTTCAACAAGGATGAGTCATGCAAAGTCTTTACGGCAAGCCTCCTTGCCGGTGGCGTCGGTATCGATCTCACTGCGGCCCAGGCCGTTATCCATTACGACCGCTGGTGGAATGCCGCCCGGGAAGAACAAGCCACCGCCCGGGTCCATCGCATGGGCCAGAAACATGTGGTGCAGGTCTTTAAACTAATCACCGCCGGCACCCTGGAAGAAAAGATCCATACCCTGATCCAGAAGAAAAAAGACCTGGCCAACGAACTGGTCCGGGAGGACGATGTGGGAATCATTAAACGATTAAACAGAGATGAACTGATCGATCTGCTCTCCGTGCCCCTGGCCTGAGGAAGAGGTGATGAGAATTCGCTTTTTCGCCAACACATAATTGAGGGCGGCCAGGCCAGCCCGCCCCAAAACCGTAACATACTAAGTATCTTTAAAAAATTACTGAAACAACCTTAGTAGAAGGTCTCCACCTGGGCAGACAAGCATCATTCTACTCCCCTAGAATCATCTGATATCGCTATCAAATTCTAATCTACTGAAAAAAGTCCCCCCTATTGCACTGGAATTAACAGTTCAAATATTCCGACCAATCACTATCAATGATGTTTAAGAAGCCAGAAGGTCTATATACATTTTTGCTAACATTTATCTCATTGATTGTGAATATCAATTTGATTCACCGATCCATTTCTTGTAAGTATAACTCTTCGCCAACTCTACCCTTGGAGGAATACACAATGACCACAGAACTCAACTGCCGGGGCCTGGCCTGTCCTGCTCCGGTGATTCAGGTCCGGAATATTCTGGAAAAAGAAAAACCCTCCACCATTACGGTCCTGGTCGATACCGAGGGGGCCCGGGAAAGCGTCAGCCTGTATTTGACGAATCAGGACTTTCAGGTGACAGTAGAAAATCTGGCCGGCTACTTCCGGCTGACCGGTACCGGTCGAGGCGACGATGAAGTTAGGGCAGAGGCTGAACAACCGACTTGCCGAACCAATACCAAGAAGACCCTAATCATGGTGACCACCGACCGGATGGGGCATGGTGACGACACCCTGGGCGCCGGACTTCTGCTCAACTTTCTCAAAACCTTAAAGGAGATGGGACCAGAGCTCTGGCGGTTGGTTTTCGTCAACAACGGAGTCAAACTGGCCGTTGAAGGGGCCGAGGCAGTACCTGTCTTGAAAGATCTGACCGAGAGCGGCGTCAGTATCCTGGTCTGCAGCACCTGCCTCAATCATTTCAAGTTGCTGGAGAAAAAACAGGTGGGTGAGACCACCAATATGCTGGATATCGTCACCTCAATGCAGGTGGCGGATAGTGTGATAAACATTTAAACAATGGAGGAATGTCAAATTTCGCACCCTTATTCTTCCCCATTCCCTTGCCAAACATATCACATTATGGTAGCAAAATCGTTAAAAAATTATGCTAGTGTTTAATTGCAATAATTTATTTATTTATGTATATTTGGGGCATGCCAAGACAAGCCCCAAATATTATCCTGACTACGGAAGAAGCCAGCACGCTAAAAACAATTTCAAATAGCCGATCGGCCGAATATCGCCAAG
>JAHJAA010000037.1 GCA_018814305.1 Pseudomonadota bacterium
CCACGGCAACTCTCTTTGCCGTTCGCGGAATAGGATCTCAAATAACCAAGCTTACTTCCCTGATGCTGAGGGGGCGTTGCCTCAACGTTCCCTCATTTTTGGAGGATATACCTCCCTTAATTTGCGAGTTCGCTCTCAGTACCAACTCATTTTCCTTTGGCAATGAAACCAAGGCAAGCATCGACCCAGGACCACACCATGCATGAATCATTTTTTATCATCGGTGTTGGTCAGTCGGGAAAACGCCGCCTGGTATAACGGATCCGCCCCTCCCTCGGTGTCAACGACCGGTACCAGAAAGAGGTCGTACTTACCCATCTGTTTGTGCCCGACCCGATAGGTGCCCTGGGGTAGAAAGACCCCTGCCGCAGCCTTGAATAAGGCCGAGAATTGGATTATTGTCTTGTCTTCCGAGCCGACGACTTCCACCAAGGCAGCCTCCACCGGTTCCACCATCCCCTCTTGGTTGATGGTGAACATGGTGTGCAGATGCGGCTCAAAAGAATTCTTTTGCAGCTGGTCGATCATTATCCTCCTCCTTTGTAGAGTTTTGCAATATACCTGGGGCTGCTCCGGCTTTTATAACCCGTCACCGGAGGCAGCTCCCCTCCTCATTCTTGTTTTTCGAACACTGTCTAGGGCAAGGGGGCGTGCCAGGAGGAAATAGACGACCTTTCCTCTTTCTTATGCAATTCCATCCGTTCGTAAAAAGATAGGGCCGGGTTGAAGTGTTAAACGTAGAGGCTCAGCGGCAAAATTTTTCGCTCATTCTCCTCGATCAACTCATTAATGATCAGTGTGTCGATCCCCGGTCCCTGATATTCCGGCATAGATTATGAAAAGTAACTCGATAACATCATCCTTTATGGCCGAAGGCATATTTTTATATTTATCTCTTTTTACAAAGAGGTCTTAACTTGTGATTTTTTCTGCTGCATAATAGACGTCTGTCGAATTTTTACTGGTCTCCGTGGAAGCAACAACGGCGCAGGAGATTTTTGGCATATTTGAGCAGTCATACCAGAAGCGCACCTTGTCGGCATAGGGCTCCCTGAATTCATAAAATTTCTTGGGCATGGTGATACTTGAATCATGCTCACTCAAGACCTCGTCAGCAAATACCGTGACCGTGGTGAAGAGCTTTAATTCGATACAGGTGGAAAGGTTTTTTGGGATGGTCACTTCACCTGTCCGCTCATCTTTTACAAATCGCCCCCGATTGAGGTTCAGGACCTCGCCCAGCTCAATCCGCTCCGGCGGCGGCTTGGGGGGCTCGCTGTAGAAGAGTCGGTCCATTTCCTGTTTCGGATCAGTCAGTTTGGCGTCGATAACTACGGATTCCGGGATGATGAAAACTTTTTCAGGGAGCTGGGGAACGAGATTTTCCATAATTGCCACCTGGGGTTCGTGGTCCAGGCAGGCTTGCATGGTTTCAGAAAGGAGAATGTCATAGCGGCGTTCATCCTGGATCTGCCAGATTGCCGCATCGGCACAAAAATAATCCCCGATAAAATCATTGAGCCCCAAGGTTTCGATTACCTTCTGCGCCGCCGTTAGGGACGCCGGATTGACATCGAGGAGATCAACCTGCAGTTCTTCCGGGGAATAACGACTGAGGAGGGGGGTAATCAGGGTGGCATAAGGGCCGCAACCGGCATAGAGCAGTCGGACTGGAGCGCTGGCAGATCGAGATAAAACGGTGTCGATGGCCTGGCGGATTCCTCGAAGAAAGATAGCGGTGCGCTTGTACTCCAATAGACAATGGGCCGCCGCCCCTGGTGAAATCGCCTTGCCGGACGGCAGGATGATCTCACCGGTGGTCATGTCTTCAGCGGAAATTCCGGTGAGTTCGGCGAGGACCGCATACATCCGCTCCACCGCCTGCTTCATGGCATAGTTATCGTCACCACAATTGAGGATCGTCCGGGCGGCCCCGGTCAACTCGGCCATGGTCCCGATCCGTTGCCCCATTAACCCGGTCACCATTAATATTGATCAACCGGGGTATAGACACTCCCGGTCAACAACAATTGCATAGGCAACGGCAAGGGAATCCGCTGGGAAATGGAATAGGCATCCTTGCCTTCTCTGGTACCCATCACGGAGATCAGGCAATAGTTAAAATAGTTGGTGGCCGGATCGACAACCTGGCAGATCTGCACCCCCCGAGCCAATTCCCGGCCGGGGCCGTTGGCGGTCAGAAAAGCGAGTAAATCCCCTTGAGGACGCATGGAGGGGATGAGCGACATGGTGGAAACCAGCAGGAGATATTTGTCATTCCCTCCAAACGGCTTCACCTCAGGCGGTACTGTTTTGAAATCACTGCAGAAACCGTTGGCAACCGGGGAAAGATTGGTCCGATCCAAGACCACCAGATGATAAAAACAAGGGGGGGGCTTCGGAGGCCAGGGTGCCGATTTTCCACCCCAGCTGATGGTACAATAGTCCGTGCCGCTTAAAACCGATACCGGGAGAAATTTTTCCGCCATAGACCACCTCATTTCATTTTTTTTTGTATATTTTACATTTCCAGAGAACACGAATTCAGCCAGTTAAACAAAAACAGCTCCTATTAAGAGCAAAAAAATACCTTTTTCCAACCAAATTCGGACCCTAACACGAGCCCCTGACAATGTCAAACGGATGCGGTATCTCCACCACAAAAAAAACGCCGAGAGGGCTAATCCCTCTCGGCGTTTGTTACCAACATTTTTTTGTCGGGAAAAAATATTCAAGCTCCAACATCCGTCGGTAATACCGACATCTTTTTCCGCGTCCCAAATCTCCTCTTACATTGGTGTTGCCGTCGGAGCTATTCCGCCACCTGGAACTGCCAGGAATAGGTGGTACTCTGGGTAACTCCGTCGGTATCGATGAGATCCACACTGATCGTTGCCGTATAATAATATTGGGCAGTAAGTGGTTCGTCTGGGACAAAGCCACCTTTGCGCTCCGCCACCGTATAGCTCGGCCAACCGCTGACCGAGGCACCACCGGAGGTATCATCAGTCAAGGTAGTACGCAAATTCTTCACTGTGGCACCGTCCGCCGCTTCATTAAAGATCACATAGATCCCGTTGGTCTGGATTTCAGAAGCCGAAACCGGCCCATCATCCGGATCCGGATACATGGAGGTGACGGCCAGGGCAACCGGCCCCGGATCTACGGTGGTAGTAGTCACACTGCCACTGGTGGTTGTGGTAACAGCTTCCTGGGATGTGGTGGTCACCGAACCATCGGTGGTGGTAGTCGCACCAGTGATGGTCGTGGTAGTGGCCGTCCCCCCCCCTCCTCCTCCACCACAACCGTTAAGCAGCAGGGTGGATATAAAGGTAGCCAAAATCATCTGTGTTTTTGTCATTTTTCCCTCCTAAGTTGAGATGGATTGATCAGTTTGATTTGTTGAATTGGTTTTATTGGTTGAATGAAGAACCAGGGCACCTACGTGCACACCCGTTCTTCCTGAAAAAAATAGCTCCTGATGACTGTGATATCACAAAACCTCCAGACGAATCAATCAATCAAAAATGAATTTTTTATTATTGATTACCCCTCTCACAACACCTTTTCTAACCCATAAATATCTCAAATAAAAGTAAAAATAAAGCCGGGCAGCATCACGCCACCCGGCTTTATTTTTCATAAATTGCACTGATATCAAAGTACACCTTCAACTGATCGGACCCTTCCGCAACTTTCCACTTATAACTTTACACTTTAGGCACTTTTCTTTATGAACTTTCAGTACCCCGGCCTCGACACCACTAACCGCACCACGCCGTCATCCCGGACCACGTAGATCCAGTAGCCCAGCCACGGCACCAACTGCGCCTCGGGAGCGCCTTCGCAACTGGCATATGAGTATCCCCCCCCCCAATCGTCGCCCTGGTAGGAGTAGAGGGCGTTGACCACTAGGTTTTGGGAGGCGGCCGCCAGCCAATCCATGACCGGCTCGTCGTTGAACTGCACCTTTAGATCGCAGAGGGTCACCTGGCCGCCATAGGGGTTGGTGATCAGATTCCAGCCCGGGGCAACATCGATCACGAACTCCGCTTCGCTGTACTGGGGATAGCCGGAGAGATCCGGCAGACTGGCCAGATTCTGCCGCTCCATGAAGTAGCCGAGTCCAGGCGTATAACCACAGTTCGTAACGCAGGGCTCAAAGGAACCGTTGTTGCCGAGGGTGGAAAGCCCACCAGAGAGCCAACGATAAATTTGATCGCTGCCCAACAGATCGACCAGATCAAGCCCTGCCTGTAACGCCCTGGCCAGGCCAACCATGTTGGCGCCGTGCAGCAGTTCAATGGTCGGGCCTGCGATCTCGTTGGTTTGCGAAAGCAGGGTTCCGGTATACTCGTTACCCTCCCGAACCTCGACATGATAGCTGTGGCTTCCCGCCGGTCCGAGTTGCAAGTCGATGCGGCAGGTCACCGGCACCAAGAAATCCACCGGTTCCGCCCCGCAATCCATCTGCTGGGGGTATCCATCGATCACCAGCCAGACACTGCCGGCATCCGGCGTGTTAATCACGGTCTCGAAGGTAAAGTCAACATCCAGCGTGGGATTACCGCCGACGATATTGTCCCATGAATTATCCCCGGAACCCGTGAAACCGACCTGGTCGATGCCCGGCTCGAACAGGGCCGGATCATTGGGGAAGGCATCCAGCTCGCCGCAGGTCCCGTCGTGATCGATATCGTTATCAGGATCATCTGGACAGACATCATCCCCATCAACAGTACCGTCACCATCACGATCGGAAAGCACCGTCACCGTGATATTCTGGGTATCGGAGAGGGTACCACTATCGGTCACCTGTACCTGCACCTCATAGACGTTGTTACCGTCCAGATCGGCTGGTTGGTTGAAGTCCGGGGCAACGATAAAGGTCAGGACCCCAGCTAAAGGATCGATGGTAAAGCATGACTTATCCGCGCCGCCCGCGAGGGAATAGGTCAAAATATCGTCGGCATCGTCATCGATGGCCTTGACCCGGGTCACCTCGATTCGGTTTTCAAGGACCTCGATCAAGGCCGAATCTCCGCCGCCGTCACTGATGATCTCCGGAGGGATACTGACATTGTATACCGCCACCGCCAGATCCTGAACATCATTTAAGGCACCGGTATCGGTTACCGTCACCTGCACCTCATAGATATTGTTGCCGCCCGCATCTACGGGGGAGCCAAAGTCGTGCCCGGAGACAAAGGTCAGGACCCCGGAAGAGGAATTGATCGTAAAGAGCGGGGCATCTGCACCCCCGGAAATCGAGAAGGTCAAGATCTCGCCACTGTCCGGATCGTTGACCATGACCGTGGTCACCATGGTCTGATTCTCAGCGGTATTGACCAGGGCACTGGGACCGCCGCCGTTACTGGTGATCACCGGCGTGTCGTTGATCGAGGTGGCGGTTACCTGGCTGGTGGTATCTGCGGTACCGTCCACCGTACCATCGTTGGGGGTCAGGGAGAAGGTGGTCACCACCGTACCACCAGGGGGCACCTGATTAGGGGTGGGGTGGAAGATCATGGCCTGGAGATTGCTGTTCACCGTGGCCGCAGGTCCCGAAGTCAGGGTGTAGCTCCCGGCCGAACCGGTCAGTCCGCCCCCGGTGAAGGTGCCGTTGGCCCCGGTATAGCTGATCGCCACACTGACGGAATCACCGTCATCATCGTATACCGACACCCCGCTGAAGGGGGCGATGGTGGCATTATCGTTCACCGACCCGGCGGTGGTGAATGGGCCGATCAGGATCGGCGGGGCATTGGACGGGGCGATGGCGGCGGCACCGGCCTTGACCCCGACCCCCAGGGAGATCCCGGGAACACTATCGGCCCCATCGGTATCACCAAAGACCAGATACTCACCATTTTGGGAGACCACCCCCATGGAACGCCCATCAATGGTGACGGTCCCGACACTGTCCACCATGTAAATAAAGTTCACCCGTGTCGTGCCGATCTGGCCGGCAGAATTGCTGCTCAGGAAAGAACTGCCGCGTCCGACGCCATCAAATCGGTAATGCAGACGGGCGGTGGTGCTGGACGATATGGAGCCCAGCTCATAATAGATGAACTGACCCACCAGGTCTGCCTCGCTCAGCGCAGTGCCTCGACGTACCCCGACCCCCAGGAAGATCTCGTCATCCACAGCCGGATTGGCGTCCACCGTGGTATCCACCACCACGATCATCTCACTGTCCGGAGTCGCAAAGCCGGCCCCCCCCAGAAGATCCAGACTGCCGTTGGCTGATACCGCATAGGCCCCGGAGCCGGTACCGCTGCCCCCGGCCGAATCAGCCAGGATGGTATAAGACACCCCGCCGCTGCCGTCAAAAGTCAAGGCCTGTCGGCGGGTCACCATGGTCGGGACCAGGGAGACACTGGTGTCGTGGAGTTCGGTAAAGACGTAGTCCCCCACCAGGTCGGTATCGGCCATCGCCACCCCCTGTCGCCCGTTAAGCTGGAGGGCCAGGCGGTCATCACCCGGGTTGAGATCAGCCAGCAGCTCAACACTCTGATCATTGGCGGTGATACCAGTGAGGTTGGTATCGGCGATGCTGAAGGTATGGTCCGGATTGGGCAGGATCCTGAGCGTTCCGGTTTGACCGGTCACCCCATCGCTGGCGGCAACCACCAGGGAGTTGCCGATCACCGTCCCGTTGTAACTCAGGTTCTCCCGCCTGGTCAGCAAGTCACCGCCCCCGACCACAGCCCGATCAATCATCAGAGCGGCATGATAATCCCCGTCGGGATTAACCGAACCGTTATCGGCCACCAACGGATCGGTGCCGTCGATCACCTCCTGGCCGTCGCTGACCCCGTCGTTATCGGAATCCGCAGCAAAATCACAGGCATCGCCGATGCCGTCACCATCGGTATCAGCTTGGGAGGGGTTGGCCACTCCCGGACAGTTGTCGGTCAGAGTATCGGCAAAACCGTCATTATCGAGATCCAGGGCGATGACCAGCGCGGTCCCGACCGAGGTCACCGATTCCAACGTTCCCAGGCCGTCCACATAACTGGCTGAAACCGTGATCACTGCGCCCACATCGGCAGTAGTCAGGATATAACTTGCGCCCACCCCGCCAGCGATCTCCACCCCATCCCGCCGCCACTGGAAGGTGATCACCCCGAGGCCATCGCCATCGGCCAGGGTCTGGCCGGCCGTAAGCACCTCCCCTTCCAGGACAATGCCGTTAATGACAACGCTGCCGGTGGGGGGCTGGTTGGGCACGATGGATGGGCCGCCATCGAACTTGGGATGGAGGTAGGCAATCACCGTTCGGAGGGGATCTCCACCCGTAGCCACCGAGGTCGGACCGAGGTCGTCCACCGCGGCAACGCTGAGGCCCGGCGGGAAAACAGCCAGGATCAATCCAAGGATCAATCGTTTCAACATGGTCATTCCCCTCAGTTGCAGCCCCCCGCCGGACAGATCCGTTTCTGGATCCGTCGTCCGGTCGAGTCGTAATAGGTATTGGTCAGATTCCCGGGCAGAAGCAGTGAGATACTTTCCCTGCCTGCTGCACGCTCACCGCCGCTCACCTGGTAAAAGCGAACCACCAGCGGGGTACCGGTGGTCGGCCAGGCGCTACCGTTGGCCCGAGTGGCGGGCACGGTAAAGGTGGTCTGGTAGGAGAAATAATCCGCCACCTCGCCCTGGTAACTCCACGGCGAGGTTTCGATGGTCTGGGGCGCCGCTACCTCAGCAGAGTAGAAACGATTGGAATCATTGTAGCTGTCGCCGCAGGTCCCTTCAGTGACGCCGGTACAGTCGAAGAGAGCCAGATAGATGGAGTAGGTGGTGTCATACCCCACCAGCCGCCAGTCCAGGGTATAGTTCCCGCCCGCTTCCAGTTCTTCGGCCATGGTCAGGCTGTCAAGCACCGGCGGTAGACGGCGCTGGGCCTCGACCCGGGCGGACTCACGGCTCAACGGATCAGTGGCCCGCTGAAACTCGGCCAGGTCGGTGTAGCCGTCACCGTCGCTATCGGTTGTCCCATCGGCGGTGATAAGGTCACCGAAGAGCAGCATCTCCCAGTCGTCGGCAAGGCCATCGTGGTCACTATCCCCAGGATCGTTGCTGCCCGTTCCGGGTCTATCGCTAAGAATGGTCAGGATTCTGTTTTGGGCCGGGGTGGAGTTTTTGCCATCGGCATTGAACAGCCTGAGAGTCAGATACTCATTATCCTCTTCAACGGTATCGGCGATCAGGGTCAGGTGCAGGGATTGCTCGGTATCGCCGTCGGCAAAATTGATGGTGGTGTCAAGGCCGTTGTAATCGGACCCTTCCAGGGCGGTTCCCTCGGCGGTGGCAAAGGCAACCGAGGCGTCGCAGACGCCGTCCGGGCGGATAAAGGAGATGGTGGTGGTCCCGGCATCTTCAGCCACGGAAGATGCCGCGGTCATGGTAATGGGGGCTGAGGGGAGGATACTGGTCGGAATCCCCGGGTAGAACCAGGGGGTTGATCCGGTCAGCAGGACGGTGGTTCGGTCATAGAGCAAGCGCGCCCGCCAGTGGTAGGTGCCAAGGTCCAACGGCAGGATCGCCGAGAAGGGAGTATCGCTGTTGCCCCAAGTCGCCTCGGTGACCAGGCCGGTGGTATCAAAGGGAGTGCCGACCGGCTTCAGCTCATACTGCAGTTTGGCCTGGACCGCTCCATACTGGTCGTAACCGTGCAACTTCAGCAAGGGTGCCGGGGCACACCATCGCTGCCCATACTGCAGGGGCTTGGTGTCGCTACCGTTACGCTGCCCAACCTGAACCGGACGGCCGATGGAGCTGTTGCCGTGGTAAAGGGCGGCCCGCCCTTCATGGCTTTCACCGTTGGTATACCCGGACGCCCCGACAAGAATATCGGAGTAGCCGTCACCGTTGACATCGCCGCCCCCCGTTACACTCCCGCCAAATCCGGCCCCGGACTGGCCACCCTCGGCCAGCCAGAAAGAGAGCGGATCAAGACCCGAGGCGGAACCGAGAAAGAGGAAGGCGCCGCCTTCGTCGGTTTGGCCCTGGCCGTGGTCATAGAGTGCCGCCCCGACCAGAACATCACCGTAACCGTCATGGTTGACATCACCTGCTGCGGCCACCGACCAACCGAAGAAGGCATCGGTCTGTTCCCCGTCCACCGTTCCGGCTGGAGTTGCGGCCAGGCCCGAGGCGGAACCCAGATAGAGATAGATCCGCCCTTCATTCGTTTTATTATTGCTGTACTGGCGCGCCCCAATCACCACATCAGCATAGCCGTCGCCGTTGACATCACCAGCCCCGGCCACCGCCCAGCCAAACAAGGCGCCAGCCTGATCTCCCTCGGCCGTCCAGGCGGGAGATGCGGCCAGCCCCATGGCGGAACCCAGGTAGAGAAAGACCCGGCCCTCGGAATTTTGACCTTTGCTGTAGTTATAGGCGCCGACCACCACATCACCGTAACCGTCACCGTTGACATCACCGACCCCGGCCACGGCGGAACCGAAATGGACATTGTCCAGCCCCCCCGCCGCCGTCCAGGCAGGAGCAGCAGCCAGGCCCGAGGCGGAACCCAGGTAGAGGAAGGCCGCACCTTCACGACTGCCGGCACTGCCGTAGTCCGGCGCCCCGACCATGACATCCCCATAACCGTCGCCGTTGATATCACCGGCGGCAGCCACCGCAGAACCAAACATGATACTGGCCTGATCACCCACCGCCGTCCAGGCGGGGGCAGCGGCCAGGCCCGAGACAGTTCCAAGGAAAACAAAGGCTCCCCCTGTCGCACCGGCACCCTGGCTGTAGCCAGGCGCCCCGACAATCA
The DNA here is from genome assembly GCA_018814305.1 of Pseudomonadota bacterium. GTDB lineage: Bacteria > Desulfobacterota > Desulfobulbia > Desulfobulbales > JAGXFP01 > JAHJAA01. The sequence goes on from JAHJAA010000037.1 coordinate 9,794, forward strand.
CATCGCCCAGGCCGTCGCCGTTGACATCACCGGCCGAGGCCACCGAGGTGCCAAAGGTGGCCGAATCTTGACCGCCCTCCGCCGTCCAGACAGCCAACGCGGTAAGCCCCGAGGCGGAACCCAGGTACAGGGAGGCGGCTCCTTCCGCGTTTTCACCATTCGTGTAGTCCGGTGTCCCGACCACCACATCGCCGTAGCCGTCACCGTTGACATCACCGGCCGAAACAACGGCTGCCGCAAAATGGGCTTCGGCCTGACCACCCTCCGCCGTCCAGTCCGGCGTAGCCGAGGGAGGTGACGCTTTGCCCAGGTAAAGAAATACCCGCCCTTCGTCGACCTGACCGTTATCAAAGTGGGGGGATCCGACAATGACCTCGGCAAAGCCGTCGCCGTTGATATCCCCCGCTCCCGCCACAACCAACCCGAACTGGGAATCGGCCTGGTTTGACTCAACAGTCCAGGCGGGCGATAAAGCCAGCCCCGAGGCAGAACCGAAGAACATTTCTACCCGCCCCTCGTTATTCTGGCCGTTGTCATAATTGACTGCGCTTATCAAAACATCGAAGTAGCCATCGCCATTGCTGTCACCAGCCCCGGCTACCGAGAAACCGAATTGGGCCCCAGCTTGATTGCTCTCCGCCGACCAATCGGGGGCAGCGCCCAAACCCGAAGATGAGCCAAGATAGAGGAAGGCCCTGCCTTCCCGGAGTTGGCCATTACCATACCACGACGCCCCGACCAGCACATCGGAGTAGCCGTCACCGTTGACATCACCGGCCGAGGCGATGGAGTGACCAAAATGGGCATCAACCTGATCACCCTCCGCCGTCCAGACTGCTGAAGGAGATAACCCCGAAGCGGAACCCAGATAGAGAAAGGCCCGGCCCTCATTGCTTTGGCCGTTATCATAATATGACGAACCTACGATGACATCGTCAAAACCATCACCGTTCACATCACCAGCCCCAGCCACTGCGTTTCCAAAATGAGCAATGACCTGATTAGACTCAGCCGTCCAGGAAGGAGATGCGGCCAGCCCCGTGGCGGAACCAAGATAGAGGAAGGCTCGCCCTTCCATGTCTTGGGTGTTTGTATCCCATAACGCCCCGATAATGACATCGGAGTAGCCATCGCCGTTGACATCGCCGGCCGAGGCCACCGAATAACCAAATGCGTCACCTTCCTGGTCCCCCTCGGCCGTCCAGGCCGGCGTGGCAGACAGGCCGGTGGCGGAGCCCAGGTAGAGAAAAACTTTCCCTTCACCTCCATAAACAAGTCCGTAACGAAATGCACCGATAATGACATCGCCATACCCGTCGCCGTTGACATCACCCGCCGCCGCCACCGAGGAACCAAATTGGGCCGAGGCCTTATCTCCTTCGGCCGTCCAATCCGGAGAAGCGGCCAGGCCGGTGGCGGAACCCAGGAAGAGGAAGACCTTTCCGGCATCCGTCAATGACCCGCTGTCATAGCCGGTGGCGCTGACCATGACATCACGGTAGCCGTCGCCATTGACATCGCCAACCCCGGCCACCGAGACCCCATAGGAGGCACCGGCCTGGTTGGCCTCCGCCGTCCAGGCAGCCGAAAGAGGAGCCTGGACATGGGCCCACACCTCGGTACCGGGGTGGGCCATGAGGCTGGCCGAACAAGTGGCCCTGGGGCCGCCGAAAGATCCGGCACAACTCCACGTCCAAGGCCCGGCTTCCCCACCACTGACCGGACCTGGCACCCCAACCAAACAGAGATCCACCCTCGGTTCTGCCGCCAGCCTCCCAAGATTACTGGCGCCGCAAACCCCGGAAGCCTGGTCCTGGTGGTAATCGTGAATAAGGCCGTTATTACCGACGACAAAATACTCCGCTTCGGAGCTGCCCCAGGCGGCATTTAAATCATCGGTTTCCTCGGAGACCATGGTCGACCAGCTGATACCGTTATAGTGCAGCAGGATGCCGGTGGCCCCAAACACCGAAATATCGGGACCGGAAGTGCACCAGATATCCTTGAGCTCCCTGGTCGTCCCCGAAATCATGGCGGCCCAGTTGATGCCGTCAAAGTGAAGAATGGTACCGTTGGCGCCGACAGCAAAGATATTCTGTCCGGAGGTTCCCCGGATTGCATTGAGATTGGCGGTGGTACCCGAAAGCATGGGCGACCAGTCGGTGCCGTCATAATGGAGGATGGTGCCGTTGGCGCCGACGGCAAAGAGGTCGGTGGCAGCGCTGCCCCATACGGCATTCAGGGAGGTGGTGACCCCCGAGACCATGGCCGACCAGGTGGTACCGTCATACTGCAGGATGGTGCCGTTGGCGCCGACGGCATAAACGTTTGCTCCGCCGCTGCCCCACACCCCGCGGAGATCCTCGGTAGTAGCCGAAGCCATGGCCGACCAGCTGGTGCCGTCATCGTGGATAATGGTGCCACCAGTGCCGACGGCAAAGAAATCGCCGGTGGAACTCCCCCAGACTCCAAACAGAGTTGCCGTAGTCCCCGAGGCCATGGCCGACCATTCTATCCCGTTATACTGGAGGATGATGCCGTTCATCCCCACGGCAACAAGATCGCCGGCGGGATCGCCCCACAGATCATTGAGCGCAACAATGGTTCCGGAGAAGGTAGTCGGATCTTCCTGTAACAGCTTCAGGACCGCCATATCCGTGGGCCCGTCACCCATGGGTCCGAAGATCGTGTCCCCATGGGCGTTCACCGGGATACCATCCACCGCCAGGGCGTTTTCACTGAGCCCGGCCAGATAGAGGGAACCGCTCCGATCGGTGGCGATCCCCCAGGCCCGGTCAATGCCATAGCCATCGATCGGATGATACGAGCCGTAAAAGGTGTTCCATTCGAAACCGCCACTGCTGTTGAGCTTGACGGCCATGATATCTTCCGAGTTCCCCAGGGTATGCTCATGCTCCGGGAAACCCCACGAAACCGTACTGCTGCCACCCAGATAGATGTTGCCTCTCTCATCCAGGGCCAGGCCCTGGGTAGCGGAGCTCTCTTTGACAAAGGTATTCCAGAGCAGGGCGCCATTGCTGTTCAGCTTAAACAGCGCAGTCGCACTCCCCCCGGGATGGGACAGCAGCGGGGTGCCCCAGGAAGAACGGGAGGTTCCCTGCACCACAATATTCCCGTCAGGACCGACCTTGATTTTGCCACCCATGTCCAGACTATCCGCGCCACCATAAAAGGTGTGCCACAGGATGCGACCGTTACTGGCCAGTTTGAAAACCAGAATATCCTGACCGCTATTCCCGTGGAGGGGCCCTTGTTGTGGACAAAAAAGATTTCCAAAATCAAGAGTCTCGTAGACCCGACAACCATCCGTTTGCTCCACCCAGGCCCCCGAATACCCCGTCACATAGACTGCATTTTGCGGATCTATCGCCACCCCGGTGGCACCCGCCCCGCCACCACGAACACCTTGAAAGGTGTACCACACCAAGGCGCCACTGCCCCCGTCGAGTTTGAACACCACCGAGTGCGAACCAGTCGACCATAAATTCGCCCACAAGGGGGTCACGCCCGTATCCGACCATTTGAATCTTGGCCCCGTCCCCACCACATAGACCTTGCCCAGGTTATCCACTGCCAGATCAGTGGCTAAGTCATTACATCCAAAGCCAGCGCAATCAATGTCCCCGGAGATCCCGGCGCCCTGGAAGGTATGCCAGAGGAGTTCACCACTTGCCCCATCGAGCTTGAAAACCAGAAAATCACTGTCACCATCGCCATTACCGGCCGCGGCCGGACTGTGGTGGGCGCTGACCGGGTTCCCCCAGGTCAGATAACTGGCCCCGGCCACATAGACATCACCGTTGCCGTCCAGGGCCAGCCCACTGATGCTTTCATTGTCCCATGTCGTCTCAAACATCCCCCCAGTGGGTTGGGGGAGCCGACCTGCGCCCTGAAAGGTGTTCCAGAGCAGGATACCGTTACTGTCGAGCTTAACCACTGCGATATCCCAATTGCCCAGGGGACCGACGCCGCTATGATCATGCACCGGGTAGCCCCACGATTTCTCGGAAAGACCCGCCACAATGATATTGTTGTCACCATCGATGGCGATCCGATAGGCATTGTCACCCTTATCCGGTGAGCCAAGATAGGTATGCCACTGCAATAACGGGTCGATGGTCACCGCCCGGGTCGAATCATAGGCCCCCAAACGATAGCCCAGGGTATTATCGTCGATGCGCTCGAAGGCCACCTCCACCGACCGGCGGCTGCCACCAATATCCTGCCAGGCCACCGGGGCACTGAAACCGAACCACCCGGCGCCGGCCGGTTGCGCCAGGCGCAGACCGCCATCATTCTGTACCTCGACCGGGGCGTTGTAGCGCACCCGGATCGCCCTGACATCGGCCTGAGGGGCAATATCCACAAAGCTTTCAACAATCCCGTCGGGGTGACGTTCATAGCGCAGGTCAATGCCCTGCCAAAGCCCGGCATAGACCACACTGGAAAGCGTTCCCCCCTGCAGATCACCCTCTTCAGGCGCCGAATTTTCCGCAATCGGCTCCACGGGGAGAGCGCCGACAAATTCTTCAATCAGCGCATAGCCCATGCCCGTGAAATAGACCCGTTCCGGGGTAAAACCGACCACATGCCTTCCTACCTGAAACTGGAGCATCCCGCTCCGACCGGTAGCCGTTGGAAGCAAAGGAATAGTTGACTCTCTTCCCTGAAGAGAGGGGGGGGAATTACCGGATGGAGGATAGGCCGAGGTCATCGCCAGGGCCTCATTGGATGGCCCTGGAACGCTCATGGTGATGAACAGCAATACCAGGCAAAAATGAGGATACCACCAGTTGAGGTATTGGTTGAGCTTACGCATCCGAATTCTCCATGGCTGTTGTTTTGCACTCCGTGTCTTTAAGAGAGGGATCGTGGTCTTATAATCCGTCCCACTCCCCACTGGGAGATGGTGATCTACTCCGTATTCCATCATACAAGAAGCTCTATTATTGTTACCTGAATTCCCCTGTGAAAACCGTGAATAACTCTCTTAACAAACTGATATAATTATAAAAATACTTTTAATAGAGAGAGAGGGCGTCCTTCCCAAATTCGGGAAACGGCAGGGGGAGGAATACCAAGATGAAAGGGAGCCGATCACAACCACTATTACATCCGGCTCAATGGAGGTTATGCTTCAGGCGGTCTGCCGCATCCGGTCCAGCAGCTGCCGGAGCTCCAGATGCTCATTCCCCTGGCCGGGGCACTCCTGCAGCACATATTCGGCGGTGCGGAAAACCACCTTCCTGCGGGGATGTTTGGGAAGGGTGGCAAGTTCCAGGTAACGGTCAAGGGTCTGGGTCCGCTCCCAGCCGTCGCGATCCATGTACACCGACCAGAGCCCACTGCGTCGGGCCAGTTCGACCTTGGAGGTGGAGGTCTGATGAACCCAGAGATCCAGGGTTCGGTTCATCACTGCCACCATCAGAGCACGCTGATCCTGGGGCAACTCCGGTTCGGCGGGACTTCCCTGGAGGCTTTCGACCAGGAGGACCGGATCCGCCACTTCCATCGGTGAAACTTGCTCAGGATAGACCAGGAGCAGCAGTTGTTGCTCGTCATCAAGCTCAAAGAGGGTGGGTTGCAGGGTGGCGGTTACCCTTCCCTGCGCCATAGAGTTAACCGGAATACCCGGAATGAGTGAAATGTCCTGGTCGGCGTCTGTGGTCAACAATCCATCGCCCTGGGCAATCAGATCGACCAGGATAGACTGCAACCGGCCTGCCGTCTCCTCGGAAAAGAGTAAGGTCAAGGGCTGCCCCAACAGGGTTTCCTTGCCGTAGCCCAACCATTGTTCCAATTGCCGATTCCCCAAGAGGATCTCGCCGCCGCGGTTCATCACTAACAGCGGTTGCTTGAGTCGGTCGAGGATCCCCGCCAACCGCGCCTGGGCATCGCCCAGGGCTTGCTCGCGCTGTGATAGTGCATTTTTGAGGAGGCGATTCTCTTCCAGGGCCAAGTGGGCTTGTCTCACCTGGAGCTGGGCACGGGTGCGGGCCAAAAGCTCTTCTCGGGCAAAGGGCTTGGTGAGATAATCGTTGGCACCGAGAGCCAGCCCCTCCACCAGGTCGGCCAGGCGGTTCTTGGCGGTAAGCATGATCACCGGCAGTTCAACGCTGGTATACCGGTGCCGCAGACGACGGCAGACCTCGAAGCCGCTGATTCCCGGCATCATGATATCCAGGAGGACCAGATCAAAACGAGAGCCTCCCTCAAGCAGGGCCAGGGCTTCAGCCCCGCCGCCCACCGGAGTGACGGCAAGCCCCTGGGCGGCAAGATGGTTGATGGCCACCTGGAGGTTGACCGGGTCGTCATCCACCACCAGCACCCGTTGTCCGACAAGCCCCCCTGTTTCGAATCGCTCCGGGACAAAGGGTTGCACTTCGATGAAGCGGGAGTGAACCTCCGCCATTATCGCTGTCGGCAGAGAATCGGTCCCTTCCTTGCTGATCGGAAGACAGAAGTGGAAAACAGAACCGTGGCCCGGTGTTGATTCCAGATCGAGATGCCCTCCGTGCAATTCCACCAGTTGGCGGCTGATGCCAAGCCCAAGTCCGGTGCCACCGTGATAGCGCGAGGCGGAACCATCCACCTGTTCAAAGGAATTAAAGATCGACTCCTGAAACTCCGGGGCAATGCCAACCCCACTGTCCCGCACCGAGATTTTCACCTGGTCGTGGTCCAGGTCGGCCTGGATCCGGACCTCTCCGTGCTCGGTAAATTTTATAGCATTCCCCAGAAGGTTGTAGAGGATCTGCTGGAGACGGTCCTCATCGGCTCGTACCGGCGGCAGGTCAGCGGACACATCATTATGCAGCGTTAGCGCCTTGGCCCCGACCAGGGGGGCACAAAAGGCCATGACGGTGGATACGGCGCCATGGAGATCAACCGATGCCAGGTTCAACTCAAGGTCCCGATTCTTCAACCGCGAAAAATCGAGGATATCGTTGACCAGATTGGCCAACCGCCGACCACTGGAGGCGATCAGATCCAGGTCGCGCCGTCTCTGGGCAGCACCTTCCCCAACCGTATCCCGCATTGATTCGGCCAGACCGATAATCCCGTTCAGGGGGGTACGAAGTTCATGGGAGGTATTGGCCAGGAATTCGTCCTTCAGCTGATCTCCCCGTTTCAGGGCAATATTCTTCTCCTCCAGTTCACAGCTCAACCGCTCCACCTTTTGCGTGGCGCGGACGGAGCGGAGGGACAGGGTATGGGCCTGGCTCAATACCAGGGCCAGGATGCCGAAGGGGGTCAAAAAGACCGTGTCGATCACACCAGTGGAGAGCAAAACATCGTTCACCGAGGCAATACTCAAGACCGCCATCCCGGCCATGATCGGGCGCGCCCCCTCGCGTCGCCGGAGCAGGGCACGAACCAGAAACCACAAGACATAGACCATCTGCAGCAATCCCCAATATTCATAGGTATACATGACCCGGCTATAGAGGTGGGAGTCAGTCAAGAGAACCGGGAGGGAGAAGAACAGCGCCGCCCCCAGCCACACCCGGTTGAGCCGGGGCACACTTTCCTGGGGAAAGAGCGTACTGAAGAGGACGGTCAAGGCCGGCACCGAAAGGTAGAAGATAATGAAATCAAGTTTACAGAAGGGCTCCCAGCCCATTTCCCAGATGCGAAGAATCGGATGACCGCTAACCCCGAAAAAAAGGCCATGAGCCCCCCAGGTCAGGCAGACCGAGGAAAACCAGAAGGCACCCGTGTCTGCACGGCCCAGGATCACTCGACCGACAAAGTAGCGGCTGAGGAAAAATAGCCCCAACAAGATGAGACCACCTGCCACCAAAAGATCATACGCCTGGTCCCGAATCAGTCGACTCTTGAGTTCACTTTCCCTGCCCAGCAGGATCGCATGGGGCACCCCCCCCTGCTGAAGGTGAAAATTGGCCACCTGCAACACCAGCTCCATCGTTTGATCGGTACCGGGGAGTGAATGAATATCATGCTGCAAATCGGCAACTGAGGTTTCTTCACTCAACCCAACCCTGCCTCGCTCCCCTACCAACACCCCGTTGGCCCACATCCGATAGGCAGTGGAAATACTGTTCAGCCGGATGGCCAAAGGTTCTGTGCTCTCGGGAAGTCGGATGGTAAGGCGGTAGGTGGCCGCCCCAAAGGGGCCAAGCGACCGGCCATCCATTTGATAATCGTTCCAGTTACCGGGCAAATGGATGAGACCGGTCTCTTTAGGTTGGGACTTTTGTTGAAAATCATCAGGGGTCAAGAGTTGTGACCAGTAAAAACGCCAATCCCCGCTCAGTTCTAGACTGCTGTGGACAAAATCCCAGGAGGCGAGATCAAGCGTACCATCATGAACCGATGGCGAAAGCGATCCTCCACTGCAGGCCGTCATCAGCAGGAGGGTCAGGACAATCGGAATGCATCGCTTAGAAGCTGATAATCGCAAAATAGAACATTCTCAGTATTTGCTATGGAGTAGCCCATAAGGATCCGAAGATTATTCATGCGAAAAGACACCCATGAATACGGATAAAGATATCATATATCATGAAAAAGAGTATGGGGAGAAGAAAACCCGTCGGAAGGGGGTGAAGAATACAAAAAGAGCCTGGTCGCAAACCGCGACCAGGCTCTTTTTTGAGTTATGAATGAGTGCCACTTAGGGGGTAACCAGACCGTCCAAGTCCGTATCGGAAAGCGTTGAATCATCCCAGGCAAAATGAAACTGCTCGATCCGGTAATCGGTGGAGTAGAACCAGTTATTGACCTTGATCCGGTCGCCGGCGCCATAGGTGATGAGCAGATGGAGGCCATTGCTGATGCCAAAGACCAGAACAGCCGGGGTGATCCCAGGGCCGAAAAGGATCTCATCGGTATCGCTCAGGCCATAGCCCCAGTCAATGATCTCATCCTGCCCATCGCCCAGGTTGAAGATATAGGTATCAGCCCCGGTGAAGCCGACTAGCTTATCCTTCCCCGGACCGCCGCTGAGTGAAGAGCTCCGGTCCCCTGTCAGCGGGGTTATCGTCGTTGAAATGCCGTTCGCCATGGTCTGCTGTTCTGTGATCAATGTCACGTTGTTGCCGCCATCGTTCGCCACATAGATCCTGTTTGTCACCAAGTTCACTGCTACGGCATTGGGACTCGTCCCCACTCCGATGGCCGTGGTCACAGTCTCAGCCAGCGCTGTAACCGCCCCTGCCGCTAACATCATTATTGCCGCAAGAACGAGCCACAAAACCTTCAAACCACGGCCCATGCATGAAATATTGATTGTTATCATCAGATCTGTCATATCGATTTCCTCCCAGTAATGACATTCATTTCATTTGCGGCCTACTATATAAATATACCCTCGTAACATCAATAAGATATTTCACTGCAAGCCCGGATTCATCACTGTCCATGTCACGCAATCATTCTCACTCACAAACCCCCCCGCCTCGGTGCCGGCGTAGAGCTTGCCGGTTGCATCGATGCTCGCGGAGAAAGGGGGTCATCTTTATCCTTGACACAACTTTTCAATTGATTCAATTTCCCCCTTTAATCCAAGGTCTTTTTGCTTTTTCTCATTTAACCGCTTCCTGCCTTGGCTGATCGTACTGTAATCAAGGTTGGTACGCTCGCCGATTTCCCTGTTTTTCAATCCGCCGAGGCGGTAAAGCAGGTCCATGGCAATCTGACGGTCAGTGCTGCGATAGGCACAGATTTCTGTAAATGTCCGCTGGAGTCCTTTTTCGAGGGCGGCAATAATTATTTCTCGCCTCACAGAGCCATGAACAGGACTTATGGCAGGCCGTTCCCTATCTTTATTACTCTGGGGAAGATGCTCTGCCTTGATCCGCGAGATGAATTCATCATTACCCAGAAAACTCTGACCAAAGACCCTGCTAAAGATTGCCGCCCCGGCGGTGTCTGGAATCTTTGTCAACGATAAAAAGTTGCCCCACAACTCCTCAAAAACAACCAGAATAGACATTTATTGTTATTCGAAGCATATTGTTTCCAGGAGGTGAAACTTGAACGTATCGCTTACGCCCGAAATGGATGTTTTGATTGCAGAGAAAATCAAGTCCGGGATGTATAAGTCCTCGAGCGAACTGATTCGAGAAGGCCTTCGCCTTCTTCAATTACGTGACGAACAACGATTGAGAATGGCTGAAGATCTCAGGAGCGAAGTACTGATAGGAGTAAAACAGCTCGATGCCGGAACACCTCAAAAGCTTGACCAGAAACTCATTGATACCATAAAACGCGATGCCCGAAAGATGTTTGCCGTATGAAAGAGATCGAACTCGTCATCTCTGAGCAGGCCACCCATGACTTGACCGATATCTGGCCCTATATAGCCAATAACTCCCCCAGGCAGCTGACACCTTCCTCGACTTCATACTGGAGCAATGCCGGTTGTTTTGTTCATCTCCTGAGATTGGCAGGCTACGGGATGAGTTGCTGCCTGGAATCAGAAGCTTTCCGGTAAAACGATATATCATCTTCTATCGTGTTACCACCAATGCGATAGAAGTAATCCGCATCCTCAGCGGATACCGCGATTTTGATTCAGTTTTCTAAATCGACGAAGGAGCTCAGCAAAGCACACCTTGATACAGCCCGATTGAAACCAAAAGAGCCGGGAAGCGTTACGCTCCCCGGCTCTTTTGGTAATAATTTCGATCAATCAGGGCACGATTTACCCATCAATCCGAATGTCGGTCAGGGTTGAGCTGTCCCAGGCAAAAAGGAATGCCTCGACCGGATAATCTGCGTCGGCCCAGTTATCGAGGGTCAAATGATTATTGATGCTCCTTGAACAAACTTTTATTCAGAACTGCCCGGTGCGTTCTTCACTCCATAAGAAAGAACCACGCCTGGGGCCATGTCTTCCCAATCCTTACGGCTTCGGAATAATCAACCGATACGGCCCTCCTTCCTGAACCACATACACCCAGTAGCCCCGCCAGGGGATCAGCATGGCGTCGGGATCGCCGCCGGCGCTCTCAAAACCATAGAGAGATCCCCAGTCATTGCCCTGGTAATAATAGATCCCGTTGACCACCAAGTTGGCGGCTCCGGCGTCAAGCCAGGGCAGCGGAGTCCCATCATCCACCTGCACCAGCACATCGACCAGACGGACCTGACCGCCGTAGGGATTGGCGATCAGATTCCAACCCGGCACCACCTCGATCACAAATTCAGGTTCACTGTATGCCGGATACGTGGAGAGATCCGGCAGGCTGGCCAGGCTCTGGCGCTCCATGAAGTAGCCGAGACCCGGGATATGATCACAGCCAGTACCGCAAGGTTCAAAGGAGCCGTTGTTACCAATAGTGGAGAGCCCGCCGGAAATCCAGCGGTAGATCCGCTCACTGCCCAGGAGATCAGTCAGATCGAGACCCGCCAGCAATGCCCTGGCCAGCCCGACCATATTGGCTCCGTGCAGCAGTTCAATGGTCGGCCCTGCGATCTCGTTGGTTTGTGAAAGGAGGGTTCCGGTATACTCGTTACCCTCCCGAACCTCCACATGATAGCTGTGGCTGCCCGCCGGTCCGAGATTCAAATCAATGGTGCACGTCACCGGCACCGAGAAATCCACCGGGACAGGACCGCAATCCATCTGCTGCGGGAATCCATCGATCACCAGCCAGACACTGCCGGCATCCGGTGTGTTAATCACGGTCTCGAAGGTAAAGTCAACATCCAGCTTGGGATTACCACCGACGATATTATCCCACGAATTATCTCCAGAACCCCTGAAGCCAACCTGATCAATCCCCGGCTCAAAGAGGGCCGGATCCTCGGGAAAGGTGTCCTCATCATCAGGGGTACCATCATTATCACTGTCAATAACGGCCAGGAGAGTAAAGGATGCCTCCACCCGACAGTTTGAGTAAATCGAGTTGGTGGTGTAGGTCGTGCCGTTCAGCGTTCCACCGCAGGTCCCGGTGACCCCTCCCACCATGTATCCGGCATCAGGGGTCAGGGTGAAGGTGACAACATCCCCCTGGTCTACCGTGACCGCAGAACTTGGGTTGATGGTGCCGTGTTCGCCCGCCGAAGAGGTCACCGTATAGGAGACCACCGGCGGTGGCGGCGCCGGGGTATCGTTATCGGTGATGGTCAGCTGAGCGGCGAGTTGCCCACCCTGGGCCACACCGACAAAGGTGTTCAATGCCAGGTTGACCGTCTCAGACGGTTCGATTGCTGTATCATTGATGATCGGCACCGGGAAGGTCTTGGCACCACTGTCGCCATCGGCCCAGTTCAAGGTGCCGGTGGTGGCGGTATAGTCACTGCCGGCAGTGGCCGTGCCATTGGTGGTGGCATAATTTACCGAAACCGCACCATCAGTTCCGCCGGTTCGAGTGACAGTTATGGTGGCGGTGCCGCCGTTTTCGGCAACAATATAGGTAGCGCTGCTGAACTGGACCGCTCCCGGGCTATATTCATAGGCCCCGATATCGCAGATGGCACTGGCATTAAAATCCCCGTCCACCGGGCGGGCCATATCCCGCTGGTCGGTTGTCGCACAGGTGGCGTTATCACCGGCATCAATGACCGGGCTGCTGGCCAGCAGACCAAGGATCTGGGTCGCACCGCCATGATCGGCCAGGGCGGTCAGGCCGGGATCGCCTGAAAGGGCCGGCGAACAGGTGTTATCTTCGATCAGGTTGTTGGTGTTGGTCGCGATGGTCCCGGTATTGAAGCAATCAGTTCCAAAACTGTTGGCGGTGATCGTATTGAGGAGGTGGAGAGTCCCGGCATTATAGATTCCACCACCATTGTTCGAGAAGGCCCAGTTGCCACTTATGGTATTATTTGCCAGGGTAAGAGTCCCAGACGAATAAATGCCGCCACCGTCAACATTGACGCTGTCTCCCCATAAGGTGCTGTTGGTGACGATCGCCGTTCCGTTTGAGTAGATCCCGCCACCGTTTCCAGCAGAAGTATCATTTTCCAGGGTACAACTGGTCACGGTCAAGGTCCCGCCGACATTGGCGATCCCGCCGCCATTTCCAGCCATGAATCCGTGGTTTTCTCTGATGGTCGAATGATCAATGGAAAGTGTCCCTGCGTTTAAAATACCGGCACCGTCGACGAAGTTAACTAAACCATCTTGAATCGTTACATAGGAAAGAGACACCACTGTCCCCCCCGAAATATTCAAAACCCGGGAGGTGCTATTACCGCTGATCACCAGGCTGTTGGTATTGGGACCGGTAAAAGTTAGACTCTTATTGATGGCCAACTCACCCGTAGTCAGGGTGATGGTGCCAGAGATACCCGTCAGATCAATGGTATCACCGCTCGCCGCATCGGCAATGGCCTGCCGCAGGGAACCGGCCCCACTATCGTTGGTATTGGTCACGATGATCGTCGCCGGAACGTTACTCACCGTGATCGTGTTGCCGGTGAGGTCGGAGGAATCGCCGGCGATGACGGCAGTATTCCAGTCATCGGCAGCTGCAAGATTATAGGTGGTGGTGTCAACTGAGCTAGTCCCTGATTTATTCAAGAGGAGATCAACCGCTGCTTTATCCGTCGCACTGAGGACCAGGGTGAACTGGCTCACAGAATCACGATTGACGTCGGCGGTGTCGGTCAGGGTATAGGTGCCCCCCCCTTGACCGGTTATGGTCAGCTTTGAGGCGTCGAGATCACTGCCGCTGCCATTGGCCTGAATATCGGTACCGGTAACCACCAGGGTGCCGGTTGAATAATCATAGGTCGCCGAGGTGATTTTGGGATTAACGATGACCGTCACAGCATTGGGCCCGGCATCCGAAATATCGATGGCCGCATCAGCTGCCGTCAGCCAGTTGTCGGCCGCAGCGATGTTATACGTTGTCGCATCATTAGCTGAGGTCCCCGGTTTATTCAGTAACAGATCAACTTGTGTTTTATCCGCACCTCCCAAAGTAAAGCTGAATGAGGTCACAGCGGAAATTTCGACGTCTGCGGCCGTGGTGAGGGTATAGGTGCCACCACCCTCACCGGTGAAGGAGAACATGGAAAGATCAACATCATTGGCTGCCCCGATTTTACTGAAGAGGTTGGTGACGGTGACGGTTACAGCTCCGGTATCGGTATTATAGACGGCCGAGGTAACGGTCGGGACCGCCACATTGCTGACGGTGATCCCGTTACCGGTGAGGTCCGAGATATTGGTTGCCGCCGGAGCGCCGGGCAACCAGTTATCCGCGGCGGCCAGGTTGTAGGTGATAGCGCTGCTTGAGACTGTGCCGTTTTTATTGAGCAGACCATGGACATTGAGCTGATCGGTAACGCTCAGGGTGACGGTGACGGATGTTGAACTGGTCAACTCAACATCGCTGGTGTCGGTGAGGGCATAGCTGCCCCCTTCACCAGTCACGGTCAGGGTCGAGGCATCGAGATCATTGGCGGCCCCACTATTGCCAACCAGGTTGGCGCCGGAGATCACCAGTTGCCCGGTACTCCAATCGTAAGTGGCCGAAGTGATGGTCGGCCCGGCATAGTTACTAACGGTGATGGCGTTACCGGTAAGATCGGCAACGGCAAGGGCCGGATCAGCCCCCGCGGCCCAATCCTCGGCGGCGGCCAGATTGTAGGTGGTGCCCCCTACCGAGCTGGTGCCGTTGTTATTCAACAAGGACTCAACGTTGGTGAGATCCGTCCCGGCCAGGGTGATGGAGAACTGGGTGGAGGAGGTGATCTCCACATCGCTCGCTGAAGTCAGGACATAGGTCGCCCCGCCTTCACCGGTGAAGGTCAAGGTCGAGATATCGATATCGTTAGTTGCGCCGCTTTTCGACAAAAAGCCGGTACCGGTTACCGTCAGCACATTGGTATTGGAATCATAGGTGGCGCTGGTGATGGCCGGAACTGCCACGTTACTGGCCGTGATGCCGTTGCCAACAATATCGGCCACCACCACCGCCACGTCCGCACCCGTCGCCCAGTCTTCGGCAGCGGCGAGGTTGTAGGTGGTGGCGCTGGTGGAGGCGGTGCCGTTTTTGTTGACGATCAGGTTTAGCGCAGCTTTGTCAGTGGCGCTCAGCGCCAGCGTGAAGGCGGTGCCCGAGGTAATCTCGACATTGGCCGTGTCGGTCAGGGTATAGGTGCCCCCGCCTTCGCCGGTGATGGTGAACTTGTTGGCCACGATGTCGTTTGGACCACCTGCTTTGCTCAGCAAGCCAGTGCCGGTCACCACCAGGTTGCCGGTGGAAGCATCGTAGGTTGCCGAAGTAATCGCCGGAACCGCCACGTTGCTGGCGGTGATACCGTTACCCGCAAGGTCTGCACCGACCACCGCCACATCCGCGCCCGCCGTCCAATCTTCGGCGGCGGCGAGGTTATAAGTGGTACCACTGCTGGAGGAGGTACCGTTCTTGTTGACGATCATGTTCAGCGCGGCTTTGTCAGCGGCGCTCAGCGCCAGCGTAAAGGAGGTCCCCGAAGTGATCTCGACGTTGGCGGTGTCGGTCAGGGTGTGGGTCGCTCCTTCACCGGTGATGGTGAACCTGTTGGCCACGATGTCATTGGCTGCACCCGTCAGCTTGAGGAAACCAGTGCCGGTCACCACCATGTTGCCGGTGGCGGCATCGTAGGTGGCCGAGGTGATCGCCGGAACCGCCACGTTACTCGCGGTGATGGGATTACCGGTCAGGTCAGAGGTGTCGCCGGCGGTGACATTAGCGTCCCAATCGTCGGCTGCGGCAAGGTTATAGGTGGTGCCGCCGGTGGAGGCGATTCCGTTCTTGTTGACGGTCTGGTTAATGGCGGCCTTATCTGTCGCGCTCAAGCTTATGGTGAAGGAAGTAGCACTGGTAAGCTCCACATTTGCCGAATCGGTCAGGGTATAGGTTGTGCCGCCTTCAGCCGTGAAGGTGAATTTATTGGCAGTGATGTCATTAGTCACCCCGGCTTTAGCCTGCATATTAGTGCCGGTCACCACCAGAGCGCCGGTGGCGGCATTGTAGGTCGCCGAAGTGATCTTCGGAGCAATGAAAACGGTGATCCCGTTGCTGGCATCGGCGGTGTTGAGGGCAGGATCCGCGGCGGCAAGCCAGTCATCCGCAGCGGCAAGGTTGTACAGGGTGGTATCGGCTGCGCTGGTGCCGATTTGGTTTAACAACGCATCGACGTTGGTTTTATCCGCTCCGGACAGGGTGACGGTAAAGGAGGTGGCGGAGGTGATCTCGACATTCGAGGCGCTGGTCAGGGTGTAAGCTGCCCCGCCGCCGCCTTGCCCGGTAAAGGTCAGTTTGTTGAGCACGATGTCGTTTGCCGCGCCCACCTTGTTGAATAAATTGGTGCCGGTCACGACCAGCACCCCGGTATCGGAGTCATAGGTAGCGGAAGTTATAGACGGCGTGGCGACGTTACTCACCGTGATCCCGTTGCCGGTCAGATCGCTGATATCAGACGTAGCTGGTGTTCCGGGCAGCCAATTATCTGCCGCCGCCAGATTGTAGGTTACAGCACCGCTGGATAGGGTGCCATTCTTGTTCAAAAGACCACGAACGTTCAATTGATCGGTGGCTGAAAGGGTCAAGGTGACGGTGGTGGCATTGGTCAGCTCCGCATCCGGGGTGTCGGTCAGGGCGTAGGAACCGCCCTCACCGGTGATGGTCACCATGGAGGCATCGAGATCGTTGGTCGCACCCAAGGTGTTAACCAAATTGGTACCGGTTATGGCCAGCTGATCGGTAGCCCAATCATAGGTGGCACTGGTAATGGTTGGTGCCGTCCAGTTGCTAACGGTGATGGCATTGGTTCCATCGGTAATATCCACCGCCCCATCGGCGCCCCGGTTCCAGTTGTCGGCCGCCGCCAGGTTATAGGTGGTGCCGCTATCGGAACTGGAGCCATCTTTGTTCAGCAAACGCTCCACATTGTACAGATCTGCTCCAGACAGGGTGGCAGCAAATTGGCTGGCGGAGGTGATCTCCACATCGGTGGCCGTGATCAGGGTATACGTATTGCCGCCTTCGCCGGTAATGGTGAACGTCGAGAGATCGATATCGTTGGTGGCCCCGGCGAACGGAAAGAACCCCGTCCCCGTCACCGTCAGGATATTAGACGCATAATCGTAGGTTGCCGAGGTAATGGTCGGTGCGGTCACATTGCTGACGGTAATGGTGTTCCAGGAATCAAGTACGACAACCGCCGCAGCGGCCCCGGCGGCCCAATCTTCAGCCGCTTCCAGATTATAGGTTGTCCCACCGGTGGAGGTGGTGCCGTTCTTGTTCATGATCTGGTTGACCGCGGCCTTATCGGTCCCGCTCAAGGTCACGGTAAAAGAGGTGGACGAGGCAATGTCCACATTGGCGCTCGAGGTCAAGGCATGGGTCGCCCCACCCTCACCGGTGATCGTCAGCTTGGCAACTGCGATATCATTGTTGGCACCGCTCAACGAGAGCAATCCCGTCCCGGTCACCACCAAAACCCCGGTGGAGGTATTATATGTTGCACTCGCAACGGTGGGCACGGCCACGTTACTGGCGGTGATGCCGTTGCCGGTCAAGTCTGCAACGACCACCGCCGGATCCGCCCCTGCCGCCCAGTCTTCCGCCGCCGCCAGGTTGTAGGTGGTGGCACTGGTGGAGCTGGTGCCGTTCTTGTTGACGATCTGGTTCAAAGCTGCTTTGTCGGTGACGCTCAGCGCCAGCGTGAAAGCGGTGCCCGAGGAGATCTCCACGTTGGCGGTGTCGGTCAGCGTGTACGAGCCACCTTCGCCAGCGATAGAAAACGTATTGGCCACGATATCGTTAGTACCACCCGCCTTCCTCAGGAAGCCGGTACCGGTCACCACCAGGTTGCCGGCAGCAGCATCATAGGTCGCCGAGGTGATCGCCGGAACCGCCACGTTGCTTGCAGTGATGGTGTTCCCGGTGGCATCGACCACATTGACTGCGGCATCCACCCCTGCGGCCCAGTCTTCGCCCGCATTCAGGTTGTAAGCAACTGTATTGGTAGAGGAAGTGCCGTTTTTGTTGACAATCAGATTGAGGGCCGCTCTATCGGTGGCACTGAGTGTCAAGGTAAATGTCGTGCCGGAAGCAACTTCTACATTAGCTGTATCTGTTAGGGTGTAGGTCGAGCCTGCACCCGTAATCGTAAATTTATTGGCAACGATGTCGTTGGTCGCCCCAGCTTTGCTTAAGAGACCTGTTCCTGTAACGACCAGTACTCCAGTTGAAGCGTCATAGGTGGCTGAAGTAATGGTCGGGACGGCCACATTGCTGGCGGTAATACCGTTCGTGGCATCGACCACATTGACTGCTGCATCCGCCCCTGCGGCCCAGTCTTCGCCCGCATTCAGGTTGTAGGTTGTGCCACTCGTAGAGGATGTGCCGTTCTTGTTGACATACAGATTGACACCCGCTTGGTCGGTAGCGCTCAAGGTCAGGGTGAAGGCGGTACCCGAGGTGATCTCGACGTTGGCGGTGTCGGTCAGGGTGTAGGTGGCAACGCCTTCGCCGGTGATGGTAAATTTGTTGGCCACGATGTCGTTGGTCCCGCCTGACTTGCTCAGGAAACCGGTGCCGGTCACCACCAGGCTGCCGGTGGCGGCATCGTAGGTCGCCGAGGCGATGGTCGGAACCGCCACGTTGCTGGCGGTGATGGTGTTGCCGGTGGCATCGACCACATTGACTGCTGCATCCGCGCCGGCTGCCCAATCTTCGGCCGCATTAAGGTTGTAGGTTGTGCCACTCGTGGAGGATGTGCCGTTCTTGTTGACATACAGATTGACACCCGCTTGGTCGGTAGCGCTGAGGGTCAGGGTGAAGGCGGTACCCGAAGTGATCTCGACGTTGGCCGTGTCGGTCAGCGTGTAAGTCCCGCCTTCGCCGGTGAGGGTGAACTTGTTGGCCACGATGTCATTACCCACGCCATTCAGCTTGAGAAAACCGGTGCCGGTCACCACCAGGTTGCTGGTGGCGGCATCGTAGGTCGCCGAGGTGATGGCGGGTGCCGCCACATTGCTGACAGTGATACCGTTGCCGGCATCAGCGATCGAGCCCCCGGTGATAACCGTGTTCCAGTCGTCGGCGGCGTCGAGGGAGAAGGTGGCACCGCCGGTGGAGAGGGTACCATTTTTATTCAGCATCTGGTTGACCGCCGCCTTGTCGGTGGCGCTCAAGGTGAAGGAAAACGCGGTGGCGGAGGCAATCTCGACATTGGCGGTATCGGTCAATGTGTAGGTCGCACCGCCTTCGCCCTTTAGAGTGAATTTATTGGCGGTGATGTCGTTGGTCGCGCCGCTGGCGTTGACCATATTGGTTCCCGTCACCGCCAGCACACCGGTGCTGGCATCGTAGGTAGCTGAGCTGATGGTCGGGGTCTGCACGTTGCTGACGGTGACTCCATTGCCGGTCAGATCGGCGTTACCGGCGTTGGCAGGATTCCAGTCGGCGGCGGCAGCAATGTTATACGTTGTACTATCAGTGGATGAGGTGCCGTTTTTGTTCAGCAAGCCTTCTACATGGGTCTGGTCGGCCGCATTCAGGGCCACGGTAAACGAGGTGGCTGAGGTGAGTTCAACGTTCGCCGAAGTCAGGGTGTAGCTGCCCCCAGCTTCCCCGGTGAGGCTCAATTTAGCGACATTGATGTCGTTGTTCGCCCCCCCGGTTGCGGTCAAGCCGGTTCCAGTCACGACCAGCGAGTTGGTGCTGGCATCGTAGGTGGCGGAGGTAATGGTAGGGGCCGCCGCCAGTGCCGCATTAGCGACGGTAAATGTATCAAAGGTAATATTGGATGGATTGGTATTATTGGTTCCTGAAAACTCCACTCTGAAACTGGTCAATCCGGTAAAATTTGTATAACTGCCCGAGGTAAATGACTGTCCCGTGGCAGTAAAAGTAGTGGATACGGTGCCGCCCCCACTTTTGTTGCCCGTAATCGTAAAGCTGTAATTCGCCGTTGTACTAAAATTGGTGAAATTAATCGCGGTAAGGTCGAACACAACAACATTCGTGTTATCAGCGCTGACGGTAAAATCGCCATTACCAGCGTTAGGGCTGTAATAAATACCATCAAAACCAGGGGTGGGGTCATTAGCCAAGTTCAAACCTGCGGTGTTGGTAAAGGTAAAAGCAGGGACAAAGCTAGCTAGTGTTGGTGTGCCATTAGCCATGGTTCCCGTGACATTCTGCACACCATTCGGCAATACCAGCAAATGGTCGTAAGCCAATAATGGCGGATCAGAAATGGCCTTGTGTGCGGCTATTAATCCAATCTGTGTCTCCAGTACCCAGTTGCCGCCCAGCGCCGCAGCTCCGGTAATGTCATTGGATGCGGCAATGTCTGCCCCCGTCGCCTGAGCCAGCGCGGCAACAAACGCTGTGCCGTCCTCACCCTTAGCCACATTACACCCATACAACAGGATGTCGGCGTTCGCATCCAGGGCGTCGCCGATGATGGCCAGGTCGGTGCCATGGTCACCCATATTTTGCGCCGTCAGGGTAAGCCCGCCCAGATGAAGCGCCCCTTCGGAACCGTGGGAGATAATATGGATGGTATCAATGCCGCTCCGACCTTTGAGGGTACCCGCCATCTGCCCCAGACCATCCCGGGTCGGATCAAGTCGAACAACCTCCACTCCCGGCCGCAGGCCGTTGAGGAGCACGTCTGCATCCGTGACATCCGCCGCAACAAACAAAACCTCGACCGGATACGGAGACCCGATGTCGGCAACAGCCGGGCCACCACTTCCCTGAGCCGACTGAAAAGAATCGGCTCCCATCTCCACCATCGCCCAGATGTTCTCCGCCGACCCCATTCCTATGACCAATACAAAAAATACGGCGAGGGAGAGCGCTTTCATCATCTTTTTCATCGTTGCACCTTGGGTAAAGTTGGAGACAGACATGTAAATCCTTAAAATTCGAAGCATTTCCGATAAAACAAATAATATAATATCACATCCACAATGCTCTCAATAAGTTTTATTGGAGGCACCAATATTCCAAAGAATATCCCTAAAACGCAGCCACGGCCGCAAACTACTCACCGGTAAGATGAATAGAAAATCAAGGAAATAAAGAGCGTTATAAATATTTCTCTCACTCACCCAGTTTCAATTGATTATCCAGACGTTGAAAGATTCAATAAATTAAGATAGTTTCACTTCCATTAAAACCGGGAAATCACCCACCGACAATCAACATTCTCCCGTACTCCATCCATCCAGAAGCCCCACCAGAGAACCGAATAACACTGAATCAGAATCTGTCCCGATTTGGAATTATTTACCCGTAAACTAATACCCAAACAAAAAGAGCCGAGCAGCATCACGCCACCCGGCCCCTTTAATCGGTTATGGTACTGTTAATCAAAGTAGGACCGGCCCCCTACTGGAGAGCGTTGAAAGTGGAACCGTCCGCCGGAAATGGCAGACCTCATCTTGTGAGGACCTATTTATTGATCCCTAACCACTCCGAATACCCACCGGCCAACTCGGGCCAGGAAAACCGGTCGGTGAGTTCCCTGGTCCGAGCGGCTGCAATCCGTTGTGGCCTTTGCAACAGGATTTTAAGACGGGAGTATAAATCCCCATCTTCATAGAGATGTTCTTCCGGAAACAATTCAGGGTAGGACAGGCTGTTCGGCAACAACGGTGTGGCACCGGCCCGCACTGCCTCTATAACCGATAACCCAAAAAACTCATGCCGAGCAGTGGAGACGACAATATCTGCCCGTTTGAGTAAGTGTAGATACTCCTGCCGTGATTCCACGAAACCAAAATGACTGATCCGCCGGGCCAGCTTTTTCTCAGCCTCAGCAAAAATCTCCGGACGCCACTGAAAGGCCTGCCCGCAGACAATAAGACGAAAGGGGATATCTTCATCGGCAAGTTGATACAGGGCGGCAAAAAAGGTCTCCGGATCCTTGTCGTGTTCCCAACGGTGGTTCCAGAGAATCACCGGGGGGCCATTATCCCGCCCAATGGTCACCGCATCTAACTGCTCAAAATCAAGCCCGGGCGAAAGAATTGTTGATTTTGCCTGGATCCTCTCCTCCCAACCCTTAAAACGCATGTCCGGCGCATGTTCAAGAAACTGTCGAGCGCCGGCCAACAAGGTCTGCAGATTATAGCGAGAATTGAATGCCAGCCGGTCCGAGGCCAAGGCGGTGGTTACATTGGTAAGGGCAAAATGGAAATCCCGTTCATCCTCGACCTGCACCGGGTAGACAAACTGATTCTCATGAAAATAGGTGAAGATTGGCACCTGCCGGAGCCAGGGAGGGGCCAGAGCCTTAAAGGTGGCCACATCCACAAAGGTTGAGCAGAGGATCACCTGAAACTCACGGGGCTCTTCATTTGCCAGCATTTCAGCAAAAAGCGGGGCAGCCAGCCGCATCCGCCATTTCCATTTGCGAGCTGGCAGGGTGAGGAGCTCAAATTCAGCTGGCACATACCGCATAAGGCCATCCAAAAACTGGCGATGTGAGCCACCATAATATGGTTCCAATGTCAAAATTTTCATGCTGCATTCCAGAGAATTTTTTACGCGGCCATCAAGGTTCACATCCGTTCAATTCACCGATCACCCCCTGACAATAAAGTCTTTACTGCCAGAACAATCTGGCCCCCCAGCGGTCAGCACATCAAGCAAATGTGAAGTTTAAATGCAAACAACCCCAGCCCCCTTCTCACTTATGAGCGATATGATTCGCGACATGATTATCAAATCTTTATTGGTGATACACTACAGAACGGTTCAGCTCCAAACAACCAAATACATAAAAAAGAGCTGAACGGAAGGAATCAGCCCAACTCCTACCCTTGCTTATCACTACAATGTGAGTTGATATTGACATATTCAGGGGGTATTCATTATAAGTAATAACCTGTCAGGAAGGGATTTGTTTTTATGGAGACCTCCATAATGACCAACTTCAGATTATCACCTGACGTATACAAAAGGATAAAATATGACCACCGACATTCGCTGGATCCAACGACTTTCGAATTATTCCAAAGCGTTGATCCGCCTCAAAGAGGCCTTGGAGCTGGATTCGGCCAGGCCGCTTTCCGATCTCGAGAAACAGGGCTTGATACAGGCCTTCGAGTTTACCCATGAACTGGCCTGGAACACGATCAAGGATTTTTATGAATTCCAGGGTGAAAGCGGGCTTCAGGGCAGTCGCGATGTGGCTCGCCTGGCCTTCCGCCGGGGGTTGATTGCATCCGGAGAAATCTGGATGGATATGATCAAAAGTCGGAACAGGAGCTCCCATACCTATGATGAAAAAATTGCGGAAAGCATCGTCAACGATGTCCGCAGCCGATACATCCAAGAATTCGTTCTGTTGGAGGATCGACTAAACTTGTTGAAAAAAGCAGAGGGGAAATAAGATGTCATTCGGCATCCCCTCCGAGGCCCTGGCTAGAATTCGTGCTGTTTTTAGCGGATATCCGCAAGTGGAACGTGTGATCCTCTTTGGTTCGCGGGCAAAAGGGACGTTCTCCACGGGCTCAGACGTTGACCTGACCCTCATTGGCGACACTGTAGACTTATCGCTTCTCAACCGGATCGAAGGCAATATAGACGATTTACTGCTGCCCTGGTCGTTTGACCTATCAATCTATTCCCAGATTGAAAATCCGGAGCTCGTTTCCCACATCAAACGGGTCGGGGTCGTCTTCTACCCCTGATATCACCAGACCTTTTGTCTGGAACCAAACCCTTCATCCAGTTTCTAATTAAAAACACCATACGCACTTATCCCAATAAAATAGTCGGCATGATAGAACCAGTTATTGACCTTGAGCCGGTCGTCGGTTCCGTACTCAATCACAAGATGAAGGCCGTTGCTGATAGTAAAGGCCAGATCATTCTCGTTGTTTTTCGGGCCGAACAAGATCTCGTCGCTGTTGCACAAGCCATAGCCCCAGTCGATGATCTCGTCCTGGCCGTCTCCCCGATTAAAGAGATAGGTATCAGCCAAATTTCCGCCGATCAGGTCGTTGTCGGTGTGCAGGTGCACAATACCGACCGAACCTCGCAGCCGTCGGGTATCGTGTGATTTTTGCCCCCGGTTCAGGGCAGAAATCCGCTCAGGCCCGAATACTCAGGAGCGTAGCGCCTGACCTTGAAAACCTGATTCTGTTGACTGCCACCGGGAGTCATGGGAATGGACTCGGTCGCCCCCAAGATACCATTGGCCGTGACCGGATTGACGTATTTCCATACCACCTCCTCCAGAGAATTCAGCTCAAAAATCCAGCCGGTGATCCCTTCACAGATCAGGGTGTTGCCATTGGTGAGCCGCTGCACCCCAGAAATGTTCCTGGAAAAGAATTCTTCTCTATTCGGAGCGGTATAAGTCCAGACAATTGTATCGGGCCCGAAGCCATTGCCGCCGCCATTGCTGAAACTCCGGTCCGGGTTCATGGGGGGAGTCAACTCCTCAATGGACGAGTAGTCACCGGTCGGACGGCCTTGGCCGTTATTGAAGAGCAGGATGTTACCTGCCCCCGGCTCCCCCTCGGGAATCCAGGTGGCGTCATGCTGTCCGTAGAGCTTACGATCAGAAGAACTCCCCTGGCCGTAGGTCTCGGGATTGCCCCAGCGATAAAGGAGATCACCGCCCTTACCGGAGGCGCCGCCGGTGTGGGCGGCGGCTTCGGCGGTGGTGGTGGAGTGGTCGATAACCCAGACCTCGGAAAAGCCGTGGACGCTGATCAGGATCCGATCATCCGCCTCGACATAGGCCACCGAATTAAAGTGGGTCCAATCGGCCGATCCCATGGGATTATCGCTAGAGTTGAGGTCGATCAGCTCGGGATGCTGGGCAACCACGCCGTAATTAGCCTTGGTCGCATCCTCTTCTTGGACCAGATGGTCCCAGACCTGCCATTGCCAGACGATCTCAGAGGTGCTTGGATCCACCTCGATGATGCTGTCGGGCCAGAGTTCGCCATCACCCAACCGGGAAGGATCGCGCCCGGCGGCAATAGCCTCGCTTTGATTCTTCATCTCCCAGGCGATCATCAAGATGTTCCCGCCCGGCAGCACCTCAAGATCATGGTGCAGGCAGGTTTGATCATCGGACAGTCGATAACTCCACACCACATTGCCGTCCTGGTCGATCTCCTCAACGATCCCCCCGGCTCCGCCGGCGGTAAAGGTGGTGTTATGGGTGTTGCCAGCCCGCAGCAGATTGCCGTCTGCCAGGAGATAGGCACCCAGACCTGGGGTATAGGTACTTTCCCAGGTCTGGGTGAAATTGCCATTGTTATCGAGTAGATAGGTGGTGGTCGCCATCATAGGTGCCACCAGGGTATAGCCTTCCGCTGCCCCCGGCTCATTGATGAAGAGACCGGTCGTCCGGCCTTGGACCGCGGGGATGGTGGTGGTCGTGGTGACGACAATGGTTGTGGTGGTGGCCACCGACGCGGTGGTGGTCGTTGCGAGTTGCGAAGTGGACGTGGCTGCAACGGTCGTGGTCGTCATCTGGACCGACGAGGTGCTCGTTCCCGGCTGCTGTTGCGAATTCCCGTCCCCGCCGCCGCAGCCGGACAAAAAGAGCGCGCTGATCCCAAAGATGAGTATGGTTCGCTTCATGTTTCCCTCACTCGGAAGGAAGGCGGGATCGCCCGGGTATCCGGTCGGTTCCCACCATTCGCTCCGTCATCAAGAATGTCGTCAGACGCGTCCGATCCGTTTCGTCAATCGACTCCCCCCGGTCTCTCCCCCTTCAGGGAATGTCCCGCACGCAACGCACCATATTATTTACCCTCAGGATGTCGCCCTGGGGCCCGTGGTAATAGAAGGTACCGTAGCCCAGATTGACGGATGAGGCTGGAGCGCCGGAGACGCTGACCTTATCGTTGCTGCGCTGGGCGCCAGCACCATGGACATCGTCCATACTGAGGGTATGGATCTGTGGATCTTCAAAATACCCCAGGGCCCTGCCGAAAGAGACATAGGTGGCGTTGTGACCTGTTCCCATGGTGTTACTATGGGTGGTCGAGGCCCAATAAAACCCCCATTCCGTGGCCCCGTTCTCGTTAGGGAAGGAGGTGGCGGTAAAGACCGGATCGATGGCGGCGCTGTTGGAGTAATCCGGGGCCCGGCTGTAATCAACAATGGATTGCAACTCCTTGACGTTGGGTAACCGCCAGTCATTGTAACCGCCGGTGGTCGCGGATTCACAATGGGATACCGCATCATCGAAATCGGAGGACTGATAATCACCCTGTTCCCACATTAGATCGGTGGCCAGATCCCTCACTGTTCCGTCACCGTTATTGGAGAAATCGTTGGTCCCGTAATAGGGGTTGCCGGTCACGCAATGCACATAAAACATCTTCGAAGTAGTGCCCCCGGACCGTTTACTTCGACCGGATACCCCTTGATCCGGCCGTCGACGAAGTTGACTCCGAACATGGTAGTATTGCCGCCCATGGTTCCCAGCGGTGAGACATAGATGGTGGTGGTGGCGTACTGGCCGTCGATGATTCGCTCGCCAGCCGAACTATCGCCGAAGGCCCTTTCGAAGTAATTGTCGTCGATGAAGAGCGCCAGGCCGGAGGTATCGTTTCCCTGATAGCCGCTGGGATCCTCGCCGGTGAAATCCATTAAGGAGTAAAGTTCCTTGATGGAGGGGAGGCGCCAGGTAAAATCGCCGTAATCTTTTCCGGCGCAGTAGTTCATCGCCGCGGATTGGGACAGCTTGTCCGAGACAGTAACCACCCCGTCGCCATTGCGATCGACCTTGCTGGTCCAGATCAGGCCGGTGACGTTGTCGGTGACCATTGTACCATCACTGCTCTTGGTGTAGTTCGGCTGATTACCATCATAGGCCCCGTCATAGCCGGTACCGGAACACGACTTAGTCGCACCGCCGGTCGAATCATAGCATAGCGACTGATTGGTATCCACCACGTTGAAGCGGCCGGTGGTGCAGGCCACGACGATATCGCTCACCCCGGCCGCGGCCACCGTTCCCTTGGCGTTGTTGACATTACAATACTGGTCCGGCAAGGTGGGGTGGATGGCCACCGTTACCGAATAATTCACCCCGGAGGCGAGCTCGGCGGCAAAGGCAAAAGAGCCGTCGGCGTTTATCGACTGATCGTCTCCAAGATTGTTTTGCAGAACCAATCCACTACCGGCAAGTCCTGACACCGTCCCGCCGACAGAAAAGCCAGCCACGACAGTGGTCGTCGTGGTCGTTGCCGCTGAAGTAGAGGTCGTAGCCGAAGCTGTTGTGGTCGTGGTCGGCAATGGAGAGGTTGTGGTCGAAGTTTGGTCACCCCCTCCTCCGCCACACCCGGAGAGTAGGAATACGATGAGAAAGAAGATACGCCGAATTACAGGTTTCATTTTTTTCTCCATTGGTTCATTGGCAAGCAGAATTTTTGCCGGGTGATTGTCTGCAAGAAGATGATCGGACCTTATTTACATCATTAAAACAAAAAAGGAGCTTTACGGAATAAATCCGTTAAACTCCTTTCTTCGGTTATCACAAAACTCAATTACGCTACGATCAAACCATCCATCTCAAGATCGTTAAACGTCGAGCTGTCCCAAGCAAAATGGAAGGCCTCGATCCGGTAGTCCGGGTTGGTCCAGTTCTCGGTGGTCAGTTGATCGCTGGTACCGTAGCTGATCACCAGGTTGGCGCCGCTCATGGTCACGGTGACCCCTGACGGGTCGACGGTATTATCGAAAAAGATCTGGTCCGTGCTGTCCCCTCGGCCGCCCGACCAATCGTTGATCACATCAACCCCGTCGAATTTCATTAAAAACAAACATGATGGACTCGTAAAAAGTCCATAGTACTGGTTCGAGATGGCTAAGTCAAAAGTTGGTATACAAGGAGTAGTGGTGTCGCGAAAGCGGAGGCATACACATAGTATGTCGAGCATTTCGTGAACCCGCTACGACGCAGTAGAGCGACTTTTTACGACGCCATCAAACATACCCTTGAGCTTAGGATACAATCAGACCGAGCGAATCGGGCCAGGATACTCTGCGACAATTGAATCAGCAGTAATCAAGGTAATGCCTTCCGTCATCGCCTGGGCGACCAGAATCCGGTCAAAGGGATCTTTATGGATGGACGGCAAGGTATCGATGGCAACGGCATGTTCGCTGGTGATCGGAAGTTCATTGTACCCATTATCCAGCAAGGCTCGACGTAACACCCGCGCGTCTACATGAAAATCTGCCCGACCAAGCCCCAGTTTGATGGCAATCTCCCAAAGACTCGCGGCACTGAAAAACAGCTCATTCACCGGATCTTGGATCATGGCGCGGGCGGCCAATGAAAGCTGATCGGTATCTCCAGCAGCCCACAACAGCAGATGGGTGTCCAACAAGAGTTTCAAAACGATCCTCCAAAAAGCTGTTCAATCTCATTGCTCCCCAGACGATCAAAATCAGCTGGTACTTCGATCTGCCCCTTCATAAAACCCAGACGTTTCACCTGGTCTTCACTTGGTGCGTCCAACCGGGACACCTTAACCAAGGGTTTGCCGGCCTTGGCAATAATAAAGGTCTCACCTCTCACCGCCTGCTCAATCAGACGCGAAAGATTGGTTTTTGCCTCATGAATATTGACGGTATACATACCTGCCTCCAAGACTTAGTTTTGTCAACTTAGTTTAACATATAGCAAAAACAAGCAACAGATAAAAATGAATCCCTCCAAAAACTGCCAGGAGGAACAGCCCCTTTCTTCCGGGTGAAAAAAAAGTTACTGGAGAATATGCGGAGGTGACATACCTAAAACAAGAGCCGGGCAACAAAATGCCACCCGGCTCTGATTCAATAATATGTTTGTTGTCGATCAGGGCGCAATCAGCCCATCCATTTGAAAATCGGTGAGAGTGGAGCTATCCCAGGCAAAATGAAACTGCTCGATCCGGTAATCGGCATCGGTCCAGTTCTCGATGGTCAGTTGATCGCTGGTGCCATAACTGATTACCAGATCCGATCCAGTCATGGTCACGGTGATCCCTGCCGGGTCCACCGTGGCGTCGAAGAAGACCTGATCAATAGACCTCCACCCGACTGACAGCGGAAGATTCCGCTCAACCAATTGAAGAATTTTATTGGGAATACAGCAGCTCATGAAATGTCTCGACAATCTGCCTCGATGACCAGAAATCATATAATCCTCAACAGATTCCCCTTGCCAACCCCGAAAAGCCGAGGCATATTCCGGCCCGCTACTCTGGAGCCCTCCGGAGTGAGTAATCCCGCGGTTCATCTTCAGGGTCTTTTGCGTAACATTTTAAGGGTCTGATAATGGTATGGAAACAATCAATAAATGTCTGTCCTGCGGCGCCTGCTGCACGTCCTTTCGGGTCTCCTTTTACTGGGCCGAGGGCAACGATGTCACCAGAGGCGGGGTTCCCGTCCACCTCACTGAAAAACTCACCGCCTTCCGCCGGGTAATGATCGGCACCAACCGGTCCCAGCCCCGCTGCATCGCCTTATCCGGCACCATCGGTTATGAGGTAAAATGCGTGATCCATTGCCAGCGGGCCTCGACCTGCCGGGACTTCGAGGCTTCCTGGGAGCACGGGGTCCATAACGAACGCTGCGACCAGGCTCGGGCCACCCAGGGAATGCTGCCCCTCTGTCCCGAAGATTGGCTGTGGCCAGGACATTTCCCCAAGGCCGCCTGAGTCCTTCTGCCGATATGCTTTGACATCCCCCCCCGGCTCCGGTAAATTTTCCTTTTATTTTACGATAGAGGAGAAAATCCCATGAACGACTGCCTTTTCTGCAAAATCGCCAAGGGAGAGATCCCGGCCAACAAGCTCTATGAAGACGATGACCTGCTGGCCTTCTGGGATATCAGCCCCCAGGCCCCCAAGCATTTTTTGATCATTCCCAAGAAGCACATTAAGGATCCCGCCTCGGTGGGGGCCGACGATGCCGCTCTGATCGGCACCCTGATCAGGAAGGCTGGAGAGCTGGCGGCGGAGAATGGCATTGGCAACGGCTTTCGGCTGGTCTTTAATAACGGCGCCGAGGCAGGGCAGACTGTTTTCCATATCCACCTCCACGTACTTGGTGGGCGTCCCATGGCCTGGCCCCCCGGTTGAAATGGGCAGAAGCACCGCATCTTTGCGCGCCGAACACCGCCCGCAGAGCATTACTCTAGCGGACGGTACTCAGCGCGCAAATCTACGGCACCTCTGCCCCTTTCAACGACTAATTACCCTTTGACAAAAACCGGTATACCACCTACTCCAGAAATTCATTATGACC
Source organism: Pseudomonadota bacterium (assembly GCA_018814305.1). Taxonomy (GTDB): domain Bacteria; phylum Desulfobacterota; class Desulfobulbia; order Desulfobulbales; family JAGXFP01; genus JAHJAA01. The sequence goes on from JAHJAA010000037.1 coordinate 40,015, forward strand.
CCACCCATTATTGCCCTTATCGGGCGGCCGGACAGCGGCAAGACCACTCTGCTGGAAAAATTGATCCCGGAGCTTTCCGGGCGGGGACTGCGGATCGGGACGGTGAAGCATCATGTCCATGGGTTTGAGATGGACCGAGAGGGTAAGGATACCTGGCGGCACAAACGGGCCGGGGCCCGGGTGGTGGCCTTGTCCTCACCCTCCGGACTAGGAGTTATCCGGGATGTTGATCACGACCATGGGATCGGGGAGCTTATTGACCGCTACTACCATGATGTGGATCTGGTGATTGCCGAAGGGTATAAGCGAACAGCGCTCCCGAAGATCGAAATATTCAGGAGCACTGCCCATCAGGAACCACTGAGCCATCGAGACAATACCTGGGTGGCCATGGTCAGTGATCGAGTCGGAGAGTGGGATCTGCCCACCTTTAAACTAAACGACATCACCGGGTTGGCCGATTTTATCATTACCCGTTTCATGGCCCGCACCTCCCGGCCCAAGGCCACGCTGCTGGCGGACGGCACGCCGGTACCCCTCAACGACTTTGTCGAAACCTTTCTCCGCCAGGCCGTCCAAGGCATGGTCACCTCGCTCAAAGGATGCCGGGAGGCCCGTGAAATAACCATCACCATTCGCAATGACCCGAATAGATCCGGTGAATAAGGTTGCCGGGGTTCTGCTGGCCGGCGGCGCCAGTTCCCGATACGGCTCCAATAAGGCCTTTGCCCCTCTGGGTGACTCCCGGCTGATCGAATACCCGGCCCGGGTTCTGGCCGAGCTCTTTGAAACCGTCCTCCTGATCACCAACACGCCGGCTGAATATGCCTTCCTGGGCTGGCCGATGACCGGGGATAAATTCACCAACGCAGGGCCTCTGGCCGGGATCCACGCTGCCCTTTCCACCCTTACCGTTCCCTCCATTTTTGTCGCTGGTTGCGACATGCCCTTTCTGGATCCAAAACTCATCCGCTATCTCTGCACCCTTGCCCCCAATAAGGATGTGATCATCCCCCGGACCAGCCAGGGATTTGAACCTTTACATGCCGTATATCGACAGAGTTGCCTGCCGGTCCTTACCGACCACCTGACCAGGAATAATCGAGCGGTAACCCGAGTGCTGGCCGATTTAACAGTTCGGGAGGTATCTGAGGTCGAGATCATCGGGATCGCCGGCAACCTGGAATCCTTTCGCAACATCAACCGTCCCGAAGACCTCCCGGGAAAACCATGATAACCACCTTGTCGCTGAAAGAGGCCCAACGAAGAATCCTCTCCATGACCAGCCCTGGGGAGCAGGAAACTCTGCCGCTTCCCGCAGTTCTAGGCCGGATCTGTGCCCACTCGACCGGAGCAGTGATCCCGGTGCCTTCGTTCAACCACTCCACCCGAGATGGTTTTGCGGTGCGGAGTCGAGATCTCCGGAAGGCAGCCCCCGACCGACCGCTCTTGCTCCCGGTCGTTGGGATGATCGCCGCCGGTCGGCTCGATCCGCCGCCCTGCCCGAAAGGTTCGGCCATCCGGATCATGACCGGCGCGGCCATCCCTCCCGGGGCCGATCAGGTTATCCCCTTTGAAGAAGTTATTGAGTGTAATCAAGGTATTACGAGCAGAAACCCCGGCCGGCCCGGAAGATTTATCAGAAAACGCGGCAGCGATCTGAACCTCAACCGGATTATCATTAAGGACGGGGAGAGCATCCAACCGGACCACTTGGCGCTTCTTGCCACTGCGGGGGTCGAAGAACTCACCATCTACCAGAAACCCTCGGTGGCCATTCTCACCACCGGCAGCGAACTGATCCGGCCCGGCCAGGAACCCCGGCCCGGCGAGGTCATCTCCAGCAATGGCTACCTACTGGGGGGACTTATTAAAAGTGATGGAGGGAAACTCACGACCCTCTCCTCAGCTGGGGATAATGAAGCACTCATCCTGGCGAAACTTGATACGATCCTCGCCGGACAGCCGAGAATTATCATCTCCACCGGCGGCATGGGTCCAGGAGACTATGACCTGATGGGCACCGTCCTGGACCAGCTAGGAGTAACCAAGGTTTACCAGGACCTGGCCGTGCGACCGGGACGAGCAACCATCTTCGGCCATCGTAAAAGCACCCTGTTTTTTGCCCTGCCCGGACCACCACCGGCGGTCCGTCTGCTGTACAACGAGCTGATCCGTCCCGCCCTGCGCAAGATTGGAGGCTCGAGACAAACGGCCCCGGCCTGGCACGCGAGGCTCAATACATCAATCAACAATCTTCGACCGGGGATTATGAAACTCATGGGTGGAGTCCATTCACAGAACAACGACGGACTTACGGTACGCCCTGCCGAAAAAATCGAGCCGATCACCTGCGTTATGGTCATCCCGGCCAACCGTCGCTCATTAAAAGCAGGGGAACGGATAACCATCCATCCGGCAATGGGCGCAGGTCTGGCAGAGCGATAAAAATCAGGTGGAAGGAGAGGAAGGAAAACTATTTTTTGAGTAACTCTTTCCGGCTGGCCCGCAACATATGAGGACTTACATCGGAGCCATGGGGATCGTGGCAGGTCAAACATTTACCCTCAACCTGCTTTTTGCTATGCTGGGTCCCGGTCCCCTTATCGTGACAGAGGGTACACATTCCTTTGGACTTCAAAGTAAACGTACCACCTTTGACCTTGGTGCAGGCAGGCCCGGTCGGTTGATGACACATCTCACACGCCTTCACATCGGCCATCTCCGCGGCCACCGGGCCGTGGAGATATTTGGTCGCAGTAAGTTTCGCATGACAACCATTACTCAGGCAATTCGTTCCAGCAAGGGCAGAATTAGAATTCCCAATGAAAAAAAAGACTGCAACCATAAGCGGTAATAATACCGTACGGTTTATCATGAAAACATCCTCCGACCGGTGAGGCGAGTATGGTACCCGTTGAGTTTGCCAACAGAACAAATTTACTTACTATAGCAGTGAGGCGTGAATTGTCAAATGGAAACGAGCAGCCGTTTCACCCCAACACCAGACCTGGGCTTTCCCCCGGGTCAATGATGCCTCCAGCAACTATAGCCGAAAGACAGACTCTTGATTTCTCCCTTGCAGCATGCTACAAAAGACAGCGCAACAACAAAAGCACGGAGGAGTGGTTACCACCCAACCTTCCGGACCGACACCGAACACATCCAACAACAATTTGATGATACCCATGGGGAGTGACCATGCTTGAGCTTCGTTTTATCCGGGAAAATCTGGAACTGGTAAAGGAAAAAATGGCCTTCAGGGGAATGGCCACTGATAAGCTGGACGCCTTCGCCGAGATCGACACCGAACGTCGTCGCCTGCTCACCGAGAGCGAGGTTTTAAGGAACCGGCGAAAGATCGTGTCCCAGGAGATTGCTGTTCTGAAAAAAGCCGGCAATGACGCGGAAGACATCATGGCAGAAATGCGTCAGGCAGGTGAACGAATCAAGGAACTGGAAGCAACTCTGGCCCTGGCCGAAGCAAAGCTCAACGATATCGTCATGGAGATCCCCAACCTCTGCCATGACGCCACCCCCCTCGGCAAGGATGATAGTGACAACCCGGAGTTGCGGACCTGGGGAACCCCCACTTCCTTTTCCTTTACCCCCAAGGCCCATTTCGAGCTAGGCACAGATCTTGATATCATCGATTTTGAAAGGGCCGCCAAGCTTTCCGGCGCCCGATTTGCCATTTTGAAAGGCTTTGCCTCCCGTTTGGAGCGCGCCCTGATTAACTTCATGCTGGACCTTCATACCCAAAGACACGGCTACACGGAAGTCCTCCCCCCTTTCCTGGTTAATACCGAAACCATGACCGCCACCGGCCAGCTACCCAAGTTTGCCGATGATCTTTTCAAGACCTCGGTCTCGGACCGCGATCTCTGGCTGATCCCCACCGCCGAGGTTCCGGTGACCAACATCCATCGGAATGAAACTTTAGCCGAGAAAGAATTACCCATTAAATACTGCGCCTACACGCCCTGTTTCCGCTCCGAGGCGGGCTCCCATGGCAAGGACACCCGCGGCCTGATCCGCCAGCACCAGTTCGACAAGGTCGAGCTGGTCAAGTTCACCACCCCGGAAAACTCTGATGCCGAGCTGGAAAGCCTCTTGGCCGATGCCGAGGAGGTTCTCCAACTTCTGGAGCTTCCCTACCGGATTGTGGTGCTCTGCAGCGGTGATCTGGGATTTTCGGCGGCCAGGACGTACGATATCGAAGTATGGATGCCCGCCCAGGATAAATACCGGGAGATCTCATCCTGCAGCAACTTCCTCGATTTTCAGGCCCGACGCGGCGGCATCCGCTACCGCCCCCGGGAAGGCAAGAAAAGCCTGCTGGTTCATACCCTGAATGGCAGTGGCCTGGCGGTGGGACGAACGCTCGCCGCCATCATGGAAAACTATCAGCAAGAAGACGGCAGTATCAAAATACCCTCAATTCTTGAGCCGTACTTCATCAATCGATTTTAATGAGCCGGGCCGACAATATTCCTTTGCCCCCTTGATAGTCATTCGTTGATAATGAAGACGTTGAAGCCAACTTGATCACAACACTCATGGACTATAATCGAGGGAAATCAGATGAAAAAAAATGTAGGTACCATTGACATGACCATTCGCCTGCTGGTTGCGGCGGTAATGGTTTACATCGGTTTTTTTGACAATCCCATCGTCTCGGAAGGACTTTCAAAAAAGATTATCGGCTTGGCGGCGATCCTACCGGTCCTGACCGGCCTGTTCCGCTTCTGCCCGCTCTACACCCTGATTGATCTCAATACCTGCGGGAAGAAATAAACGGGAACGTGAGGGGCGAGGGGCGAGGGGCGAGGGGTGAAAAAAGTTTTTATGCCGATGTCATCGATTTGAGAGATCAAACCACCGGTGGTTCAATTTCCGTCAACTCATTAAACGAGACGACAACCCGATTGCGCCCACCCTCTTTAGCTTGATAAAGGGCCTGATCGGCCCGTTTGATCATGTCGGCAGGACTATCAGAACTGTCGGCATTCAGAACAGTCACTCCGAGACTGACCGTAAATCGAATGGGTATGCCTTTATAATCAATGGTCTTATTTTCAACTTCCCGCCTGATCCGCTCGGCGACCTGTCTGGCCCCTTCCGCATCATTCCCCGGCAGCAACAGGCAGAATTCCTCCCCTCCGTAACGGGCCGCAACCAAATCATCATCACTCATCCGGGCCACTGTATCGTAGGAGCGGGTTGCCTCGATCAAGAGTCGCCCGAACTCCTCAAGAACCAGATCACCGCACTGATGGCCATGGGTATCATTGACTGCCTTAAAAAAATCAATATCCGCCATAATACAGGCCAGGTCCTCTTTAGTCCGCCTTGCTTTAAAGGCCGAGATCTCAAACATATGCATAAGATACCGGCGATTGAAGGTGCCGGTCAACGGGTCCCTGGTAACCATTTCAGCGATCTTTGCCCGCATGGTCTCAAACCCTCGGGCCAATTCACCGATCTCATCCCGTCGTTCCGGCACATCCACCGGCTTCCGATAGTTTAAAGCAATCATATCCTTAGTGACTCTGGTCAGATTAACCAACGGCTTGGAAATACCGTGGGCAACCACCAGAACAACCCAGATCGAAAGCCAGCCGACGATCAACATGGCGGTGATGATCCGATTTTTAAGGGCATAGATGTCGCGCATCAACACCGCAGCAGGAAAGACGGAATGGATATCCCACTGCAAAAGGTCACAGGCCAATGAGGCGACATACTGATTACCTATTCGACGTACATCCCCGGCCCCTCCGGTTGCCAACGCCATGACGCTATCAATCACCGGTCGCCCGACCTGGGTTTCATCCTGATCAGTGGTAAAGAGGAAGCGGCCATCTTTGGAAAAAACCAGAAAACCTTCCGTCGAGGGATAAAGTTCCAGGGCCACCTTTTGCAAGTAATCAAAATCAAAAGACATGGCGACAAGCAGATCATGATCACGGTTACCGTCGGGATGAATTCCCCAGCTCACCCAAAGCCGCTCATCACCAAAGAAAATCGGGGCATGCTGTTTGGCTGCTTGCAGGGCTGGTTGACGGGTTTCTTCCGAGGAGCTCACCGAGAGCCCGGGTTCACGGGGATCGGCACAACTCAGGAGAGGAGCCAGGGTCTTGGCATCGAGAAGTTCAAAAGATGAAAACGGCCGAGGAGCGGTAAAGGCCTCACACCCTCTCTTCTTCTCTTCCTTCGTTCGTTTGCGAATGGCAGCAACCTGTTCCAGCTGGATGTCGACCTGTTCGACCCGGTTCAACAATTCCTGCCGGAACTGCAAGCTCAGTTGAGAAAGCTCAAGACGGATGATCTTCTGCTGATCCTCCATGGTGGCCTCTTCAAAGGTCTGATAGGTAACATGGCCGAAAACAGCCAGGGTCAGGGTCACGATCCCGGTAAAACTTACGATAAGTCGGCCCCGAAGCTTCATGGAAGTTCTCCAGCCCCTTTATCCAAGGCCAACTCAAGCAATCGATCAAGTAAACGGCTGAAAGAAAGCCCGTACACCTTTGCCGCCTGGGGCAAAAGACTGGTGGGGGTCATCCCCGGGATGGTATTGGTTTCCAGAATAAATATGCCGTGCTCATTGACGATCATATCAGTCCGACTATAGCCACGCAACATCAAGGCCCGATGGGCGATCAGTCCATACTCCTGAGCGCGACTGGTAATCTCGTCCGGGAATTCCGCCGGGCAGACCTCGCTGGTGGCGGCATGTGGATCATATTTGGCGGTATAATCAAAGAACACATGATCGGACGAGGGTATGATCTCAACCAGCGGCAGGGCGATCAGACTGTCGTTTCCCATTACCCCGACCGTGATCTCCCGGCCTTTGATGAATTTTTCAACCATGACCCGATCATCGTAGCAAAAGGCCTCGGCAAGACCTGCAATCAATTCCGCTTCGGTTGTGGCGATACTGATGCCCAAGCTGGACCCCTGTCGGAGCGGCTTAATCACCAGGGGCAACCCCAGGCACTCGATCATCTCTCCGGTTGAAGAAGAGTCTCCCCTTGAAACCATGACCCATTCCGGCACAGGTAAGCCGGCGTGGCGGTAGATGATCTTAGCCACATTTTTGTCCATGGCCATGGCACTACCCAACACTCCGGAACCCTGATAGGGAATCCCCAGTTGATCGAGAAATCCCTGCATGGTCCCATCTTCACCAAGCAGACCGTGCAACAGAATAAAGGCCACATCGATTTCGTGAGCAGTGGAGGCCAGCAGTCCAAGATCAGTCGCCGGATCGTAGCGCAGCACCCGATATTTTTCGGGATCAAGCGCCTTGGCAACTTCCGTGGCCCCCTTGAGTGAAACCTCCCTTTCACCGGATCGACCACCGGCCAAAAGCGCTACACATATCTTATCGGTCATGGATCTCTCTCATCTCTACAAAAATCCTATCAAAGGCAGTCCGATGGATGATTTACTACAAATTACTCTTCACTCTGATCACTCCCGGACGGGGCCCCGATTGAACCGCTTCATTAGGCCAGAATCTTGGATAAAATCTTCCCAACGGTTTCAAAACGATAGGGCTTGGGCATGACCTCACAAAACCCGTAATCCTGATAATTGGCCATGACCGGATCATTGGAATACCCGCTAGACACCACCGCCTTAACCTCCGGGTGGATCTCCCTGATCGCGGTGAAGGCCTCTCGCCCCCCAATCCCACCGGGGATGGTCAGATCCATGATGACCACGTCAAAGGTCCGATTCGAGGCCAGGGCTTCCCGATACAGGTCAATAGCCTGCGCACCGTCAGAGGCAACCAGAACCTCATAACCGAGAACCTCCAACATCTCTTTGACAATTTCTCGGACCTCCAGTTCATCGTCCATGAGCAGAATCCGGCCCTGGCCTTTCTGAACGGGCACCTGCCCCTGAAGCGTCTCAGAAACCGAACCCGATACGGCGGGAAGAAACAGAGTAAAGGACGTGCCCTTATTGAGTGCCGAAGTAAACGAAATGTGACCATCATGACGCCTGACAATGGAATAAACGACAGCCAGTCCCAATCCGTTACCCGCTTCCTTCGTGGTGAAATAGGGATCGAAAATCATGTCCCGGTGCGCCGGCGCAATGCCCTGACCTTGATCGCTGATAATCAGTCTAATATACCGACCGGGGACCAGGGGCTTTTTTTCATCGGAATAAATTTCACAATTTTCGGCCAGGATCGACACCTTCCCCCCTTGGGACATCGCCTGCCTGGCGTTTAAAACCAGGTTCTGAATCACCTGATTAAATTGCCCCTTATCAACCTCAATGTCCCAAAGATCATCGCTGCATTGAAAGGTAAATTCTACATTCGAACCACTCAGGATAAAATCAGCGGTCTCAGGAAGCAGTTCAGGGAGGGAAATCCGCTCTTTAACCGGAGCGCCACCCCGGGAAAACGCGAGCAACTGGTCAGTCAGGCGGCAGGCCCGTTCCACTCCCTGCTCGGTTTTCTGAAGTTTGGCGTAGACCGGATCGTCATGATCCACCTTCACCATGGCCAGAGAGATGTTACCCAGGATGGCGGCCAAAATATTATTGAAATCATGGGCGATCCCCCCGGCCAGAATACTGATCGATTCGAGTTTTTGTCGTTTACGGAGTTCATCCTCCATCTGCCGCCGGATGGAGACATCCCTAACGACCTCGACCCCGGCGATAATCCGGCCATCATCATCGAACAACGATGATGCAGAGATTTCGATGGAGGCCGCATCAACATCGGGCGGTGGTATTTTTTCTATGAGATGGGGTTTGCCATCAAGAAAGGACTTCTCGACGGGACAACCGGGACAGACGCCATCAAGTTTGGAGTACTTCACATAACAGAGCTCACCAAGATGATCCCCGGCCAACTCTTTATGGGCACGATTTTGGTAAAGGACATGGAATTGACGATCCTGAACGCTGACCCCATCATTGATGGCATCAAGCAGGGACTCCAGACGCTTCCTCTCCCCTTCGACCACATCCAGACGGGCATTCGCCTCCGCCAATTGCCGGGCAAGATCGGCTTGTTCCGTCTCGTTGTTCCTGGAGAATCCCATCTGAAGCAGCCTCACAACTCATACCCGTATTGTCGGAGCGTACCTCACCAAACGAGATACTCCCCCCCCTTAAACATTACGCCAGGCCACTAAAATAACGTCAACGCCGACGGCAGGATAGAAAAACGCCGATCAGTCTGGAACCTTTATCATGAGGTAATTTCTACCCGGAAGATAACCAAGGGATCGACCCCATCCGTCCACTCAAATTCAACCTTATACTCCCCAGGCTGGACCACCTTCCTGGAAATATCCTCGATAACCGGTTTTAGATCATAATAAGTCTTCACTTCCGTGGCAGGAATATTAAAGGTGGTTGCCTTCCAGAGCCCGATAATTTCCCGGCCTCCATTGGGGGTAATCAACCAGATTTTACCATAGGTGTCGGTGGATTTCCTCCCGGTGGCCCAGAAGGCCAGCGTGCTCTTACTCCCCACCTCAGGCAGGGTAAAAGTGTAGATATTATTGCTGGAAAAGGTAGGAGCCCCGGCAATTCCCTGAACCCCGCTGACATGGGTCATGGGCGCGCGCATCTGCGTTACAGGGGGCAGTGGGCGAGGTTCTTCGCCCACTGCCGGTGATTCCATAGCCGGAGGGGTATCTTCCATAACCGGCATGGTTAATGGGACAGCGGCAACTACAGGAGCTACCGGTTTAACTTCCGGCACAACAACTTCGGGTGCCATGGCCGGGATTTTCACCGCGGCAGCAGGGGCAGCGGCAGCGGGAGCAGAGGGGGCGATCAGGGCGGCCGGAGCAGCAGGAGGGGCGGCAGCGGCAGGAGCAGCGGCAGGAGCAGCGGCAGGGGCGATCGAAGCGGCCGGAGCAACAGGAGCGACCACAGGAACAGCAACCGGAGCTGCTGGAGCAACTGGAGCGACAGGAGCAGCAGCAGGAACAGTAACTGGAATCATGGGGGCGCTAAGATCCTTATTGGCTTGCCGAAGCGCCTTTCTGACGGCATTGGCCCCATCCCTGTCGTGGAGATTGACCCGCATATCGTTTTCCAGGACCATCAACTTCTCAATATACCGATTAATATAGTTTCGCCTCCCGACCTCATCGGACTGAGCGGAAAGTTGACTTTGATACTCCTTTCTCAAAGTATCAAGGGCGGGCGGATCCGCAGCCAGGCAGGACGATCCCCCCTGAAACAAAAGGGGCATGGCAAGAAGGGTGGCAATCAGTATTGATCTCATTGTGTATCTCATCCCTGGTCCCATCTATAACTGAATTTAGTAAAAAAACACCGGAAATCAAAAAGAATTCCGGCTACATATATGACCTTGAGCAACGCTCTACTTGCGTCGCTTCTGCTTTTTCAAGCCGATAACAAGAATAATAAAAAAGGAACTGTATCAAACCCCACCCCCCCTTACAACAAACATCATCACTAACAGATGCCCCCTCCCCGAACTTGAAGTCACCGCTCAATGATCAAAAAGAAATGTATTATAGATTAATTAGCGATTTAAAATCAAGTCATTATCCATCCTCGGCAAATGGACGGGACAAATCTTCTGCTTAAAAAAAATAAAGGGAGGGGAATAAATCACCCCTTGCCGCTGCAAACCGGACACCCCTGCATGCGCAAGGGCTTTTCCAGACAGCATTCGGTCAGGAGTTTTTCGTTGGCGAATATCTCGTTAGTCGGGCCGTCGGCGCTGACCAGCCCATCATGCATGACAATGGTCCGTTCGCAAAGATCGACCACCATATCGAGATCATGGGTGGCAATAATTTTGGTGTGGCGGAAGGATTTCAAGAGATCGATCAGCTGGGTGCGGGCGCGAGGATCGAGTCCGGCTGTGGGCTCGTCCATAACCAGGATGTCCGGAGCCATGGAAAGGACCGAGGCGATGGCCACCCTCCGCTTCTGGCCGGTGGAGAGGCGATAGGGGGGACGTTGTTTCAGGTGACCGACCCCAACGGTGGCAAGCGCCGACTCCACCCGGGCTATGACCTCCTCCGGAGTAAGCCCCAGATTAAGGGGACCGAAGGCGACGTCGTCAAAGACCGACGACATGAAGAGCTGATCATCCGGATCCTGAAAGACCATGCCCACTGTCCGCCGGACCTCGCGAACCGTGTCCGGAGTGAGTTGATAATCGCCGATGCGCACCCGCCCCTCAGTGGGGGTAAGATAGCCGTTCAAGTGGAGGAGCAGGGTGGACTTGCCAGCGCCGTTGGCACCGACGATGGCCACCGATTCACCATGCCTGATCCGAAAGGAGATCCCGCAAAGGGCCTGGGTCTGATCAGGGTATCGAAATTTCAAATCCTGAACTTCAACGATATGATGACTCATCCAGTTATCTCCAGAACCAGTCGGCCCAACAGGGCTGTGAGATCGGTCAGACGCAGGCAGAGAAAAAGTCCCCCGAAGCCGCCCAGGAACAAGCATTCTTTATACCCGAAACGGAACTGCCTGACGATCCTTATTTCACCGGTAAAGGCCCGGGAGAGCATGGCCATATGGATACGTTGGGCCCGATCAATGGTCCTCAGCAGCAGGTTGCCGAGCATCTGCAGAAATACCCGGTAGGTAATCCGCCCTTTGGCACTGAAGGAGCGCAGGGAGTGGGCCCGGATCATCCGGACCACTTCCTCGATCAGGATAAAAAGATAGCGATAAAGCAGGAGCAATTGGACGGTAAAGACCCTTGGCGTACCCAGCCGTTCCATGGCCATACAGATGGCGGCAAAGCCGGTGGTAGCGATCAGCAGCAAGGCCGCCCCGATGGTCAGGGTAAAACGAAGGAGCAACGACAAGAAGGAGACCCATCCCCCGGAAATCGCCAGAGGGCCGATCTGGGCCACAATCGATCGGTCCAGCCAGGGATTAAATATCCCGATAAAGAGCACAAATGGCGACACCAGCAGGAGTTTTCTGAGCAGGAAACCAAGGGGCAGATCGGCCAGACCGATAACCACCGCAGGAAAGAGAAAGAATGGCAGCAGACGGGCTATTTCATATTTATCAAAGGAAACAACGCAGACCACAAAGATCGCTGTGGTCAGGAGTTTGGCCCGAGGATCCAGCCGATGCAGAAGAGAGTCACCGGCAGCCAAGGTATCCAGATGGCCGATCTCATAAATGGCGCGGTCGATCTTGGCGGACATTCTTGTCTCCCTGGCTCATTGCAAAAATTCCGGCCCGGCGGAGTGGTTCCTGAAACCCCCGGGCCGGACAGATTAAGCGTGCGGATGCTGATGCGGGTGGGGATGAGAAACTGCCCGCCTTTTAAAAATAAAGCCTATACCCATCCCAAGCAACATAACCAACAGACCGCCCAACAGGCCGGCCACCGTGGTCCCCAGCTTACCCGATTCACCAGCAGGCTCCCCCGCCCCAGCTTCAGAGGCCTTGAACCCGTAATCAGGCATCATAGCGGTCTTCGTCTGAACCTCTTCCAGGGAGCGATGCACTCCATCCGGGGCCTCAAGCTCCTCCTGGCCGGAAACCTTGAACATCGACCACTCCAGACCATCGGGATGGCCAGAGGCATACCAGGAGAGGACACCACCGGTCAACACCGTGACCAAACCCAGTCCGATCAAAATTCGACCGACGGAGAGCGCTCCCAAGGGTTGATCACCAGCTGCCCGTTCCAAGATCTCCGGACGGGCCTTCCAGATAAAAGAAATGACCCCGGCAGTAACCAGACCCTCGACAATACCGATGGCCAGATGAATTGGCTGCATCATTAAAACAAACGAAGAAAACGGCAACTCGGAAACCCCGGACAAGGTGGTTTCCATGACCACCGCCAAAGCCCCCAGTTGTAAACCAAAGACGGCGGCGATCAGACTGCCGGCGAGGAGCCGACCCTGGGTCGGCTGATTACCGACGATCTTCTTGTAGATCAGGGGATAGGCGATGAAACAGGGAAAAATCCCCAGATTAAAGATATTACACCCCAGGGCCAAAAGTCCACCATCGGCAAAAAACAGGGCCTGGACGGTAAGCACCGAGGCGATGGCCAGGAAGGCGGCAGGTGCCCCCAAAAGAACGGCGAGAATCAACCCGCCACCCAAATGACCACTGGAGCCGGTGCCGGGAATAGTAAAGTTAATCATCTGGGCGGCAAAAACAAAGGCGGCAAGCACTCCCATCAATGGAACCTTGCGGTCGTCGAGACTCTGCCGAACCTTGGCAGAGCAATAGACAGTGGTGGCAGCAGTGGCTACCCACATGGTACCACCCACAGCGGGCGAAAGTAAGGCGTCAGCCATATGCATAAGATTCCCTCCGATTGGTGCTACGCGAATACGATACGTAACACAGGACACAAAAGAAATAAATGGTTTTTCGTCACATTCCGTGGCGTCCAAATCTCCGATCGCCGAGTAGCACAACAATCAATATCGTAGCACAATTTAACGAAGAAAAAACCGCGTGTCAAGCCCCGATGTTACTTTTCTGAAATTTGTAACGCGCCATGAATTGCCCCCTTCACCCGGTCAAGATACTTTCCGGAACCGGGGCTGAGCGCCACGCCCTAGCCCCCCCTCCATTGCTCATCTAAGCGCCACGCTCCGAATAAATGATTGTAAAGACAGGATCAACCACCTGCCATTTCCTTGACGAATCACTCAGAAACCAATACATTTGACGAAAGAATGCCCCATTACCTGCCCCCGGCTAAACTTCTATCCGAACAACGGCACCCACAATTTTCGATACTTTCAACTTAAATCATTAGGCACCTTACCCCCTCCCATGCCTCCCATTCTCGAAGTCAAAAATCTCATCAAAACTTTTAAAACCGTCACCGCGGTAAACGGGATCAGTTTCACCATTCCCCCCGGGATCTGTTTCGGCCTGCTCGGACCGAATGGGGCCGGCAAGACCACCGCCCTAGAGGTAATCGAAGGGATAACCTCCCCCTCGGGAGGAGAAATTCTTTTCAACGGTGCGCCTCAAACCGAGGCCTTCCGGGAAGAGGTTGGCATCCAGTTCCAACACACCACCCTGCTCGACTTTCTAACGGTCCGAAATACCCTGGAAACATTCCGCGCCCTCTACCGGGACCCGGAATCTATGGAACATTTGGTTGAGACCTGCAACCTCGCAGAGATCCTGGACCACATGAACAACAAGATCTCCGGAGGTCAGTCCCAACGACTGATGCTTGCCCTGGCCCTGCTCAACAAACCGCGCCTGATCTTTTTGGACGAGCCATCAACCGGCCTCGATCCCCAGGCCCGGCGCAATCTCTGGGAGATCGTCCGAGCCATCAAGGAAGACGGCAAAACCATTATCCTTACCACCCACTCCATGGATGAGGCGGAATACCTCTGTGACGAAATCGCCATCATGGACCATGGCACGATCATCGCCCAGGGCTCTCCCCCCGAATTGATCCGCCGCTATTGCAGGGGCGGCATCATCTCCCTGCCGCGAGCCAACATAACCATTCCTCTTTCCCAACTTCCCTTGCCATATAAGGAGGTTAACGGTCGGGTAGAGATGACCACCGAGACCATTGACCAAGGCTTGAAAATCCTCATGAGCAAGGGTTTCGACCTCTCCGACATCTCGGTCCATTCCCCGGACCTGGAGGATGTCTTCCTCAATCTCACCGGGAGGAAGCTGCGCGAATGAGTCTCAAGCGAATCTGGGTCATGTTCAAGGCCCGCAACTATGAATTTTTCCGAGATAAGGCGGCCTTCGGCTGGAACTTTCTGTTTCCCTTTCTGATCATTGCCGGGTTCGCCATTATCTTTGGCGGGCGGGATTTTTCGGGGTTCAAGGTGGGGGTCTTTCCCTCAACAACGAAACAGATCGATTTCACCAGCACCAACCTGCCTGAAAAGTTCATCACCACCACCCATCTGGAGTTCATCGGTTTTCCCGACCAGGCCACCGGTCTTAAAAAATTAAAACACCACCAGATCGATTTCCTGATCCGCATCGACACCCCGACTCCCCTTTACTGGCAGCTCGACTCATCCCCCAAGGGGTATCTGGTCGAGCGACTCTTCCAGTCCGCCTTTGTCCCTGAGAACAACCCATACGGGACCAAAGAGATCGTGGAGGGCCGTGAAATCCGTTATCTCGATTGGCTTTTCCCCGGCATCCTGGGGATGAACATGATGTTCAGCGCCCTTTGGGGGGTGGGCTACGTGGTCGTCCGCTATCGGAAAAACGGGGTCTTAAAAAGACTGAAGGCCACGCCCCTCACCGCCTTTGAATACATGACCGCCCAGGCCCTGTCCCGCTTCTTCCTGCAGATCTTCACCCTGATCGTCGTCTGGATCGGCGCAGACCTGCTCTTTTCCATCCATGTTGAAGGATCCCTGGTCGCCCTCTCGGTGGTCTTTGCCCTGGGAGGCTTAAGCCTCACCTCAGTGGGTCTTCTCCTTGCCGCCCGCGGTACCAGCGAGGAGTTCACCAGCGGCGCTTTGAACTTCATCGCCTGGCCGATGATGTTCCTTTCCGAGGTGTGGTTTTCCCTGGAAGGAGCCCCCCAATGGGTCAAGGGTTTTGCCGAGGTTCTGCCGCTCACCCACCTCCTCCGGGCCGCCCGCCACATCATGAACGATGGAGCCACCCTCGCCCAGGTCAGCGGCGACTGCCTGGCCTTGATCATTACCACCCTGATCTGCCTGGTTCTAGGCGCCACACTCTTCTCCTGGAATGATTAAAAACCTCTCCCCCCCCTTTCTCGGAGCCCAAAGAAAAAGCCATTGAGATAGCGCTCCCTTTTTTGCTACAGTGATCACAGGTTGACGTCCGCCTCCATACCTCCGGCCAAATTCACTAAAGAGATGACCGGAGGGCTCACTTTTTTTTCTACCCGAAGGCCTCGTGACCCATGAAAAAAGCCTCCTATAATCCCGATCATTTTGATAATGATGTCAGTGGTCTTGGCTCCTATTTCCAACCACGTTCCGACAACGGCAACATGGTGATTGATCCTGATTTTGCCTTAACGATCCTCAGCCTGCTCCGGGAATACTGGCAGCCGAACTATCCCTCCGCCACCATCCTCCTCAACAATTGGCATCTTTCCGCCAACTCCCTGGAATACTTCCTCATCTCAAACTGCGGGGTACCGCGCATCGAACTGGTCCACAAAATCATCGACCTTAAAGGAGCGTATGGCTTCCCCTTGCTCAGTGAATTTGTCGAGGCAGGGCTTGAGCGCCAGATCTCCCATACAACCTCGGAAAAGATGGGGATTCTCCCCCTGGCCACCTGTTCTAACCGTCTTTACTGTCTGGTTTCCCAGGAAAATCAGGCTATTATTCCGGGCCGCGTTGTGCCCTACAAGAATGACCTGCAGCTCATCCCCCTGGGCCGGTTCGCCAATATTGGGGGGCTCCTTAAGGAACTCTATAAGAATTTGGCCCAACATGACTCCAGTAACCGCCGGATGGGTGAATACCTGGTCCAGCTCGGCCTCATAGACCCCAAAAAGCTGGCCGCAGCTTTAAAAATCCAGAGTACTACAGGTGAACGGCTGGGGCATATCCTGATGCGTGAAGGACAAATCTCGGAAGCGGTCTTCTATGAGTCCCTGGCGGGGCTCCTGAAACTCCCCTTCTACCGGCGCACCACCGACCTGATTCAGATGACTGATCCCGAATTGGCCCGCAAACTGCCCCGTCCCTTTTGTGAGCGCAATATGATCTTCGCCATGCGGCAGGAAGGCGCCGCCCTTTGGGTGGCCACCGATGAACCTCAAAATCAAGAAAAAATGGAGACCGTTGCCGCCGTCTACCATACCGACAAGACCCACCTCGGCGTGGCCTCCCCGGCCACCATTCGCAACGCCCTGAACTATATCTATGGTGACCAGGATGGCAGCTTCAACCTGCATATCCCGATCACCACGATCACCAAGAATCTGACCCCAAGCGATGTTCCGGAGATCGGCGCGGGAATTCCAAAGTTTCTTAACTACCTGCTTTACGAGGGGATCAGACGGAAGAGCAGTGATATTCACATTGAATGCTACGAGAAAAAAGTCGCCATCAAACTGAGAATTGATGGTCAACTGCAACCACTGGGCGATAGCAAGTTCATCACCACTTCCAATGTTCGGTCGCTCTTGGCCAAGATCAAGGTCGATGCCAAACTTGATATTGCCGAACAACGACGTCCCCAGGACGGGGTAATCCGCAAACATGTAGGCGACCAGGTGGTTGACTTCCGGGTCGCCATCTGCCCCTCGCTCTGGGGAGAGAACGCTGTATTGCGGATTTTAAACCAGAGCCAGAAGATGCCCCGGCTCGACGAAATGGGTTTTTCAGACGAAAAGCTCACCCTGTTGCAACGACTGATCCGCAATCCCCAGGGATTCATCCTGATGACCGGCCCCACCGGGAGTGGCAAGACCACAACCCTCTACGCCATTCTTCAGGAGCTCTTGAAGTTCGGAATTAAAATCGTCACGGTCGAAGATCCAATCGAATACGCCATCGATGGCATCCAGCAGAGTCAAGCCGAAGTAGATATAGGGAATACCTTTGACCGTTATTTGCGCTCCTTTATGCGCTGTGACCCCGATGTAATTCTGATCGGCGAGATCCGCGACCCGGAAACCGCCCAGATGGCAACCCGAGCCGCCCTCACCGGCCATCTGGTTTTAAGCACCCTGCATGTGAACGATTCAATCAGCACGGTCCGTCGACTGGTTGACATGGGGGTCGAACCCAACCTTGTCTCCCAGACCCTGCTGGGAGTCATCAGTCAGCGATTGACCAGAAGATCCTGCCAGCATTGCCTTCAGGAATATGCCCCGGAGAAAGACCTGATCGCGGAATTCTTTCCGGAAGGCCCCCCCGAGGGGATCAAATTTGTTCATGGAACCGGTTGTTCCTCATGCGACCACACCGGCTTCGCCGGGCGTCTGGCCCTGGTGGAATTCTGGGCCCCCGACGAAGAAGAACGGGTTCTGATTGATGCCGGTGTAGACGTGGCGCAATTAAACCGGAGCGCCGTAAAAAACGGCATGCAGCTCCTGCTGGCCGATGCCCTCGACAAGGTAAGTAAAGGGGAAACCACCCTGGAAGAAGTCCGCAAGGTGGTTCCGTATACCCAGATCGTCAACTACAACCGTCTTATCAAGGAGGCCACCGGAGACCTCAAACAAGAGTCACCATAAGATCCACCGGCGTCGCTCCCCAACAGGCCGTCAACCGGATCAGACGACAGCGGCCTTATTCACTTTTAAAAAAGGCTTTCTTATTGGCCCCGCAAACCGGGCATTTCTCCGGGGCACCATGCTCATGGGTATGGCCGCATACCTTGCAGATATAGTAGTCGCATTCGGCCATCTCGGCAAGATGATCCAGGGCCTTCTGATAGAGGGCGGCGTGGGTCTTTTCGACCTCATTGGCAAAACGAAATGACATGGTGGCAGCCTTATGCCCCTCGGCTTCGGCCGCCTCAATCATCGCCGGATACATATTCTTGAACTCATGGCTTTCCCCGGCGATTGCCTCCTTTAGGTTGTCAACCGTGGTACCGACACCCTTCATGGCCCGCAGGTGGGCATGAGCATGGATGGTTTCCGCTGCGGCTGCAGCTCGGAATAATTTGGCGACCTGAACATGACCATCCTTTTCCGCCTGTTGAGCAAAGGCAAGATACTTCCGGTTGGCCTGAGATTCCCCGGCAAATGCCTCTTGTAGATTTGCTTCCGTCTTTCCCATTTTTTTCTCCTTGAAAATATTTATGGTTCTTCGTTAAAGCTGCACCCGAACCATAGAACATTACGCCTTTGAGGAAAAGAACCTTGATCAGCAATATCGATTGTCACTGCCCCTCCCTCCTCAAACCGAAATTGAATCCAAAAGCCCGATGCCATTACCTTAAACTCTAAGCTATTTTTTAAGCCTTGTTCCCAAATAACAGGAAATCCTGCCACCTAATATTGTTGGAAGAGTGCTCACTTGCCCCAACCTATCACCAAAAAGTCGTATCACTACCTGTTTTTTCTTTACAAATAGCATTTCCATTGTGCCATAATCAACCAGATACCTTCTGACACCCATGGGTTTTTATCTCCGGGCAAAATCGCCATAAAGAAAAACCATAGATTGAGAACAAACTATTCACATGCCCAAATTGAGTGAAAAAAAATTCCAGTTAATGGCCGAACTGAGTGCAGATTACATCTTTCAGTTTGATCTCGACGGTACTCTGGCCTACTGCTCGCCGTCCATTGAAAACATCCTGGGCTATACCCCCGCCGAGGCTGTCGGCAAAAACATCAGGGAACATTTGACGAAGTCGGAGTTCGACAAAATTACCCCACATTTTCAAGAGGTGATCAGCGGCATCCCCCAAAACGGGCTTGAAGTCGAATGCATCACCAAAACCGGCGACACGGTTTCCCTGGAAATCAATGCCGCCCCTTTTTGGGAAAACAACCATATTTTCGGGATTTTCGGAATTGCCCGGGATATCACCCAGCGAAAAAAACAACACGAGGAGTTATACGACAAGCAGAAAACCATCGATGCCCTCTTGAACGTTCCGGACTGCGAATATCTGGTCCTTGATCGCAACGCGACAATTCTCGATGCAAATATAGGCATGGCCATTCGATTCGATACATCCCTCAAAAACGTTATCGGGCGAAACGCTCTTGACCCATTGCCCCCGAAGGTGGCGAAATCGAGGAAAGTGCTTCTTGAACGGGTGTTCAAGACCGGAGAAGGCTGTCGTTATGAAGACCGGATCGAGAATTTATCTTTTGACCACAGCCTTTCCCCCATCAAAAGCCCCAATGGCACAGTCACCAAGGTGGCCATCCTATGCCGGGACATTACTTACATCAAAACAATTGAACAACAACTCCGGGAGACGGTCGCCCTTCTTGAAAAACAGGGAGAACGGCGTTCAGAGTCGCTTTGCGAGACCCAGGAGATGCTCTGCGGCGAACTTCAACGCTGCCAACGAATTTCAAAAGAGTTACAGAAAAAGGAGAAAGAACTGCACGACAAGATCCGAAAAATCGAGGAAGCCGAAACCGCCTTGACCGTTCTGCTCCGTAAACGAGACGAAGAAAGAAGGGCCCTGGCGGAGGAGATGATGATCAAGGTCACCCAGGGGATCCAGCCTTCCCTTAAAAAATTGCGCAAAAGCGGCCTGTCGGAAAACCAACAGACCTATCTTAAATTCATCGAGTCAAAGATGACCCATCTTTTTTCAACCGCATCCACCCTTGACCCCCTGTGGCAGAACGTCACCCTGACCCCCACCGAAAAACAGATCGCCGCCCTGATCCGGGAAAATAAATCCTCCAAGGAAATCGCCGAGGTCCTGGATATTGCCAAGTCAACGGTGGATACCCACCGGGAAAACATCAGAAAAAAAATCGGGATCAAAAACAAAAAAACCACCCTGAAAAAAGCAATATTATCAATAAATTAGAGTAACTGTCCGACAAATAATACCGAGCCCCCCTCCCCATTTTCTGTCCGGAATACCGACTTGCCTTCGGCCCCTGATCTTCTCCACAATAAAAACATCACCGGATCCTCTTTTTCGAGCTCTCGGTTTACTGTCTTCATTGGGAGGTACCGCCATGATCAGCCTACAACACCACTCCGACATTCTGAGCACCTCATTTTTCTTTGGCCTCCTCCTCCGCTGCCCTTTCGTAGAAGGAAGGAATTCCGACTGTCCCCTTCGCCAATACCACACCGACGGTTCTCCCGAAGAAACCTTCCAGCTCGCCGAGCAGATGTCAAAAACCATGAAACTCAAGGTTATCGCCCGCCACCACCATTGTTTGCAGACAAGACTCTCAGCCCTCCGCATTCCATTTTTCCGAGGGAAAAAAAACAGAAAGGAAAATGATAATGCTTCCTTGGGATGAATTGTTCGGGTACATCACCTGATTTTTTTAGGAAATGAGGACAAAACGATGTTACAGAGTGCCGAAATTATCAATCTTTCCCTGGCCATGGCCGCCATCATCCTGATGCAGCACGAGGGGTTATTGAAAGCCCTGCCAAATCCCCGCCTGTTTCTCTTTGCACTGCTTCTCATCATCGCCTCTTATTGTTTTACCGTCCTCGAAGGTGTCCTGTGGGGAGACTTTTTTAATCTACTGGAACACCTCTGCTATTTTCTGGCCGGGCTTTTTTTCATCACCGCCGTCACCCTTGATGATCGGCCGTTGCCCAAAGACACCCAAGGAGGCCGGATATGACAAACATTGCCCTGTTCGATCTCTGGGGAATCCTGGGCTACACCACGGCGGTTTACTGTACCATGAAAAATTCAGCCAACCGCTTTCCGACCATTCCCAAAAACTTCCTCGCCATCGCCTTTGGCATTCTAGCCCTCGTCGGTGTCGCAAATTTTATCGACCACACCTTGATCAAACAACCGTCAGATTCTTCATTGGATCACTTGGAAGACTATCTTGACCTCCTGTTTCTGCCGTTTTTTATCTTTTTCACATACACCTTCAAGGCGAGCCATGACCGGGCAGAACGGGAGCAAATAGAAGAGTCCCTCCAGGAAAAAGAAAACCTCTTCCGGTCCCTGGTGGAGAACATTCCCGGGGTTGTCTATCGCTGCCGGTTCAACACCCAATGGAATTTCTTCCATATCAGCCAGACAATTACCGCGATCACCGGCTATCCTGCCGAAAACTTCCAAGGCAATTCCCGGCAGTTCTTCAACGCCATCATTCACCCCGAGGACCGTGCCCGGGTTGAGAAGACCATGTTCGAAGGGATCGCCGAACACGCCCCCCTTGACCTGGTTTATCGGATCAATCATCTCTCCGGCGCAATTCATTGGGTTCAGGAGCGCGCCCGTTGTCACTACGATCCATCCGGCCAGCCCTGCTATCTTGATGGTGTGATCTTCGACATCACCGATAAGAAGGAAATTGAAAAGGAAATAAGCAAGCTGGAAATCGAAGTCAAACAATCCCAGAAGATGCTGGCCATCGCCACCCTGGCCGGCGGGATTGCTCACGATTTTAATAATATCCTTGCGGCGATCATGGGATTTTGCAAACTGGTCCAGGAATCACTCCCCAAGGGCAGCGAGGCGATGGATTTCACCAACCATATCCTGGAGGCTGGCAATCGCGCCACCAATCTGGTCCGACAGATCCTCTCCTTCAGCCGGCAGCAGGAAGACAAACTGAAGCCCCTCAATGTCCACCTGATCGTCAAAGAGGCCATCAAGCTCCTCCGGGCGACGGTTCCCAGCACTGTCGAAATCCATCAGGATATCCGTTCGGAATGTGGCCTGATCCTGGGCGATGCCACCCAAATCCACCAGGTGGTGATGAATCTCTGCGTCAATGGTTTCCTGGCCATGGATAAAGACGATGGGGTTCTAGCCATTTCCCTCAAGTCCGTGGAAACCGAGCAGGAGATCAAACTCAAGGGATGCGACCTGCAGCCGACCTGTCTGAAGCTGACGGTTCAGGATAATGGTTGCGGGATGACGCCGGACATTGTCGCAAAAATCTTTGAACCTTACTTTACCACTCGCACGCAGGGACAAGGAACCGGTCTGGGACTGGCCGTGGTCAAAAGAATTGTCGAGGCCTCCGGAGGGAGTATCTTCGTCGAAAGCACCCCTGGGATAGGCACTAAATTCGAGGTCTTTTTTCCCCTGGCCGAGGAGGACTTCTTCACCGAATTGCAACGCCAGGATGGCTTGCCCATGGGCAGGAATGAAATGATTCTGGTGGTGGATGATGAAGCGCCCCTCGCCTTCATGATGGAACAGATGCTTGAAGTCATGGGTTATCGAGCGGTGGGCATCAACAACTGCGGCGAGGCCTTCCAGATGTTTGTTGATGACCCCCAGAGTTTTGACCTGGTGATCACCGACCTGACCATGCCGAGAATCACCGGTCTTCAGTTTACCGAAAAAATTCTGGCGATCCGACCGGATATGCCGGTGATCCTCTGCACAGGATATGTGGAACGAATCGACCGGGAGCAGGCCAGGGCCATGGGAATCAGGGAGGTGATCTACAAGCCGTTTACCGATATTCATCTCGGGCAGGTGATCCGTGCCGTTTTAGACGAACAGGCCACTATGCAACCCGCCCTCATTCAGGAAACTGAAGCGGTGATCACAACCCCATACGGTGTTCAATAACCGCAGGAGATATCCTGATGACCGGGAGCCATTAATAAAGGGACACCACATCAATGGAACGGGAGATGAATGAGTGCTGTGTTATGTGATAATTCGGCATAACTTTACTCCCTGCCTTGGCGATGCCCTGCATACCCTTCGGAGAATCACCTCTGCCTCATTCAAAATGATCTCCATGAGAACCATCCCATGAACTATTCCCTTCCTTTCCCCCGACATTTTCACTTTTTTTGTTTACGAACAATTATTGGCAAAAAAAATAATTAATCGGTAAGCTGGTTTTTAATACTTCTTGTCTTCTACCATAGCCATAATGTGTTTTTAAAAGTTTCTACCTAAGATTAATGAACCGATCAACCGGCTCCTAAGGCTGTATCTCGCCCAAGAGCTGCATTTGAAGAGGGGAAACAATGTCCGACAAGCCCAAGATCGCCATGTACTGGGCCTCATCCTGCGGCGGATGTGAAATTGCCCTGGTCAATCTCCACGAAAAGATCCTCGACGTGGATGCCGCTTTTAACCTCTTTTTCTGCCCGTGCCTGGTCGATACCAAGACCAAAGACATCGAGGCTCTCGCTGATGGCGAACTGGCCATCACCTTCTTCAACGGGGCCATCCGGACCGATGAAAACCTGGAGATGGCCCGTCTGCTCCGCAAAAAATCACAGATCCTCATCGCCTTCGGTTCCTGCGCTGTTGAGGGGTGTATCCCGGCCCTTGGCAACCTGGTCCCGGCCGCTAAATATTTCGACCCGATTTATCGTGACAATCTCACCACCGCCAATCCCGACAACATTATCCCCCTCAACAAGTCAGAAATCGCCGAGGGTTCTCTGGGTATCCCCCTGTTTCTTAAAAAGGTTCGGACCCTGGGACAAGTCACCGAGGTGGACTATTTTCTGCCGGGCTGCCCCCCGGAACCCCACCGGATCTGGCAGGCCGTCGCCGCCTTGATCGCCCCGGATGGCCCACCTCCCAAAGGGTCGGTAGTCGGGGTTGGACCGTCCACTGTCTGCGCCGAATGTCGGCGGGAGCGGACCGACAAAAAAATCCGCCGGTTTTTTCGCACCTATGAGATTATTCCGAACCAAACCGAGTGCCTGCTGGACCAGGGGATTCTCTGTATGGGCATCGCCACCCGAGAAGGCTGCGGTGGACTCTGCCCGGAAGTCAACATGCCCTGCACCGGCTGTTACGGTCCACCGGCCGGTCGTCTCGACCAAGGCGCCCGGATGACCGCCGCCATCGGCTCAATCCTCGACCTTGGCGAGGTCAAAGGACTTGGCGAGAAAGAACTCCACGGCCGCATTGATCAGGCCCTTGGCGCTATCCCCGATTATGCCGGGACTTTTTATAAATACAGCCTGGCCGGCTCGATTCTTGGAGGCAGAGAGAAATTGTGAAACGTATCTCCATTGATCCCATCACCCGACTGGAGGGCCATGGCAAAATCGAAATCTTTCTCGATGACCAGGGCAATGTGGCCAATGCCTATTTCCAGGTTCCGGAACTGCGCGGTTTCGAGGCCTTCTGCGTTGGACGACTGGCTGAGGATATGCCAACCATCACCAACCGGATCTGCGGGGTCTGCCCCGAGGCCCATCACCTGGCCTCGGTCAAGGCCTTAGATGCCTTATTCGGGCTGACTCCACCACCGGCCGCCAGAAAGCTCCGCGAGCTGCTTTACATGGCCTTTTACGTCACCGATCACACCACCCATTTTTATGCCCTGGGCGGCCCCGACTTCATCATCGGTCCCGACGCGCCACCGGCGGAACGCAATATCCTTGGGGTGATCAGAAAGGTCGGACTTGATACCGGCAAACAGGTCATTGCCTGCCGGGCCAGGAACCATGAGGTCATCAAAAAACTCGGGGGCCGCGGCATCCACCCGGCAGCGGGTCTCCCCGGCGGCTGGAGTAAACCCCTGACCGAAGAAATTCGACGGGAGATCGAGCAAACCGCCCGGGAAAATATCGACTTTGCCCTGTTCAGTCTGAAGGTCTTTGACGAGATCGTCCGCAAAAATCCAATCTACCTGGAACTGATCACCTCGGATCTCTACCTCCACCGTACCTATTCCATGGGCACCGTCGATCCGGACAACCGAGTCAACTTCTATGATGGAATGATCCGGGTGGTGGATCCCGAGGGTGGAGAATTTGTCAAATACGCCCCGGAAGCATATCATGAACACATCGCCGAGCGGGTCGAACCCTGGACCTACCTGAAATTCCCATACCTGAAAAAGATAGGCTGGCAGGGCTTGACCGATGGGGCAGAGAGCGGACTCTACGTGGCAAGCCCTCTCTCCCGTCTCAATGTTGCCGATGCCATGGCCACCCCCAGAGCCCAGGAACACTATGAAGAGATGTACGATGTCCTGGGAAGCGGCCTTACCACCAAGGGCCGACGCAAACCGATCCATCACCGGATGGCCACCCACTGGGCCCGCCTCATCGAACTCCTTTACGCGGCCGAACATATGCTGGAACTGGCCATTGATCCGGAAATAACCTCACCGAACGTCCGGGTAACCTCCACCGGGGTCAAAAACCGGGAAGGCATTGGTTCGGTGGAAGCACCCCGGGGAACCCTGACCCATCATTACACAACCGATGAACGAGGGGTCCTGACCAAAGTCAACATGATCGTCGGCACCACCAATAACTACGGGCCCATTGCCATGAGCGTCAAACGGGCCGCGGAACAGCTGATCAAGGGTGGGCAGATCATCGAAGAAGGGATGCTTAATCGCATTGAAATGGCCTTTCGCCTCTATGACCCCTGCCTCTCCTGCGCCACCCACTCTCTTCCGGGGGAAATGGCCCTACAGGTCGTCATTCGGGATAGTGGTGGTGAGATCATCAGAACCGTGACCAGGGGGGGCTCATGATGAAAACCATCGTTATCGGCCTGGGCAATCCTTGCTTGCGTGATGACGGCCTGGGAATCATGGTGGCGGATCTGTTGCGTAACCATCCGGAGCGGCATGACACTGTTACCGTTACCGAGGCGTATACCGGCGGACTGGCGCTCATGGAACTGATGGTTGGATACGATCAGGCCATTGTAATCGATGCCTGCACCACCGGCATCCATCCTGCCGGCACCCTCATTGAAATGAGTTTAGACGATCTGACCCCCTCCCGTAATTCCACCAGTACCCATGACGCAAGCCTTGTCGTGGCCCTCGAAACCGGCAAGACCATCGGATTGCATCTCCCTTCCAGCATCCGATTTTTCGGAATCGAAGCCGGTAATACCAAGGATTTCGGAGAGACCTTGACCGAACCGGTCCGTCGGACGGTACCGGCCTTGGTGGCAGAGGTTATCGCCACCCTAAATCAGGAGGGAGCGCCATGAGCACCCGGGTTTATCTCTGCAAATGCGGCAATAATATAGCGGGACATCTTGATCTGGATGCTCTGGCCGGGCAGATCTCAACCAAGAACGAGGCCACCGAAGTTGTAATCGTGGACTTTCTCTGCTCCGACGAAGGCCAAGAATTCATGCACGGCGATCTGATTGGCAGCCAGGCCGACCGGGTGGTCATCGGGGCCTGCTCACCACGGGACCACGAGCACACCTTCCGGCAGGTCCTGAAAGAGAGCAACCTGAATGCCTATTTAATGCAGATGGTCAACATCCGGGAGCAGGTCGCCTGGGTCACCGATGACCGACATGAGGCTGAAGCGAAGGCGGGATCGCTGCTCAGTGGTGCCATCAAACGGGTCTTGCTGCACCAACCCTTGAGCGACCGGGAACTGGAGATATCAACCGACGCCCTGGTTATCGGTGCCGGACCCGCCGGGATGAAATGCGCCCTGACCCTGGCTTCGGCCGGACGCACCGTAACCCTGGTGGAAAAAAGTCCGGCCATCGGCGGTCTGCCAGTCCTCTTCGAAGAGGTGGCACCTGATTTTCAATGCGGCCCCTGTCTGCTCGAACCGCTGATGGAAGAACTACTGCATGGCAACCACGCCCACCGAATCGACCTGATGACCATGGCTGAACTCCATGGACTTAAAGGGTCCTATGGTAATTATCTGGCCACCGTCAAACAATCCCCCCGAAGGATCGATCCCTCGGTCTGCATCGGATGTTATGAATGCATCGCCCCCTGTCCGGCCACCATTACCGACACCTCCGATTACCGGGTGGCCCGAGCAGAAAAGAACGCCATCTCTTTTGCCTTCCAAGGGGTGCTGCCCAATGCCCCTTTCATCGACGAGGCTCTCTGTCTCCGGTTCAGGGGAGAGGAATGTACCTCCTGCCTGGACGCCTGCCCCATGGAGGAGGCCATTGTCTTTTCCCAAGAAGAGGCCCTGATCGAGAAAAAAGTCGGCGCCATCGTGGTTGCCACCGGTGCCGCCCTCTACGACCCGACCGCCATCTCCGGGCTGGGCTATGGAATCATCCCGGATGTGATCACCTCGCTTGAATTCGAGCGATTGATGTCGGCCAACGGCCCCACCGACGGACAATTGCTGACCAGCGCCGGAATACCACCTGAAAAAATCTGCATCATCCACTGCGCCGGAAGCCTGGAGGCGGATCATATTCCCTACTGTTCAGGAATCTGCTGTACCTACGCCTTAAAGTTCAGCCGGATGCTTTCCAAGAAACTACCCGAGGCCGCCATCGTTCATTTATACAAGGAGCTGGTCCTGCCCGGCAAATCATCCATCGACCTGGCCCGGAAGGTCCGGAACCAGCCGGACACCTCATTTCAACGGTTCTCATCGATCAACACTATTCAGATCTCGGAAAGAGAGGGTAAAAAATTCGTGCGCTCTCCCGAGGGTGAAATGGAAGCAGATCTGATTATCCTTTGCCCTCCCGTGGTGCCCACCACAGATGCCCCCCAGTTATCAGCTATCCTTGAGGCCAATCGGGATCGGGATGGTTTCTTTGAACCCTTGGGTGACCGGCTTGACTCCGCCCAAAGCACGGTCAAGGGGATCTATCTGGCCGGGAACTGCCAGCATCCGGGCGATATCCGCGAGGCCGTTAACCAGGGCATGGCGGCGGCCGGTTACGTCCTCTCCGGTCTGGTGGAAGGGCGCAATCTCCAGGTCTCCCCGGTGGTTGCGGTGGTCGATCAGGATATTTGTTCCGGCTGCCGGGTCTGCGGGGCAATCTGCCCCTATCAGGCCATTGACATCGACGAGACGGACGGCAAAAGCCGGATTAACGACGTCCTCTGCCAGGGTTGCGGCACCTGTGTGGCTGCCTGCCCGGCTGGGGCTATTTCCGGCAACCAATTCACCCACCAACAGATCATGGCTGAACTGGAGGGGATTCTTCTATGAGCACAACCTTTGAAGCGAAAGTTGTGGGATTCCTGTGCAACTGGTGTTCCTATGCCGGGGCCGATAAGGCCGGGGGTGCCCAAAAACCCTACCCCCATAATTTCAAGATTATCCGGGTGATGTGCAGTGGCCGGGTGGAGCCGGAATTCGTCCTGGAGGCCTTCCGCAAGGGGGCAACGGGGGTAGTGATTCTGGCCTGCCATCCCGGCGACTGCCATTACAAGACCGGCAACGTCATCGCGGCAGGCCGCTTTCGTCTTTTGAAAAAATTGCTCATCCAGCTGGGAATTGATGAAAAACGATTGATTATGGAATATATTTCCGCAAGCGAGGGGGAACGGTTCATCGAAGTTATCACTAAAACCGTCCGGGACTTGGAATCTTTGGAGACCGCACCGGCATAACCATCAGCATAGTATCGAAGTACTCAGCATAAAAAAATCGACAAAACAAACGAATCTATGGATACTGAATAACGGAGGTGAACACTATGGCAACTGATACACTCGATGCCCGCGGTCTCAAATGCCCGCAGCCAACCCTGAAGATGACCATCGTCTGCAGCAAAATGCAGAAAGGCGACCTGTTGGAGGTCATGGCCGACTGCCCGACCTTTGAGCAGGATATCCAGTCCTGGGCCCTGCGAATGAAGAAAACTATCCTGTGGGTTAAAAAAGAAAACGGCTATGTTCACTGCCAGGTCAAACTGTGATGGTTGGCCTCTGTCCTTCTCCTGCGCTCTGAACCGTTGAGGATAACTCAAGGCGCTTCGGAGGAGCAATGTTTCTCAGAAACAATCGCCAGGCCAGCCAGCGCCATACGGAGAGAAAGTCCTCGACCTCTTCCTCCTGTTCATTCCAAAACAGGAATCCAACCGATCAGGGTAATTCCTGCTTTGACCTGTTCTCTATTCCTTCCCACCTTCAATTACTTCATTGGCAAGGCCCTCAATCATCATTTTGAGATTTGTTAACTGCTGTGCAACCTGCTCCTTTTCTTCCTTAGATAGCGCCTTATACCCTCGAAGATAGGGCCACCCATAGCCCCATCGATACGGAGTCGGAAAATAGGGTGAGCCGCCTACCCGTACTCCCGCCAGCATGATCCTGGCGATTTCCGGTTCACCGACCCTGGTCACACATCGCTCCAACGCCTGATCCGCCGCAGTCCGTTCACCAATCAGGCCTCCTTTCCAATACGCCAGATCGTGCCGGATACAACAATGAACCCACAGTGACTGCTGATCCATGGTCCCATCGGGAAACGAACTGCAGCCATCGGTGGTAAACGGCTTGAGATTCGCACCAAAGACATCGAGCGAACTCCCCAACACCAACCAGACCCAGATAATGGTATTGATCAGCTTCATGACAATTTACCCCTAAACAAATTTGTCTGTCTCGTAAAAAGCCACGAGACGGACGGACAGAGCTATTTAACATATTGAAAAATCGTCTGTCAATTTGGTCGATTTGGACTTTTTACGAAGCCATCAAATTTCCTGTTTCCATCGACATAATACCCGATCCAACCAACCCATTGAAGCCTTTCCCGCAGGACAGACAACAATAGCCTGATCAACCGTTCCGGCCGTCACCGAGTCAGAATGATCAATTCCAACTCATTTTTATTTAAAGTTGCTGTTGTTTTGAAATAACAATGTATGTCAAAATGGAAATCATAATTTAATCAAATATTGCATATTGATTTTGAAAATGCGATAGTATTTTAGTTTTTAATCTTATTCTTAATTTTCATACCGGGTCTTACCCGGTAAACACCTTGGAGATGAGATATGGTTGAAACCCTTTCAACATCCGTGCAGTCAGAGATCATCCGATTTCTGGCCCGTTCCTTGGAATATCCCCAGTCCACCTGGTTGAATCATCATTACCTGGACGGTCTTTCGTCCCTGCTGACCGAACTTGGCTACCAGAATGATCTAACCGAAATACTCGCCTTGCCCGCTGATTCTGCTGAAGCCCTGGAAAATCTCCAAATTGAATATACCCGTTTATTCATCAATGGGATACCGGCAACGGTGGCCCCCCCATACGGCTCCATATACCACCATGGTGAGGGTATGCTCAATGGCCGATCAACGGAAAAAACGTTGGAGTACTACCATTCCCATGGCTTTGACCTGGCTGACCCCAGCGACCTGGCCGATTACCTCCCCCTGGAACTTGAATTTCTGGCGCTGCTGCTTGCTGAAAACAAAGAGGCCGAGGCAAGGGAATTCTACCAAGAATATCTGGGTCCCTGGTTCGGGGCCTTTCGCCAACGGGTCAGAGAAGGCTCCAGAGTACCGTTCTATCGTATTCTCATCGAGTTAATCGATTTTTTCACCAAAGAGGAGGACGAGTATGAACATTAAGCTCACCAGACGAAAATTTCTGCACAGCGCCTCGGTGGCTGCCGCCTCAGTGCCCTTGGCCAGGTTGGCCCGGGCCGAAAACGGCCTGGTCAAGAAACCGGTAACCGCACCGGGCAGCTATGCAGGGACCGAAACCCGCTACGGCGGGGTGTGTGAAATGTGCTTCTGGCGTTGCCAGTTGGTCGGCAAGGTCCGTAATGGGCGGCTGATAAAGTTGGAAGGCAATCCCAAGAGCATCGAGAACGGCAAGAGTATCTGCGCCCGGGGCAACGCCGGTATTCAACTGCTCTACGATCCGGACCGCCTCAAGTATCCCCTGAAAAATGTGGGAGAGCGTGGGGCCCCCAAATGGAAAAGGATCAGTTGGGAAGAGGCCCTGGACGAGACGGCCAGCCGACTCAAGGAGATTCAGAAAAAATATGGCCCCCATGCCGTGGCCCTCTTCCCCCATGGCGCGTCAGCCTTCTACCCCCTACAGTACTTCGAGTTCACCGGAACTCCCAATATCAGCGAGGCCTCTTTTTATCAATGCCGGGGAGTCCGCGACATGGCCTACATGTCGACCTTCGGCTTCGCCCCGGGTGAAAATGTCGACATGGCCAACGCCAAGGCAATCCTGCTGGTCGGCACCCACCTGGGCGAGAATGTCCACGTTTCCCATCTCAAACAGTATCTGAAAGGGTTGGAAAACGGGGCCAAGCTGATCGTCCTCGATCCACGATTCTCGGCCGCGGCCAGCAAGGCTCACATCTGGGTGGCGATCAAACCCGGGACCGATACTGCCTTCCTGCAGGCAGTAATGAAACGACTGATCGACACCGGCAAGTACGACAAGGAATTCGTAGCCAAGAGCTGCCTTGGCTTTGAGGAACTCAAAGAATCCCTGGCCGAGGCCACCCCGGAATGGGCGGCCAAGACGTGCGATGTCCCCAAAGAGCAGATCCTCCAGGTGGCCGATCTGCTGGGCGCCAACCTGCCCAACGTCTCCATCCATCCGGGCCGTCACACCACCTGGTACGGTAATGATTTTCAACGCCTCAGGGCCCAGGCCTGCCTCACCGCCATCCTGGGAGCCTATGGAGTTCCTGGTGGCCTGATCCAGCCCAAAGGGGTCAAGCTGGGCAAGGCGTCCTGGGGACATGGCGTCTTTGCAGAAGACTGTGATCTCTCCACCTTCTGGCCCTTCCACCCTCCCGGCACTCCCACCGAGGCCATCCGTGAAACCACCTTGACCGGAAAACCCTATCCGATCAAGGCGTGGATCGCCTGGGGGCAAAATCCCATCCAGACCCTCCCCAACCAACCCGAAACCATTGCCGCTTTGAAGAAGGTTGATTTCGTCATGGTCACCGATATCATGCCCATGGATATCACCATGTATGCCGATATCCTGCTCCCGGGAAAAAGTTATCTGGAACGCTACGACTACGTCAAGACCGGAATGCAGTGGAACCCGGCCGATAAACCCCAACAGTTCGTCACCGCCCGGATGCCCCTGGTCGAACCAATGTTTGAGCGCCGTGACTCGGTCTGGATCGTTAACGAGTTGGCCAAACGGATGGGATATGGCGACAAAATCCCGGTGGCCTCAATTGAGGAACATGTGGAGATACGCCTGGAACCAGCCGGGCTTTCCATCGCCAAACTCAAGGAAATGGAAGGCATCTTTATCAAAGAAGGCACCTCCCCCTACGCCGAAGCCGGACAAAGAGCTTTCGAATTTTCCACCGACAGTGAAAAGGTCGAACTCTACTCGGAACAGATCGACGACAACGAATTTTCACCAGTCCCCACCTACATTCCAACCGGCGAGGTGCCGGCCGGTTATGCCCGTCTGGTCTACGGGCGTTCGCCGGTACACAGTTTTTCTCGCACTCAGAATAACACCTGGCTGCACCATGAAATGCCGGAGAATCCGGTCTGGCTGAACGACTCGGTTGCCGCCAAACAGGGCTTAAAGGATGGGGACCGGGTCATGCTGATCAATCAGGACGGGGTCAAATCCAGGAACAGTACAATCCTCAAGGTCACTCCGGGAATCCGGGCCGATACCGTCTACCTGGCCCACGGATACGGAGCCATGAATCCTGAGTTGACGGTGGGCAAGGGCCAGGGTATCGACGACCAGGGATTAATCACCAAATTCGGGATCGACCCTGAAACCGGCGCCACCGGGATGAGGACCAACTTCGTCAAGGTGGTCAAGGCCTGATGAAGTCGCCATCGAATGGGCAAAAGGCTTATTCAAGAAACCAGGCTGCTGAGCACGCAATAAAAGATCCTGATCAAAAAACACCGGTGCTTTAGACTCTTTCAATTATTGGTAGATAATTTCAACAGGGAGGAAACGACCTTGGCACAATATGGGATGATTATCGATTTGGAGAAATGTATTGGCTGTCACGCCTGCGCCGTTGCCTGCAAGGCAGAATGGGACGTGCCAACCAATGAAGGACGAAACTGGGTGAAAAGGCTGGGCCCGAGCCAAACACCCGAGGGACTGGCCTCAACCTATTACCCCGGCCTCTGCAATCACTGCGATAGCCCGACCTGCGTCGAGGCCTGCCCGGCCGACCCGGTGCAGATGGAGTTCACAGACCGGCTCAGCGGTAAAACCACGATCATGGAAGTGGCCGCCACCTGGAAAGATCTTTTTGACGGTACGGTGCAAATCGACAAGGAACGCTGTCTGGGGTGCGGGGCCTGCGCCGAGGCCTGCCCCTACGGCGCCCGTTATGTTAACCCGGACTTAGGTGAAGACGGGAAGGCTGACAAGTGCTCCTTCTGTGTGGAGCGGACGGCCATCGGCTTGGAACCGGCCTGTGTCCAGACCTGCCTGGCGGGGGCGCGGATCTTTGGGGATCTGCATGACCCACACTCCAAGGTGGCGGAATATGTTAAAAAAGGAGCGATCAAACTGGAGTCGGACGCAGTAAAGATCGGACCAAATGTTCGCTATTACGGCAAAAAACGCGATCTTTCCCTGCTGACTTCAACCTGCACGCCTCAATCGATGCCCCAGGCCTCCCTGCGGCGAATCTTCCTGGCCCGGATGTTGAAACCACTGGCCAAGGAGGCAAAACGGAACCCTCTCCTTCATCTCCTTGGTTGAGCCAACCAGCCTTCAAGAAAGAAAAGCCTGAAGCACTTACATACGCTTCAGGCTTTTCTTTTCCTAATCATAACTCCTTCATGAACGTCATGATTTCAGCTGTTCATCGATATGGGAAACTTTTTTCGCTTCAGGTCAAAACAGCGCCAGCCCTCTCGGTCCATTGGCCATAAGTTCCCTGAGGCGCTCAGCCGTCTGGACCCCGGCAGCCAGAACCCGCCCATTGGCGACAAAAGATGGCACCGCCCGGACTCCCAGGCGACTGGCATCCTCTTCGTCCCCCAATACTTCGGCAATGAACTGATGACTGTCCAGGGCCCGGGCCAAGGCTTCGGGATCAAGCCCCTGCTCGGACGCAAGATCCATCAAAACCCGTTGACTCCCGATATCGCGGCCGAACTCAAAGAAGGCGCGAAAGAGCGCCAGGTTGTATTCAGCAAGGCGATTATGACTGCCGGCCCACTTGGCGGCCTCATGGGCCAGCCGAGAACGGGGCTGGATCGGCGGCCTTTTCATGGGAAGCTTCATTTTGGCGGCCAGGGGATACACATGATCCCGCCAGGCACTGGTTAGATATTCGCCATTGGGATCGAGCAGTTCAACCGGTTCCGGGCGCAGTTCAAAAGCCCGCCAGTTGATGATCAGGCTGTTATCCGAGGCCGCAAGCTCTGCCAGGGCTGGCTCCGCCAACCAACAGAACGGTCAGAGATAATCCGAAAAAATCTCTATGATTTTCATAACGTAAACCTCCTGACCCAAAAAAGAGCCCAGCTCTATTCATCCACCCATATTTCCCCGACAGCAGATTCGTCTTTCGGTGAAGATATACGGAAATACCCCCCTGCCCTTAAAATGGCTATGATTTGGTTAAATATCAAATCATTTCAGAAAATCATCTTGGTTTGTCCTGAGAGATGGTAAAAACGAACAGTAGGCGTTGGTTTGAAAGTAAAATCATGGGAACCAAAGAACGTATCGAGGAACCAGAGGATGAAAGCGCCTTCGATTTATATATGTAAACTTCTTCTGCCTGTTGTCCTGGCACTTGTACTCAATGGATGTGGTGGTGGCTCCGGGGGTGGGCAAAATCCAGCATGTATGGAATGCGTCAATATCCAAAGGAATTGGGCTATTACTGAAGATTACGAAATTACCACCAGTACCCCCGAAGGGTATTGTACCAGTGCCCATGACGAGTATAATCTCAACATGAGTCAATCCGGCTGCCTTCTGACCGTCGTGGCAAAAGAAGGGGCCATATTTAACGGAAAGATATGCGGGACAGATCTGAGCTGGTCCGGTAGTTACACCTATGGTGACGGCGGAACGATCACCCTGAATACAACCACAGCAAAAACCGATGAGACCGGGGCAATCCTGGTCGATGGGAACATAAACTGGACATACTCTGACAGCAGCGGCTCCTGCAACGGCATATCTTCGTTTACAGGAAGATAGAGAGTATATCGGAAGACTTGATGGGCGAAGAGAAGCACATATTACCTGATAATATCAGGAGTCACCATGCAGATCTGGGTTGATGCGGATGCCTGCCCGAAGGTGATCAAGGAGATCCTCTTCAGGGCCTCAGCCAGGAGGGGAATTGACCTGATCCTGGTTGCCAACCACCAACTCCAGGTCCCCCCTTCCTCCTTGGTCAGCACCATCAGGGTCTCTCTGGGTGCGGATGTGGCGGATCGGGAGATTGTCGATAAGATTGCGGTCGGTGACCTGGTGGTTACTGCCGACATCCCCCTGGCAGCGGCAACCATTGCCCAAAAAGGGCACGCCTTGAATCCTCGGGGGGAGTTTTACTCCCCCGAAAATATAGGGGAACGGCTCTCCATGCGAAATTTCCTCACAGACCTACGGGATAACGGCGTGGTCACCGGTGGCCCCGCCCCCTTAACCCAGCGGGATCGCCAGAATTTTGCCAATCAACTGGATCGATTCCTGGCTAAATCAGACCATCCCCAATAAATACGCATGATAATTTCCAACACTTCTCTCTTCCAAGAGGTGGGGGAATAAACCGTCAGCTATCCCCTCTGTCAATGAACCGAACAGGAGATACAGGGATCATAGGCTCGAACCAGCATCTGGGCCAAAAGTTCAAGGCTCCGGTCTCCGGTTCCCGAGGCGGCGCCCTGCCTGGCTAATTCGACTATATCCAGGTGAATGTTGCCGTGATTCTGGCTGGTGGGGATCACACAATCCGCCCGGATGATCCGGCCGGTATCGTCAAATTCGTAGCAGTGGTAGAGAATCCCCCGGGGAACCTCAACGGCGGCAACGCCCAGCCCCGCCTTCGGCACGACCTGCTGTCGAGTCGCCTGCCAGGAAGTCCCGGTGAGCTGATCAATGAGGGCCATTGAATCCTGAGCCACCTGAACGCACTCCACCAGTTGGGCGATATTGTTCATGAAGGGATTATGATTGACCGGAGTCAACTTCAGTTGTTCGGCGGCCTGCTGCGCCTGGGAACAAAGACCGGCATAGTTGTTATTTATCCGGGCCAGGGCGCCCACGGCAAAGGCATCCCGTGACAACCGACTCCACTTGGCAGTGGAATGCTCCACCATATATTCATTGCTCATCTCCAGATACTCCTCCTCCCGCCGACCCACCCCATCGGTGGAGATCAGATCACCACCGATAAATGGGTAATCCCCTTTGCCCTTCAAGGAGACGAATTCGGTTTCCCTGACAAAATCCGGGATGGTAAAGGTGGCGAAGAGGTCCACGGTGGCGGTGAGATCATCCAGACTTTCCTGAAGTCGAGTCCTGATCTTTTGTAATTCAGCCATGTCCGGCAGCATGGTGAATCCACCCACCACCGTCCGGGTGGGATGCAACCGACGACCACCGATAAGATCTGCCGCATCATTGGCCAGTTTTTTGAGTCGGGCAGCACGCAGAACCGCTTCCGGGTGGCTCTTGATCAGAGGAAAAACACTGCCGGTGCCGAGAAAATCCGGGGCCGTCAGAAAATAGAGATGAAGAATATGACTCTGCAGGGTTTCCATATGCTTCAAGAGCAGACGCAACTGACTGGTCTGCTCGCTGGGGACCAATCCAAACCCGTTCTCCACCGCCCGAATCGCGGCCAGGGTATGACCGATGGAACAGATTCCACAAATCCGCCCGCAGAGATACGGGGCATTTTCCCACATCTTGCCCACCAGAATGGCCTCGAAAAAACGGGGGGTCTCCACCACCTCCCACTGGGCCTTCTGCACCGTACCGTTCTTTATGCTGATCTCAATTCGGCCGTGACCCTCCACCCGGGTCAGGGGATGGATATCGATCTCACAGGACAGTTTCATATGCCTCCCCCAGGATCGACCGAGCCGGTCTGGCCAACATTTTCCAGTTCATCACGCAACCGGGCAGACTCCCGGACAAAGCCACCGAAACAGTCCAACCGGTCGATAATCGTTTCTAAGGAAAAACCATGTTTGACCATGATCGCCTTGAGCCGCTGAGGATCGGCATCATCAGCCGGCCCCCGGCAGCCCCAACAGCCCGCCCGATTATTGGGACACCAGGAATCGCAACCAGCCCTGGTCACCGGCCCCAGACATGGCTCCCCCAGATCAAACAAACAGATATTTTCATTGGCCTGGCATTCCATACAGACCGGATACTTGGGGTGAACGATACTCTTACCCAGGGCGATGTTCGTGACAATCTTCTCCACCTCCTCCTTCTTGATCGGGCAGCCGAAAATTGAGACATCCACCGTGACGATATCGGCCAACGACCGCACCGGAAGGCTGGCAATCGGGTACTCGCCGTAGACCTGGCGATGAACCCACCCCTGATCGAGAAACCTGTTCTTCAACTGATTGACCCCACCGAAACAGGCACAACTTCCCAGGGCGACCAGGACCTTGGCCCGCTGCCGGATCTCTTGCAGCCGAACGACCTCATCATCACGGCTGATACACCCTTCGACAAAGGCGATCTCGTAGTCATCCGACCCTTCGGTCATGGCCTCCCGGAAATCGACAATCTCCACCAGATTCAAAAAATCGAGCAGTGACTCCTCCCGGTTTAGGATCTGCAACTGGCACCCCTCGCAGGAGGTAAATTCGAAAAACGCCACCCGGGGACGATACACCGGCACGCCCAGATAGGTCTTTTCCTTACCCATATCAGATGGCCTCCTTGAGATTCATCACGGTCCAGTAATCAAAGACCGGCCCTTCCAGGCAGGTATAGGTCGAACCGATATTGCAGCGGCAGCACTTCCCCCGGCCGCAATGCATCCGTCGCTCCAGGGAGACGAAGATCCGCTGCATGGGAATCCCGGCGTCAATCAAACGCTGGCAGACGAACTTGAACATCACCGGAGGCCCGCAGACGATGGCAAAGGTCCGTCCGGAAAAACCCTCGGAGGCCGTGGCGATCCGCTGATCGAGAATAGTGGTGATCAGGCCGCTGGGACCGGTCCAGGTCTCGTCGGGATGATCAACAATGATGTTCAGATTGATATCAAATTTTCGCCACATCTCATACTCATAGGTATAGAGCAGTTCCGCCGGACTCCGAGCCCCGTAGATGATATCCACCTTGCGGTACCGGCTGCGGTTTTCGAGAACGGTCATGATGGGAGACCGCAGGGGAACAATCCCCAGACCGCCTGCGATCAGGAGAATATTCTGACCGTACATCTTCTCAACCGGGAAGCTGGTCCCAAAGGGGCCACTGATTCCAACCCTGGTGCCCCGACCGACTCGGGCCAGGAAATTGGTCAGGGTTCCCACATGACGAATACACAGATCCAGATCGCCGTGGCGGCTCGGCGAGGAAGAGATGGAAAAAGGGGCCTCGCCGATCCCCGGCACCTCAAGCATCACGAACTGACCAGGCCGAAAGGTAAAGCGGCTCCTGGCCTCGGGATCAACAATGCGGAGTTGATAGAGATGTTCATGCTCGGTCATCGGATAGACATTGGTGATCTCGGCGGCATGGGAGTACTCAAAACTCTTCAGATCCGTCGCCGGTCGGTACTCATGGGACTCAGCCAAGACATCAACAAATTCAAGTTTATGATTCATAGTCACCCATCAACGATTAACCGTAAAAGTCACTTTCCCCCTCAACATCCGAGGAGATGGTAAGCGACCGATAGTGCCCTGGATGTGGGCAAACAGGCCGATACGCTATAGTCGTCTCTGCGAGTCGGCCTGACCGCCCGCAGACGGGGTGCTATCGGTCGCTTACCATCTCCTCGTGGCGGATACTGGCGATAACATCAGGTACGTTTATTTCCGCCAGACAGGACCGACCGCACCGCCCACACCCCACACACAACGATTCTTCAAAGGCCTCCACAAAGCCCCTATGCTTATGATAATAGCGATATTTGAGTCTTGAGGCGCTTTCCGGCCGGAAGTTATGCCCTCCAGCCACCTCGGCAAAATCCACCAGATTACAGGAGTGAAGCTGTTTTTCCTTGCGGGCGCTGGAAAGATCCAAGGCCACGGTTTCTTCAACCCCGTAACAATAACAGGTGGGACAAACGTTGGCGCAGGTTCCGCAGGACAGACATCGGGCCCCCCAATCCTTCCAGACCGGCGACTCGAATTCCAGATCAAGGATCTTGGTGAGATCGGAGGTTTCCACATGGGCCACAAAGGCCGCGTTCATGGCGGTATTTTTGTCCAGATACAGATCATGGTCGGAATCCGCAGGGTCGGACAAGGACAAACCTTTCAGAAACTGAAAGGCCTTTGCCGAACGAATCTCAACGAAGTACCTTTCACCCAGGTCGGTCAAGAAAAGATCGAAGCCGGTCAAGGCGGTATCGGTGCCCATGGAACGACAGAAGCAGGAGGACAGGGGGATACAGTCAATCCCGATGATAAACATATTCCGCCGCTTGGCGGCATAATAAGGGGTCGGATAGACCGAACCCATCAGAACCTTGTCCAGTTTATTCAGGGCATTGATGTCACAGGCATGTAAACCGAAAAGGACAAAGGGCCGCTCTATATTGAAATCCACCTGCTTTTCCCAGGAGTCCTTGGTAATCCGGAAGGTACTGAGGGTTTCCCGATACGGCAGGACAAAGCGTTTGGCAGAATGAACCGTTGAGGTGAAATCAAGCCGGAGGGTATCAAAATCGGTGACTCGGGCAAAGTCAAACAGAGGGGTGCCAGCCCGGTTGTCACCCTTATGAACCGGACCGATGATGTCATTCTCGGAGAGCGCCGCAAAGAGTCCGGCAAGTTCTGATTTTGGCAGAATCTTAAAGAGCATGGCTATTTTTCTCGACGTTATGGAGAGTTACGGTTCCTGACCAAAGTCTAGAAGATAAATTCCTCCAAAGTCAAATAAAATGAAATTGCATTCCTGGTGAAAAGGACCCACAATGGAGCCATTCGAGTATCAAAGAACCGGTCGTACCGGTTCTCACTGGAATAATTCGATATCATGACCAAGAGAAGGAGAAAGAAGATGCGTCTGCAATGCACGGTTAAGGCTGTTCTGTCTGGAATGGTTCTGCTTATGACTCTCGGTCTGGCGCAAGGCCTGTTTGCTGCAGACACCGTCACCGGGGTCATCCTGGAAAGCGGCTTTTCCGGAGTGGTGGTCAAGGCCCCGGGGGAGAAAGCCGGGGTCAAGTACAACACCGGCCGGGAAACCGTTTATTCCCCCGATGACTACCGACCGCTGAAAGGAGACACGGTGACCCTGGCCTTCTACTCGAAAACGGCCCGCAACGACGAAGAGATCCTGGCGGTCTCCAACCTGACCCTGATCAAAAAAGACCCCAACCGCAAGGAA
Organism: Pseudomonadota bacterium; assembly: GCA_018814305.1. Classification (GTDB taxonomy): domain Bacteria; phylum Desulfobacterota; class Desulfobulbia; order Desulfobulbales; family JAGXFP01; genus JAHJAA01. Next base: position 80,792 of record JAHJAA010000037.1, read on the forward strand.
CTGACCAGCCCGGCCACCGGAACCATTCAGGAAGTCGGCCGGCGGGGCATCCGCTTCGATTTCACCGAGATCGGCCAGGTGGCCACCATGGAACAAAAACGGGGAATGGAGACAGTCCCCGATGGCTGGAAACCGGCAGCCGGCGACAAAGTAACGGTCACCTTTGAGTCGGTCAAGGCCCGCTTCGGCAACAAAATCGTTCTGGTCATCAGCAAAATGGAAAAAACCGACTAACCAACAATTTTTCATCTACCCCCAAGTGAGAGGCGAAAGCCTCTCACCCCTCACCTCCGTCAACCAACAAAACCAATCCAACCAATTAAACCAGTCCCCCCTCTTGACAAAACAATCCCCACTGCGATGTAATCGAATCGTGGGGGAAAACAGCTTGGCCATTATTCACGGCGCGACCGGCTCCCGAAGGGTCGGTCCCCGTTCATTTCCATCTTTTCGGAGGGAAAACCATGAATTCGCCCACCGCCTTTAAAGGCTATCACGTTGCCGCCGCCGGCACGGGAATCAATCTGGCCCTCGGGGTGCTCTACACCTGGAGCATCTTCAAAGACGCCATCCGCCAATCCATATCCACTGGAGGGGTTGGAAGTTTCAACTGGGAACTAGCCAGATTAAACGACCCGTACGCCCTCTGCTGCCTGGTCTTTGCCCTGATGATGATCGTCGCTGGTCGCTGTCAGGACCGATTCGGACCACGGACCACGGCCATCACCGGTGGGGTCCTGGTCGGGATCGGCTTTATCTGGATCTCCCAGAGTACCGCCTACCTGAGCTGGGTCCTGGGTTTTGGGGTTTTGGTGGGAAGCGGGATTGCCTTTGGGTATGCCTCGGCCACTCCTCCGGCCATGAAATGGTTTCCGCCCAACCGGACCGGCATTGTCGCCGGGATCGTGGTTTCCGGATTCGGGCTGGCCTCGGTGTATATCGCTCCCCTGGCCAAATACCTCCTCAACCAATGGGGACTGCAGGGAGCCATGCTTTTTTTCGGAATCGCCTTTCTGCTGGTGGTAAGCACCCTGGCCCTGTTCCTGGTCAATCCCCCAACGGAATATGTCCCCCCTGGCTTTGTTTGCCGTCGGCAAAGGACCGAACACCACCAAAAGGCCCGCGAAAAATTCGTTGAACATGAGGTCCCCCCCCTGACCATGCTCAAGACCCCGACCTTCTGGTTACTGTGGACCATCTACTTTATCGGGGCCGGCACCGGTCTCATGGTCATCGGCAGTGTGGCCGGGATGGCCAAGGCCAGCCTGGGAGCCAACGCCTTTCTCGCCGTGGCCTTTCTCGCCGTGGGCAACGCCGCCGGACGAGTGGTTGCCGGCTCCGTATCGGATAAAATCGGTCGGGGCAAGACCCTGGCCGGGATCTTTTTCTTCCAGGCCGTGCTGATGTCGGCAGCCGTTCCCGTCACCACCCAGGGCGGTTCCAACGCCCTGCTCCTCGTTCTCCTGACCAGCCTGATCGGCTTCAACTACGGGGCCAATCTGGCAATCTTTCCCTCCTTTGCCAAGGACCTCTGGGGAATCAAGAATTTTGGGGTCAATTACGGCCTGCTGTTCACCGCCTGGGGCCTCGGCGGCTTTGTAATGAGCAAGGCCTCCCAGATGCTCATTGCCAGCTCCGGCGCCATGACCGATGCCTTTAAAGCCGCAACCATTCTCCTGCTCATCGGTGGTGGTCTTGCCTTCAGTATCCATAACGAAAGGGAGGCCAAGAGAAAGGAGATCAAAAAAAAGCTGGTGACCGCTGTTCAGACATGACAGGCCTCTCGCCGGAGCCAGTAATCTGCCCCATGTTTCTCCTGCTTGACAAGACCTTGGACTTGCCGATAAAGTCTGGGCTCATCCTCAACAGTGGAGAAACATGTGGCCCGGCACAAGCATCAGGATACCTTTCCCCCAACATCCATTGACCAAGAATTGCTCAAGAACCTCCGGGCCATTGTCGGTGCAAAGCATCTGAGCACCACCCCGGAAGATCGACTCTGTTATTCCTATGACGGCACCGGGCAAGAATTCCTACCCGATGCCGTGATCTTTCCCGGGTCCACCGAGGAGGTCAGCCGGATCATGGCCTTGGCGAATCAGGTCGGACTGCCGGTGGTACCCCGAGGGGCCGGATCCGGAATGACCGGAGGATCGCTGGCGGTGCAGGGCGGATTGATCTTGGCCATGAGCCGGTTCAACAAAATCATTGAAATCGACCGGGAAAACCAGATCGGGGTGGTCGAACCGGGAGTAATCACCGGCGAGTTCCAGGATCGGGTCCAAGCGGAGGGGTTATTCTATCCGCCCGATCCGGCCAGTCGTCAATTCTGTTCCATCGGCGGCAACGTGGCCGAATGCGCCGGGGGTCCCAGGGCGGTCAAATATGGGGTAACCCGCGATTACGTTCTAGGGCTCGAGGCGGTCCTCCCCTCGGGCGCGGTGGTCAAAACGGGGGTCCGCACCGCCAAGGGCGTAGCCGGATACGATCTCACCCGACTCTTGGTGGGTTCAGAAGGCACCCTGGCGGTAATCACCCGCATTACCCTCAAACTTCTGGCTCTACCCACCGCCACCACCACCTTTCAGTTAATCTTTGACGATCTTCACCAGGCCGTCACCCTGGTCAGTCGGCTGCTGAACCGGATGACCCCGGCAACCCTTGAATACCTTGACCACACCGTGCTCAACCTGGTCAAAAGCGATCTCCCCGGGCCACTTCCAGCCGGGGCCACGGCCATGCTGATCATTGAACTGGACGGCGACCCTGAGTCCGTCGCCCTGCAAAGCCGGAATTTAAAATCATTTGTTCAGGGCCATGAGGGTCTGTCTGCCATCCATGAAGCAGCAACCCCGGCCGAGGCCGAGACCCTATGGGCAGCCCGCCGAGCCATCTCCCCCGCCACCTTCCGCCTTAAACCCCATAAGATCAGCGAGGACGTGGTTGTCCCCCGCAACCGCATCCCTCAACTGGTTGCAACCACTGAAGCTCTGGCCGATCGCTTCGGATTGACCATCCTGACCTTCGGCCATGCCGGGGACGGCAATATCCACGTAAATATCATGTTGGACCGGAATGACCCGGTCGAACAGGGCAAGGCCCACGAAGCCAGGGGCCTTTTGTTCGAGGCGGTCATCGCCCTGGGTGGCACCATCACCGGAGAGCACGGGGTGGGCATAACCAAGGCGGATTTTCTCGACAACGAGATCGACCGTTCCACCATGGCTTTGATGCGGGCCATTAAACACACCTTCGACCCGAACAACATCCTCAACCCGGGCAAGATCTTCCCAGTGGGAGATCGCAGCGTGCGGTAACCATTATTCGAAGGAATACGACGACCCTGAATAAAAAGGTTTGACAAGCACCGACAAAGTCAGCTATATAAATGGTTTTTCCCGAGTCCAATACCAGGACATTTTTTGGTTCTATATTATCAGGAGAAGACATGATCACCGTTGAAGTGAGAGGAGATGTGGAGCAAGCGCTGCGCTTTCTCAAAAAAAAGTTACAGCTGGATGGCATCAAGAAAGAACTCAAACGCCGTGAGCATTATGAAAAACCGAGCGTAAAACGCCGTCGCAAGCAAGCTGAAGCCAAGCGTAAACTTCGCAAACTGGTCAGTCGCTCCGTCGTCTAATTCTCTGGCGCACCAGGGTCTGCATGAAAAAACCGGCCATAACCGGCAGTAACCCTGGACAACCAGCAACGACACCCATCAGAAACAGGTCCACCCGATCACAATTCGATCAGGAAACGGACCTGTTTCTGCATTATCTTGCCGCCGAACGCCGCCTGGCGAAGAACACTGTTCTCTCATACCAAGCCGACCTCAACGCCTTTTTCAATCACCTGAATACCCGCCGGATCAGGAACCTTACCGCAGTAACCGCCGAAGAAATTCGCACCTTCCTGGCCAGCTGTCACCGCCAGGGCATATCCACCCGCAGTAATGCCCGGCGCATTTCCGCCCTCCGGGCCTTTTTCCATTATCTGATCCGGGAAGGAACAATCGAAACCGACCCCCTGGCGTTGATTGATCTCCCCAAACCCGGCCGAGCCCTGCCCAAGGTTCTCTCCCTTAATGAGGTTCAACAACTCCTGGCAGCCCAATCGGAAAACGACCCGCTGGCCCTCCGCAACCAAGCCATGCTCCACCTGCTCTATGCCTCCGGCCTCAGGGTCTCTGAACTGGTGAATCTCCCCGTGTCCGGGGTCAATCTAACCCGCGGCACCGTTCGGATCTTCGGCAAGGGCGCCAAGGAGCGCATGGTTCCATTCGGCGATGAGGCCCGGACCAGAATAACGAGCTATCTCCGGATCGGCCGTCCCCTCCTGCTTAAAAAAAGACGCAGCGACACCCTGTTCATCACCAACCGGGGCAGGGGCATGACCCGTCTCCGCTTTTGGCAGATCGTTCAGGAAACGGTCTTCACGACCGGAATCAACAAGAAAATCAGCCCCCACACCCTCCGCCATTCCTTTGCCACCCACCTGCTTGAGCACGGCGCTGACCTGCGCTCGGTCCAGATCATGCTCGGCCATTCGGATATCGCCACCACCCAGATTTACACCCACGTGGACAGCGACCGGTTGAAGTCGATCCATAAGAAGTTCCATCCCCGCGGCTAACTGCCCCACCAACTTGATGGCACCGGGGAACGAACCTGAAGCGCTTTTCAGAGTATCCCATCATCAATAGGAACTGAATGAGTTCCACCGTAATCCGAAGGTTCCCCAAAGCAGTTACCCTCCCCCACGAGTAGACACTCCAAACAGAATAGGAAAAAAACTGATGTATATTGAGATTTTGACAAACCAATCCACACCTGCATAGAATAGAGTGAAGAAGAAAGGACCCAGCCGTACTGCCAGAGAACATAACAAAACAGAGGTATCGAATGGGGCAAAGACAGTCAACCCACCTGCGATTTACCGCAAAAAACAGCTCGTCTGCCGAGGGGAATGAAGCCATATCTCCCTCTCTTCGAGTGCTCCTCTGCATCCTCTCTGTCATTACTCTGGTGTTCTCGGTAGGCCCAACTCCCCCTGTTTTAGCAGCTGCAGCCCCTGCCCGACCAGTGTTTGTCGGCTTTGATGCGGAACAGGGCCACCTCACCAGCACCTCGGATGAGGCCATCAGCATCGGTATCCTGACGGCCATGGCGGAAATCAATACCCGGGGCGGGGTCCTCGACGGCCGCCCGCTCCAGTTGATCATCAAGGATAATCGGTCGGTGCCGGCCCGAGGGATCGAAAACATCCGGAAATTTGCCGCTATCCCTGATCTGCTGGCTGTGGTGGGCGGCAAGTTCTCGCCGGTGATCCTGGAAGAAATTCCGCTCCTCCACGAAACGAAGATGATCATGCTCGACGCCTGGGGAGCGGCCGATGGGATCATCGATAACGACCACAATCCGAATTACTGTTTTCGCCTCTCCCTGCGGGACAGCTGGGCCATCGAAACCATGATTACCCATGCTCAAAAGAAGGGGCTGAGCAAACTCGGAGTCCTCTTCCCCACCACCAGCTGGGGGCGCAGTAACGACCAGGCGATCCGACATTACGTCAGCCTGCACCCAGAGATCACCATTACCCAGAGCCAATGGTATCACTGGGGTGACCAATCCCTCCTTGATCATTATCAGCTGGTCCTCGGCTCCGGCGCCGAAGCGGTCCTGCTCATTGCCAACGAAGCGGAAGGATCCATTCTGGTCAAAGAGGTGGCCGCACTTCCGCCGGAGCAACGCTTTCCGATCATCAGTCATTGGGGAGTCAGCGGTGGCAATTTTGTCACCATGGCAGGCAAGGCCATTGAAGAGCTCGATTTTTCGGTGGTCCAGACCTTCAGTTTTTTTGACCAACGCCGAGAAGAGCAGAAACGGACCTTTTATAAGACCGCTGGCCTCCTCTTTCAGATCCACGGCCCGGAGGATGTAGTCTCCCCGGTGGGGGCGGCCCAGGCCTACGACCTTATCCATATCCTGGCCCTGGCCGTCAACCGAGCGGGAACAACGGATCGTGCAAAAATCCGGGCCGCGCTGGAACAGGTGACCAAATATGACGGCCTAATCAAGTTCTACCAGCAGCCGTTCAGCCCGGAACGCCATGAAGCCTTGGCCCCGAAAGATCTGTTCATGGGCACTTTCAGGATGGACGGTAGTATCCATCGGATCGAGCCATAAAATGGTCTTCTTCAGCAAACTCTCCAGCAAGATCACCCTGGCGGCCTCGCTGCTCACCATGACCCTCGTTCTGATGCTGGGTGGCAGCAGTTACCTTTTTGCCTATCGTAATATCCATGACCAGATCAGAGAGCGGATCAACTTTGAGTCAACCATCATCACCAACCGCTTTGAACTCCTGCTGGACACCATCTCCCACGACATCAAAAATATCGCCCAGAACCTGATTATGGTCAACGCCCTCATCGACTCGGAAGGCCGGGAGGTGTACGTCAAACCATTTCTGGAAAGCTACCGTCTGCCCGAAAACCTACCTTGCCATCTCTCCCTCTGCGATTTTCAGGGGAAACCACTGATAACCTGCGGCTGCCCCGGAGAAAAAGCAGAGGCCTATGATGAACCCGCTCTCCTGGAAACGGTCATCAATCAGGGCAAACCTCTGGCCATGATGCGTCTGGAAGAAGGCCAGCAGACCTTGATTATCATTCATCCAGTACTCTATACCGCAACCGGTCGAGCGGAAGGTATGATTGTCCTGGAAACACCGTTCGATGCCTTTGCTGCGGTGATGCTGGATCCGGCCCTCCGCACCAGCCGTGACCAGAACATCCGTTTCACCACCTCCAACCAAGAGATCTGGAGTCTCAATTCCACTGGGTCTGATCATTCCCATCCCCTGATCAGTCAGTTCAATCTGCACTCCCCCCTAGACTCCCTGCAGATGACCATGTTCTACGATGTCTCTGATCGGAAAGACCTCCAAGCCCTGTCCCATGGTTATTACGGGTCTACCTTTTGATCGGCGCCCTGATCTTGCTGGTCAGCTACCTTGCCGCCCGGCTGATGGCAGGCCAACTTTCCCGTCCCCTGGTCAATCTAGCCCGGGTCGCAGAAACCATTTCACTGACCGGTCGCCCAGAGGAGTTTCCAATTGACCTGGTCGGCAATGATGAGATAACGCAACTGGCCACCTCCTTTCAGACCATGTCCCAAAGGCTCCGGGAGTCATACGAGACCCTGGAAGATCGGGTAGAGGAACGAACCATCCAGCTTGAAGATGAAATCAACGAACGGCGCCAGGCTGAAGCGGCCATCCGGGAAGAAAAAGAACAGTGGGAACGGACCTTTGACGCCATCCCCGACCTGGTCGCCATCATTGATGTGGAGAATGGGATTCTCAAGGCCAACCGGGAAATGTCCAGGCGGCTGGGTCTGGAAATCAGCGAACTGGTCGGTCAGAAATGCTATCACATCTTTCACCATGAGAATCAACCCTGTTCGGACTGCCCCTTCCTCCTGCTCAAACAGGATTTCTTGCCCCATGAAGCGGAGATCTACGAACCGACCCTTAAGGCCCACCTGCAGGTCAACGTCTCGCCGGTATTCGATGAGCAGGCAGTTCTTAAGAGTTGCGTCCACATCGTCCGGGACATCTCCGAGAAAAAAAGGTTCCAGAGCCGGATCCTGGCGCTCAATGCCCTCAAGGAAAAACTACTGTCGATCACAGATCTCCAAACGAGCTTCCAGGAGATCACCACCGCGGTGGTCAGTCTCCTGGAGGCCGACTTTGCCCGCATCTGGCTGATCCAACCGGGGGACCAATGCGATTCGGGCTGCTTTCATGCGGCAACCAGCGAAGGCCCCCATCAATGTATAGACCGGCAGCATTGCCTCCATCTCCAGGCCAGTTCGGGTCGTTATACCAATCTTCAAGGCAACCATGCCCGGGTGCCGTTCGGCTGTTATAAAATCGGGCGGATCGCGGCTGGGCAGGAGCCAAAATTGATTAGCAATGAGGTGACCACCGATCCCCGGATCCATGATCATCAGTGGGCGACGGAACTGGGGCTCAAGAGTTTTGCCGGATATCGCCTCCTTTCCGAGCAGGGGGAAGCACTGGGGGTCTTGGCCCTGTTCAGCGCCCACCTGATCGGGCCGGAGGAAGAGGCCCTGCTTGAATCCATCGTCAATACCACCTCCCAGATCATCCTTAATGATAAAGCCAAACAGGCCGCTTCGGACGCGGCCAGACGAGTACAGAAGGTGCTCGACAATATCGATGCCCTGGTCTACATCGCCGATCCGGTAAGCTATGAGATCCTCTTAGCCAATAAAAATGTCCAAGAGGAATTCGGCTGCGTCGAAGGGGGGGTCTGCTGGCAAACCCTCCAACAGGGGCAGAACGGCCCCTGTGCCTTCTGCAACGCCAACAAACTTTTTGACAACGACAATTCGGATGGAGACCAGACCGCTGTCTGGCAGTCCCAGAATACCCGAAACGGTAAATGGTATGAACACCGCGACACCCTGATCGACTGGGTGGACGGACACCGGGTCCGGCTGCAGATCGCCACGGATATCACCAAACGCAAAGAGACCGAACTGCAACTGGAGCACTATGCCGCCACCCAGAAGACCCTGCTCCGGGAAGTGAACCACCGGGTCAAAAACACCCTGACCTCCCTGGTCGGCATGCTCGAAATGGAGGGGGATCGCCCCGAAGCCGAGCACGTTCCGGGGTATCTGGCCTTCCTGCTGGAACTGAAATCCCGGATCCAGGCCTTATCCACCGTGCACAGCATCCTCTCGGCCAGCGAATGGCAACCGGTGCCCCTGGATGAGCTCTGTCGTGAGGTGATCAACGGCACCCTGCTGGCCCTCTCCCCACAGGGGGCGATCACAGTCTGCGTTGATCCGTCACCGGTGCAGATTGCCAGTATGTCCGCCCATCACCTGGCCCTGGTGATTAATGAGCTGGTCACCAATACCATCAAGCACGCCGTGCCCCACAGCGACACCGAGCTGACGATCCGGGTGACCATTGATCCGGAGGTCAATGGTTCCATTGCAATGAGCTACCGGGATAACGGCCCCGGGTATCCCGAGGCCGTGCTCTACGGAAAAGGACAGGTCGGCAAACTGGGCATGGAGATTCTCTATGGCATTATCGGCTCCACCCTCCAGGGTGAAGTCCACCTGGAGAATGATCAGGGGGCGGTTACCCGCTTCAACCTGATGAACTACTAAGGTCCCAAACCGGATACAATTCCATCCCGAATACGGAGGTTAGCTAGATGAAACCACGTGAAGAAATCCGAGTTCTGGTCACGGAAGATGATTTCTTTATCAAGAAGGTGATTATCACCAACCTGGAACACCGCGGCTATCAGGTAGCGGGCAGCGCCTCCAACGGCAAGGAGGCAGTGGCACTGGTCCACGAACTGAAACCCGATATTGTCATCATGGACCTTCAGATGCCGGTCATGGACGGTCTGGAGGCCACCCGGCTGATCCAGGAGCAATGCCCCACCCCGGTGATCGTCCTCACCGCGTACGAAACCATGGATCTGGTCAGCCAGGCCACCGATGCCGGAGCCAGCGCCTATCTGGTCAAACCATCCAAGCCGGACGAAATTGACCGGACCATTACCGTGGCCTTGGCCCGTCATCATGACCTGATGAAAATACAGGAATTATACCGCCAGGTCGAGGCCCAGCGGGCGGAACTACAACTGGCGCTCACCGAACTCAAGACCCTGCGGGGAATCATCCCCATCTGTATGTATTGTAAACAGATCCGGGATGACGAGGGGTATTGGAACCAGGTGGAAAAATATATCACCGAGCATTCCCAGGCCAAGTTCAGTCACGGGATCTGCCCCACGTGTTTTGAGGAAAAATTCGCCGAACTGGAGCAAGATACACCCAAAAAGCCCGGAGGTGATGCTCCATGAAAAGCCTGGTGGTTGAAGATGATTTTTTCGCCGGAAAATTGCTGACCAAGTATCTCAGCGCTTTGGGGGAAGTGGATACTGCCGCCAACGGCGAAGAGGCCATTGTCGCGGTGGTGAAACAGATCAATGAGACCCACCGCAACTACGACCTGATCTGCCTGGATATCATGATGCCGAAAATCGACGGCCAACAGGCCTTGAAAGGTATCCGGGAACTTGAAAAAAAGGGACTACTCAAGGAAGAGGAGTGCGCCAAGATCTTCATGACCACCGCCTTTTCCGACCGAGATCAGGTAGTGGAGGCAGCAAAATACGGCTGCACTGCCTATATCATCAAACCAGTCAATCGGAACAAATTCTATGAAGCATTGTATGATCACGGTCTGACCAAGATAAACTGGAATAACCAATAAAGCCCTGGGGCAGGACCTTAACTCGAGGTCTCATTCGTTCAAATCGGACTCCTTTTCCAGAGTCCTGCCACATAGCGCTCAAAGATTATTGATACGGGCCGAATTTCCAAGGAGAAAAAGCTCAGCTTAGGGCAGGACCTTCCACAAAAGTATCGCCGGGAAAGCTCACCTCAACCAAGGCGCCGTGATCGTTTTTGAAGATAAGCTCACCGGCCAGGTTGCCGGTTGTCACCCCCACCACCAACTGCAAACCCACATTGGCCAGCTGAAAATCCCCCAGGGTGAACGGCTCGGGAAAACCGGGACCATTATCCCAATACTGGATCCGGTGACGCTCCCCCTGACTGCTGAAAACAAAGCGAATCTGAATCTGTCCTGAGGGGGGAATCCCATGCTTGACCGAGTTGGTGACCAGTTCATTGATCACCAGAGCCAGATTATGGGCCTGGTTGCTGCTGACCTTGATTGGCGAGGGCTCAACGTCCAGGGTGACCGCAGCCTCCGCCGGCATCACAGCCAGGGCCGACTCGGCAATTTCCTGACATAACGAGGAGAGCGACAGAGGTTGCCAGTGATTTTGAGAAAGCAGACTGTGGACCGTGGCCAGACCGTTGAGCCGGGCGCTCAGATCCCGGATAAAATTCAAGCCGGACGAGTCTCCCTGCCCCAGAGCCCTTCCCTCCTCCATCTGGAGCATACCGATCAGGGCGGTGAGGTTGTTCTTGACCCGATGGTTCACCTCCCGGAGCAGTACCGCCTGGGTTTCGGCATATTTCTTCAGTTCCTGTTCCGCCTTTTTCAGTTCGGTAATATCATGGGTCACGTGGATTGATTTTATGACCTTACCGTTTTTCACTTCGAACGGGGCCACGTTGACCATGAGGTGGCAGTCGATCCTCGGTTCATAAATCTCCGCAGAACAGGCCCGACCGTCCGCCAGCAACCTTTCGTGGGGACAATGGTCGATCTGACAGTTGGTCCCATGGATCAGTTCATAACACTTTCTCCCCTGAATTTCATCGAAGCTCATCCCAACGAGGGTGACAAAGGCCTGATTAGCGCGATGGATGCGATACTGGTCGTCAAGAATGATAATGGGATCCCGGATAGTGTCAAAGGTCTTGACCCACTCATCGCGGGCGGCAACAATTTTGGCATCGATCTGTTTCCGTTCGACGATCAGGGCCAGGACCCGGGCGACCGCCTCAAGAACGGAGATAATCCTCTCATCCCTGCCCCGACCGGGTTCGGAGTAAAAGGTCAGCACTCCGAGAATTTGCCCACCGGCTGAGAAAAACGGCAGACAGTAATGACCATGGGGATGGATCCCAGCATAGGTAATTTCATGCTGGTGGTCCAGTTGATCGACAAAAACCGTTTGACCGTTCGCCGCTGCCCGGCCGCAAAGACACTGCCCCCAAGGAACTCGGGCGCAGGAATCAACCAGGGCCGGATCAAGTCCGCGATGGGCCGCCAGAAGAAGCTGCTGCTCCTCGGGATCGACCACGAAGATTGCCCCCCGAGGTTGCAGGCCCAGCCAGGGCAATGAGGTGGCAATGCCGCAACACTCCGAGAGAAGCTCCTCCAGGGGTAGGTCCTGCAACGAGATGGACAACAGGCGGTTCAACAGGGACTGGATCTTGGAAAAATAATCCATCTCCAGTTCATACTGTTTCATCTCGGTAACATCGAGGACCGTACCGATGGCGGAGGTGGTTTCCCCCTTGGCATTGGTGTCGAAACGGCAGCGCTCGTTGACGAAGCGGATGCCCCCGTCCGGCGACACAATCCGATGATCGATGTCGTACCCGCTCCCCGTGGAGAGGGCCCGATGCCAGGCCTGGTCCACCGACTCCCGGTCTTCTTCGTGGACACAGGAGAGAAATCGCTTATAGGTCGGGGTGAACTCTTCCGGAGACCGCCCGAAGATTGGATAAACCCCATCCGACCAGTACAGTTGACCGTCGGCAAAGGTATATTCCCAATGACCCAGGTGGGCCAGTTGTTCTGCTGCTTGCAAACGCTGATCCCGGGAATTGATCAACCGGCGCCGCATCCCATTAATGGCGTCAACGATCCGATCCAGTTCATCTGTCGCACCGGACCCCGGAAGAGTCTTATTGAGCTGCAGACTTGGTCCGGGCTGATCCAGAGAAAAAGCGGAGAGATACCGGGCAATGGTCAGAAGATGCCTGGTTACCAGGTAATGGAAGAGAAAGACGATGAACAATGAAAGGATAAAGGTTTTAACCGCCTGGGTGATTAGAACGACCAGCACATGCCCTCGGAGTTTCTGGTAAATCGGGGTCAAGGTCACCCCTATTCGCAGCGCTCCCAGGGCAACATCCTGATCTTTATAGCGATACGATAAGGGGAGGAGATGGTCCGCAGCATTCTCAGACGAAAATTCTCCAGCGGCGGCAACAACCTGGCCGTTCCGGTCAACGACCTTGGCAAAGCGGACGGTCGGCAGGCTGGCAATCCCCTCAAGTTGAATCTTGAGCAACCGGTCATTGGCCACCCATAGACTATCGGCAAGGGCCGGCAGGATTGTTTTGCGAAGAATTTTGATCTGCCGATCGGTTTCCTTCAAATCCCATTGGTAGAGTTGATAGAGTTGGACCAGGGTTGCCCCCAAGGTGACGACAAAGCTGGCACAAAGGACACCGATGAGCAAACGGACGCCAAGTTTCCGGTAAAATCGGATCTCAGTGGCCATATGGAACTCATTCCTTCCGAGATTGCGCTTGCGCCCAATCCTTGATCTTTTGGAGAAAGATCCCCTCTTTTTTCATTTCCCGGATCGCCGTGGTCAGTTCCGGGACCAGTCCGGCATGTTTTTGATTGAGGTAGAGAAACAACTCCAGAGAACTTAAGGGCGGCTCCACAAACCGGCAGGGGATATCCATTTTTTTGGCAACGGCAAGCCCGAACAGTCTTTCGCAGATCACCAGATCGACCCGATTCTGCTGGAGGAGCCCGAAGAGCAGTTGGGCATTTTCCACCCGGATGATGGAGTGGGCCTCTTTGAGATTCTGTTCGGTGAGCTTAATCCCCCGGATGATCCCCACATCATAGGGCGACAATGAGGCCCACCCCTGGGGCAAGACCTCAACCGTTTGCGAAAAGGCGCCATACTCACCTTGAAAAATCACTTCCGGCACCCGGATCAGATTGGGGTACTCTTTTTCCAGGCCACCAATGCGGATGGCATCCCCATCACTCAAGCCCTCATTGGCATTTAAAAGGCTCCGCTCAGGCGGCAGCCATTCCACCGAGACCTTCACGCCGATCTCTTGAAAGGCCGCCTTAAGCCACTGGTCAAGAAATCCGGTCTGATCGGGATAATGATAGGGCGGAGTGGCAGGGGTGGTGATGAGAAGTTCGGGAGGTGAAGCAGAATGACAGGGAGAGATAAATACAGGCACGAGAAAAGTAAGCGTCAACAGGAATACCATTCTTCGGTTCATTTGCCTCCCTCGCCCCACCGATAAAAATGGGACAACCTTGATCGTTGCCCTGATCAACTCCTCCGTGAAATCGGAAAAACCTATTTGCTATCTGATTTTATTATCACAAATCGATATTAACGGCGTCAAGCACGAAATAATGAGGGGCTATACCATTGGGGCGAAAGCCCTGGAATGAAAGCAATAAAATCTGCCGGTCGGAGCGCAATTCTTCTGAACTGTAGACAGGTTCCATCCGGAAAGTCACAGATCTTACCGTTGATGGAACGATTTACCTGACGGGAACGAGAATTTTTCGAGGCGATCAAGTGTATGAGGGGGGACAATCAGTTGGGCCGCGGTGCGGTTTAACGCAGAGATTCATAACTACAACAATACCCGGATGGGAACTTAAGGGGTTCTTATTTCACTGCCATGATTTGTGTACTGTTTATGGTTTCTGAAAACGGACCCAACGCCTGTGCAGGTTAGCCCGACCGGAGCCTTTTAATTTTTTTAAACCCCGTATTTTCGATAGATCTCCAGCCGGACTGAACAATTACAGATATGCATGGCGCCGTAGGTATGGTGGTGCCGGCACTCTCGTTTTTCAACGCACTCCATCTGCAGCATATCGTGTCCCAAGGTGTCCATTACCGAGCAATAAATTCCACCGGAGAGACAAATATGATTATTATCGCACGGTGAACTCGCCAGGAGATCCTGATCAATTTCAATTATTTTTTTCATATTTTCCGACCACCAGTGAAGCTTGTTTGGGTGCAGGTTTCACGATTTATTGTGCGCGAAGCAGAAGCTTTCCGTGGGCTCAACTCCTCTTTCGCAGCGCTTGACCTCAAACCTTCGTAAAAAAAGGGGTATCGCCATATACTTCAACCCGATTCCTCCCATTTATCTTCGCCCGATAAAGGGCGGTATCCGCATGCTGCAGGAGATCGTTCCCATCCCCATCTTCCGGGGAATAACAGGAAACCCCAAGACTGATAGTCACCTCGGCCCCGGAAGCCACCACCTGCCGAATCCTCTCAGCTATGCTTTCAGCTTCACTGAGATTTGTTTCCGGCAGGAGCACCAGAAACTCTTCTCCACCAAAACGGGCGGCTACATCCATGCCTCGGATCTCATGGGAAATGAAGTTGGCGACCTTTAACAGCAAACTATCACCTTCCAGGTGACCACAGGTATCATTAAACTTTTTGAAATGATCAATATCGATCATCAAAGCAGACAGGGGACGATTGAAACGTTTGGCCAAGGCAATTGATTTTTCAAGAGACATGGCCAGACATCGCCGATTGATCAGGCCGGTCAAGGCATCACAGTTGGCATGAAGAGTTTCCTCTTCGAAGAGGCGAACATTATCGATGGCCATCCCGATCAGTTGACCGGCGGTCCTCAACATCCGGGAGTTCTCTTCACTCAACCGGACTCCGGTGGCGGTGTAGAGACATAATACCCCCACGACCCCGCCATGCCCGGAGAGAGGAATGATGATGTGTCCATGGAGTTCTTCTGCCTGAATGGTATGCCGAGGATCAGACCGGCAATTATCCGAGATCAACAGGGCGCCGGTCTTGGCCACCCGCCCGCAGAGGCAATCGCCGATCTTGAGATTCTTGTGACAGGCGGGAGATGGTTCGATATGGCCGAGATGACCGGCAAGCCTGAGCCGATCTTCCTCCACCAGAAAAAAAAGGCCTCGCGCCTGGACAGCCAACTGGGGAAGAGCAGTGAGGGTTTTAAGAATCCCGGCAAAAAGGGTCTCGCGGTCCAAGGTGCTGACCAGAAGCGTTGAAAGGTTGTATAAAATCTCCAGTTCGGAATTACGCTCGCGCAACTCGAGATTCTGCCGCCTTCGTTCAATGGCGGCACAAAGGGTATGATTTAACTGACCGGGATCGATCCGGTTCCTATTGAGATAATCTGCAGCCCCGGCCTGGATCGCCTGCAAGCCAAGATGAAGCTCATCCCTCCCAACCAGCACAATAACCGGCCGGGACGGGTGCGTTTTGCCCAACAGGGGTATCGCCTCCAGGACGGAACAGTCCGGCAGATTCAGATCAAGTAGAAAAAGATCAAAGCTGGTCCTGGCAATCTGCTCCAACGCCTTGGAGAAAAGATCAGCGTGGATCAAGACAAAGGCGACATGCCTCTCCCCTGCAATCAGGGTTTCCTTGACGAGACGGAAATCATCGGGGCTTTGGGTTATATGGAGAATGCGAATGGATTGGCCTAGGCGATACCCAGTAGACGCATGGGTGTCCGTGGTCTGTAACATTAAAACATCCTTTGGGAAAATCATTCCGAAGGCAGATCCGGATACAGAGAGAGCTTACTACGGCTTCACAGCGATGAAGCCCATCCGGTAACCCCAACAAAGCCAGAGCAACTCTGAACACTCTGCAGTATCCTGGTTTGGAACTGGATTTTCCCTTATACAAATTATAAATTAAAATCGTCATTTTTTATCATATCAATGAATTGACTACGCCTTCCCCTTCTAATGATAAGAACACCTATTATCTTATCGGAACCAAATTGTCCAATTGTTTTCGTGTAGTCCTTTGTCCTACAAGATACCTATTTATTGTTATTCATTTCATCTTCATGCGTTCCGCCCCAAGAGAAACCGCTGCAACGCCCGCAAGAACAATATTGGCCGATCAACTGCACTGGGCTGCCTAAAAAAAGGGTTCTATTCCAGTCCCGTTATGCCTGAATTCCACCTCCATTCCGTCCCTAAAAAAAGATTAACTATCCAGCTTAATGCTGGAAATGATCAAAAACCACCGGAATGTAACTGTTCAGATGTGCTTCAGGTGTGCTCAATGAGGACTTTCAGCTATACATCGGTATGCTGGAAGGCCGAATCGAGCGCAGATGGAGTGCAGC
>JAHJAA010000038.1 GCA_018814305.1 Pseudomonadota bacterium
CCAAGGAGAAACCCTGGTGGAGTATTACGGCTTTGACGATGACCTCTTTGTCTTTGTGGTTGATAAGGATGGGGTCAAGGGACTGAAACTTGATGCAACTGGTCTTGATCAGGCGGTGAAAGCCTTCCGGACCAGTCTGCTGGCACCACCCGAAGCCGCCCGGGGAATCAAGGCCAACAGCCAGGTCGTTAACCCCCGGCAGGAACTGAGAGCGTCAGGGACCGCCCTCTACCAGAGGCTTGTTGCTCCCATCGAACCGATGATCAAAAACGGCAACGTGACCATCGTCCCCCACGGCGCCCTCCATTACCTGCCGTTCAACGCCCTTCACACCGGCCAGGCGTATGTGCTCAACAAGTTTCATCTGCGGGTGTTACCGAGTGCCGGCGTTATGCAATTCCTGCAGGCGAAACACGAGCAACCATCCGGGAATCTCCTCGCCATCGGCAACCCCGATCTTGGCGATCCATCGCTTGATCTGCCCGGAGCCGAGGAAGAGGCCCGGGCCATTGCCAACAAGATCCCCGAAACCAGACTCTTCACCAGGGGTGAGGCAACCGAGACCACGGTCAAGGATCTAAGCAGCCAGTACCGCTATCTCCATCTGGCCACCCACGGCACCTTCGACGCCGCCCACCCTCTCTCTTCCGGATTGTATATGGCAAAAGATGGAACAAACGACGGGATCCTCTCGGTAGGAGAACTCTATGAGTTATCCATCCCGGCAGACCTGGTCACCCTATCCGCCTGCGAAACCGGCCTGGGCAAGGTAGCCAATGGCGATGACGTGGTCGGTTTCACCAGGGGATTCCTCTATGCCGGCACCAGCTCCATCGTCTCCAGCCTCTGGCAAGTTGACGACCAGGCCACCTCACTTTTGATGCAGAACTTCTACGACAACCTTCAAAAGGAAGATAAACGAGAGGCCCTGCGGGAGGCGCAACTCCACGTTATGAGCACCTACAACGCCGATCCCTATTACTGGGCAGCCTTTCAGCTGACCGGGGCGGTGCAGTAAGTTGATCAACAGGGGAATATCTTTGGAAATTATACAGGATATAGAGCCCCACCTGATTAACGGAAATGTCCATAACTTCTGTAATATAGAAAAGATCTTCAGAATCGAAAATTTTCATTACTATTACCTTCCGTAGCAAATAGCATCATAAATGGAGCCAATCATGATTACATCATTGAAAGAAAAAAAGTTAAACCAAGTGCTACTGAGAAACCTATTGAACATCCTTATCTGCTTTCTTTCAGCTCTATCTGTCTCTGGCTGTGCTCAGTCTGTCTGGTTCCAGGCTATCCGAAGAAATGATATTGAATACATGAAAAAATATATTGCTGAAGGGCAGGACATTAATTTGAGAGGCGAGCTTTTAAACCCACTCAATTATGCTGTTATGGAGAATAATGTTGATATCTTACGGTTGCTGATCGAAAAAGGGGCCGATGTAAATGTTCGTAATTCCCTTGGGAATACGCCTTTATATCATACCTACACCGCAGAGATTACCCAGCTCTTATTAAGAGCAGGAGCCGACGTAAACACCCGAAACAATAAAGGGGAAACTCCCTTGCATTGGGCTAAAACAGGAGAAGTAGTCAAAATCCTTATGGAAGAAGGCGCTGAAGTGAATCCTCTCAACAATGAAGGAGAAACGCCCCTGGATGAAGCCGCTAGGTTAAATAAAAAATTCAAAGACAGAGGTGCGGTAATCGCCGTTCTGCAGGATTTTGGCGGAAAACTGATCAAATACAAGGCTGAGGAAACCAAGCTTCTTGCAAAGAATGACCATATGAGGGCCATGTCAGCAATGACCCAAGGGAGACCTTATGATGCCATCGCCTACTATTCCGAAATGGTTAAAAAGGTTCGTTTAGATAAAATCGAACCAATCGATCTCATGCAGATCTGGCATGCCTATATGATGATCAGGGATTATCGAAACGAAGAAATCTACGCTGCCGAATGGGACCGCCGTGCCAACACCGGGGATGGCTCCTATAGCCAATCTCCTAATTTTGCCTCATCCATTGTCGATTCCTATATCCCCTTCTCCATCACCGGCCAGGCGGAAAGGTTGATCCGAAATGGTAACTATCAGGGAGCCATTGAATATCTGGAAAATTATTTAAACAAGGACGGCCAGTTCGACTTCAGCAAATATCGCCGCAGAGCGAAGGTCATGGGCAAAGTTGTCATGCAGTACACATATTCCCCATGCCGGGAATATGTCATGCTTATCTACGCCTATCTCAAAACCGGCGATGAGAATAAGGCAAGACATTACCTGGCCGTGCTTGAGAATTACCTTGATACCGGCCTGAAGGTCATTACCAAGGAAGACATTGAAGCGTCATCAACCATATACAAGAATGGCCCGTCCGCCCAGTGCTCTCAGGAAGAGATATTTGATTATGTTTACCTGAACAACCTGATCACCGAAGAGGGGTACCTAATCGGCCTTGAAGAAGTTTACTTGGAAATGAAAGAATACGATAAGGCCCTCCACTTCGCCGACAAGCTCAAGGACGCCCAGAACCGAAAGTGGTGTGTGCTCGCCGGAAAGACCTTTGATTTCCCCTATATGGCTCTGACCCTTCCAATCAAACGGGCCCATCTCCTGTTCAAGGCCGGCCGGTATGCAGAGAGCAAGAAGGCCTTCCAGGAGCAACTGGCCAACCCGAAACTCACCGGATTTTCCGATTTCCACCGGCTGATCCTCTTTGATCTTGGCTTGATCGCCCTCCAGGAAAAGGACCAGACCCTGGCCATCGATTATTTCAAACAGGCCATCGAGGTCATCGAATCCCAGCGCAAGACCATCGATAGGGAATCAGCCAGGATCAGCTTTGCCGGAGACAAGCAGGCTGTTTATAAACAGCTGGTTGCTACCCTTATTGAGACAGGCAGGGACGGAGAGGCCTTCTCCTACGCCGAACGCGGCAAGGCCAGGGCTCTAATCGATATGCTTGCCTACAAGGAAGATATCCGGATGAAGAATGACGATTCCGGCCAGGCCAAGGCCCTGCTTGAAGAAATAAACACAGCGGAATTCAAAGCCCTGGCGGCAAACAGTGGTGCCGCCCCGCCCCAGGCGTCCAGCGCATCTGATAAAACTCGGGGCATAACCCTGACCGCCCGGCAGGATATCGCCGCCGCCGATCCTGAATTCGCCTCCCTGATCACGGTAACCCCGCCGGATGTTGCCACCCTGCAAAGTCTGCTGCCGGCAGGGGAAACCCTGGTGGAATATTACGGATTCGATGACGACCTGTTTGTCTTTGTGGTTGATAAGGATGAGGTCCGGGGGTTGAAACTCGATGCAACCGGGATCGATCAGGAAGTCAAGGCCTTCCGGACCAGCCTGCTGGCGCCTCCCGAGGCCGCCCGCGGAATCAAGGCCAAGGACCAAGCGGCACCTCCCCGGCAGGAACTGAGAGCCGCCAGTGCCGCCCTCTACCGGAGACTCTTTACTCCGATTGAAGGCATGATCAAAAACGGCAACGTCACCATCGTTCCCCACGGTTCCCTCCATTACCTGCCGTTCAATGCCCTATACACCGGCCAGGAGTATGTGCTGGATAAGTTTCATCTGCGGGTCTTGCCAAGTGCCGGTGTCATGCAATTCCTACAGGCGAAATCCGTTCACCCGGCCGGGAATCTCCTCGCCATCGGCAACCCAGATCTTGGCGATCCAAAACTTGATCTGCCAGGAGCGGAGGAAGAGGCCCGGGCCATTGCTGGCAAGATCCCCAAGACCAAACTCTTTACCCGTGGTGAGGCAACCGAGACCACAGTCAAAAATTTAAGCAGCCAATACCGCTATCTCCACCTGGCCACCCACGGAACCTTCGATGCCGCCCATCCTCTATCCTCTGGACTGTATATGGCAAAAGACGGAACTAATGACGGGATCCTGTCGGTGGGAGAACTCTATGAGTTATCTATCCCGGCCGATCTGGTCACCCTTTCCGCCTGCGAGACCGGCCTGGGCAAGGTGGCCAATGGTGATGACGTGGTCGGTTTCACCCGGGGCTTCCTCTATGCCGGCACCAGCTCCATCGTCTCCAGCCTCTGGCAGGTCGACGACCAGGCCACCTCAATCCTGATGCAGAACTTCTACGACAACCTCCAAAAGGAAGACAAACGCGAGGCCCTGAGAGAAGCGCAACTCCACGTCATGAGCACCTACAACGCCGATCCCTATTACTGGGCAGCTTTTCAGTTAACTGGAGCGGTGCAGTAAGTGGTATCTCCAGGAACTAATCCTATGCAGGACAACCAATCAAGGAACCAATTATGAAGATTTCAATGGATGGGAAAAAGAGGAACAAGAAACGACTCAAGATCCAGTTGCCTCTACTTATTTGGTTTCTTATTGCGATATTTATATCTGGCTGTGCTCCTCCAGCCTATATTCAAGCTATCAAAAACCATGATGTTGAATTCATGGAAAAATATATCAATGAGGGGAATGAGCTTAGTAGTAGTAGTAGTAGCAAGTGGTTGCCGCCCCTCATGGTTGCTGCTCAATTAAACGATATTAATATTGCACGACTGCTGATCGAAAAAGGTGCTGATGTGAATGGTGTCAATCGCCTTGGCCAAACCGCCTTGCATTATGCTAAAACCGGCGAAATGACCCAACTGCTATTGAAAGCCGGGGCCGATGTCAATGTTTCTTCAAAATGGGGGGAAACTCCTTTGCATTGGGCTAAAACCGGCGAGATTGTCAAATTGCTCCTGGAAGCGGGAGCCGAATTGAATGGCCTCACAAAGCTTGGCGAAACACCCTTGGATGTAGCATATTATGCGAATTCAAAA
>JAHJAA010000039.1 GCA_018814305.1 Pseudomonadota bacterium
ATTATTTCTTCTACCTTTTAGGGGTAGGAGCCCCCTAAACGCTTCCGCCAAGAAACATGAGGGGGCTCCGTTTCTCTTCCTTCACATATCTCGTCCAAAATCACCGAAATTCCCATCATTTTCTGAGTCCGCGCTCACCAAAGGGCGTAATCCGTTGGGTCCCAGGAGGTCTCTTTTAAGGGGAAGTCTTTACGGATCACCTCCTGCCGCACCGCTTTGAAACTCAAGGTCAGGCGACGGGATTCTACACCCTCAGGCCAACGGGCGTAGAGAATTGGGGTCTGGAACTGCTTGTCGGCATAGACCGCCGATTCGGCAAAGTCACCATTGATCATGATCCCGCTGATCTCTTGGTCCTCAGATGAAACCGGATAGGGGATCCAGAGCTCAACCTGCTTGTCCCTGGCCTGATGGCTCAGGTCAAAATCCATATTGATGATCCCGGCAGCACTGTCGGCAGCACTTTCCGCTGCGAAGAGCATGCAAAGCCCGAGGGCAATAAGGAATAACTGCAGTATTCTTTTCATGGTAGGTCTCCTCTTGGTTAAACGTTGATGGAGGAGAGTGAACGGTATTCTATTGTGCTGATAAAGTGCTTGCAGGCAAGGAAATAGAACCTGGAAAAGGGCTGGAACCAAGAACATCAGCCCTACAAAGGGCCGGCATCAATTGGGGAGTGACGATTTTCAGGAATCCACACCAATCCGGGTATTCGTCCGGAATCCTGAATTTTGGGAAATTACTGCAGGCAGGAAAATTCGGAGAAATACCCGACATTACGAGCATCAGCCTGGACCAGGCTGAACGGCTGAAGCCGTCATCGTCAGATATAGTAGCGCATCACTCGTTTCTCCGTTTTCTTAATGAATTGAGCCGGTAGTATTACCTGCTCTTGAAAAGAGTTGTCAAACCTTTTTTTGATTTATGTTCGGGAGAGACGACCATGCGGACAGACTCAAGCGTGTTGAGATTTGGTCCCGAAAGTTTAACCCAGTTTGCTACGCCAGTAACTGCTGTAGGCCACTCACCTGGGATTGTTAGCCAGGACGCGGTCCTTGACCACCAGCACTGTGCCCCCGGGGCTTGGGAGTATTTTTTTAAAAAAAGGATGTCGTGTCCGAGGCAGAGCCCCATTTGGATATTGAGCTCAGTCTTGGCCCGATTGAGCTTCCCGGCCTGGCCGATGGGGTTGCAGGCAATTTCGAACTGGTCCGGTTTGATCTTGTTCATCCCGTGTTCGTTTTTGTTGAGCCCGCCCATCTTGTTGCAGCAGACCGAATCGACCTTGAAATGCTTGCCGAGCACTTGGGTGATAAACTCTTCCTCTGAGGTCAGGCCGCCTGGTTGTTTTATGGATTAAAACGTCCCGTTATCGTTGATGAACTGATGATTTTGTCGCTAAACAGGTTAACAAATTCAGATCGTGTGACAGCTGACGAGATCAGGAGAGATCCATTTATGTCGGTGTTCAGGGCATATATGGTGAAGGAGTAAGTATGCTCAGAGGGAGGGCAAGGTCCCTGGTAACCAATCTCACCGGTATAGGTTCTGCCTTCCGTGGCAGTTAAGGATAAATCCGTGCCCTGCTCCAAAGATGTTACTGCGGGGTTGAGGTCAAAAATATTCCAGTGGACACAGGCATTGTCTTCGGTTCCACAGGGAGAGATTTCATCATCCACGAGAATTGCCAGTTCCACAGTATTTGCAGGGAGATTTGACCATTCAAGTTGCGGGCTTAAATTACTTCCTCCGACATTCGTGCAGGCGTGGACCCGGGGGATCATCGTGCCATCGGTGAAATTCAAAGAAGATAACAGTATTCCAGTGGTCATCGACGTTACTGTGATGGTATCAGGGGTACTATCAATCATACTGTCGTTAACTATCAATTGAATGATATATTCGCCGTCTACATCAGGAATAAACAAAGGATTGGCCGTCATTGAATTTGCCAGAACAGCATTGCTGCCAGCAGGCTTCGAAAAAAAAGTCCAGCTATAGATGAGTGCTGTGCCTGGATCGCCATCAAAGCTGGCGCCCCCGTCGAGGGAGACAGTGCTGCCTGTGGTAACGGATTGATCAGATCCCGCATCTGCCACGGGGGTGGAATTGGCTGGGGAGATCGTGGTGGTGGTTGTAGTTGAACCGACGGTTGTACTGGTGGTCATCTGTTGAGTCGAGGTTGTTGTTGCGGTGGCAGAGGTGGTTGTTGTGGGGGCAACGGTGGTTGTTGTGGCTGCAATAGTATCACCACCACCTCCGCCACCGCCGCAACCGACAAGAGAAAAGGTTATAAGACATGTGACCATAAGAAATCTGATTCCAGAACGGCTGTAGTTGTTCCGATTAAACATAGGGCCTCCAAAAGAGTTGGTGGGTAATTGTAAATTTATTATCGGTCTCCATTTGGATTACCAGGGTCTCGCTGAGGGAGTGGGCCTTGGGAGTGCTTTCGGCCATCTTTCCTGGGAGTACCTAGTGTTTAATTGCGAAAGTTCTTTATTGTATTACGCAACTGGCTGCCGCGCACTTCTCGTTTTTTCCACTTGAACGGGGTTGGGTTCTCGTTGTGCCGCTCGGTAAATGCTTTGATCGCTGCAATCAGGCTACCTTTG
>JAHJAA010000003.1 GCA_018814305.1 Pseudomonadota bacterium
ACCAACTTCCTTGTCGGCTCCGCCGACCGCGCAACACTCGGTACGGGCTGCTGGCTAAGCTTTGCCCGATTGGGACTTCCTGCCTAGAAGCACGGCAGGTCACCCTATAAGAAGCGCCAAGCTACGCCTGGCGCACTAACGTTTGATTCAACAGGTTTCGTGAGGTGCCCATGGGTAAAAACTATTTTGCTTTAAGCTGATACCCTATGATAACGTGGTAGAGGATAAGTATCTCATGAACCATTATCAAAGAGCGGCCATGGGTAAAACAACGATCCTGGTTATTGACGACGACCTTCAGATCCGTACCCTGCTGAGTCGAGCGTTTGAATTAACCAATAAATTTCTTGTCACCACGGCCGGGACCGGCAGCGAAGGCATCAGTCTTATTGAGCACTCTTTTTTTGATATTGCCTTAATTGACATCACACTCCCTGATGTCGATGGTTTCAGTCTCTTAAACCAAATCAAAAAAAAATCTCCAGACACCATCTGTGCCATGGTCACCGGCAACGAGTCAATTGACTCGGCGGTTAAGGCCATGCTCCTTGGCGCGGATGACTATTTTCTTAAACCCCTCTCCCTTGAAGAGTTGCGCCTTCGCCTGGAGCGCTCCCTGGAAAAGAAAAAGTTGAGAGATGAGGTGGTCAGGCTCAATGAATTACCCGGAATAATCCTGGACAGTATTGATGCGGCCGTCATGATCGTCAATGCTGATGACCTGACCGTTGCCAGTGCCAACCGAGTGTTTTTTGAATTATGCGGAAATGTGCCTGAGTTAATTCTTGGGAGGTCTCTTCAGGATCTTATCGACCTGGGTATGGTTCCCTGTCTCACCTTCCATGAATACACCGCAACGATTCTCGAAACCATCCGCACCGGAAGCCATGCCAGTCATGATTCCCAACTTGAACAAGGTGATGGCGAACGAAGATATTATGAATCTTCAACTTCACCGATTCTTGATGGCGCAGGCCAGGTTAAACAGGTGATCCATGTCTACCGCGATATCACCAGTCGGAAAGAACTTGAAATATCTCTGGAAGCAGAGAAAAAGAACCTGGAAGCGGCCCATCAGGAACTGGAAACGGCCTATAATAATCTAAAATCCTCCCAAGGTCAGATCATTCAACAGGAAAAACTGGCCTCGATCGGTAGTCTTGCCGCCGGGGTCGCCCATGAGATAAATAATCCCATGGGTTTTATCTCAAGCAATCTGGGTACCCTTGGTAAATATCTTGAAAAGGTCCGAGAATTCATGACGTTCCAGAGTCAGGCTCTCCTGGGGATCGACAACCCGGAACTCCAGGAAGCTATCCAGGGGCGACGTAAGGAACTTAAAATCGACTATGTTCTTGATGACGTTAAAGATCTGATTGAAGAATCACAGGAAGGGGCGGAAAGGGTCAAGACCATTGTCCAGAACTTGAAATCTTTTGCCCGGATCGATGATCATAAACCGATACCTGCCGATATCAACGAATGTATTAACTCGACCTTGAATATCGTCTGGAACGAACTCAAATATAAAGCAACCGTCACCAAGGATCTTGGAGAGCTTCAAGCCGTCCGGTGTTTTCCTCAACAACTCAATCAGGTCTTCATGAATATTTTGATCAATGCGGCCCATGCCATTGATCAACAGGGGGAAATCCGGATCAGAACGACCATGGAAGATGATCAGGTGGTCATAACCATTTCCGATACTGGCTGCGGAATTCCTCCGGAAAACATGGAACGGCTCTTCGAACCGTTTTTTACCACCAAGGAGATCGGCAAGGGAACCGGCCTGGGTATGTCCATCGCCCTGGATATCATCAAAAAACATCATGGGGATATAGCCGTTCAAAGCGAAGTAGGCACGGGAACAACCTTCACCATCCGCATCCCGGCATCGGAAGGTGAATGAGGAAGGTGAATGACTTCCCTTTGAACATCAACCTTTTGACGTATAATCAGTCCCGATAATGGTGATACCGAACATGATTTTAAAAAATAGATCCCTGAATTTCATTGCTGCCGCCATGATTGTGGTTGCAATCCTGATTCCCTTGTTGAACATCATGGTGATCACCCCACGATTTAACGCCCAGGTCATCTCGTATTCCGAAAGAGATGCCTTGCGGATGTCAAATCATCTCAGTGAAATTATCCTCGACCACAATGGTGTCCTGAACCCCGAGTTAAGTGATGTCATGATCAGAACCCAACTTGAAAAAATCATTCATGATTTTCATATCCTCAAAATTAAAATTTTCTCCGACCAAGGTCTTATTATCTATTCATCACAACAATCCGAAATCGGGAGCCAAAACACCCACGATTATTTCCAGGATATTATTGCCCAGGGTAACCGGTTCTCAAAGGTTGTTAAAAAGGAAAGTGCCAATGAGGAAGGTGAATATCTCAGTCAGGATGTGGTGGAGACCTATGTCCCCATTATGAGCGAAACAAATTTCACCGGCGCCATTGAACTCTATTATGACGTCTCTGATCAGATAGATAGCCTGCGGACAGTCAGCCGGATCTCGACCTATCTTCCTCTGACGATTATGCTGGGGTTTCTCCTCCTGACTCTTTTTGTAACCAAGAGGCTGGACCGCATCATCACTAAGCGCCAACAGGAAGAGTTGGACTTGTCCATCCGGCATAATGATCTGGAAAACGTTTTCAAGAGTGTGGAAAAGGCCAAAAAAGAATGGGAACATACTATGGACTGCATGAGCGAGATGGTGATCCTCTGCAGTCAGGCCGGAATCATAAAACGAACCAATCGAGCCTTTATTGAATTCACCAATACTCCATATGCCGGAGTCCTCGGTCATACCTGGCAAGAGGTCTTCTCCCATCATCAACTCTTACCGGCCAACTTTCCGGCAGACAGCGATATAACCATCCACCACCGGGAAAGCGGTCGATCCTTTAACCTCAAGGGGTATCCTTTTAGTGAGACGAACGAAAACAGCTCAGGCGGAGGCCTGGTCATCACTATTACCGATATTACCCGACTGACGGAAATCTCCAAAAAGCTCGAACAACAAAATCAAATAATTGAAGAAAATCGCCAAAACCTCCAGGAGGCCCTGGATAAGATATCCCTGATTATCCACAAGGTGGCTTCCGAGCAAGATTTCAGTATTCGCTTTGGGAATCCCCACGTGCCGACGTGTAGTGAAATAATGGATTGTCAGAAGAAATCCTGCCCCTGTTTCGGGAAAAACATGCGCTGCTGGCAGGAGGTGGGGACTCTCTGCCGGGGTGAGATCCAGGGCGCCTTTGCCCATAAGCGGGACAATTGCCTGGAATGTAAGGTTTTTAAAGCTTCCACCACCGATCCGATTTTTCTGATCGGGGAAGAGTTCAACAATATGATGCATATCCTTGCCGGTAAAAACAGCCAGTTGCAGGAAGCTTACGAGCAGCTTAAGGCAAGCCAATCACAACTTCTGCAACAGGAAAAAATGGCCTCCATCGGCCAGCTGGCTGCCGGAGTAGCCCATGAAATCAATAATCCCATGGGCTTTATTTCCAGTAATTTTACCACCTTGAAAAAATACTGCGATCGGCTCGAAGAATTTATCCAGGCTCAAGACCACCTCACCAAAGGGCTTGGTGCTACCGCCGAAATTACTGAACTTGATACCTTACGCAAAAATCTGAAGATCGACTATATCATGGAAGATCTGAGAGATCTCATTGCCGAGTCGCAGGAAGGGGCTGAACGGGTAAAGAACATAGTCATGGGATTAAAGAATTTTTCCCGAGTTGATCAGGCGGAATTACAACAGGCCAATCTCAATGAATGTCTCGAATCAACCCTCAATGTGGTCTGGAATGAACTCAAATACAAAGCCACAGTGGTTAAGGAATTTGGTGAACTACCGGTTACCCTTTGTCATCCCCAGCAACTCAATCAGGTATTTGTGAATCTTTTGGTTAATGCAGCCCAGGCTATCGAAAAGCAAGGCGTCATCACTGTAAAGACCCAATGCCACGATGGAATGATCGAAATCAGTGTTTCAGATACCGGTCGGGGCATTCAAGCGCGACACCTTAACCGTCTGTTCGAGCCTTTTTTCACCACCAAGGAGGTGGGGAAAGGTACCGGTCTTGGCCTTTCGATTACCTATGATATCGTCAAAAAACATGGTGGAGATATTGTCGTGGATACCGAGTTGGGGAAAGGCTCAACCTTCACGGTCCGATTGCCGGTAAAAGATCAACCAGATCTCCAGGCAAAAACTGAGGGGGAACCGGAAGCGGAACCCAATGGATGATATTACAATCACCTATTCTTTCTCGTTTCAAAACCGACCGGAGTTCCACTTTGCACTCAATTTTGCAGCGGACACCATGGAATATCGGCTTCCTGTTCAGACTGGGCCTGAGTGGACCAGCCTTGGTTTTCAGCAATGTCTGAACTGCCCTCTCCCTATCAACATAAACAATCAACACTGTCCTGCCGCTCTGAGCCTTATCCCGATTCTGAAGAGTTTCGCAGGAGTCACATCCCATGACGAACTGGAGGTAACCGTCTCCGCCACTGGACGGAAAACGTATGCAAAAACCACCGCCCAAAGAGCGATCGGCTCGATGATGGGGCTTGTTCTTG
This sequence comes from Pseudomonadota bacterium, assembly GCA_018814305.1. Classification (GTDB taxonomy): domain Bacteria; phylum Desulfobacterota; class Desulfobulbia; order Desulfobulbales; family JAGXFP01; genus JAHJAA01. Next base: position 4,613 of record JAHJAA010000003.1, read on the forward strand.
CAACCAGCGGATGCCCAAACCTGGCGTTTCTCCGCCCCATGGCCCGTTTTCATCTCCCCCTGGCCGACGAGGATGAAACGATTTTTCGAGCCGTTTCCATGTACTTAATGGCCCAGTATTTTAGGAGGAAAAAGGGCTTTGTGGTTGATATGGAGTTGGAGGGACTGGGTAAATTATATGAGCATCTCCAGGTGGTTAACCGAGCACTGGCTGAGCGATTACGGACTGCCGCCAGGACCGATTCTTCAATCAACGCCGTTATTATCCTGGATATGTATGCCAAGACCATCCCTTTTGTTATAATGGAAGAGTTGAATGAAATTGAAGGGTTATTCTCTCAATATTGGATTGAAAACAAGTGAGCCACCCCATAAAGACCATCGCTGAAGTATTGGCTAAGGTGAACGACCTGCCGTCACTTCCGACCGTTGCTGCCAGGATCAACGAGGAAACGGATAAAGAATCGCTCACTTCCAAATCTCTTGCTGGGATCATTTCCCAGGATGTTTCCCTGGTTACTCGGGTCCTTAAACTGGCCAACTCCGCCTATTACGGGATGTCGCGTCAAGTGGACACCATTGATCATGCCGTGACGATTCTCGGGATAAATACCATTAAAAGTCTAGCCATGGCCCTGTCCATTTCCGGAATTTTTCATGATCATCATAGTGATGAGATCGACATGAAAGGATTATGGGTGCACAGTCTCGGGTGTGGTGTTATCGCCAGATCACTGGTGGCTCACTCTGACCAGGATCTGGCGGAAAAGGCTTTTTTGTGCGGGATCATCCATGATATCGGCCTTATCGCCATTGCTACAATTGTCCCGATTGAATTCGCCCACACCAAAGAACTCATGAACGATTTTGGCGTGCCTCAGTGTGAGGCGGAGAAACAAATATTGGGATTTTCCCATGCTGAAATGGGGGGAAAAATGGCGGAAGGCTGGAAATTTCCTGAAGATTATCAGGAGGCGATTGCTCTGCACCACTGTGGCAAGACCAACGGAAGCGATCATAATTCAAAAATTTTGTGCAATTCGGTCTATCTCGCCAATAAGATCTGTAAGATCAAAAAACTCGGGGTCAGTGTCAATCCGAATTATTCCAAGGTAAGTCAATCTTCCCTTGAACTGGTTGGAATCAATAAAGATCAAATGGTGCGATCAACGGAAAATGCAGAAGCAGATTTACATCAACTTTTAATGGTCTGATCGAGGATTCAACCTGATGGATGGATTTATGGGAACTGAGGTAAAGATTGTCTGTGTCGACGATGAAAAGAATGTCCTCCGCGCCTTGAAACGTTTGTTTCTTGACGATGAGTACGAGATTATCACGGCTGAATCCGGGGAGGAAGGTTTAGAGGTCATTGCTGCCAATGCTCCGGTTCAGGTGGTGATTTCAGACTATCGTATGCCCGTGATGAACGGAGTAGATTTCTTAAAAGAAGTCTATAAGCGCTGGCCCGATACCATCCGGATCGTGCTTTCAGGATATGCCGACACCGCAGCGGTAGTGGCAGCGATCAATGAAGGTAAGATCTATAAGTTCATCCCCAAACCATGGAATGATGATGAACTCAAGATCACTTTAAGCAAGGCCATCGAGGCCTTTTTTCTGAAACAGCATAATGAAGAGTTGACCAGCCAGTTGCGGGAATCCAATGATGAACTAAAGGCCCTCAATGAAAACCTTGAGGAAATGGTCCGAAATCGGACGGAGGAGTTACAGTTCAGGAACAATGTCCTGGTTCGCTCTCAGGCGATTCTCGATCTCCTGCCGGTTGGGGTCTTGGGTCTGGATAAGGATGCCTGTATCATGCAAAGCAATAAAATGATGGGCGTTATCTCAGGTCTTGATTGTGGCATGATGTTGGCCAACAAGGCTGAATTGGCCTTGCCTGGTGAATTCCATGGGTTGGTGCGGGCGGTATTTTCTGGAGAAACCGTCACGGATACCTTTACCCTGGAGGGCCAAAAGATCCTGGTGAAAGGTGTAACCCTGAATAATGAATTCGGTCAGTCGGGAAAAATACTGGTATTCATCCCGGAATCGGCTGAATAAAGAGGTACGACCAGATGAGTGGTCACTTTTTAGGGGCTCGAAAAATACTGATGTACCTGGATCGCGCCCGAATTTTGGTCAGGTTGGGTTGCGCCGATTGAGTAGGTAGCGGAGACTCCGAAACCACAGGCGTAGCAGCGCTACGGCGAGGATTTTGCGATTGAGGCGCGACCCAAGATGACCCGAAGGCGGGATGCGTTATGGTATATCAGTATTTTACGAACCCCTTAATGATCAGAACAAGATATGCTTTCCTGAGAATCAATAAGGACATGTGGCCATGAGTAATTCAATTATTCTGTTCGTTGATGACGAAAAAAGCATTTTAAAATCGCTTAATCGGCTTTTTCTAGGTGAAGACTATGACATCCACCTGGCCGAGGGCGGTATACAAGCCCTGGAAATGATCGACCAAGGTCTTTGTCCCAAGGTCATTGTCTCGGATCAACGGATGCCTCTCATGGGAGGAGCGGAATTTTTGGCTAAGGCCCGGGAGAAAGTACCCGAATCGATCCGAATGGTTTTGACGGGATATGCGGATATCAATGCCGCCATGGCTGCAGTCAACCAGGGCGGGATCTATCGGTATCTCATGAAACCATGGAATGACGAAGACCTGAAACTGTCCATCCAAGATGCCATTCAAAGGTATGATCTGGTTCAAGAAAACAAAAAACTTTCCCTGGAACTTAATGAAAAAAATATCTTGCTGAACAAGGTCAACGAGGACCTGGAGCAGAAGGTTCGTGAGAGGACCATGGAATTGGAACAAAAGGTCCGTGAGTTGGAAGGCCGAGACCGCATCCAGCAGTTTCTGATGACCATCCACCCCATCGGGGAAGCAATGGGAGAGATAGCCGGGGTTCTTAATCAGCTGATCACCGTGAAGTGGATCGCCGTATTTCTGGTTGAGTCAGGGGCCGCTTCAACCACCCCGATATATCAGCACCCCGGTGACTTCGCCATTGATCCGGCTGATTTGTCCGGTCCTCTGAGTACTGTTGTTACTTCAGGTCAGGCAATAAACTTGAAAATGGATAATCTCTTGGCGGAACGTTCCGGCTCTCCGGGTAAAATAAATCTTGCCCTTTCTCCCATCACAAGCACCGAGGAGATCCTTGGTGTCCTGGTCATATTACGATCTGAAGAGAATGAATTTTCTCCTGCGGAACTCCGGACCTTAAAGGGATTTTGTATTCAGGCCGCCATTGCAATCAAAGACTCTCGAATGGAAACCACCCTTCCGGAACTGGAGTCAAGCCTGGATGATATTCTGAACGAATTTAACTCCTGAATCGTGTAATTAACCAGGCACTACTGATAAACGTGAAAACGGATCCCCCAAATAATCAGAAGTCGTTTGAGCAGGAGTTTCTCAGCGCCTTCCAGGAGGCCTTCGCCAAACCCGGCGAGATGCCCGCCAAAGTTGACGAGTTCGCCCCCGTTGAAAGTGGCATTTTCGCGGGGACAAACGTTGTCAGTAATCCTGACCCGATCAAATCCCCACAAAAGAAGAGTACCGATGACCCTCTCACTGGGATCACCATTACAGTGAGCCCGGATCGGATGACCGCTTTACTCAGGGGGGATCATGCTCGATTTTTTACGGCCGAGGCCATCCTCCTGGCCCTGCGTCAGCAACGGATTATTTATGGCATTGACCTCGATATCCTTCGAAAAACGGTGGAGAATCTCTCTGAAGATGGCAGTTGGACCGGCGAAGAAATTGTCGCCAGGGGAACGCCGGCTAAAAACGGGGCGGCGATCAGTTCCCCCATCTTTGACCTGGACGTCTCCCCGCAGAGCGGTAACCCGAGATGTCTCATTGAGGGACAAGAATTGCCCTTTGATCGTTTGGAAGGGTTTATCCGCGAAGAGTCCTTAACCAGTCAACCTCCGCTGGATTTCAAGGTTAAGGCCGTCAGGAGGGGCGAAGTTCTAGCGTTGGTTTCTTCTGAAACAAAGGCTGAACCAGGATGTGATGTCCATGGGGCGATCGTTCATCCGGAGAAACAATTTCTCTGCCCCGGTGATCATGTCAAACAAAATGAACAGAACGGCAATTATGAAGCCATGATTTTCGGATATCTGGATCTCGACGGCAACCGCTTGACTGTTCTGCCGCCGCTTATTATTACTGCGGATCTGATGGCGGTCTATTTTGTCTCTCTGCCCCAGGTCGGTTCAACAGTTCGCCCCTCCCCTGCTGAGATTCAGATGTTACTCATGCTGGAGGGGATCAATAGTAATTGTTTTCTCATCAAGCAGATCAAGATGCTTTGTGAAACCGCTAACCCTGCGGAGTTTCCCACTTTTCTAAAAATTGCCTCGGGATCACCGGCGCTGGATGGTCGAAATGCCGATTTTATTCCGGCCATCGTCACCGAAAAACAGGCAGGGACCATCCGGGAAGACGATTCAATCGACCTTAAGGAGAGAAACATTCTTCGCAGTGTCGATGCCGGGGATTTTCTTGGTGAAAAAATCCTCTCCACTCCAGGCCGAGCAGGCTATGACATCTTCGGGAAAAAAAGAAGAGCCGTTGATGGGCATGACGTCAATATCCTGACCAACGGGGCCATCACGATTCAGAAAAAGCCCGATCGAATACTCTATTATGCCAGAAATAGCGGCAATATCACCTTCAGGAACAATACCCTTATTCTCACCGAGATATTCAGGGTTGATGGTAATGTGGATTATGCCTCCGGCAATATAGAGGTTAAAACAGCCCTGCAGGTCAAGGGCTCGGTCATGCCGGGATTTAAGGTCAAGGCAAAAGGTGCCACAATTATCGGGGGAGCCGTTGAGAATGGTGGGATCGTTCTGGTGGAGGGAGATCTGAAGGTTGCCAATGGAATCATCGGTGAAAAGACCAGGATTGTGGTTATGGGTTCACTTCAAGCCAAGTATATTCAGGATGCCGAAGTCATCGTTAAAGGCGATATCACCATTGAAAGCTATATCTTTGGAGGCCGAGTGATGTCCGGTGGTGAGATTGCGATTAAGCGCTCTGCCGGTCGACAGGAGGGTAAGGTCATAGGCGCCTTTATCTGCGCTGTAAATGGGATCAGCGTGTCGACCGTTGGGTCACCTTCTAATCAGAATTCCGTCATGGCAATCCAGCGGGATCCCCGGCTTCTGGAGGAAATGAATCAGACCAATCAGGAGATTATTTTCTGTTCTGAAAATATCAGTAAAATGATGCGAACCTTGCAGTTGGGTTCAGTGAGTGCAGAGGCCATTCGTGAGATGCTCGGAAAGGTCCCTGATACAAAAAAAGAACTGTTCATGAAGATCCTCGATAATCTCAATAAATTCATCAAACGCCGGAAGTTTTTATCCGAAAAGGTGGTTGCCTTGGAAGCAGGAATCAGTAAGACCTTGAATGAGGCCAAGATCCGGGTGACCACCGAATTTTTTCTCGGTAATCAGGTGAGGATCGGGGACAAAAATTTTACAGCCAATGATGACCTGGGGCCTTCGATTTTCCAACTCAAAGATGATCGCATCATCCATTAATTTTAAGAGGCAAGCACCCTCCATGGATTCCAATCATGACCTTAACTTGACCTGCTTGTTTTGCGGAGGCCAAGCGCAACTGCGGGGGCGTTGATATAATGCCACAGTGCTCTGCACGGCGTGTGGACAGGAAAGCCCATTCGAACCCTACCGGCAACAGATAGAACAGATCAAGAAGGATTGGATTGCTGCCTGTGGCGAAGAATGAATCAGAATATCCGATGATCAACAAATAATATATATTTCTCTTTTTCCGGTCTGTTAGTTGTCTGTCTCTGCTGACGATTCGTTTTCAACCTTCTTTTTACTGAGAAACCAAACCAAAACACCTCCGCCGAGCAGGATAATGAGCCCGGCCAAGAGATAATAGATGGTTTTTCCGCTGCTCTGCTGCCTGGTCGCATCTTCTGCTGATCCGACAGGTTCAGAGGCCTGCTCTGCCATCAGCGTATTGACCTGATTCGTCATATCGCAGGCGATCTGGTCCCCTTCTTGGCATTGGGATTGAAAAATCGGCAGGGACTCCGCCAATTTATTGTCAAAATACAGTCCCATGGCGCAAGCAGTTGGTAATCCGCCATCACATGCCTGCTGGAGTAAACGGGTGCCATCTTCCGCTGTTTTTTCGGCGATCGTTCCACTGAGATAAATTAAGCCAAGACGGAACAACCCGGTCGGCCATTTGACCGCAACCGCTTTTTGATAATATTCGATCGCCTTCTCTAAATCCGGGGCAACCCCGAGCCCCAGTTCATGGAGGTTGCCTAACTGAACAAAGGCCTCAGGATAGTTCTGATCGGCGGCTTTAGTGAACCAGCTTAATGCAGCTTCATAATTTGGGGCTCCCCCAAAACCGAAAAATTCGACCATTCCGAGATAGGTTTGAGCCTGAGGATCACCCTGCTGGGCCTGATCACGCATCTCCTGCATCGGATTATGCATCTCCTGGACCTTTTCATCCGCACCATCAGCTGCTATTCCCACGTTTGGAAATAAGAAAAAAACAGCGACTAAAATTGATAATAGAATAATGATTTTTTTGTCGGTATCAAATTTCATCGTTTCACTCCATTTTATAATAATAAAAATGAATTCATATAGTTATAGTGATAATTAACAAACAAAACGAACGAAGTCATCTATTGGAGATCGATCCGTCTTAAGTTTGTTGGCTGGTGATTCCATATTTGGGTACCCGATGGACAAACCAAGAACAAGCCTTTTTTGAGTGGGAATCCCGAGAAACTGTTTAATCTCCGCAGCATAGTCCGTCACAAAGGCTTGGGGCACGGTGCCCAGTCCGTGGGCTTGAGCGGCCAGCATCAGGGTCTGGGCAAAGAGCCCCAGGTCAAACAGTGACCAAAGACTTAATGAGTTGTCCTGATACAGGTAGAGAGCATGGGGGGCGCCATAAAAGGCGAAATTTGCCTTCTTGGCCCGGATTATGACGGACGGATCGGCCAGGTCGATTCCTGTTGTCTCTTTACGTTTTTGATAGAGAGAATGGATTCTCCCCTCTTCCGCTTCCGGCCAGGAAGTGGGATCGGCCAGGTCAGGGGTCTGGGGGGCACCTGATTCCAGTAAACGGGTCATCTCAACGGTGAGGGCAGCCTTCCGGGCCCCGGAGAGGACCATTACTTCCCATGGTTGGCTGTTTTTATATGAAGGGCTGCGCCCTGCCAAGGTCAGGACTTCGCGTAAAGTTGATTCGGGAACCGGATCCTCTTTGAAGGATCGGATACTCATGCGCTCCGCGATACAGTTGATGGCATTCATGGTTTAGCACCTTTTCTTTAAAATACCGGATAATTGCTCCTTTTTCAGTAGGAGCTGGGTAGTTATAAATAACCGATCTTACTTGGTAATTGTCAGCCTGGGGTCGCCAACCATGCCCGAGGCTCGGCGTTGACTGATCCCCCGACTCAACACCTCGCGGTTGTATTTGGCAATAACATCCCGTCTCCTGAGCATACCCACCACCCAGCGATTATCAGTGGCCTCAACCACCGGAATTTCCTCAATACCTTTCAGGTCAAAAAGGGAGATGGCGTTATACAGATTATCATCGGGAGTCAGAACGATAACATCCCTGGAACAGACATTCCCAACCAGGGCTTCACCCCGCTGTTCTTCGTCATGCAGCACCCATTTGACATCTTGCATGGAGATAATGCCGATCATCCGACCGCTCTCGTTGATGACTGGAAAATAAAAACTCCGCTCGGCCATTCTAAAAATCGCCAGTAATTGATCGATGTTGGCCCGTTCGCTGATAAAATCCACGTCTTCGGTCATCACAGAACCGACTTTGATCGATTTCATGATCGCTGTTTCCATTCCTTCATGGATATCGATTCCCTCACGGGTAAAGTCAACGGTATCGATGGAATCTCTTTGAAACTTATGGGCCACTACTGTACCGATAATACTGCTTAACATGATCGGAATTATAATAAGATAGTTGCCGGTCATCTCAAAGAGCAGGAAGATTGCGGTCAGTGGGGCGTGGGTGGAGGCAGCTAGAAAAGCGCCAATGCCGACCGCAGCATAGGCCCCCGGATTGGCTGTCAATTCAGGCATCAGATAATGGGCTGAACCACCGAACGAACCGCCGATCACCGCACCGATGAAAAGCGCCGGGGCAAAGACCCCCCCCGCCCCCCCCGAACCCAAGGTGATCGAAGTGGCGATTATTTTCATGAAGACGAGCAGAATCATGAACCAGATAATACCCTTGCCAGCCAGAACCTCTTCGATGTATTCGTAGCCGTCCCCCATAACCTGGGGAAAAAAGATTGCTATTACTCCGACCATGAAGGCCCCGACAATGGGTTTGAGTTGGGGATGCAGCTTCACCCCGACCCAGCGATCACGAACAGCATAAAAAATCCGGATATGCAGGACCGCGATAATCCCGATGATCACTCCCATCAGAATATAGAGAGGGATTTCAACCAGGGGATTGACCAGATGATAATTGGGGATCGGGAAGGCTGGAGAGGTACCATAATAGGCCCTGGAGACCACGGTTGCCATGGCGGAAGAGATCACCAGGGCCGAGAATGAAGATATCTCGTAAGTACCCAGGAGGACTATTTCAGAGGCGAAAAACACCCCGGCAATGGGGGCGTTGAACATGGCTCCGACTCCCCCGGCACAACCGGCGGCGATATAGACCTTCATCCGGACTCCGGAAACCCGGAAAAACTGGCCCACCTGGGAACCCAGGGCGCCGCCGACCTGGGCAATGGGCCCTTCCACCCCGGCCGAACCGCCGGTACCAATGGTTAAAGCTGTGGAGATGATCTTGATGATAATCGTCCGGAATCTGATATATCCCCCTTCCAGATTTACCTTCCGCAGAAACTTGGTAAAACCGTAACCATTGACCTTACCGGGGTACATCAGGGAAAGGGGGACAAGCAGAACCATCCCGGCCATGGGAATCAGGGGGAGCAGGAGGATATGCCAACCACCCTGCTGGACGATATGTTCGCCGGGAACAAAGATAAATTTATGCACCAGGTCGGTCACTGACCGAAAGAGAATATTGGCCAACCCGGCGGCCAGACCGATGGCGCTGGCGATCATCACCATGAGTGAATTTTCACCGGGGAGAAATTTTTTAAGTCGGCCCTGGAGGGATAAATTCAGGGCCGAGATATCAAGTACTTTGCCAACTTTCACAAATATTCCATTGTTTTTACATCTGTTTTTTGGTTGCTATCGGTCTGGGTATTTTGGTGGGAATCCGGCAACCTAAGGCAGCGGCCGCAGTCAAAAAATATGCATCGGTCATGCCGGCAATGAAATCACGCACCATGGCCGCCGTTTCTGTTGTTGCACGGTACCCAGGTCCCATTGATTCAAAAAAATCGATAAAAATCAATGAGGAGCTCTGTCCTTTCCGTAAATCATCGCAATAGGTTTCGAACAGGGATTGATAGCAGAGACTGATTTTATCAAACCCCCTTTTTATAACAGGGTTAAGATAAATCCGCTCATAATTGAATCTTTTTAATTGGCGCAGGGCGGTGCCTATTTCGGCACTGAACCGGATATTGTCTTCTGAACAGCCATTTTGGATTAGATCCGCCACCAGTCGGTAAACGATTGTACCGTTGGTATTGCCGAGAATCTCGGTAGCTGATTCCGGCAGGTCATTTCGGTGAATCAACCCAAGCTCAATGGCATCCTCGATATCTCGACCGATATAACCGATGGTATCACACAATCGGACCAGGCAGCCTTCAAGGGTCATGGGGAAAAGGCAGGTTGGCTGGGGCTCCGTTTCCAATTGGGTGATCATTTGCTCAAGGTCAGCAAAATTTCTGCCCCGGCAGGGTTGTAGCGTCTCGCTATGACTCTCGCCGTCGTGACAGAGGATGCCGTCCAGGGTCTGCAGGGTCAGGTTCCAGCCCCCACCTCTTTTTTCGATACGATCAAGGAAACGAACGGATTGAATATTATGATGAAATGGCGGCAATCCGTGCTGTTGGCAGAGTTCAGATAAAACCCTCTCGCCGTCATGGCCATAGGGCGGATGGCCGATATCGTGCCCCAGGGCAATGGCCTCGATCAAATCCTCGTTCAGGCCGATAAACCGTCCCACTGTCCTGGCAATCCGAGCCACCAGTTGAACATGGAGGACCCGGTGGGTAATATGATCATTGCTGATCAGCGAGAAAACCTGGGTTTTATCAATATATCGGGTATAGGCCCGGGAATGGAGAATTCGATCACAGTCCAGAGCATATTCCTGGCGGTGATCAACCTTGGTCTCCGGCTGACGACGTAGCGCTGCATTACTGAAAGAAGCGAACGGCGAAAGGGTGTGCCGTTCCTTCTGATTCAACTGTTCCCTGAGGTCCATCAGGGTATGATTCTGGATAAAGTCAATCATGGCAAAGAGGAATTGTATGCATCACTTCCGGGATTTTTTCAAGGCATAAATCCCCATTAAGGACAAAGCCGTGGACATCAATCCTCTGATATACTCGCTTAAACACCTGATGACAAAATTCTATTCCATTTTATGGTGAGTTTGGGGTAATGCCGCGAGGCCGGAATGAAAAGCCAGGACGAACCAAACAGCAATCAGGTGGAGATGTTATTCCGGTCTGAGACAATAATAGGATGCCATCACCCCGTCTACGATCTCACGGCTCTCGATCTCGAAGCCGGCCCGGGTCAGGAGCCCGTCTATAATCCAGTCATAGGTGGAGAATTCCTTCCGGAAATGCTCTTCCGCGTCCTCTCGCATTTCTTCGCCGCCTGCTTCTCCCAGTCGATCGATCAGGGCGGTGATATTATCGATGGCCCCATCCACTTCGATAACCCCATCGTGGATAAACAATTTCCCTTTCGGTTTGAGCATCGTATACATGCGCTTCAAGGCGATGCCCTTCCAGAAGTCGGGCAGGTGGTGGAACGCCAGGGTTGTGGTGATGTAGTCCACCGGCGGGCCGTCATACTCAAAGGTCAGGAAACCACCGTGATGGTACTCGATATTGGTCACCCCTGCCCGGATGGCCACGTTTCTGGCATAATCGAGCATAGCCTGGGAGACATCGACCGCATGGACTTGCCGACAGCGCTGGGCGGCCTGCCGGGCAAAGACGCCGGTTCCAGAACCGAAATCGATCAGGATATCGTTTTCACTGACTCCCAAGAGGTCGAGAACGGCGTTACTGTCCCCTTCAAGGTCCCGAAAGTCCGAATGCCTTGCCTCGAAGTCCTCGACCTCTTCAGGCTTGCTGTAATCTTTCCCCACCTGGGTAAATTCATTGTATTGCCAGGGTATTGTGTCTTTCATGGTTGTTTCAAATCAGCTCTGTTCAAATTTATATTTTGAAGAGTTTTCTTCTATGAGGCACAGTGAAATATCGTGTCATCGTAATTCCCAAGTCCAGACAGGGAGCACTGGCCCCCTGCCTGGACTTTTACTATTTTATATCGGTCGGTTACGGGCAATGAATGGTGATGGTGCAGCCATAACCGGTGTACGATTGGCCATCGTTTTCACAACCGGTTGATCCGCCCACCGAATGCCAGCCGGAGCACTGGGTGGCATCCGGCCAACCCGTACAACCGCTGGCCGTCAGGGTCACCCCTGGGTCTCCGCAATAGCAACAGGACGGTGTTGGAGCGGTAACAGTAATACCATCCCCCTCACTCCAGACAACCCCGGTATTGGGGGAGGTATACACCCCGGTGATGGTGGCCGTACCGACGTCCACCCCGGTTACTCCACCGGTATTACTCACCGTGGCGATCGCTGAATTGCTGCTGGACCAAGCGGTCGAGGCGGTTACGTCGGTATAGACGTTAGTGCGATAAGAGTAATGTCCGGCTATCGAAGTCGTTTGACCAACCTCGATGGAGGATTGATAGAGCAACACCGAGAAAGTTTCCGCCTTCTTAACCAATAAAGCACCGGTCGATTCATTGAAAACCGTGCCGGTGATCGGGGCAGTATAGCCGGCAGTAAAGGTTGCCGTTCCCTCCGATATGCCGGTGACCCCACCGTTGGCACTGACGGTGGCCACCCCCGGAGCGCTGCTGGTCCAGTTTGCTGAGGAGGTGACGTTTTCAGTGATCCGGCCCTTGGTGTAGGTTGCGGAAACGCTGGTTGCATCGCCTACGAAGATCGTACTCTCATATACACTGACGGTGAGTACCTCGTTGTTGGGATCAAAGACCTGGACCAGGGTGTTCCCGGTCAGGGTGGCACCGGTCAGTGGACTGGTATAGGTGGCGGTCAGCACAGATCCCCCTACCGAAAGGGCGCTCACGACTCCGTTGCCGATTGATGCCACGGCCGGACTCCCGCTCACCCACTGGGCCTGGACCACCGAGGACTGTCCATCAACGGTGTAGGTTGCCGTTGCACTTGTGGTATCTCCGATATCCATACTGCTATTGCCCACGGTAGCGGTGAGGATCTCCTGGGGAGGATCATCCTGGCAGGTGACTGAGGCCTCGCCAGGAGTCGGTCTGCCGCAGATCGGTTTATCTCCGGAAAAGCTCACTGTTGCGGCAACGGGATAATCGGCACAGGACTCGGTGCAGGTCCAGGCCGAATTGACGATGGTGCCGCAGGACGCCCCCAGGAAATCCGTGGCCAGGGGAAGTTTTGGGTCTCCGAAGAAGTCGCAGACCCTGGAGATGAGCGACGACATGTAGTCCTTAATCCCCGAGGCATCGATAATCGATCCTGCCACAGCGCTGATGGCGTCATAGACATAGCCGGCAACTGTCCCCAAATCGTCACGGGATATACTCGCATTATGGAAACTGGATCCGATCCCGGGGATTTTTGAGGCAATTCTACTTAAGATCCTGTCCTTGAGATCATCGATCAGATCTCCGGCCGCATCCCCAGCCCTATCACAGAGTCCGCTGACGATCATGACATCGATGGAGGCGGAGATCCCGGTGATTTCTCCAAGATCCAACGCACTCTTAGTTGTTTCGACATTGATCTCATCCCCCAGTTCCGGGACGTATTGACCGATTGAGGAAATCAGATCCGTGACCATGGAGATGATATTCGAAATCCGTGACAACACCTGGATAACCGGTCCGATGACCGGGGCGGTGTTCAGCGGCCACCAGTCGAGATACTCCAGGACCCCGGCGACGCTTTCATTGATATCGGCAATGCTGCTACTGATATCGAGGATCTGATTGAACGAACAGATCATATCGACCAGGGCCTGGCCGACCCCGGTTGATAACGCTCTGGATGAATTCCCGGCCTGAAGCGCTCTGGTGCTCATCCGGAAACGTCCCGACTGGGTGGTCAACTGGGAGAGCAGTTCTTCAAGCCCGCCGGCCATGGCCATCTGCTCCCAGGCCTGTTTGGTCGGATCATCCAGGGCATTAAAGGCAACATAGAACTGACCATACTGCTCGTCGAACAGGTCCGCCGCCGCGGTCAAGGAACCGACCAGGAAGGCTTTTTCACCAGGATCGGCGCCAACCGCATCGGCATAGGCCTCAATCCCTGTGGGGAGGGCCTTGATGGCCATTCGCAATTGGGCCATAACCTCCAGGACCATGGCCCCGGGGGTAGCACTTGCCGCCGGTAAAGCGGTAATGGAGAAATTCTCGGACAGGGTAAAGGACTGGGTGGAGGCGCCGTCTGAAACCTCGAGAGAAACCTTGGCCGTTTCAGTCGAGCTCAAGCATGAATACTTGACCGGTACCCTAAAGGCCAGATAACCAGGCTCGCTCCGGTTAAAGGTTACCTCGTCCCAATGGGGTTTCCCGTTCATTTCCGTAAGGCAGGTGTCGTCATATGTTCCCGCAGTAACTGCGGTTATTTTCACTGTGGCCATGGCGGCTGGATCAAGCAGGGCCGGGTGAATGATAAAGGCCGTTGATCCGGCCCTGCCCTGGCTGGTGGATAAATAGGTCGGGGCTGCATCACCGGCAGCAACTGCAGCCTGGAGTAAAGCCAGGTCGTTGTCCACAATCCGCCCGTCCAGGGTGATATCCGCTTTTTTCAGCTGACTGGCATCCAGCTTTGTAGTTCCATCCAGATGACCACTCAATAGAGCAACATCATCGGAATCGAGGAGAGAGTCAGCCGAAAGATCGCCGATGGTATACAGGGTTGCTGGATCGGTAATATAATAGACCGCACCGGATGAGGAATGGTTACCGACCGTATCGGTTACGGTGACTGAGACCAGATACTCTCCGGCTGAGGAGAAACTGAAGGAAATCGATGAGTCGCTTATCGCTGTACCCTGGGCAAGGGCTCCTCCCGTCGGTAAATCCCAAAGATAGCTCAGAGAGCCGGAGGAAGAGCCGCCGGTGGTCCGGACCGAGGCGGTCAGTTGTTCACCGGTCGTGGCCAGAGAGGTGGTAGAATCAACTGCCACTGAAAAGGCGTCAAGCTGCACCTGCACCGTAGTCAAGTCATAGCCCAGGCCATCGTTGTCGGAATCCGAGGTCAAAAGAGTATCGAGGGAGGTCGTGGTGGTCGAAGAGATGGTGGTCGTGGTGGTATCACTACTGCCTCCCCCTCCTCCGCCTGAAGAACAACCGGATAATAGCACCGAAATGCAAAACGCCACAAACAACAACCATTTGTTCTTTTTCATAAACGCCCTCCTTTTCGTTTCCCTCTACTGTTCATTAGTGTCTTATGACTTGAGTCTTGTAACAAATAATACTTAAAACCTAAAATGGTTTTTGATCCCGAATAGTTACAGGCTACGGCTAAGATATTTATACCGTTCTCGCTGGATTCATTGAAAAAAGGGATAGTAGATTTGTCATTTTGTTTATATTAAAACTGCCTCATCTCTGTCAACCTTCTTAGAGAAATGTATCTGTATACCATCTGTTTGTAGTCTCCCGTCAAGCCCCACTATCAACGTGGTCTTAAGGGATGCAGGTGAACAAAATTGAGACTCTGTCACCCTTGACTCGAGTATAATTTTTGATGGATAATTACCACAGGGTATCAGTTAGGTGGTGCTAAACCCAACTGTTTTCAAATTTTTTCAACATCCTTAAAGTTGATTCAAATAGGTCAAAGCGAGAATCCCTGTTTACTTTCTCCACAGGGGAGATTTATATACTGATTAGTATGTAAATCTTTTCCGATCACCTTTGGCCTTTCAGTTGGTTATGGAGTGGCCCCGTCCGATCTTGCGGCACCCAAAATAATTTTGAATCTTCATAAGATCCGGAGAAAAGAGATATGACTCTTCATCAGCGTTTTATCACCATAGCCAAAAAATACGGGTCGAAGTTGGCCTATATTGATCGGACCACGGACCGGCAGGTTACCTATGGTAAGGCCCTGATCGCCTCCTTGTTGCTGGCCGAAGAATTCCGTAAATATGACGAGGGATTTACCGGGATCATGCTTCCGACTTCCGCTGGTTGCGCCCTGGCCAGCCTTGGTGTCCTGATGAGCGGCCGGGTTCCGGTGATGATCAACTATTCCACCGGTGCTGCAGCCAACGTTGAATATGCCCAGGACAAATGCGACTTTAAACGGGTTATCACCTCCAAGGCTCTTCTCGAAAAGATCGACTGTCCCATGGTCGAAGGTATGGTCTTTCTTGAGGATATCATGGCTGGTTTATCGGGCCTCAACAAGCTTAAGGCGGCTCTCAAGGCAAAACTGCCGGTTAGCGTTCTGCAGAAGTTGGTCCATCAGGGCGAGGATACCGATACGGTGGTTATCCTCTTTACCAGCGGGAGTGAAAAAGACCCTAAAGCCGTTGAGTTGACCCATAAGAATATCTCCGCCAACATAGTCAGTCTATCCGAGCGATACGAATTGTCTGAGCAGGATATATTTCTGGCTAACCTGCCTTTTTTTCACGTTTTTGGACTGACCGCCAATCTGTGGGCCCCTCTGTATCATGGAATGACCGCAGTGACCTACGCCAATCCCTTGGACTTCAAGACGATCTGCACTATCGTCAAAAATGATAAACCGACCTTGATGGTTGCCACCCCCAGTTTTTTTTGGGGCTACCTGCGAAAGTCTGAACCCGGCGATTTTTCCAGTGTGCGGCTCGCCCTGTGCGGTGCCGACAAGTGCCCGGACGCTTTGCGGGAGGGTTTTCAGAAAAAGCATGGCATGGTTTTGTACGAGGCCTATGGCACCACTGAAACGTCACCGGGGATTTCCGGTAACAGTAATAGCAACAATAAACCCGGAAGCGTCGGGCTGCCTTTCCCGGGGGTGCAGGTTAGGATCGAACATTATGAAACAGGCGAGGAATGCAGGGTCGAAGAGGTCGGCAAGATTCTCATCAAGGGCGATCTGGTCATGAAGGGCTATTTTGACGATTTCGAGGCAACCTCGCTCCATATTCGCCATGGTTGGTATGATACCGGCGATATGGGAATGATCGATGGTGATGGCTATATCTGGCACGTCGGCCGGCTGCGGAGATTTGTCAAGGTAGGTGGCGAGATGGTCTCGCTGGTTAAAGTCGAAAATGTTCTTGAGAAGTATCTCCCCCAGGATGTCTTATGCTGCGTGGTGGAGATTCCCGATGCCCTGAAGGGGAGCAAGATAATTGCCGCTGTCACCCAGGAGATTGATGTGGATGACATCCTGAAAAAAATATCCCAGGATCTGCCGGCTATTGCCATGCCACGAAAGTTCCATGTCATTGAAGAGTTTCCTAAAATGGGCAGCGGCAAGATTGATTTCCGGACGATCACCGAAACTGTCCGCCACACCCTCAGTAAACCGGGCGATAAATAACAGGGATACATTTCTCCATGTCCAATTTGTTTTCGGCAGAATGTCAATCAGCTTGATGTCCCCAACACATAATAATGACGAGGTCTATGGTAGCAGGTAGAGCGGCACCGCTCCGACTGTGATGCTAACCTCGCCCGTAACCGGGGTGATCACCCTCTCGGTAAAGAGACTTGCATAGCTTGACGGATCAAGATCACCACCGACGGAACCGGACGGCACTGAAGTTATGAGCCTGAGCGGCCCGGTATCCCCAACAGCGATGGTGACATCTGTTGTCCCGAGGGTTTCGTCACCATCGCGCCATAGAACCCATACCGGGTCACCGCCCTTCATCAGCCTGTGCACATAAACATCGTTGTTGCCGTCACAAACAATTTCGGCTCCCGCGAAATCCACTCCATCCAACTCATCAACCATCCGCATGTATGCATAATAGGCAAGCTTTCGCTGGGTGCCGTTGACCAGCGCGGTTCCTCCCACGCCAAGCGGTTGAAACCAAAACAGTCGATTCACCCCTCTGGTTGCCGCATAAATATAACGGCGCACCAGGGAAATGGCCTGCTCGCGCTCCGATTGCTCCGGCAGCGCCCCACCCTGCCCAAGAAAACTTGTGCCGGAATAAGTCGCGGTCTCGGTTGCGATGATTGGAATTTCGGTGTAGCCATTTTCCGTCAGCAGGTTGTGTACCTCGGTTAACGACGGAACCAGGTCGGTGCCGTTGATCATCGGCACCCCGGCCTGAAAATATTTCTCCTCGGTACTGTAATAGTGGAAGTTGAAGAGATCAAAGGCCGTTTCGCCGTGGAGGGCCGCGAAAATCGCACCATAATAATCGACATTAAACGCCATCCCGGCAATCGCCACCTTCACGTCGGGACTTGCCGCTTTGGCCGCCGTATAGGCGGTCTGTAGTACTATTGCATAATCTCCTGTCTCCGAGATTTCACCGTGCCATGGCGTCTGCTCTTGTGGACCTTCATAGAGATCGGGTTCATTGTCGATCTCTATGATTGCAATTCGGGGTGATCCTGAAGCGTCATCGATTCCATCACCGTCGTAGCGTTCGACCAGCTCCGTGATGAATCTGGCATATTCCGTGAGCGTGCCGGTTGCCACCGGGTTATTGCCGAGCACGACAACCGAGAGTTCATAGCCTGCGGCGGTCAGTTCGGTATAAAGCCCATCGTTGGTCCAACCGTCCTGCGTGACTCGATCCCAGGCGATGGCCTGGGGCCCGGCAAGCCGGATCGAACGAAAGCCCAGTTCGCTTGCCTGGGTCGAGATCGTGGCGAGGGTGTTAAAGTGTTCAGCAACACCAAAAGGCGATACGGAGCCAGCATTATCACTGTCCGACGTAATCGCATCACTGGCCGGTGGGTCTGCCCCTTCATCGCTTATAACCGTATCCACTCCGGCATCATTCGTAGTATCGGCTCCGCCGCTGCACCCAATAGCTGCAATAGCCACCACGAGGAGCAGACCAAGGATCAAATATTTTCCTTCATACTTCCGGAATAAAAAGCTCTCTCTTAACTTCGTTTGGAATAACATATCCTTAAGATTTTTCTCGCCTTTGTTTGAATTCACTGATTATTGATTATCGGACATTTAATTTTCTTAAGGTACCCAATATTTGATATGTTTTGCTTCAGACGGAATCGGTAAATCCGAGGTCCATTGTTAGTTCACAAAGCATTCATTCCATGAACAGCCTTGTTTGATGTTTAATAGCTCTTTAGCTTGAGCCCCGCCGGAGGCAAGGGGCGGTTGTAAGCCGCT